>KI519497.1:20419-20758 GCA_000482765.1 Meiothermus taiwanensis DSM 14542
GGTATTCCCCGCACCCGCGGGGATGAACCGGCTCCCACTCTACCCACTCGGGCCAGGCAATAGTATTCCCCGCACCCGCGGGGATGAACCGATGCAGCGAGTTTTCAGGAAGAGCCGACCAGTGTATTCCCCGCACCCGCGGGGATGAACCGAGCAAAACCCACCGGCCCGCACCATCCCCCTCGTATTCCCCGCACCCGCGGGGATGAACCGATGGAGATAGCCGCCGGGCAAGCCAACCAGGAGTATTCCCCGCACCCGCGGGGATGAACCGTCCTGCTTGATGCGCGGAATATCCGTGGCGGTGTATTCCCCGCACCCGCGGGGATGAACCGCCAC
>KI519497.1:21236-21825 GCA_000482765.1 Meiothermus taiwanensis DSM 14542
CGTATTCCCCGCACCCGCGGGGATGAACCGGCTTGTAGGTCAAAGGGCAGCATGGTTAGCTCGTATTCCCCGCACCCGCGGGGATGAACCGGCCGGCCCACGCAAACCCAACGCTCGCTACGAGTATTCCCCGCACCCGCGGGGATGAACCGGTCGCACCGGCCTGGCTATGGCCCCCATCATGGGTATTCCCCGCACCCGCGGGGATGAACCGGTTCCCGCCGCGTACACGTCCAAGACGTGCCGCGTATTCCCCGCACCCGCGGGGATGAACCGCTCATTGCGGCTGAGCGGCTTTGGCGCAGCCAGTATTCCCCGCACCCGCGGGGATGAACCGAACCGTCCACAACGCTGATGCTGTTGCCTGAGGTATTCCCCGCACCCGCGGGGATGAACCGGGAGGAGAAACCGTATGTCTCTCTGGACGACCGTATTCCCCGCACCCGCGGGGATGAACCTGTCTAGCGAATGTGGCGAGGATGGCGGTACATCCGTATTCCCCGCACCCGCGGGGATGAACCGGGAGGAGGCATGACCTACGGCGAGATCGAGCGTATTCCCCGCACCCGCGGGGATGAACCGGCCATCT
>KI519497.1:23266-36367 GCA_000482765.1 Meiothermus taiwanensis DSM 14542
CCAAGTATTCCCCGCACCCGCGGGGATGAACCGCGCGGTTTGCGGTATGGTAGAACCCATATGTTTCGCTCGAGCCGCACCCCCACCGGAGGTGGGGTTTTTTTGGAGATGGACAGGGCCAAGGCCGAGGCCCGCGCCCGGGGCCTCGAGGTGATCGACCTCTCGATTGGAGCTTCCGACCTGCCCCCGCCCCCGGAGGCCCTGGAGGCCCTTAAGCAGGCCATAGACGACCCCTCTACCTACGGCTACTGCCTTAAGTCGGGCACCCTGCCCTTCCTCGAGGCCGCCACCGAGTGGTACTTCCGGCGCTACGGGGTGCGGCTCGACCCCCGGCGCGAGGCCCTGAGCCTGATCGGCTCGCAGGAGGGGCTGGCCCATCTGCTGATGGCTGTGGCCGACCCCGGCGATGTCCTGCTGATGTGCGATGTGGCCTACCCCTCCTATTTCGGAGCGGCCAAGGTGGCGGGCCTCGAGGTTCACCTGATGCCCCTGGGCGAGCACCTGCTGCCCGAGCTGGGGGCGGTGCCGGAGGCGGTGGCCCGGCGGGCCAGGGCGCTCTTGCTCAACTACCCCAACAACCCCACCGCGGCTTTGGCCTCGGAGGAATTTTTTGCCGAGGCCCTCGAGTTCTGCCGGCGCTACGACCTGCTCCTCATCCACGACAACCCCTACCTCGACCAGGCCCTGAAACCCACCCCCTCGCCCCTGGCCTTACCGGGGGGACGGGAGCGGGTGGTGGAGCTTTTTAGTTTTTCCAAAAGCTACCACCTGGCCGGTTTCCGGCTGGGTTTTGCCCTGGGCAACGCCGAGGCCATCGCCAGCCTGGAGGCCCTCAAGGCCCCCATCGACTTCAACCAGTACCTGGGCATCCAGCGCATGGGGGTGGCCGCCTTGTCCATACCCCAAGAGCGCCTGCAGGCCGACGCCCAGACCTGGGCCCGCCGCCGGGCAGCCATGGTGGAGGCCCTGGCCCAGCAGGGCTGGGCGGTGCCGCTGCCCGAGGCCGGGATGTATCTGTGGGCCCGGCTGCCTTCCAGCCTGTCCCTGGACGACCTGGCCTTTGCCAAGGCCCTGGTGGCCCAGACCGGGGTGGCCCTTGCGCCGGGGCGGGCCTTTGGGCCGGGAGGGGTGGGGTATGTGCGCTTTGCCCTGGTGCAGCCCGAGGCGGTGCTGCGCCGGGCGGCTCAGCGGATAGGGGCCTTTATGCGCAGCCTAGACCTGGATGCCCAGGGGCCCGCTTAGCAGCTGTAGGGCGGCCTCCTCGGGGGTGAGCTCGCCCCGGGCCACCCGGGCGATGAGGGCCTGGCCCTCGCGGGTTCTGCGGCGGCCCCACTCCTGGATTACGCTCTCCACCTCGAAGCGGGCGCGCTCGAGGCGGTCGGCCTCGAGCAGGTTGTGCGCTTGCAGGTGCTGGTAATGGGCCTCGAGGGCCTCGAAGAGCTCCGGAACCCCCTCGGCCTTGGGGGCGATGGCGGTGAGTACGGGCGGCTTCCAGCCCGCCGGGCGGGGGGCGGCCAGCTCCAGGGTGGTTTTTAGCTCCTGCACGATGCGCTCGCCACCCGGCAGGTCGAACTTGTTGACCACGAACACGTCGGCAATCTCCATCACCCCGGCTTTGAAGGCCTGCACCGCGTCGCCGGCGGCCGGGGTCAGGATCAGCACGGTGGTGTCGGCCACGCGGGCGATGTCCACCTCGCTCTGCCCCACCCCCACCGTTTCCACGAAGATGCGCTCGAAGCCAAAGGCCTCCAGAAGGGCCAGGCTGGCCACGGTGGCCCCGGCCAGCCCGCCCAAGGCCCCCCGGCTGGCCAGCGAGCGGATGTAGACCTGCGGATCCTGGTGGTGGCGCATCATGCGGATGCGGTCGCCCAGGATGGCCCCCCCGGTGAAGGGACTGCTGGGGTCCACCGCCAGCACCGCCACCCGCTCGCCCCGCCTTCGGGCCTCCTCGATCAGGCGGTCGGTGAGGGTGCTTTTGCCGGCCCCGGGGCTGCCGGTCAGGCCCACCACCTTGGCCTGGCCGCGCCCGCGCAGTTGCCGCAGCAGGGCCTGCCCCTCGGGGTAGCCCGACTCCACCAGGGTGATGGCCCGGGCCAGCGCCCGCACGTCCTGGGCCAGAAAGCGTTCGTAGAGATTCATGGGCGGGCCTTTAGAGAAGGGCGATGCAGGCGACCTCCACCTTCACGTCGCGGGGCAGGCGGGCTACCTGCACGGTGGCCCGGGCCGGGAAGGGCTCGCGCACGTACTCGGCATACACCTTGTTGAAGGCCGGAAAGTCGTTCATATCGGCCAGGTAGCAGGTGGTCTGCACGATCTTCTCAAAAGAGCTTCCGGCGGCCTCGAGCACCGCCCCTAAGTTTTTCATCACCTGATGGGTCTGGGCCTCCACATCCCCCGCAACCAGCTCACCGGAAGGGGTGAGGGGAATCTGGCCTGAGCAAAACACCATCCCGCCGGCCACGATGGCCTGGCTGTAGGGGCCGATGGCCTGAGGGGCTTGATCGGTTTGCACGCGCTGCTGACTCATACCCACAGCTTATACCACAAGCCGGGCGGGTCAGTGGCGCTAAAGGCCCCGCTCGGCCCGGGCAGTGGGGGCGGGTGGGGGGGCGATGGTGGCGTTGGTCGGCTGTGTGTGGAGGCCCAGGTGGGCCAGGGGGGCGTTGGACTCGAGGTCGGCGGCCATCACCAGATAGTCCACGTCGGCCAGGGTCCATAGCTGCACCCCGTGGGCCTGGGCCAGCTCGCCGAACGAAGCGCCCTGGGGCTGGTCGAGCAGAATTAGCACCACGCCTTCGGCCTGGTGGGTTCGCTTGGCGCTCAGTGCGTCTTGCAAGGCGCTGTCCAGACCGGAAAGGTGGGAGAATGCCTGGAAGACATACCGGGTTCCTAGGGGCGATCGGGCCAGAAGATGGTTCTGGTCGGGGGTTGGCGAGGCCACCCAGAGGGGGCATCGATTCAGAAGGCCCGCCACGAAGCGCAAAAACGGCCTCGGCTCAATGCGAATGGCATCCGATCCTGGCATAAACAACCCGTATACCCATCATGCTATAGGCCGCGCTTATAAAGCAAGTGAAAGGAAGGCCCAGGAAAATTCAGGCAGCCCTTGGGCTTTGCCTCATCTTTTCCTCATGCAAAGGACGGGCCTGTGGATAACTCTGTGGATAACCCGGTCTGGCCTGTGGATAACTCTGTGGGTATCTGGGTGTTTCCCAGCGGAGGGTATAGGTTTTATTCGTTTGGGACGGGATATTATTCAAAAACCCGAATGTGAAACGGTTGCCAATTCATGCGGTTTGCATTAGAGCTGCTTCATCCAGAAGACCATGGGCTTGGGGGTTTCCTGGGGCTGGCCGAGGTCGCGCCAGGTGAACTGGCAGACCAGATCGGGGCGCTTGGTGAACCCCCGCCGCTGCCAGAAGGCATCCAGCGGCACGTAATCGGCCGGCTTGAGGGGGTGCTCGGCGGGGCGCTCGACGGCGCAGAAGGTGGCCCGGCGGTAGCCGAGCTCGAGGGCCCGGGCCTCCCGGTGCTGAAAAAAGGCCACCCCCAGCCCCCGGCCCCGGTAGGCCGGCTCCAGCACCGATTCTCCGAAGTAGTACCAGTCCTGGGGATCCAGCCCGGCCTGTATGAAGGGCTCCTGGAACTCGGCCTCGGCCTGGGCGAGGGGCAGGGCGGTGGAGGCCCCCACCACCCGCTCGCCGTCCCGCACCACCACCAGGGTGCTCTCGGGAAGATTGAGAAACTTGGCCAGGTAGTGCGTCTCATACTCGAGGCTCCCCTCGTAGAGATAGGGCCACTCCCGAAACACCGCCATGCGCAGGCGGGCCAGCTCGGGGATGAAGGGGGCCAGCTCGGAACCGGAGAAAACATCCACGCGCAGGTTCATCTTTATCAGCATAAACAGGGGGTGCGCCCGGTACAATCTGAAAGGATGATTATCTCTGCTGATCCCCCCGCCCACGCCTTGCTGATCGACAGCCGTTCCCCGGCCGAGTACGCCCAGGGCCACCTCGAGGGGGCCATTAACCTCGACCTGTCGGGCTTCCGAGGGCGCTTGCGCAGCCAGGAAGAGCTGGAGCAGCTCGAGCAAGCCCTGGCCGAGCTCAACGGCCGCATCGGGGCGGGCCCCCACCGCCCGGTGGTGGTCTACGATATGGGGCTCAACACCCGCCTGAGCAAAACCGCTTTTATGCTGGCTTTGGGGGGCCTCGAGGTCTACCTGTGGCCGCAGGGATGGGAGCCCTGGGCCACCCAGCAGGCCCCGGCCCAGCCGGTGGCCGGTGAACCCTGGGCCCGGCTCAACCGCGGGATCCTGCTCACTGCCGACGAGATCCTGGCGGGGCTGCCCTATCCTTTGCTGGACGTGCGCGAGCCCCACGAGTTTGCCACCGCCCGGATCCCAGGGGCCAAAAACATCCCGCTGGGAGCCTTCGGCCCCGACAACGCCGGGGCCCTGGGTCTTCTGCCCGGCCAGGTGGTAGGGGTGCACTGCCGCAGTGGGGCCCGCAGCGCCAGCGCCTTCTGGCTGCTGCGGCAGCAGGGGGTAGAGGCCCGCAACTACCTGGGCAGCATGCTGGAGTGGGAGGCCGAGGCCGACCTGCCGGTGGAGCGTTCCTTATGAAGGTATACGCTCTCAGTGTAGGCCCCTTGCAGGAAAACACCTATCTGCTGATGGCCGAAAACGGGCGGGGGGTCATCGTAGACCCCGGCGACGAGCCCGGGCGCATTCTGGCCGAGGTGCGGCGGGTGGGGCTGAACCCCGAGGCCATCCTGCTGACCCATGCCCATTTCGACCACGTGGGGGCGGTGGCCCCGCTGGTAGAAGCTTTGCACCTACCGGTCTATCTGCACCCGGCCGACCTGCCGCTCTACCGCAGCGCCGCTTTGAGCGCGGCCCGCTGGGGGCTCTCCATTCCCCAGCCGCCCGAGCCCGTCGAGCCCCTGGCCGAAGGGCAGACCCTGGACTTTGGCCTGGGCCTAAAGGTGCTGTTTTTGCCCGGCCACGCCCCGGGACACGTGGGCTTCTACCGGCCCGGCCACCTGCTGAGCGGGGATGTGCTCTTCCGGGGGGGCATTGGCCGCTACGACCTGCCGGGCAGCGACCCCCAGGCCTTGTGGGCCTCGCTCCAGCGGATCGCCCAGCTGCCGCCCGAGACGGTGGTCTACCCCGGGCACGGCCCCACCACCACCATCGCCCATGAGCGGGCCAGCAACCCCTATCTAGCGGACCTAGCGCAGCCCCCGCCCGGCTAAAAACACCGCCAGCAGCGAGACCCCCAGGGCCACCTCGAGGCCCCACAAGGGGCTTTGCCCAATGAAGGGTGGATACACCAGGCCTGCCACCGTCCCACCCAGGTAGAACGCCGCTACGTAGGTGCCGCTCACCCCACTCCCGCCCCGCCCCGAGGCCCCACCGGCGATGGCCTGGGCGGTGAAGATACCCGCCATCATCGCCACAAAACCTATCAGTATCCACAGGGGCTGGTCGGGCAGCTGGAGCAGCAGGCCCAGGGTGACCACGCCAAAGGCCAGCCGGAAGGCCCGCACCTCACCCAGCCACCGCACCAGCGCGCCGGCCAGGGCACTGCCGGGAATACCGGCCAGATAGGCGAAAAAAATCCCCCCAATCTGGGCCTGCGATAGCCCCAGGGCCTCGAGGCGGTAGGGCAGCAGGTTGGCTACAAAAAAGTTCAGAAACAGCAGAATAAAGCCCAGGGTGTACAGGGGCCAGGCCCGCAGGGTGTACTGGGGTGCGGGCAGGGCCAGGTGATCGCGGGTGCGCAGCACCACCCAGGCGATGACCGCCACCGGAAGGGCCAGCAAGACCATGGCCCAGCGCTCACCAAACCACTCGGCAAACAGCCCCCCCAGCCCCCGCCCCAGGCCCCCGCCCAGCACATTGCCGGCCACCCAGAACCCGGCCATCTGGGTATGCCTGCGGGGATACAGCCGGGGTAACAGGGCCAGTGAAAGCCCTGGAACTGCCGCCGCGAAGGCCCCCTGCAGGCTTCGGCAGAGCGTCCAGACCTCCAGGCTGGGTGCCAGCCCGGCCAGCACACCAAATAAACCCACCCCCAGCAGCCCACCGCCCATCACCAGGCCCGCTGGCAGGCGGAGGCGCGGTACCAGCGGTGAGAGCAACACCAGCAGCACAAAGGGCAGGCTGATGCCCAGGTGGGCGCTGCCGGGCGGGGTACCAAACAGGCGTTCCAGGCCGGGGAGCATGGGCACCACCGCGTACAGCGCTACGTAGAGCAGCGCACCCGATGGAATCAGGGCCCAGGCCACGCCTAAAGCATATCCAGTTCTGCCGGGGCGGGGGCCTGGAAGTAACGCCGGTCTGCGTTTTAACGCTCATTCCTGTGGCATCCAGCCCGGAGGTTTTTCTACAATAGCCCCATGTCGCAGGGACTCGAACCGGTTGGATCCTGGCTCCACCGGCTGTATTGGCGTATGACCGTATTCGGAGGGGGGGCCCTGGCGCTAACCCAGCTTTTAGTGGGAACCGACACAGCCCGGTGGACGGCCCTGGCCTACCTTGGTGCCACCCCCATCCTACTCTCGCTGACCCAGCGCTACCCGCAGCCGGCGCTCATTGCGCACCTGGGGGCAACCCTGGGGCTGCTGGTCTGGGCGGTGCAGCAGCCGGAGGCAGTTGTGCCCGGCTGGAATCATGAGGTGATGCTCTACGCGGTCGCCACCCTGGCCACCCTGGGCCTGACGGCGCTGGCCTTGTTTGGGGGGCCCTGGGTAATGCTGGGCAGCCTGATTGGTTTGGTGGCGCTGCTACCCCATCCCGAGTCGGGGCCTTACTGGGTGGTGTGGCCGCTGTGGGCCCTGGGGGGGTTGGTGGGGGTGGCGCTTTTCCAGGCTGTGCGCAACCTCGAGGCAACCCAGCAGGAGCTATCCCAGGTGGCCCTCTTCGACCGCCAGACGGGCCTGAGCACCCGCCTGGCCCTCGAGGTCGACTACGAACGCTACCAGGCCCTGGCCAGCCGCAGCGACCAGCCGCTGTTGTTCTCCTACTGGCTGCTCCCGGAGGCCGGCCAGAACCTCCAGCTCCTGCAGGAGTTGGGGCAGATTATGCGCGAAGCGCTGCGGCAGGGGGATGGGCTATACCGCATGGACGATCACCTGTTTTGCGGGCTGCACATCGGACTGGTGAGCGGACACGAGCTGACCGAGCGCCTGAGCCAGCGGTTTGCCAACGCCCGGGTGGTCTGGGTGGCCTGCAACGGCCTGACCCTGGAGGAGGCCCTGCGCCAGGCCCAGGAGCTGCTGTATCGAAGCCACCGGCGGCCCCAGCAGAGTCTTACTGGGATGCCCAGGGCCTAGCAGTTTGGGTGGTCGCACGATGACCGGGCGGATTGATACCGGAAAGATGCTCATCCAGAGCAAAGACCACAAGGCTATCTTTAGAGCACACCCCTCGCTACGCTCGGCGAAGAAAGCCTGCCCCATCGGTGGGGTGGGCTGGCGGCCCTCCGGTGCCGAACTAACCGAATCTGCTATGTAGGGGTGCCACCGGCCTGGGGCCTTCGGGTAATCTGGGCGGGATGCAGGTCTTGAAGGTTGCCCTGCCCTTGCCGCTCGAGCCGATGACCTACCTGCCCCCGCACACCGACCCTCGAGCGGAGGTGCTGGGCTACCGGGTGGTGGTGCCCTGGCGCGGTGAGCTGCGGGTGGGGGTGGTGGTTGGCTACGAGGAAGCCCCCCAGAAGGCCTTTGCTTTGCGTGAGGCCCTGGCCTACCTCGATGCACAGCCCTGGCTTAATCCTGCGGCCCTCGAGTTTCTATTGGCCGCCGCCCGCGACAGCTTTTGTGCGGTGGGCGTTTTGCTCAACGATCTGCTGCCCTTCCTCGAGCCCCCCCTTGCCCATCGGGTGCGGCTTTTGCCCGGAGCCGACCCGGCGGTGCTGCCCGGGGGCCTGGAAGCCCTGGCCGAAGGCTGGCAGGAGGCCCAGGGCCTGGATCCCAAGCTGCTGGATTTTCTGCGCGAGGCTGGGGTTTTGCAGGAGGAGGTGGCCGAGCGGCGCACCCCGGCCCAGGCCCTGGTGGTGTTGCGCGAACCCCCGGAGGGCGTGGGCGAGAAGGCCCGGACAGCCTGGTATGCCCTGCGCGACCTGCGTCGGGTGGAGAGCATGGCCGCGCTGGCTCGAGCCGCCGGGGTGGGGGGGGGGGTGGTGAAGGGCCTGCTTGAGAAGGGGTACATCGGGTTTGTGGAGGTGCTGCCGGCTCCAGAAGCCACTGCGACGCGGGCGCTCGAGCCCCTGGCGCTGCCCTTCACCCCGGTGCGCCTGCAAGGGGGGCGGCTGCTGGAGCGCCTGCGTGCTCTGATGGGCCTGGTGCAAGAGGGCCCGGCCCTGGTGTTGTTTCCCGAGGTCTCGCTGCTCAAAAAATGCCAGTCTTTCTTCCCCGGGGCCGCCGTTTTACACGGCGAGATGAAAGCCGAGGAACGCCGCTTGGTCTGGGGAAAGCTCGCGCAAGGGTCGGCCAGGTGGGTGCTGACGACCTATCAGGGCCTCTTGCTCCCGCTCGACTGGGAACGCATCGTGGTGGTGGAGGAGGGCGCCGAGGCCTACAAGCTTCCGGGGGGCTCGAGGGCCTTTGTGCCCCGGCTGGCCCGGCTGCGGGCCCAGGGCCTGGGGATTCCCATCCACTACTGCTCGAGCGTCAACAGCCTGGAGGTCTGGGAGGAGCCGGCCTACACGCTGCCCCCACCCCGCCCGCGGCTGCACCTGCTGGATCTGCGCCAGGAGCGGGGCTGGCCCCTTACAGGCGCCGCCATTGCCCTGCTGCAGCAGGTGCAGGAGAAAAAGCGCCAGGCCATTGTGCTCTCGGCCCGGCGAGGCTATAGCGCGGTGCTGCGCTGTAAGCAGTGCAACTGGAAGGCCATGTGCCCCCACTGTGCCCTGCCCCTGCGCTACCACAAAAGCGGGCGGCTGGGCCTCTTGCAATGCCACCAGTGCGGCCACCAGGAGAAGGCCCCCGAGCTATGCCCTAGCTGCCAGTCCGATGTTTTCGAGCCCAGGGGGCCGGGGGTGGAGTGGCTTTTGGAGGCCCTGGGGCGGCACCTGCCCACCCTGCCCCGCTACCGCTACACCGCCGAGGCCAAAGACGACCTGCGCCCTTTGCTGGCAGGCGAGCCGGGGGTGCTGGTGGGCACCACCGCCGTACTGCGGGGGCCGGTGCTGCCGGAGCTGGCGCTGGTGCTGCTGCCCTATGCCGATGGCTTCGTGCTGGAGTCCGACTTTCGGGCGGCCGAACGCTACCACCGGCTTTTGTGGCAGCTGGCCGACCTGCACCCCCACCGCCGTCCGCTCTTGGTGTTGCAGACCTTTGAACCGGGGCACGCCGCCCACCGGGCGCTTCAGGCCGCCAGTCCCCAGGGCTTTATGGAGGTTGAGCTGGCCCTGCGCCGCGCCCTGGGCTACCCCCCGGCCAGCCGGATGGTGAAGCTCGAGGTCGCACACGCCAAGGAGCCCGTGGCCCGCGATGCCATCTACCAGCTGGCCCGGGTTCTCCAGGCCCGCGCCCAGCCGGGCGAGCTGCTGGGCCCAGCTCCGGCCCCCGTGGCCCGCCTGCGGGGCCAGTACGTGTTTCACCTGCTCCTCAAAAGCTGCGAAGAGCGAGTCCAGGCCCTGATGGCGAACCTGCCCCCGGTGCGCGGTGCCCGGCTCAAAATAGACCCCGATCCGCAGAGCTTTATCGGACTGCTGGAGGACTGATGCAAGGTATGACCATCCGCCCCTATAGGCCCGCCGATCTGCCCGAGCTGTATCGCATCTGCTTGCTGACCGGCGACAGCGGGGCCGATGCCAGCGGCCTGTACCATGACCCCGCGCTGCTAGGGCATTTCTATGCCGCTCCCTATGCCGTTCACGAGCCCGACCTGACCTTCGTGCTCACCGACCTCGAGGGGGTCTGCGGCTACGTGCTGGGCTGCCGCGACTCGCTCGAGTTCGCAGCCTGGATGGAGGCGGTGTGGCTGCCGCCGCTGCGCGAAAAGTACCCCCTGCCGCTCGAGGCCGATACCTCCAGGGATGCCGCCATGATCCGCCTGATTCACAAAGGCTATGTGCCCTCGAGCCTGGCCGACACCTACCCGGCCCACCTGCACATCGACCTGCTGCCCAGGGCCCAGGGTCAGGGGCAGGGCCGCAGGCTGATGGAGGTGTTTCTGGAGCGCCTGCGCCAGCTAGGGGTGCCGGGCGTGCACCTGGGGGTGGGGCGGCGCAACATGGGTGCGGTGGCCTTCTATGAGCGGATGGGGTTTGCGCGCTTGCAGACCTTCTCCTGGGGCTACGAGTACGGCTTGAAGCTTTAGCGAGCACACGGCCCGTTGCAAGCCCGGCTAACCGGAGGCGATGAGGGCGATGGCTATCAGCGAAAGCAGCACCCCCATCACCTGTCCCTGGCTCAGCCGTTCTCGTAGCAGGGCCCAGGCCAGCAGAGTGGTAAAGGCGGGGTATAGCGAGGAGATCACGGCGGCCACGTCCAGCCGCCCGGTCTGGGCCGCGACCAGAAAGAGCAGGTTGCCCCCGGCGTCCAGAATCCCGGCCAGGCCCACCAGGCCCAGGCTGGCAGTAAGACCGGCTGTCCGCTGCAAAAGACCCAGCCCGCCCACCAGCCAGAGCATCAGGGTGGTGGCGGTGAGTTTGGCCAGGGCCGAGGGCCAGAACAGGCCTTCCACCTGATGAATTAGGGTGAAATAGCCCCCAAACCCCAGACCCGCCAAAAAAGCGTAGACGAGCCCCCTCGAGGGGCCAGAAGCGCCGTCGGGGCGCGCCGCCAGCCAGACGCCCAGCAAACCCACCCCAAAGCCCAGGAGCTGGGATGGGGTGGGATGGCCCTCGAGCACAAACCCCACCAGGGCCGCCAGCCCGGCCCCCACCACCCCGGCCATGGGGGCCGCCAGCCCCATCTGCCCGGCCTCGAAAGCCCGGTACAGGAACACCAGCCCCACACAGCCCGCCAGCCCTGCGCCCACGCTCCAGGGGATGTCGCTGGGCTGGAAAGCCTCCCCACGCAGCAAGGCCAGCAGAGTAAAAAGCAACAAGCCGGTGGCGTGCACCAGCAAAGCAATCAGGTAGGGGTTGAGCCGGCGGGCCGCCACCCCTCCGCTAAAGTCGCCTGCACCCCAGGAAATGGCGGAAAGTAGCGCAAAAGAAACCGCGAGCAGTTCGGGACTCATGAGCGCCAGCATACGCCACCCTGTGGGGGTTGACGAGTTGTAAATGCGCCTTTGGCCCTTGAGCCTGGGGCCTGTGGCCTTTAGCCTATACCCCGTGCGGCTGGTGCGCTTGCGGCAAAAGAATTTTAGAAACCTCTCCACCCCGGTTTTTGCCCCGGGGCCGGGCCTGACCACGGTGGTGGGGGGGAATGCCCAGGGTAAGACCAACCTGCTCGAGGCCATCGAGCTGGCCCTGGGGGGCGAGCTGCGCAACGGCCTGGCCGAGCGCATCGCCTTCGGCCAGGGAGAGGCCTGGCTCCATGCCGAGATCGAGACCCAGTTCGGCAGCAGCCGCCTGGAGGTAAAGCTGAGCCGCGAAGGGCGTGAACACCGGCTCAACGAGGCCCCGGCCTCGCTGCGCGAGCTGGCCCAGCTGCCCGGTGCGGTGCTCTTGGGCCCCGACGACCTCGAGCTGGTGCTGGGCCCCCCGGAGGAGCGCCGCCGGTTTTTGGATGTGCTGCTCTCGCGCTTCTCGGCCCGCTACCGTTCGATGCTCAGCCAGTACAACCGGGCTTTACAGCAGCGCAATGCTGTTTTGAAGAGCGGTTTTCGCAGGGAGGGCCGCTCCGGCGGGATCCAGACCACCCTCAGCATCTGGAACCACCAACTGGTCAAGTACGGGGGGGAGATTCTCAGCCTGCGCCGCCGGATGCTGGCCAAGCTCACCCCCCTGGCCCGCGAGGCCTACCGCGAGCTGGCACCGGGTGAGTTGAGCTTGGAGCTGTCTGAGACCACCGACCCCGATGGCTTTTTACAGGCCCTGGAGGATAACCTGCAAGACGATCTCCAGCGCGGGGCCACCAGCGTGGGGCCCCACCGCGACGATCTTGTGATTCTGCTGGAGGGGCGCGAGGCCGCCCGCTTTGGTAGCCGGGGCGAGTGCCGTAGCATTGCCCTGGCCCTCCGCCTGGCCGAACACCGCCTCCTCTGGCAGCACTACGAGGAGGCCCCACTGCTCTTGGTAGACGAATGGCATAGCGAGCTGGACAACCGCCGGCGGGGGGCCTTGCTGGCTTATGCCCAGAGCCTGCCGCAGGCCATCCTGGCCGGCCTGGAAACCCCCGGCACCGGGGCCGTGATCGAGATTGAAGCCGGGGTGTGGGGTTCGTAATGCACAGAAAGGAAGCAGAGGCTGAATCGATTCGGGAGGCCCAGCGTGGGCTGGCCTGGGCCCTGTTGCTGGGGCTGGCCATTCTGGCTGGCATTGTGGCGGCGTTTATGGGCTTTGTGTTGGTGCGCCTGTTACCCTACGCCGAAGTTTTGGCGACCTCGAGCGGGCCTGTGACCCTGCCTTCGGGCGAGCGCCTGCACCCCTCCTGGCTGCGCGTGGCGGTTGCAACCTTTGCTGTTGCGCTGGGGTTGGGTCTGGCCTCGGTCTGGGGTTTGTTCTGGCTGCGGCGGGTCTGGGCCAGGCCCCTGCCGGCTACCAGCAGGAAAACCCAGAAGAAACCCCAAAAAAATAAAGGCCAACGCTGATAGAAGTTTGGCCTGTATCCTTCACCCCGGGCTACGCCTGGTGGTGAGGGAGTGATACCAGATTCGGTTAGTTCGTCACCGAATGGTGGCGAACTAACCCGACCGAAGGGAGTGCTCTAGGATTCAAAAAGATAGCCTCTGGAGGTTTTTACTTTGGATGACTATCTTTTTGAATCCGGTTAGGACTTACGCAGTTGGGTGAAGGATGTGTATGGGATTGGCCAGGTAACTTCGTATCGCCTCGCGGATAATACTTGCCTTGGACTCATACCAACTCACCCCCGTTCGCAAGCGGTACACCTCCAGCCTCAGAAAAGCACGTAGGGACAGAAGAAGGTGGCCCAGGATAGAGGCCCTCTTTCTCACCTGGGCCCGCTCCACCCCGCAAC
>AXWR01000034.1 GCA_000482765.1 Meiothermus taiwanensis DSM 14542
GTAGTAAGCTGCATCTGGGGGAACCTCCTTTCCAGAGTCGGTTCCCCCTATTCTCTTTCGCTCAGAGTCTCACATGTATCCGGCCGAGCACAACCACGCTGTTTCCGTTGAAGTGCGCAAGTTCCTTGAGAATGTAGACAGCGCAAAGGAGGAGTCGATCACTGACTACTTGGTATGGAAGTGGCGGGAAATAGATAAGCGCTTCAATTATTTGCGCGTGACACCGTTCAGTCGTGACCGGGAGAGGGTGACCGGTGCCGACTTTGAGCTTGAGCTCTGGTTAGTTGGCCGTACCTTTCATCTTTCTTTTGCTGTCCAAGCGAAGAAGTTCATCAAGCGTAGCGACTCCTATGTTAGGCGACTTAGGTACCCCAACAATACAAAGGCGCAAATGAATAAGCTGCTCGCGTATTCCAGGCAAAATGGTAGGCTTCCTCTCTATTTCATCTACACATTGTCTTCTTCAACAATTTGTCCACTTTCAGTTGCAGACGGTGCTATCTACGTAGCTGACGCTTTAGTAATGGAGGAGTTTGCTGACGGAAAACGTGGCAAACGTGTTTCACTCGACAAATTGCTAAAGGAAGCAAAACCTTTTCACTGCATGTTCTGCTGCCTTCTGGGTACACAAGGATACTTCGAAGAGTATTTTCATCGTGCTTATAACATCTATATCGAAGGGGAAGCAGAACTCCCCTCCTACGCAAGACGTCTATTAGATTCTTCAAAGAACCAAGATGGGCAAGGTGTCTCGCTTGAACCTGAAGAGCGTGTACGGCTGCGTGCTTTTCGTTTTGTAGCTGTCTATGACATGCGCGAGTGATGGCCTTTTCTCGCTCTAATCGAGCCTGCGCGCTGTAAGCCTGATCTGAGTCGGTCTGCTATTCATAGCATATCAAGCTGCTCATTGCGTGAGCCAAAGTCCCTTACTTTAGTTCCGCCGCAACACCTCGGCATCGGCGGGCCGCTTACGCAGGGCCTGGGGGGTCAGGTTGGCCCGGCGGAAGTTGGTGAGGTTCAGGTCGGCCAGCACTTTGTTGCTGCTGTCGCGCAGGGTGATGGAGAGGGGGCGGGGGTCGGACTTGAGCACCAGAATTTCCATGCTGGCAAAGCCCAGCGAGGCATCCTTGGGGGTGCCGGCAATGCGCCAGGCCGGGCCGGCGGGGGTGTTTTGTTCGCCCAGCAGCCGCAGCGTGACCTGCTGGGTGAGCTCCTGGAAGTCGCCCAGGCTGGTCAGGTTCACACCCAGGCCCTCTATCCGGGCTTTGGCGCGGGGCTGGATGATGAGCTGGTTGGTCAGGAAGAGATAGTTCCAGACCTCCTTATCCGAGATCACCACAAAGTTGCCCTCGAGGGCGGCGGGCTTTTTGAACTCGACGCGGGCCAGCTGCTCCTTGCCCGGAATCACCTGGAGCCGGAAATCGGCCTCCTGGGTGCTGCCGTCGGGTAGCTGCACCCTGCCGGTGATGGTGGCCTCCCAGGGCGAGCGTTCCAGGTTGGCCTGCACCTGGCGGGTAATTTCGGTGATGTTCTGGGCCATAGCCAGCCCAAGGGATAGGAAGGCGATTGTTAGTAGTTTTTTCATTCGTTGCCTCCAAAACTGAGCCGGTAGCGCAACCATAGTGAGAAGCCGCCATCGTAGCCGGCATCGACGCGGAAGCCATAGGCCTCCACCCCCAGGGTAGCAGCCCAGGGGTAGGCCACGGTTAGGCGCAGCTTAAGGTAGTTAAGCAGGTCTTCGTCGAGCGGGGTGGTGAGGGCCGCCTCCAGCCGGTTGAGCTGCCCGGCCCGCAGGGTGGCCTCGAGCAGCGTCCCGGCCTCATCGAGCTCGCCCCGCCAGCCCAGCAGGCCATACAGGCGTGAATCGTCTATCCCCAGCCCCAGGGTGTAGGTCTCCTGCCGGCGCAGGGCATAGCTCAGCTCCCCCGAGCCGCTGGCGACGCCGGCCAGGCTGTTTTTGAAGCCCAGTTGCAGGCCCAGGGTCTGCCGTCCGTCCAGCCGGTAGCGCCCGCCCAGGCCCAGCTTCAACCCGCCCTCGGCCTCGTCGCCCACCCACAAGCTCGAGCGCAGGGTGTTGCTATAAGCGGCCTCCAGACTGGCAGCCACCGGGCCAAAGACGCCGCTGGCAGCGGCCTGTAAGCCCCAGCCGGCAAAGCCCAGGCTGGCCCGTGCGCCGTAGCTCAGCCGGCCCAGGGGGCCAAGCTCCAGGGCACCGCCCAGCCCCACCCCCAGGGCCTCGCGCTGAAAGCGCGCGTTGAGCTCGAGTCCCTCCAGTGGGAGGGTGGCCTCCACCGTGGGGGTCAGGTAGTCCGGACTCAGGCGAGCATATAGACCAAAACTCAGGGACTGGGCCAGGCCCGAAGCGCCGAAGCCAAGGGCCGCCAGGACGAGGAAGAAGCGCAGCTGCATAGGAAGATGCTAACGCAAAAGCGGCCACCGGGCGGGGTTGGGCGCGCCCTCGAGGCTTTCTACACACTCCCCCCGGACGAAAAACCCCTCCTCCACCTCCTGGCCCTGTCCTTCCCGCACGCGGCGCCAGCGGCTGTAGCGTACCGGCAGGGAAGCGGCCAGGAAGAAGTTGGGATGATCCTGAACCTGAAAATGCAGGTGCGGCTCGGTGGAGTGCCCGGAGTTGCCGCACGCCCCGATCACCTGCCCTCGCAGCACCCGATCTCCAGGGCGCACCCGCACGCTCCCCCGGCGCAGGTGGGCGAGGAGGCTGTACTCGCCCTCGTTGTGGCGGATCACCACGTAATTGCCGAGGATGCTCCAGGCCAAGGGGTCTATTACCCCCGGCCACGGGCAGTCGCGGTGGCGGTTCTGCACCGCTACCACCATGCCGTCCGCCGGTGCCAGCACCGGCGCCCCGAAGGCGTAGTAGTCCTCAATCCGCCGCCCGTCTTGGCGATAGCTCTTCCCGCTTTCGTCAAGAATGACGAAGTCGTAGGCGTAGCGCTGGCCTATCAGCTCCCAGGAGTGCGAGGTGGAGGGGTCTGGCCCGCCGTTGGCGACCCACCACACCCCCGTGAACGGAAGGGTGTAGCGGGTTCGCTGGCGGTAGGTTTCCGCGGTGGGTGGGCGGGAGCGGTAGCGGGCTGAGGCCACGAACCCGCCGATGAGCTGGAGGAGGCTGGTGGCAAGGATGGGTGGGGAGATGGTGCTCAGGGCCAGGCTTATGGCCAAGGCAGGGCGCCGCCGCGCCAGAGCCAGCAGCCCTAGCAGCCATACCAAGGGGTACAGCAAGATGAGGGCGGTGGCGAGGTACAGGCCGAGTTTTACGGCCCACACGTTTTGCAGTTGCGGAGCAAGAAGCGTAAGCAGCAGGACGTACAGGAGTGCTAGATAGAAAACCCTTTCCAGCATGGCACCATTATTTGCCGCTTTGGCGGAAGGGTGGCAAAATAAGTGCGCTATGGCCAACCTCAAGAACCTACCCGTTGGGAAAAAAGCCCCTGAGATCGTTCATATGGTTATCGAGGTGCCGCGCGGCTCCTCTAACAAGTACGAGTACGACCCCGACCTCGAAGCTATCAAGCTCGACCGGGTGCTGCCTACCGCCCAGTTCTACCCCGGCGACTACGGCTTCATCCCCTCCACCTTAGCCGAGGACGGCGACCCCCTGGATGGCATCATCCTCTCCACCTACCCCCTCTTGCCGGGCGTGGTGGTGGATGTGCGGATTGTGGGCATGGTGGACATGCAGGACGAGAAAGGCGGCGATGCCAAGATCATCGGGGTGGTGGCGGAAGACCCCCGCTGGGATCACATCCAGGATCTAAGCGACGTGCCCAACGCCTACAAACAGGAGATTCAGAACTTCTTCGAGACCTACAAGGCCCTGGAAGCCCACAAGGGCAAGTGGGTCAAGGTTGCGGGCTGGAAAGACAGGGCCGGGGCGGTGGCCGAGGTGCAGGCCTGCATCGAACGCTTCCGGCAGGCCAAGGCTCAATAACAGGGTTTTGAAGAAAACACCAGCGCGGTCAAGCCCCGGCTCGCCTGGGTTTTGCTTGACCGGTCTGCACATTTGTGGTTATGTAATCAGACGAGCTTGCTTATGGCCTTGCAACAGCGAATAGAATCCTTGCTGAGAGCGCTGGGGGTGCCCGACCTGAATGTCGAAGTACCCTCTGTGACCGATGAAGAGGGCTTTCTCGAGGCCCTCGAGGCGGCCATTACCAGCTTTGTAGAGGACGGCGAGGACGACCAAAGCCCCCTGGGCCTGATCGAGGCCGATCCTTCGGCCTACGACCTCTCCGACGAACCCGACCACGAGGAGCTACAAAATGCCGTGCGGGACTTCATGAACGCGGGGGATTCCCAGCTCACCCTGATCACCCCCGAAAGCCCCATTCAGCCCGATGGCGGCGAAAACCCCAACAAGTTCTGGGTGTTTCTACTCCAGATGCCCTCGCTCTCCGAGCACCGCTGGTGGGCCATTGTGGACAAAAATGGCCGCCACGATACCTACAACTACGGTGTGCTCTAGCCGCCAATTCCCACCATCACCCGCTCGCGCAGGGTGGGCAGGGTGTTGCCAAAGGCCGGTTTGCGGTCGGTAGCCAGCAGGATGGCGTCTACCAGGGCCTCCACAGGGTTCTCGGCCTCAAAGGCCCAGGCGATGTCCATCTCTAGGTCGGTCAGCAAACAGGGCCGGATTTTTTTGTCGGCGGTCAGGCGCAGGCGGGAGCACTTGGAGCAAAAAGGCTCGGTAACCGGGTTGATAAAGCCCACCGTACCCACCGCGCCGGGAATGCGATAAACCCGTGCGGGGGCGGTGGGGTCGTGGTCTACGCGCTCGAGGGGGCCAAAGTGGGCCTCGATTCTGGCCCGGGTCTCAGCCCCGCTGATAAAGCGGGCGTGGTAGAGCTCAGGGTTGGAGTTGTCGAGGTGCATGTACTCCAGGAAGCGCACCTCGAGGGGCTTGTCCAGCGAGAGCGAGGCCAGCGGAATTACCTCCTGTTCGTTCATGCCCCGGATCATCACCGCGTTGATTTTGACCGGGTGCATGCCCAGCTCCCAGGCGGTTTCGATGGCCTCCCAGACCTTCTCGACCTGCCCGCCCCGGGTCATGGTTCGGAAGACCTCGGGGGTTACCGCGTCCATCGAGAGGTTGATGCGTTTGAGCCCTGCGCTTAAAAGCTCCTTGGCCTTTCGCTTGAAGAGGAGGCCGTTGGTGGTGATGGCGATATCGGGGATGCCCAGCTCGCGGGCCGCCGCGATCATCTGGGGCAGTTCTTTGCGCACCAGGGGCTCGCCGCCGGTAAAGCGCACCGATTCCAGGCCCAGCATCTGCATGGCCTTCAGGAAGTGGCGGGTGTCTTCAACCGAGAGGGTGCCGGGGGGTTCGCTCTGCTCCCAGCCCAGCGGATGGCAGTACAAACAGTGCAGGTTGCAGCGCGGCGTGACCGAAACTCGTAGATCCTTGATGATGCGCCCGTATTGGTCAATGAGTTTCACCTTGGCTACCCCGTGTTGCGCATTTTAGCAACACGGGGGGTTGGGGGCGCAAGGTGGGTTACAAATGCCCCTGCCACATTCCCTCGAGCCCTACCGCACTAAACTGAAACCATGAAGACGGTGGTGTTGTTCGATGGTGTCTGCAACCTGTGCCACCGCACCGTGCAGTTTATCCTTCGCCACGACAAGTCCCAGCGCTTTGTGTTTGCTTCCCAGCAGTCCGAGGTTGGGCAACAGCTGCTTCGACGGTACGGTATTCCTACCGAGACAGCTCTGGCCGATAGCGTGGTGGTGGTTGAGGAGGGGCGGGTCTGGCTGGAGTCGGATGCCGCCCTGCACATCCTCTACCGGCTGGGAGGGGTGTGGCGCATCCCCGCGCTACTGCGGTGGGTGCCCAAGGGGTTGCGGGACTGGGTCTACCGCTTGATTGCCAAAAACCGCTACCGCCTTTTTGGGCGGCTCGAGCGCTGTATGGTGCCAACCCCCGAACTCAAGAAGCGCTTTTTAGATTCTTTGTAGGCGGCGCGGTCCTTGTCTAAGTCTAAATGGAATTAACCAGTGGTTTGGGGTTAGGCTGGAGGCATGGCGGAGTCTAAGCGTTTCGGAATGGCTCTGGGCGGTGGGGGGGCCAGAGGGTACGCCCACATTGGCGTAATGCGGGTGCTGGAACGCGAGGGCTTCCGCCCCAGCGTGATGGCCGGAACCAGCATGGGCAGCATTATGGCGGCCTTTTTCGCTGCGGGTCACTCGGCCAGTGGGGTGCAGGAGATCTTGTCCCAGACATCTTTTTGGCGCTTTTTGGACTTAAACCCTTTGAGCGATATGCTCAACTTCAGCGAGCTGGTGCGTGTTTTGGAGCCCCACCTACCCCGCCAGATAGAGGATTTCCCCATTCCGCTGGGCATTACTGCTACCGACCTGGTTACCGGAACCGAGGTGTATTTTCGCCAGGGCGATGTGTTCCAGGCCATTCGGGCCTCCATCGCCTACCCAGGGGTGATCAGCCCCATCTGGGTGGGCGCGCAGCTGCTGGCCGACGGCGGCATTCTGAACCAGATTCCGGTGGATCTGGCCCGCTTTTTGGGAGCGGAGCGGGTGATTGCGGTGGATGTGACCCCGCTGGAGGTGTTGCATGAGCACCCCCAGAAAAAAACCTGGTGGCAGCAGATTTTCCGCCGTGGCACGGACACCAACCCCATCCAAAACGTCTACCGTTCGGTGGAGATTATGCAGATCCGCCTGGCCGAGGTAAAGCTGGCGGTCGCGCGCCCCGACCTGGTGCTGCGGCCTAAGCTCGAGGGCATCGGAATCTTTAACTTTCAGCAGCCGCAGCTCGAGCAGGCCATCCGGGATGGCGAGGCCGCTGCCGAAGGGGAGCTCGAGAAAATTCGCGAACTGCTGGCTACGGAGTCGAACGGAGCTCTGTGAGGCTGCGCAAACCTTCTCGCTCCATTCTTTCCAGCAGCCCCCGGCACAGCTTTTTCATCATCAGGGGCCCCTCGTAGACCAAACCGGTGTACACCTGCACCAGCGTGGCCCCGTTCTCCAGCCGCTCCCACACGTCCTCTGCACTGAAAATACCCCCCACCGAGACAATCGGTAGCCGGCCCCCAAGCTGCTGATGTAGATACTTCAACACTTCCAGCGAGCGCGCCCGCAGGGGCCTGCCCGAGAGGCCGCCGGCCTGGTCTATGGGGGTTTGCAGGCCGGTGCGGGCGGTGGTGGTGTTGGTGGCGATCAGGCCCGCGAGGCGGTAATCTTCCACCAGGCCCAGAATCTCGTCAATCTGCTCCCAGGTAAGGTCGGGGGCGATTTTGAGCAGCAGGGGCTTCCGGCCCTGCACAAACCCGGTGAGCGCGGCCAGCAGCTCCTCCAGCCGCTCTTTATCCTGCAAAGCCCGCAGCCCCGGCGTGTTGGGGGAGCTTACGTTGATGGCGAAGTAGTCGCCATACGGCCACAGCCGGGAGAGGCTTTGCAAATAGTCCTGGGGGGCCTCCTCCAGGGGGGTGATCTTGGACTTGCCCAGGTTGATGCCCAGCGGCACCGGGGGCCGGCCAAAGGTTTGTTGCAAGCGTTCTAGCCTGCGGGCGATGGCCTCGGCCCCCTCGTTGTTGAAGCCCATGCGGTTGATGAGCGCCTGATCCTGGGGCAGCCGAAACAGGCGGGGCCTGGGGTTGCCCGGCTGGGGCCGGGCTGTCACCGAGCCAACCTCCACGTGCCCGAAGCCCAGGGCGGCCCAGGTTCGCACGGCTGCTGCGTTTTTGTCGAAACCTGCGGCCAGACCGATGGGGTTGGGGAAGCGCAGGCCAAAGGCCGTGACCTCGAGGCGCGGGTCGCGCAGGCTGAAGAACAGGCGGATGGGCTCGAGGCCAGGCCCCCGCTGCCCCAGCCAGGCCAGGCCGTGCATCACCCGCTCGTGGATGGTCTCGGGGTCTTGGCGGAACAGCCAGGGCTTGAACAGTTCGTACACCGCAAAAGGATAGCAGGGCGCAGGGAAGGGGGGAAGGGTCTTTGTTAGCGGTACTGGGCCAGCAGGTGCTTGGCGATGATGACCTTCAGCACCTCGCTGGTGCCCTCCCCGATGCGGGTCAGGCGGGCGTCGCGCCAGTAGCGCTCGACCGGGTACTCCTTGATGTAGCCGTAGCCGCCCAGGATCTGAATGGCCTCGTCGCAGGCCTGCACCGCTACCTCCGAGGCGAAGAGCTTGGCCTGGGCCGCAGCCGGGCCGAAGGGCTTACCGGCGTCCCGCAGTTCGGCGGCCTTCAGGTACAAAAGCCGGGCGGCTTCTAGCTGCGTAGCCATCTCGGCCAGCTTGTGCGAGACCGCCTGGAACTCGGCGATGGGCTTGCCAAACTGCTCGCGCTGTAGGGCATACTTGCTAGCGAACTCCAGAGCGGCCCGCCCCAGCCCCACCGCCATGGCGGCAATGCCGATGCGCCCGCCTTCCAGCACCTTCATCACATCGTAGAAGCCCTTGCCCCGCTCACCCAGCAGGGCCTCTTTGGGTAGGGTAATATCCTCAAAGATTATCTGCGCAGTGTCCGAAGCGTTGAGCCCCAGCTTCTTCTCCTTGCGCCCAATCCGCAGACCGGGTATGGGGGCCTCGAACACCAGCGCCGAGAGCCCCAGGTGCTTCTTTTCCTCGCTGGGGGCGGCATCGGTGCGGGCGTTGATCACATAGACCCCGGCCACCGACCCCTGGGTGATGAACTGCTTTGAACCGTTCAGCACCCAGCCCGAGGCAGTTTCTTCGGCTTTGGTGCGCATGGCCGCCGCGTCTGAGCCGCTGCCCGGTTCGGTGAGGCCCCAGGCCCCCAGCACCTCGGCGGAAGCCAGCCGGGGCAGAAACTGCCGCTTCTGCTGTTCGTTGCCGGCAATCAGAATATGGCCGGTGCACAGGCTGTTGTGCGAGGCCACGGTAAGCGCCAGCGAACCATCCACCGCGGCAATTTCTTCGATAATGCGGGCAAAAGTACGCGTCGAAAGCCCTGCCCCGCCGTACTGCTCGGGCACCTGGGCCCCCATCACCCCCATCTGGCCCAACTTCTTCACAATCTCAAAGGGAAAGGCACCGGTCTCGTCGCGCTCGGCGGCGGTGGGGGCCACCTCGGCCTGCAAAAAATCCCGCAGAGCGCCGATAATCTGGCGCTCCTCGCTATCGAGCTCAAACCATAAATCCCTGGGGCGGTCGACGATCATTTTGAGTTCCTCCGTGGTTCAAATATATCACTTTTTATATTTAGTGTTGCAAATGCGTTACATTTGGAGCCGCCAACCCCTTATACCGGATGCAAACAGAGGCCATCTTTGGGCATCCTAGAGCACACCCCTTGCTATGCTCGGCGAAGAAAGCGTATCCCTTTGGTGGGGTTGGTTCGCCGAATCTGCTATTACAGCGCCTAGACGGGGCGTGGCTTTATGGCGAAGCAGACCGGGGATGGTATAGTGAGGTATCGTGAATCCCCAACAGCTTTGGTACATCTGAGCTATGGGATTGCGTGTGGTTTTGGAGGAACGCTTGAATGGAGCTTGAAGCCGGTGCAATCGTAGAAGGTCGTGTTACACGAATTGTGGAGTTTGGGGCTTTTGTGGAGTTTCCCAACGGTGAGTCGGGTCTGGTGCATATCTCGCAGGTGGCCCACGAGTTCGTCAAGAACATCCGCGACCATTTGAATGAAGGGGATGTGGTCTCGGTGCTGGTTTTGGGGCGTGATGAAAAGGGCCGCCTGGATCTTTCCATCAAGGAACTGACCCCGGCCCCAGTGGAGCCCCCCCGGCCCAAGCGCTTGCCCCGCCAGGCTCCCGAGTTTGAAAACAAGCTCAAAAGCTTTTTGCGCGGTGCTGGAGGTTTTAGCGGCGGCGGTAAAAAGCCCGGTGGCAAGGGTGGGCGCAAGCGCCGCTAGGTTTTGTCTGTAAGGAATCGCCCAAAGCGGGCCGTTCCAGGGCATTCCTCTGGAGCGGCTGCTAGCGACAGGGCATCCCGCCCTTCCGCTAAGCTATGGGCTCCTTCGGAACATGCGGGGGTGCATGTGAAAACCGAGGGATCATAGCGCCCCCACATCCCCTCTTTGGGGATCTATTCCTGCGCGTCATCCCAGCTCATGCCCATGATGCTGTAGCCTGCATCCACATACACCGTCTGGCCGGTGGTGCCGCTGGATAGGGGGGAGAGCAGGTACAAACCCAGGTTGCCCACCTCCTCATGGGTGATCATGCGCCCCAGGGGGGCTGTGGCATTGTATTTGGCTACCATCTTGCGAAAGCCGGGAATGCTCATGGCCGCCACAGTGCGAATGGCCCCGGCGCTGATGGCGTTGACCCGGATGTTTTTCTTGCCCAACTCATAGGCTAGGTAGCGCACGCTGGCTTCCAGGGCGGCTTTGGCAATGCCCATTACGTTGTACCTGGGCACCACCTTTTCGGAGGCGTAGTAGGTCAGGGTGACCAGGCTGCCCCCCTCGCGGAGCAGCGGCTCGGCTTCGCGGGCCACGGCGACCAGCGAGTAGGCCGAGACCTGCAGGGCGGTGTTCCAGTCGGCAGCGGTGGTCTCGATGAAGCGGCCTTCCATGGCGGCGCGGGGGGCAAAGGCGATTGAATGTACCAGGTAGTCGAGGCCGCCCCAGGCCTGCCCTAGGTCGGCAAACATGGCCTTGAGGGCGGCTTCGTCGGTGACATCCACCTGGTACAGGCGCTGATTTGGACGGCCTGCGGTAAGTTTCTCAAGCTTTTCCCGGAGCCGCTCGCCCTGGTAGCTGAAGGCCACTTCGGCCCCAGCAGCGTACAGTTTTTCGGCGATAGCCCAGCCCAGGCTATGCTCGTTGGTTACGCCCATGACCAGGGCTTTTTTACCGGACAGATCAATCGGAACCATAACCCCTGTATCTTACCTGTACCCGCTCGAGGGTGGGCAAATTGAAACGCTTCATGATGTGTTGGGTGCCTGGCCTGCAACGGGACATAATTCTCTAGTTCAATTCAACCCGTTCGGCTATAAATATCTTCAAAGACCAGGTTTTGTGGCAGTGAGGGGGTGCAGGGTTATGCAGGCGCTTCAACAAGGATTGCCGGGGAGGGGAGGTATCCAGTGCGAGTGGGTTCCGGGCACCATGAACCAGGTCAAAGTGTATCTACCGGATCACGAAGTGCAGATTTCGCTCGAGCGTTTGCAACAGATTGCCGGTGTGGATGCGGTGCACGAGCTCTACCTGAAGGGCTTGGTCTGCCTGCCCTGCACCAGCCAGATGTGCGAGGCCTTTGATCGCTCGTAGCCAGGGGGGTTGATTTTTGTAGAATGCCTTCATGTCTTCCGCCCAGGAGATGCTGTCGCGCTTTGGTGATGCGGCCCATTGCCTGCGCCATCTGGCACGTTCACGGCAGGAGCTTTTACAACTGGTGGAGGGTCTTACCGACGAGGCCTTGTTGAGACGACCTGGGCCAGAGGTTTGGAGTCCCGCTGAGGTGCTCGAGCACCTTGCGCTGGTCGAGGAGTCGGCAGGAAAAATTATTCGGCGGCTGCGCAAGGTCGCCCTGGGCGAGGCCGAGCCCTTCCCGCCCCCGCCGCCCGGTCGAACCCGGCCTGATGGCCGCCTGCTGGCCCCACCCCAGATGGAGCCCAAGGGGGGGCTGACCCGTGCGCAATTGCTAGAACGCCTGGAAGCGGTGCGCCAACGCCTGCTGCTCGAGGTGGCCGAAAGCGGGGAGCGCCTATCCTGGCCCCCCACCTATGCCCACCCCTTTTTCGGCGAGCTGACTGCCCTCGGCTGGCTACAGACCCTGGCCTACCACGAGCAGCATCACCTGCAGCAGCTCCGCTACCGCTTGAGCCGCCCCGAATCCTGAGATCTAAAAGGCTTGTGGGCGGCGTATAATTGATAGCAAGGGCCTATGTACCTGCTCGAAAATGTTAGGCTCTGGCTAAGGAGGGGTCTATGATTCCCAACGTAGGCAGCACGGATCGGCTCGTTCGCTACATCCTGGCGGTGGTGTTCTTTCTGATCGCCTTTTTCGGTAGTAGCGGCATCTGGGCCTGGGTGTTTGGGTTGTTGGGGTTGATCATGGTGGTGACCGCAACCCTCAACTTCTGCCCCATCTGGGCAGCGCTCAAGATTAATACTCGAGGGAAGGCCCCCTAATTTCCAGCTACCCCGCTCCGGCCGCAAAGGCCGGGGTTTTTGTTTGTCGCGCTTTTAGTTGGCGCTACGGCCTCATTTTGGATACAGTTTGCCGGGAGGATGTATGGAACCATTTTTGCGCGTAGGGGCTTGGTTGCTTGTCTTGGCTGGGTTGTTCGCCTACACACCTTTGGGAATAGGCCCGCACGGGCTTCTATCTTTCAGTGCGTCCTCAGAATGCGATCTGCCTTACACCCCGATCTATAAAATTCAGGGCAGCGGCATGTCGGCAGCCATCACCGGCGATGTGGCGACCAAAGGCGTGGTGGTAGGGGATTACGAAGGCCCCACCCCGGCTCTGCGGGGCTTCTACATCCAAGACCCCAACGGCGACGGGGACGCAAGCACCTCCGATGGTATTTTTGTATTCAATGGCAACAACGACAGCGTGCGCCTGGGCGAGGTGGTGCGGGTGGTGGGAACGGCGGGCGAGTTTCAGGATCAGACCCAGATCAGCTCGACCTCCATTACCAGGTGTGGAACCGGCACCGTCACCCCCACCGATGTGACCCTGCCCTTTGCCTCGGCCAGCGAGGCCGAGCGCTACGAGGGTATGCTGGTGCGGCTCCCCCAGACCCTTTATGTAACCGAACACTTTCAGCTTGGGCGCTTTGGGCAGGTGGTGCTTTCGTCCGGTGGACGGCTGAAGCAGCCCACCCAGGTTGCCACCCCTGGCGCTGCCGCCAACGCTTTGCAAGCCCAGAACAGCCTTAACCGCATCATCCTGGACGATGCCCTGCAAAATCAGAACCCCGACCCCATCCTGTTCGGGCGAAACGGCCAGCCCCTGAGCGCCAGCAACACCCTGCGTGGGGGGGATACCGCGACGGGTATCGTGGGGGTGATGACCTACACCTGGTCTGGTAACGCGGCCAGTGGAAACGCCTACCGGGTGCGGCCCATTGGGGCCCTGAACGGGTACGTCAATTTTGTGGCGGCCAACCCACGCCCGACCACCCCGCCCGAGGTGGGGGGCACGCTGCGGGTGGTGGGGATGAACCTGCTCAACTTCTTCAACACCTTTGACGGCCAGCCGGACACAGTGGATAACTGCACCTACGGACTGGGCGGAGCTCCCGCCGACTGCCGTGGTGCCGACACCCCGGCTGAGTTCGACCGTCAGTGGCCCAAAACGGTGGCGGCCATCCTGGCTATGAACCCGGATGTGCTGGGGGTAAACGAGCTCGAGAACGACGGGTACGGCCCCGATAGCGCCATCGCCTTTTTGGTGAATAAACTCAACGAAGCCACCGCCCCCGGAACCTATGCCTTTATTGATGCGGATGCAGCTACCGGGCAGGTGAACGCCCTGGGCACCGATGCCATCAAGGTGGGCCTGATTTACAAACCGGCCCGTGTGACCCCAGTGGGTCGAACCGCGGTTCTTAACACCCCGGCCTTTGTTAACGGCGGCGACAGCGCCCCACGCAACCGGGCCTCGCTGGCCCAGGCCTTCCAGCAAAGGGACAACGGGGCCATTTTTATCGTCAACGTGAACCACCTCAAGAGCAAGGGCTCGCCCTGCGACCTACCGGACCAGGGCGACGGCCAGGGCAACTGCAACGCGGTGCGCACCAACGCTGCGCGGCAACTGGTGGCCTGGCTGGCTACGAACCCCACCGGTGTGGCCGATCCAGACATCCTCTTGATTGGCGACTACAACGCTTATGCTCAGGAAGACCCCATTGCCACGCTCAGGAAGGCAGGCTTTATCAACCTGCTCGAGGCCCGCCTGGGCCCCGAGGCCTACTCGTATGTGTTCGATGGGCAGTGGGGCTACCTGGACTATGCGCTGGCCTCGCCCTCGCTGAACGCCCAGGTGTCAGGAGTGGCCGAGTACCACATCAACGCCGACGAACCTAATGTCCTCGACTACAACACCAACTTCAAAACCCCCAACCTGCAGACCGTCCTTTACGCCCCTGATCAGTACCGTGTATCCGACCACGACCCGGTGGTGGTGGGGTTGAACCTTATACCGGATTCAAAAAGATAATCAACAGCAAAGACTTTCAGAGGCTATCTTTTTGAATCCCAGGGCACTCCCTTCTAAGGGGCGGTATCGTCTTCCGCTACGCGGATAACTTCGGTCGGGTTGGTTTGCTGTCTTTCGGCGCCGAACTAACCGAACCTGGCATCAGAGCGTATCGAGGCGGGCCCGTAGGTGCTGGGCGCGCTCGAACAGGGGCGTGGCCTGGGGGTTGGCTTGCTCAAACTGTAGGATGGTCATGGGGTGGATGTGGTGCTCGTCGGGGTTGCCGAACAGGGAGTTGAGCAGTTCGAACTCCTCCTGCGAGCGCAGCGAAGCGTCTTCGCGGAACATGTTGAGGTAGGCCCAGGCGAACTGCTGTTCGCTGACTGCTCCGCTCAGGTAGGCGTCCAGAAGGCGCTTGTAGGGCTCGAGGTTGCTTTTACCCCCTTCTTGCGCGGGTTCGACCTTTACATCCGGCAGGTGCTGCTGGAAGAGGGGCTCGAGGTTTTCCAGGGTGATCTCCCAGTTGTTCAGCTCAAAAAGCGGCTGGCCGTTACGGAACAGGATAATTTGCGGGGAGTGGTGTACGATGCCGGTGCGCTCGGCCACCCGGTTCGAGGCTGGGCGGTGCTCCACCACCTTGATAATGCCCACCGGAATTTCGGGCCGCACGCGCAGCATTTTTTCGACGTTGCCCCAGCCCTGCATGGTTTTGTGGCAGGTGCCCGCTTTGAAGATGGCCACGATGGGCCTGCTGTCGATAAAAGCATCGGCCTCTTCGGGGGTGGTGATGGAAAACATGCGTTCTCTCATGGGTTTGAGTCTAACCCTCGAGGCCGCTCCTAACCGTCAGCCGGAACACTTCCCCAGCCCGGCGCGTCCTAAGGCCGGGCATACCAGAGCAGCTCGTGCTGTATGGGCCCTTCGTAGCCTGCCAGATGAAAGGTCTCGCTGGCCAGGCGATGGCTGAAGCGATCCATAAAGTTGAGCACCGAGAGGGCCTGGGTGCGGTGCTGGGCCATGGCCCGCAGTTTCTGCAGCAGCACCTCCATCGGCAGGTGGCGCACGTGGTTGGGCGGCAGCCAGCCTTCCAGATACTCCGGCAGTGGCTGTGGGGATGCGTAGAAGAATAGCTTGATCTTCTGCCCCGATTTTTCTACGGCCTTCACCACAAACCGATGGGTGGCGACGTGGTCGGGGTGGCGGTTGGAGCCGTTGGGGCCAAAGGTAATGATGGCCCTGGGGCGCAGCACCTCCAGGCGCCACAGCAACAGGTCGACAATTTCGGGATGGTCGGCCACCCCTTGCGGCGTGGAGAAGCCGTGGCCCCTGGCTTCACCGTCTACCGGGTTGTTGGGTAGACCGTTGGGGAAATCGTATAGCTCAAAATGGCCCACCTTAAGAATTTCCACGGCCCGCCGCAACTCCTCCGCACGAAAATCCCCCAGCGCCTCGGGGGCGCACAAGCCCAGAGTGCGCCCGGCTTCGCCTTTGGTCAGGGTGATCAGGCCGGTCTCCAGGCCCCAGTCGGCGTACTGAATGAGTGTTCCACCTGCGCCGAACACTTCGTCGTCGGGGTGAGGCACCACCACCAGCAAGTCCATGGGCTTTATCATGGCCCACTCCCACGGCCCGTGCAACCGCTGGGATCAGAGCTCGAGCAAATACAGGTTGACCCGTCCGCCCCGGTCGGAAGCATAGAGAATGCGCTTACCGTCCCAGCTCCAGGTGGGGTGGCAGTGGCTGGCCTGGGTGTGCCAGGAGGTGCCGTGCTCGCACAGCACCTCGAGCCGGGCCTGCTCCCCGGAGATATCAATGAGCACCAGGTTATCGGCATCATCGCCTACCAGCAGGGTGTTGGAGGGGTTGGCGTGGTAATGGTTGCAGTAAAAAGGCATCTCAATCCGGCGTACCAGCCGCCCCTCGCGATCCATCAAGCCCACATAAGGGCGGAAGCTGCCAGGGTGAGGGGCCTGCACCACCGCCTGGGTCTTGGCAGAGGTGATGGTGCCGTCGTGGCCGGGGCCGCGGTTATCAAAGAATATCAGCCCATCCTGAGTCCAGAACTCGTGGCCGACCGAGTCCTGCTCATCCTGACGAAAAATAGGTCTTACCTGCCTAGCGACTAGGTCGAGCAGCCAGATGCGCTGGGTTACCAGGTTCCAGGGGCCTTCGTGGCAGAACATAGCCAGGGTGGGATCGTCCGGTGCGAACTGGAAATGCCCCAGCCAGTGGGTGTCGCAGTGGACGTCGAACCAGCTCGAGCCGTCGGTGCGGGCCAGGGTGATGCGCCCATCCTTGATCTGGTAGAAGCTCTCCTTAAAGCCCCCGTAGTTGACGTTGGTATTGACGGCTTTAACCCGTTCGTTACGGGCAAACCCAACATACCGGCGGTTGGGGCTGATCGAAGGGGAGTAGAGGTTGTAGTCCCCTTTGTCTTCGTAAAGCACGGTGGTTTTCCCGGTGCGGGTATTCAAAAGCTTAACCTTCCCAGCCGTCAGGTAGGCGATCAGCTCGCTATCGGGGGTTTTGCTTACACTGCCAACCGGCTGGTCTTCGTCGGTAAGCTGGGTGATCTCGCCGGTCAGGTAGTTCAGGCGAAAGATGTTGTAGTGCGGGTTCTCATGCGGGGCGCGCTCCTGCTTGGCCGCCCGGTCTGAGCGGAAGATGATCTCGGGCCGGGTGAGGTCGAAGGCGTTTTCGGTGAAGTAGAGGTGTACGTTGTTCCCTCGGTCGGTAAGCTGGGTGATAAGCCGACCGGTTCGAGGGTCGCGGAACTGGCGCATGGTGTCTCCTTACATCAAGGCTGCACGGTTGGGGGTCGATCCTCCAGGGTGCCTGCTACTCTGGGTGGGCGGTGGGGCCATCGAGCAGATCCTCCCGCAGAGGAGAGAACACATCGAGCAGCTCCCCCGCCTCCAGCGCTTTGGCGCCGTGCTCGAGGCCGCCGGGGATGAGCAGGCTTTCACCCGCAGCCACCTCCCGCACCTCCTGGCCCAGCCAGAAGCGGAAACGTCCGCTCAGAACCTGGGTAAGCTGCTCGTGTGGATGGGTGTGCAGGGTGCCTACTGCGCCTTTGGCAAAGCGAACCTGCACCGCCATCATGCGTTGGCCTAAAGCCACCAGCCGGCGTTCGATGCCTGGTTCCACAGCTTCCCAATCTCCGTTCAACTGCATGTACACTCCTCAAGTTAATTCCAATGGCCAGGGTCTGGGGGGTATAGCGCCCCGGTAGGCCAGCTTGGCCGCGGCCAGGCGGTTGGCATGTAGGGCTGCCTCGAGGGGGTTCCACCCCTGCAACAAGCCGTGCAGGAAAGCGCCGTTCCAGGCATCCCCGGCCCCCGTGGTGTCGCGAACCTGGCGGGGAGAAACCGGAGGGACGTGCTGGGTCTGGCCCTCCCAGCCCAGCCAGGCCCCCTCGGCCCCTGCCTTGAGCCCCACCCGTGGGACGTACTGCAGGAGGGCCTGCAAGGCTAAGGGGGCCTCGAGGTGCTCCAGGCCCCACAGGGCCAGATCCGCCGGGAGGCTCGGCAGAAGCAGATCCACATACGGGAGGATCTCCTCCAGGGCTTGCTGGGCGGCCTTTAGCCCACCGCGCAGGGCCCACAGGCGGGGGCGGCAGTTGGGGTCGAAGGCCACCCAGAGACCTGCTCGACGGGCCTCCCTGGCAGCCCACAGCGTGGCCGCCTGGGCCGAGGGCGAGATGGCCTGGGTGATGCCGGAGAGCAGCAACATACGGGCGCGGGCCAGGTAGGGGGGCTGGATGTGTTCGGGGGAGAGCCGCGAGGCCGCGCTGCCCTGGCGTCGGTAGGTGAACTCGCGCTCGCCGTTTTCCAGCAGCGAGATGAAGTACACCCCGTTCTCCCCCTCGACCAGGGGGGCCAGGGTGGTGTCGATGCCCTCGGCCTTCCAGGCCTGAAGCAGCCCAGGGCCGAAGGGATCGTTGCCCACCAGGGTGATAAAACCGGTGGCGCTGCCCAGCCGGGCCGCGGCCACCAGGGCGTTGAGCACATCCCCCCCAAACGACCGGGTAAAGGTGCGGGCCTGGCCCAGGGGCTCGTCGGTGAAGAACTCCACCATGCACTCGCCCAGGCCAACCAGATCGAGCGTTTTCATGCAACCCCCGCTTCTGCCAGGGCCTGGCGGGTGGCGGCCTCGATGGCCGCCCAGTCGCCTTGCTCGAGCGCGGCGCGGGGAAAGAGGTTGGAGCCCAGACCCACCGCCCAGACCCCGGCCTGCAGGTAGGCCGGCACTTCGCTGGGCCGGATCCCCCCGGTGGCCAGGATCTTCAGGTGGGGCAAAGGCCCCAGCAGGTCCTTGATGTAGGCCAGGCCCCCGCTCGAGCCCACCGGGAAAACCTTGATTATCTGGGCCCCCAGGCCCAGGGCCCGCACGATCTCGCTGGGGGTCAGCACCCCCGGCAGGTAGGGCACACCTGTTTCGCTGGCCAAAGCCAGCAGATCCTCGCCCAGGTGGGGGCTGACCAGAAACTCGGCGCCGGCCTCGAGGGCAGCCCGGCCTTCCTCTGCCGTCATGACCGTACCGGCCCCCAGCCGAACGTGGTCGGGGAGTTGCCGGCGCAGCGTGCACAGGGCCTCGAGGGCGCCGGGGGTGGTAAAGGTGACCTCGAGAACCCGCAAACCGCCCCGCACCGCGGCCAGCGCCGCCTCCACCGCCGCGGCGGATGTGCTGCTGCGCAAGATGCCCACCACCCGGGCCGCGGCCAGGCTTTGAATGAAATCCAGCTGGCTCACAGGTATCCTCCTACCGGGCCATCCAGCCCCCATCCACCACCAGGACATGGCCGTGGACGTAGTCGGAGGCCGACGAGGCCAGAAAGATGGCCGCGCCTATTAGGTCGGACGGCTGGCCCCAGCGCCCGGCCGGGATGCGCTCGAGAATCTGCCGCGAGCGCTCGGGGTCGGCCCGCAAGGCTGCGGTGTTGTCGGTGGCGATGTAACCAGGGGCGATGGCGTTAACGTTGATCCCCCTGGCGGCCCACTCGTTGGCCAGGGCCTTGGTGAGCCCGGCCACCGCGTGCTTGGCCGCAGTATAAGAAGGCACCCGGATACCCCCCTGGAACGAGAGCAGCGAGGCGATGTTGATGATCTTGCCCCGGCCCCGCTCCAGCATCTTCTGCCCTGCCGTCTGAGAGAGGCGCCAGACCGCGTTCAGGTTAAGCTCGATCACCTCCTGCCAGTCGGTATCGCTAAAACGTTCGGCCCATTCCCGCCGGATGATGCCGGCGTTGTTGACCAGGATGTCCAGGGGCCCCAAGGCCGCCTCGGTCTCGGCGATTGCCCGAGCCGCCGAAGCGGGCTGCCTCAGATCGGCCTGCACCACGTGAAAGCGCCTTCCGGCGGCCTCCACGGCCCGCCGGGTCTGCGCGGCATCGGCGGTATGGGTCACGATGGCCACATCGGCCCCGGCCTGGGCCAGCCCGATGGCGATGGCCTGACCGATGCCCACGGCCCCACCGGTGACCAAGGCCACCCGGCCTTCCAGCGAAAACATCTGCACCATCAGCCTCCTTGCACCATGCCCACGGTTTTCTGCACCCAGGCCAGATCGGGGTCGAAGCGCACCCCCTGCCGCCGCCCGTCGCCGGCCAGGAACCACAGGTAGTAGCCGGTATAGCCGGGGGCGCTTACGTAGGTGTGGTAGCCATGCGGAATGGAGAGCAGGGTCTCGTCCTTCACCACATAGGTCTGGTCGTAGCCGCGCTCGGGGCTGTAGTGGCGGGTCAGCCCCCAGCCTTCCGGGGAGGAGAGGCGGAAGTAGTACATCTCTTCGTGAAACACCTCGCTCCCCTGGGCTGTTTCGTGTTTATGAGGCGGGTAGGTGCTCCAATTGCCGCTGGGGGTGATGGTCTCGCCCACGATCAGCCGGCTGGCCGGGCGCCCATCGGGTTCAACCAGGATTTCCCGGAACTGGCGGGTGAAGTTCAGGGTGCCCCAGCGGCCGGTGTTGACCTGCTCGGGGCGGATCTCGTAGGGCTCGGTCTCCAGATCGCTGGGCGCGGAGGGCAGGGCGGCCTCGAAGCGGGTAAGGGCGCGCACCTGAAAGCGCTGGCCTCGAGGTAAGTAAACGCTGTGAGGGTTGCCTGCAAACACGTTGGGCCGGCCGCCAATCGGGGCAAACTTTCGTCCGCCCACCTCGAGCTCCGCTCGGCCGGAGAGCGCCACCAACAGCATCTCGCGCTCGCCGGTCTCACCCTCATAGCTCTGGCCGGCCTCGAGGTTGAGCTTGGCGAAGGCCAGCAGTTGACAGGCCTCGTCGGCAAGGGGCAGGAGGCCCGAACCTTGGGGGATGGTGTGAAAGTACTTCATCGGATGGTTCCGCTCCTTTTGGGGGAGGGGCCGCCAGCGGCCCCTCCAGGGTTTACTTGAGGTATCCGCTTTCTCGGAGGGCTTTGGCCGCAGCTTCCTCGTACTGCTCGAAACGCACGTTGCGCAGGCCGCTCAGGAACTGGCCCCAGGTGGTGTCATTGATGGGTCGCTGGCCCAGCGCAAACTGCACCAGGTTTTCCGATACGTAGCGCTCGATGTCGGCCTGGTTGGACGCGGCCTTGACCACCAGGTCGCCGGTGCGATCGATCCAGTTGCCCTGGCGCTGGGCCTGGGCCATGAGCTGGTGCATCACATATCTGCGCCCACCCACATTGATCTCGGGGTAGCGGCCGCGCATCTCCAGGGGGTTGCCGTTGAAGGCCAGCCAGCGCATCTGGGTGTAGCTCCCGCGCACGCTGATGGGAATCTGGGTGTTGATGGTAGGCACGTTGTTGGGAAGGGTGTAGTCAACATTGTAGCGACCCCAGCCCAGCAGGAAGTACCCTTCACCGCTGTGGGCCCACTCGAGGAAGCGCGCGATGGCCGGGCCCTTGCCCGCGTCCATGGCCCGCTTGGAGACCGCGAAGAGCCAGCCGGCCGAGGAGTAGGTACCCATGGTGCTTTTGCCCTCGGGGCCCCTGGGCGGGGGCAGCATGAGCAACTCCGCGCCGGGGTTGTTGGCATGGAAGTTCTGTAAACCAGCCTGCAGGCCGCCTACGCTCTCAAAAAACATCCCGTAGCGGCCCTGCTGCCAGCGGGTGCGCAGGTCGGCCCGGCGCATGGTGGCCCAGTCTGGGTCGATGACCCTGGCCTCCACCAGCCGCCGGATGTACTCGGTGGCCCGGCGGAAGTTGGGGTCGCGCAGGTTGGCGGCAAAGGCTCTGGGGTTGTAGTTCCAGGTGCCCGCTACCCCGTAAGCGCCGTAGACCCACTGGAAGTGGTTGCCCAGGCCCAGGCCCGGCAGGATGCCAGCGGTGTCGAAGTCGATCACGCCGGCGAAGCCGTAGGTGTCGTTGCGCCCGTTGCCGTCGGGGTCGCGCTCGGTGAAGGCCTTGGCTACCTCGAAGAACTCCTCGAGGGTCGTAGGGGCTTTGAGCCCCAGCTTGTCGAGCCAGTCCTTGCGCACCCAGATGGCGTACTGGCGGCTCAGGGTTACCGGCTCCTGCAAGCCGTAGATCTGGCCGTTGGTGGTGACCAGCAGGTTGCGCCTGGCATCGCTGTAGCGCTCGGCGGTGCGTTTGGGCATCTGAGGCAGAAGGCTATTGACCGGGGCCAACTGGCCTTGCTGCACCAGGCGGTCGAACAGGGCCAGGCTGCGCACCTCGAAGAGGTCGGGCAGGTCGTTGGCGGCAGCCAGCGCGCCCAGGCGGTTGTCCCCGTCGGCGCCGGTGGGCAGCATGGTGAACCTGAGGTTGATCCCCAGCTTTTCCCGCAGCAGGCGGTATACCTCCCAGTTGGCCGGTGGGGCCGGGGCCTCAGGATTGGCGGCGTACAGGGCTACGCTGAGCTCGGTCAGGTTGGCCTGGGCCAGCGCACCTGGGGCGGCCAGGCTGCCACACAGGAGCAGGGAACATAAGACTCTAGAGCCGATCTTCATGCATACCTCCTATTCCTTCACGCTGCCGATCAGCACGCCCTTGGTGAAATAACGCTGGATCCAGGGGTATACCAGGAGCATCGGTAGCGTGATAAGGACAACCGCTGCCATCTTCAGAGCCTCTGCCGGCGCAGCCTGGGCTGCCGTGCCCTCCACGTACTCGGCCACGTTGAGGCCGGTCAGGATGTCCCGCAGCACCACCGGTAAAGGCATCAGGCTGCGGTCGGAAAGGAAGAGAATGGGTTCGAAGAAGTTGTTCCAGTTAGCCACGCCGTAGAACAAGCCAATGGTCAGGAGGATGGGCCGGGAGAGGGGCAGCACCACGTGCCACAGCACCTGCCAGTCGTTGGCCCCGTCTATCCGGGCGGCCTCCTCGAGGCTCTCGGGTAGGCTCTGGAAGAAGGTTTTCATCACCAAAAGGTTGTAGACGCTCACCGCCCCGTTGAGCAGCACCGACCAGTAGGTGTTGAGCAGGCCCAGATCTTTGACCACCAGGAAAGTGGGAATCAGACCTGCATTGAACAGAAAGGTAAAAAGAATCAGACCCACAATCAGACCTCTGCCGGGAAGCTCGCGGCGGGAGAGGGGGTAGGCGGCCATGACGGTGAGGGTCAGGCTGATGGCCACCCCACCCAGGGTGAGCACCAGGCTGTTGAGCGCTGCCCGCCAGATGGTGGGCTGAAAAATGAGCTGGGCGTAGGCCTCAAAAGACCAGTCCCAGGGGGCCAAGAACAGACTGGGGCTTTTGCCAAAGGGCAAAAACGAGACCATCAACACGTACCACATGGGTACCAGGGTGACCACCAATACCCCTACCAGGAAGAGGTCGATGCTCCACTCGAAGAGGCGGTCGCTGGGAGATAGGCTGCGCTTTCTCAAGGTGCACCTCCTAGTACAGGCTGCTGCCGGTAAAGCGCCGGGCCAGGCGGTTGGCCACCACGATCAAGACCAGGCCGATCAGGCCCTTGAACAAGCCCACTGCTGTAGCCAGGCTGAACTGAAAGTTCTGAATGCCCTGCCGGTACACCCAGGTGTCGATGATGTCCCCCACGCTGTAGACCGGTAACGAGTACAGCACGAAGATCTGATGGAAACCGGCATCCAGGATGCTTCCGATCTTGAGCAGCACCACCAGCACCAATACATCCATCAGACCCGGCAGGGAGATATGGCGCACCTGTTGCCAGCGCGAGGCTCCGTCTATGGCGGCGGCTTCGTAGAGGGCGGGGTTGATGGAGAGCAGGGCGGCCAGAAACAGAATCGCGCTCCAGCCGGTCTCTTTCCAGACCTCCGAGAGCACCACCACCGGCTGGAAGGTGGCGGTGGAGGTGAGGAAGGGGATGGGCTCGAGGCCCAGCGCCCGCAAACCGTGGTTTATCAGGCCCTCGCTGGGGGAAAGCATGGCCAGCAGGATGCCGTAGACGATGACCCAGGAGAGAAAGTGCGGCAGATAGCTCATCGTCTGTACGATGCGCGAGAGAAAGCGCCGGCTGGTTTCGTGCAGGGCAATTGCCAGTAGGATTGCCGGAGGGATGCCCAGCGCGATCTTGGCCACGCTGATGATGAGGGTGTTGGCTAAAAGCTGACCAAAATAGTAGGAGCTGAAGAAGTCCTGAAAGTGTTGCAGGCCCACCCACGGGCTGCCCCAGACCCCCAGCATGGGCTGGAAATCCTTGAAGGCGATCTGGGCGTTCCACAGCGGCCAGTAGCGGAAAATGAGGAAGTAGAGCAGGCCGGGCAGCAACATCAGGTAAAGCAGCCGGTAGCGCCAGATCCGGCGGAGCAGGGTTGCAAGCCCATCGCGGCCGGCCAGGCTCTTTGCAATTGCTGGGTTCATATTTTTTCTCCGGGGGTTCGGGGGGGTGCGCTCGATTCCCGAACGATTAGCTCGCTGGGAAACTCCACCAGCGTGTCGCGCACCTGCTCGCCAGCCTTGGCCTTGATGATCAGATCCACCATGGCCTGGCCCATGGCTTGAATGGGATGCCCTACGGTGGTCAGGCTGGGGTGGGAGTGGGCCGCGGTGGGGATGTTGTCGAAGCCCACCACCGAGAGATCCTGGGGCACCTGCAAACCCCGGGCCTGTGCAGCCGCGATAACCCCAAAGGCTGTGAGGTCGCTGGCCGCGAAGATGGCGGTGGGGGGATCCTCGAGGCTCAAAAGCTCATGACCGGCCTCCACCCCCCGCCGCTGGGTGAAGTCCCCGGGCCGCACCAGCCGTTCATCCCACAGCCCCGCCGCCAGCATGCACTCCCGGTAGGCCCGCAGGCGCTCGGCGGCCTGGCTCGAGTGCGCTGCCCCGGTGATAAAACCGATGCGCCGGTGACCCAGGGCCAGCAGGTGCCGCACAGCGGCCAGAGAGCCCTCGAAGCTGTCGGCCCGCACCACCGGGAGGTGGGTGGCAGCGCCGAAGTGGTTGACCAGCACCACCGGGGCACGGCTGCGCTCGAGGCTGGCTAAAAAGGCGGCTGATCCAATCGGTACCACGATGATCAGCCCGTCGGCCAGCCCACCGAGCAGGGCCCCCACCCGCTCGCGCTCCCGCTCCGGATCGCGTGAGGTGGTAAACACCGCCAGGTCGTAGCCCATCTGGCTGGCCGCATCGGCCGCGGCCCGTGCCAGCTCGGCAAAATACGGGCTGACCAGCTCGGGGATGACCATCCCCAGGATCTGGGTGGGGTGCCCGCGCAGGCTGCGTGCTGCCGTGTTGGCTACGTAGCCGAGCTGGCTGGCGGCCTGGAGCACCCGGGCCCGGGTGGCCTCCGAGAAGCGCCCTTTGTTGTTGAGCACCCTGGAGACCGTAATGATGGAGACCCCGGCGAGGCGGGCCACATGGGAAAGGGTAACCTTTTCTCTAGACATTTTATTATGCCGTCCTTGCTTATTGTTTTTTTGAGACAACGTTAACGCAAACACTATCACCCGTGCTTTCTGTTGTCAACCATCCGGGTTATGGCGGTACCTCGAGCGGATGCTTGACAGCGCTTTCAAAATCTGGTTTACTCTTCCCTCAGAAACCCAAGTAGTCTTAGAGGCCGGTATGCGTGAAGCCGTAACCCTTAGCGATGTAGCCCGTGAGGCCGGGGTCTCGCCCAGCACGGTTTCGCGGGTCATCAACGGCACGGCTCGAGTGGCCGCCAGCAAACGCGAGGCTGTTCTCAGGGCCATCGAGCGCCTGCACTACCGCCCCAACATCCTGGCCAAGGGCCTGGCCCAGGGGCGCTCGCTCACCATTGGGGTCATCACCCAGGAGATCAGCAGCCCCTACTACGGCGAGATGCTCAAGGGGGTGGAGCAGGCCCTCGAGGGCACCACCTACCACCCCATCTTTGCCAGTGGACACTGGCGGGTTGACCAGGAAGAAGCAGCCCTGAAGGTGCTGGTAAGCCGCCAGGTGGACGGCCTGATTGTGATGGACGGCAGCGTGCCGGAAGAGCGCCTGCAGGAACTGGCCCACACCATGCCGGTGGTGGTGGTGGGCCGCAAAATACCGGGCCTGCAATGCCTGGGCATAGACAACCGGCAGGGTGCCTACGAGGGCGTCCAGCACCTGATTGAGCTGGGCCACCGCCGGATTGCCCACATCGCCGGCCCCACCTCCCACCCCGATGCCATCGAGCGCCTCGAGGGCTACCGGGCGGCCCTCGAGGACGCCCATATCCCCTTCGACCCCGCCTTGGTGGTGGTTGGGGACTATATGGAGCAGTCCGGGTTGCTGGCCGTTGAGGCGCTGCTGGCTCGAGGCGCTCTGTTCACCGCCATTTTCGCCGCCAACGACCAGATGGCCTATGGCGCCAACGTGGCCCTGTACCGCCGGGGTATCCGCGTACCCCACGATGTCTCGCTGGTGGGCTTTGACGACCTGCCCAGCTCCAGTTACTTCACCCCACCCCTCACCACCGTCCGCCAGCCCGGCCCGGCCATGGGCTGGGAGGCTGCACGCTTGATTCTGGCTCTCCTCGAGGGGCGCGATTACACCCCTAAACCCCTTTCCACCCAGCTGGTGGTACGGGAATCCACAGCCTTGATCCGTTCTTCGGGCGCCCTGGCGGCGCACCTGTTGACCTAACTGTTGGAGTGAAGGAGGTGGTTGAAACAACGGTGTGATTTTGAAAGCGCTTTCAAACTCGGCCTAGGCAATCTGTTTGGTTAGGAGGAAACCATGAAGCAAATCCTGTCACTGCTGGCACTGCTGCTCTTGTTTGGACTGGGCCTGGCCCAGAAAACCACCCTTACGGTTGGGGTCTTTCCCAACCTGGACGACGCCCTTAAATCCCAGATACAGCTGTTCAACAAAAAGTACCCCGATGTCGAGGTCAAGCTGGTGATCCAGCAGTACGCCGACCACCACAACGCCCTCACCACCGCCCTGGCCACCGGGCAGGGCCTGCCCGACGTGGCGGCCATCGAGATTGGGTTTGTAGGCCGCTTTGCCGAAGGGCAGGGCTTCGAAGACCTGAACAAGGCCCCCTACAACGCCGGGCAGTACAAGCGGCTCTTCACTCCCTACACCATCGCCCAGGCCACCGCGTCGGACGGCCGGTTTATCGCTATGCCGGTGGACATCGGGCCCGGCACCTTCTTTTACCGGGTGGATATCCTGCAAAAAGCCGGCGTAGACCCCAAAAACATGATGACCTGGCCGGGCTATATTGCCGCTGGCCGTAAGATCAAGGCCACCACCGGCGCTTTCCTGATTGCCGACGCCGCGGATGTGGCCTGGATCAATATCTTCGCCACCACCCCGGCCAATACCAGCCCCTACTTCGATGCCCAGGGCAAAGTGATTGTGGACAGCCCCCGCTTTGTGCGGGCCTTCGAGCTGGCCAAAAACATCCGTGCGGCCGGGCTGGATGCCCGGGTTGGGGCCTGGACCAACGAGTGGTACGACGCCTTCAAAAAGGGTACCGTGGCCACGCAGTTCTCCGGGGCCTGGCTGCAGGGCCACCTGCAAAACTGGATGGCCCCCGAAACCAAGGGACTATGGCGGGTGCAGCAGCTGCCCGAGGGGATGTATGCTTCCTGGGGCGGTAGCTTTTATGCCATTCCCACCACTTCCAAAAACAAAGCCCTGGCCTGGGAGCTTATCAAGTTTGTAACCACTACCAGAGAAGCGCAGGTGGCTGCTTTCAAAGCCATCGGTGCCTTCCCCTCGCTGTTGTCGGCCCAGGAAGATCCCTCCTTTAACGAGCCCATTGAGTTCTTGGGCGGCCAGCAGGCCCGGCTGCTCTGGCGCGACGCCGCCCGCCGGGTCAAGCCTTTGCGAGCCAATAAGTATGACCGCATTGCCAACGAGATTGTGACCCAGGCGCTGTCCCAGGTGCTGGACGAGGGCAAGGACATCCAGGCTGCCCTGACCGAAGCCAAGCGGCTTATCGAACGCCGTATGCGCTAGCCCAACGGAGGGAGGGGGGCCGGCCCTTCTCCCTCCCTTTTGAGGAGCATCCGTGCGAAAGTCTGTTAGCATCCCAACGTCCGGCCAGGGCAGCCCTACCCTGGCTATGCGCTGGAGCGGCTTCCAGCGCCGCTATGCGCCCTACATTTTTGTTAGCCCCTTTTTCATCCTTTTCCTGATTTTTGGCCTGTACCCCACGTTGTTTTCTCTGTACATGTCCTTTCAGGCCTGGACGCCCAGCGACGGGTGGGGCCGGTGGAAGTACGTGGGCCTCGAGAACTACACCTTTACCCTGACCGACCCCATGTTCTGGCGCTCCATGTGGAACACCATCTGGCTGGGGGTGTTCTCGGGTATCCCACAGCACCTGATTGCCATCCCGCTGGCCTTTGTGATTCACATGGTGCTGAGCCGCTTCAAGACCTTTGTCACGGCGGTTTACTTCCTCCCCTACATCACCTCTTCGGTGGCCATTGCCCTGATCTTCAACACCCTTTTTGCCACCAACAACGGCGTTATCAATCTGGTGATCGCCCACCTCAACACCTGGCCTCTGCTGGGTGCGCTGCTGCCGGATCAGAACATCAACTGGTTTACCAGCGCCAACATTAAATACGCCCTTGCGCTGGTGGTGATCTGGCAGTTTACCGGCTGGAACACTCTGCTCTACCTCTCGGCCATCCAGGCCATCCCCAAGGATCTTTACGAAGCCGCTGCGGTGGATGGGGCCACCCGTGCCCAGCAGTTCCGCTACATCACCCTGCCCCTTCTGCGGCCCATGATGTTTTTTGCCGTTAGCCTCACCATCATCGGCAACATGCAGCTTTTTGAGCAGCCCTTTGTGTTGCTTAACGGGGGTGCCAGCGCGGCCACACCGGGGGGACAGACCGCCACCATGTACATGTACCGCACGGCTTTTGAGTGGCTCGAGATGGGTACGGCGGCCTCCATCGCCTGGATTCTCTTTGTTTTTATCGGCATACTCACCTACCTCAACAACCTGATTTTTGGGCGTGCGGCCCGGGGAGGGGATTAGTATGGCTCGAGTTTCCCTGGGGGGTTGGCTGCTGCGTATAGGGGGTTACACCCTCCTGGTGCTGGGTGGGTTGCTAACCATCGCCCCGTTCTACTTTATGTTCGTGTTCGCTACGCACCAGCGCTCGGAAATTTTCGGCTTTCCACCCCCCCTCTGGTTTGGTGAACACTTCCTGACCAACTACCAGATTTTGCTTGAGAAAATACCCTTCTGGCGGGCTTACTGGAACAACTTCTACCTGGCCCTGATGACCACCGTCACCAGCCTGTTCTTCTGCAGTCTGGCTGGCTTCGGTTTTGCCATGTACCAGTTCCGCTGGCGTGAACAGCTCTTTGCGGTGGTCATGGCGACCTTGCTGGTACCCGCCATCCTCAACCTGATTCCCTTCTATTTGCTCATCTACCAGATCGGCTGGATCAACACCCCCAAGGCCCTCTGGGTGCCGGCCATGGCCGGCGCGCTGGGCATCTTCCTGATGCGGCAGTACATCATCTCGGCCATTCCCAGGGAACTGGTGGATGCTGCGCGGATAGACGGCTGCAGCGAGTTTCAGATTTACTGGCGCATCGTGCTGCCCCTCATCCGCCCGGCCCTGGGCACCCTGGGCCTGATTACCTTTATCGGCTCATGGAACCGCTTTGCCGATGTGAACGTGATTATGCGTACCCAGGAGACCAAAACCCTGCCGGTGGTGCTGCGCACCCTGCAAGGGGCCACCGACGTGGAGTGGGGGGCCATTATGGCCGGGACGGCCCTGCTGGTTGCCCCGCTGCTGCTGGTGTTTGCCCTGGCGGCCCGGCAGCTCATGGAGGGGTTGACCTCGGGGGCGGTCAAGAGCTAAGGCGGCACGGAAAAGTTGAAGAACGGTTCCACCTTATGGGCCGGGCTCGAGGTTCATTACGGCCGATTCCATACGCGATAGGAGGTTAGATGTACCTAACTCGCTGGACTTTCGTGGGGGTTTGCTTGGGACTGATGGTATGGGCCCAGCCCGGCCCGCCGCTGCGAAGCCTGGCCGAGGCTCGGAAAATTCAGATCGGAGCGGCTGTGGAACCGAGTCTGCTGCTGCAGGAACCCCAGTACGCCCAGGTGCTGGCTCGGGAGTTCAACCTGGTGGTGGCCGAGAACGTGATGAAGTGGGGGGCCTTGCAGACCGCTCGAGGTGAGTACAACTTTGCCGCTGCCGACCTGCTTCTGAACTTTGCCCAGAGGAACCGGCAGGCGGTGCGGGGGCATACCCTGGTCTGGCACCAGCAACTGCCCCGCTGGATGTACGGCAGTTTTACCTCGGCCGAGATGGAGGCCATCCTGAGCGATCACATCCGCACCGTGGTGGGGCGTTACCGCGGCCAAATCGCCTACTGGGACGTGGTGAACGAGGCGATCGGCGACGATGCCCGGCTGCGCTCGACGCCCTTCGATGTGCTGCCCGGCTACCTGGAAAAAGCCTTTCGGCTGGCCCGTGCGGCCGACCCCAGCGCCAAGCTGTTCTACAACGACTACGGGGCCGAGGGCCTGGGGGCCAAGTCGGATGCCATCTACGCGCTTCTGAAGGAGCTCAGAGCAAGGGGGGTGCCGGTGGATGGGGTGGGCTTCCAGGTGCACGTGGACTCGAGCTTCTCCCCCAGGCAGGTGCGGATGGCCGAGAACCTCGAGCGCTTCGCCCAGCTCGGACTGGAAATTCACATCACCGAGATGGACGTGCTGCTAAGTAGCACCGGCTCCAGAGCCGAACGGCTCGAGAGGCAGGCCCAGGTGTACCGCGAAGTGCTGCAAGTCTGCTTGCGCCAGCCCCGCTGCAAGGTCTTCACCCTGTGGGGCTTTACCGATGCCCACTCCTGGCGGGGGGCCAGCGAGCCCCTCATCTTCGACGTGGATTACCAACCCAAACCGGCCTACTTTGCCCTCCAGCGCACCTTACAACAACCCTAAGGAGACCTATGAAACGAAGCGATTTCCCCGCCAACTTCATCTGGGGCACGGCGACCTCCGCCTATCAGATCGAGGGCGCGGTATCCGAGGACGGACGGGGGCCCAGCATCTGGGATACCTTCAGCCATACCCCCGGCAAAACCAAAGGCGGCGACCACGGGGATGTGGCCTGCGACCACTACCACCGCTATCCAGAGGACATCGCCCTGATGAAAGAACTGGGGGTGAACGCCTACCGCTTCTCGGTGGCCTGGCCGCGCATCCTGCCCGAGGGCCGGGGGAGGGTGAACCCCAGGGGCCTGGACTTTTACAACCGGCTGGTGGACGCCCTGCTGGAGCAGGGTATTACCCCCTGGGCCACCCTCTACCACTGGGATCTGCCCCAGTCCCTGGAGGATCAGGGCGGCTGGCCGAGCCGGGAGACGGCCTACGCTTTCGCCGAATACGCCGATCTGGTAACCCGGCACCTGGGGGATCGGGTCAAGCACTGGATTACCCTTAACGAGCCCTGGTGCTCGGCGTACCTGGGCTACCACGCTGGCATCCATGCACCGGGCCAGCAGAACTTTAAGCACTCGATATGGGCCTCGCACCACCTGCTGCTGGCCCATGGGCTGGCCGTACCGGTGATCCGTCGGAATGTAACGGGCGCTCGGGTGGGGATTACCCTCAACCTTTCGCCAGGCTACCCGGCCTCTCCAGACCCCGCCGATGTGGCCGCTGCCCGTCGCTTCGACGGTTTCCAGAACCGCTGGTACCTGGATCCGCTGTACGGCCTTGGATACCCAGCGGATATGCTGGCCCTCTACGGCGAAGCCCCGTCCGTGCAGGGCGACGACCTAATCACCATTGCTGCACCCACCGACTTCCTGGGGATCAACTACTACTCCCGCGCGGTGGTGCGCAACAGCGACCTCGAGCCCTACCGCTTCCAGTATGTGCGGGTCGGCGAGGAGCACACCGATATGGACTGGGAGGTGTACCCCGAGGGGCTTTACGACCTGCTCATACGGCTGGGCCGGGAGTACCGCCCCAAAGCCATCTACATCACCGAGAACGGGGCGGCCTACCCCGACGCCGTCGCCGACGACGGCGGGATTCACGACCTCGAGCGCGTCCGCTACTTCCAGCGCCACCTGGCCCTCTGCCTGGAAGCCCTGCAGCACGGCGCGCCCCTGAAAGGCTACTTCGCCTGGAGCCTGCTGGATAACTTCGAGTGGGCCGAGGGCTACGCCAAGCGCTTCGGGCTGGTGTACGTCGACTTTCCCAGCCAGCGACGCCGCATCAAGGCCAGCGGCTACTGGTTCCGGGATTTTCTGCGGGAGGCGGTAGTCAGGCCATGACCCGGATCCTCAACCCCATCCTGCGGGGCTTCCACCCCGACCCCTCCATCCTGCGGGTGGGGGACGACTACTTCATCGCCACCTCCACCTTCGAGTGGTGGCCGGGGGTGCGGCTGCACCACTCGCGCGACCTGGTGCACTGGCGGCCCATCGGCTACGCCCTGACCCGCACCTCGCAGCTCGAGATGCTGGGCAACCCCGACTCCGGGGGCATCTGGGCCCCCTGCCTGAGCCACGATGGGGCGCAGTTCTACCTCATCTACACCGACGTGAAAACCTGGGGCAACGGCGAGGTCTTCAAGGATGCGCACAACTACCTGGTAACCGCTCCAAGCATCGAAGGCCCCTGGTCGGAGCCGGTGTACCTCAATTCCTCGGGCTTCGACCCCTCGCTCTTCCACGACGAGGACGGGCGCAAATGGCTCTTGAATATGCGCTGGGATCACCGCAAGGGCCGCAACGCCTTTGCTGGCATCCTGCTGCAAGAGTACGACCCCCAGCAAAAGCGGCTGGTGGGGCCGGTGCACAACATCTTCCGGGGAACCCCCCTGGGCGTGACCGAGGGGCCGCACCTGTACAAGAAGGACGGCTGGTACTACCTGGTGGTGGCCGAAGGCGGTACGACCTATGCCCACGCGGTGACGGTGGCCCGCTCGCAGCGCATTGAGGGGCCCTACGAGGTGGATCCCTGCTACCCCACCCTGACCGCTCGAGGCCACCCGGAACTACCCCTGCAAAAAGCCGGCCACGCCTCGCTGGTGCAGACCCAGCAGGGCGAGTGGTACATGGCCCACCTGGTCGGACGCCCCCTCGAGCCCCCCCAGGCCCTGCGCCGCCACTGCCCTTTAGGCCGCGAGACCGCCTTGCAAAAAATCCGCTGGAGCCCGGATGGCTGGCCCCGGCTCTGGCACGGGAGCAATACCCCGGCCCTGGAGGTGGAAGCCCCGGCCCTCCCCCCCCACCCCTGGCCGAAGGAACCCGAACGCGACGACTTCGAAGCCCCAACCCTGAGCCTCCACTTCCAGACCCTGCGCCACCCCCCCGATCCCTCCTGGCTCTCGCTCACCGAGCGCCCCGGCTACCTGCGCCTTTTTGGCCGCGAGTCGCTCAGTTCGCGCCACCGCCAAAGCCTGGTGGCCCGCCGCCTGCAACACTTTTACGCCGAGGCCGAGACGGTGCTGGAGTTCGAACCCCAGCACTTCCAGCAGATGGCCGGGCTGGTCTGCTACTACGACACCGGCAACTGGGTATACCTGCGGGTAAGCCGCGACGAAGCGCTGGGCAAAACCCTTAGCATCCTGACCTGTGACAACGGCCACTACGACGAGCCGCTGGATGGGGAGCTGGGAATCGAGGGCTGGTCAAGGGTCTACCTCAAGGTGCGATACCAGCGCGATACCTTTGGCTTCGCCTACTCAGCCAATGGCCTGGACTGGAGCGAGATTCCCCTGCGCTTCCCGGCCTACAAACTCTCCGACGACCACTGCCGGGGGCTGGGCTTTACCGGCACCTTTATCGGGCTGTGCGCGCAGGATCTGAGCGGAGCGCGCCTGCACGCCGATTTCGACTACTTTGTCTACCGGGGCCTCGAGTAAGCCTATTGACATAACCCAAAGCATTTGATAATCTCCTCTTTGCGTCGCCAAACGGTGATGCGAGAATCTTGAAAGCGCAGGTTAGGAAATAAATACGACCAAAACGTGGTTTTCCACGTCATAAACTTTTGAGCGTCACAGCTCAAACTCAAATGTTTTCGGAGAGTTTGATCCTGGCTCAGGGTGAACGCTGGCGGTATGCCTAAGACATGCAAGTCGAACGGGCTGTTTATGCAGCCAGTGGCGGACGGGTGAGTAACACGTAGGTGACCTACCCCAAAGTCTGGGACAACTAGGAGAAATCTTAGCTAATCCTGGATGTGGACATCTACTTTGGTGGATGTTTAAAGCTTCGGCGCTTTGGGATGGGCCTGCGGCGCATCAGGTAGTTGGTGGGGTAATGGCCTACCAAGCCGACGACGCGTAGCTGGTCTGAGAGGACGATCAGCCACAGGGGTACTGAGACACGGACCCCACTCCTACGGGAGGCAGCAGTTAGGAATCTTCCGCAATGGGCGAAAGCCTGACGGAGCGATACCGCTTGAAGGACGAAGCCCTTCGGGGTGTAAACTTCTGAACTCGGGACGATAATGACGGTACCGAGGTAATAGCACCGGCTAACTCCGTGCCAGCAGCCGCGGTAATACGGAGGGTGCGAGCGTTACCCGGATTTACTGGGTGTAAAGGGCGTGTAGGCGGTCTCTCAAGTCCGATGCTAAAGACCGAAGCTCAACTTCGGGGGTGCGTTGGATACTGTGAGGCTAGACGGTCGGAGAGGGTAGCGGAATTTCCGGAGTAGCGGTGAAATGCGCAGATACCGGAAGGAACGCCGATAGCGAAAGCAGCTACCTGGACGATTTGTGACGCTGAGGCGCGAAAGCGTGGGGAGCAAACCGGATTAGATACCCGGGTAGTCCACGCCCTAAACGATGAGTGCTGGGTGTCCGACATCTGTTGGGTGCCGTAGCTAACGCGTTAAGCACTCCACCTGGGAAGTACGGCCGCAAGACTGAAACTCAAAGGAATTGACGGGGGCCCGCACAAGCGGTGGAGCATGTGGTTTAATTCGAAGCAACGCGCAGAACCTTACCAGGTCTTGACATCCTGGGAACCCTGGTGAAAGCCGGGGGTGCCCGCAAGGGAGCCCAGAGACAGGTGCTGCATGGTCGTCGTCAGCTCGTGTCGTGAGATGTTGGGTTAAGTCCCGCAACGAGCGCAACCCCTGTTGCTAGTTGCCAGCAGTT
>AXWR01000035.1 GCA_000482765.1 Meiothermus taiwanensis DSM 14542
ATCGCCATGGGAGGGGGCACCGACGTGGCCCTCGAGACCGCCGACGCCGCCGTGCTGCGGGGCTCGGTGCGGGGGGTAGCCGAGCTGGTGCGGCTCTCGCGGGACACGATGCGGGTCGTGGCGCAGAACATCGCCTTCGCGCTGGGCCTGAAGGCGGTGTTCCTGGCCACCACGCTGCTGGGCATCACCGGTTTGTGGCCCGCCATCCTGGCCGACACCGGGGCCACCGCGCTGGTCACGCTGAACTCGCTGCGGCTGCTGCGCTTCCGCTAGCCGCCCGCGGCCTGTGGCCTGTGGCATACTCGAGACGAGGTTATCGCGATGCCGACCGCTTTAGACCGAGCCGCCGCCTGCGAGGAGCGGGGCATCCACCCCGAAGCCCTGGAGAAGGCCCGCCGGGCGATGCCAGACGGGGTGCAGATGGCTCGAGCTAGCCGACTACTCAAGGCGGTGAGCGACCCCACCCGGCTGCGCATCCTGGCCGCGCTGGCCGCGACCGAGCTGTGCGTGTGCGACCTCGCCGCCCTCACCGGCACCAGCGAGTCGGCGGTGAGCCACCAGCTAAGGCTGCTGCGGGGGGAGCGGCTGGTGGCCTTCCGCAAGGAGGGGCGCATGGCCTACTACCGGCTGATGGACCACCACGTCACCGACCTCATCCGCAGCGCGCTCGAGCACGCCCAGGAGCCCGGCTGAGCCGGCCGCCCTCGCGCCCGCCTCCCCAAAGAACGGGCTCCCGGAAAGTCAAACCAGGCCCTGCTGGGCGGCCAGCGCGGCGGCGCGGGCGCGGGTGTCGGCGCCGAGCTTGTTGAGGATGGAGGTGACGTGGAACTCGGCGGTGTGCTCGGCAACGCCCGGATCATCGTGCGCGATCGGTTTTGCTGAGCCTGGCAGGGTCGGGGTGTGCAACCGCTACCCGTCGGGGAACTTGACCATCAGGAGGGAAGATGGGGTGAAGCCGGGGTCGCGGCTGGATCGAGCGGCCCTGCTCCTCCTGTCTGCCGGTCGTCAAGCGCCATGCGGCAAGGGTGCATGCTCCACCCGGGCGGGATGGCCGAACCGCGTGGCTTGCGCCTGGAGGATGCGCAGGCGGGTTGGCCACTAGCTTTACGCAGATTTAACATGGGGTCTTTACACTACACGCTGTAGTGTAAAGGGGGGTCCCCGCCATGAATCACTTTCTCGTCGACGTTCTTCCCTGGGAGCAGCAAGTCTGGATCGTCCCCCCGGAGCAGCTTTCGCTCAGCCAGTACGTGCGCTACCGCTGGTGGAAAGCCCGCACTTTCCGGAGCTCGCTCAAGCTCTCCCGGCCTCAGTGGTACGGCTTCTTGAGCCATGAAGGCCGGTGGGTGAGCATGCTGGAAATCGTCCACCGCCCGGCGAAGGTCGGGGTGGAGGACGTGCGGCTGGGCTTGGTAGGGGCGGTGACCACTCTCCCGCAAGCGAGGGGCAAAGGCTACGCCTCCGTGCTGCTGCGGGAGAGCATCGGGTTCATCGGCGACCGGCTTAAGTGCGATTTCGCCTGGTTGATGTGCGCGGAGGATCTGGTCCCCTTCTATGAACGCCTGGGCTGGCAGCGCGTGCAAGGGCCGTTTTACTTCCAGCAGCCCGGCGGCAGGGTGCAGGGTGAGTTGGCGGCAATGGCGTTCGCCTGTCAGGGCAGGTCCTGGCCGGAAGGGGAGCTCGACCTGTGCGGCCTGCCCCTCTAGCAGCTCTGACCCGGGCCGTGGGGTAACCAGTCCCGCAGATGCCACTCCAGAGGCGCGGCGTGCAGCAGGAGTGGTACGAGGGACAGTGCCGCCAGGATGAGCGCGCTTTTCACCACAGCCGCCCGCCAGCGGTGCCCCTCAAAAAGAGGCGCCGGTTGCCCCAAGACGGCCTGCACCCGCAGAGCCAGGCTCGAGCCTAGAATTTCAGCATTCGGGGCCGACTCTGCATGGGCATGCCGTGCGAGGCGCAACAAGGCCGAGGCCACCACGTCACCGCCCACCGCCGCCGCCGCCCGGTCGGCGTCGAGCTCTTCCCGTAACCACCAGGCCCGCTGCAGGAGCGGTGCGACGGGCAGGAATGCCGTGGCGGCGGTCAGGCCGGCCACCCACAGGCCACGTTTGACCGAGCGGCGCATCAGATGGTACCGCTCGTGCAGCAGGACAGCTTTGAGCTCCTCGCGGGGCAGCAGCTCGACCAGGCCCCGGCTCACCACCACCTCGGAGAGCTGGGTGAAGGCGAACACGTCGGGCCGGTCCACGTATACCACCCGCCTCAAGCCCAGGCTCTGCGCGAGCTCGCTGAGATCGGGGGGCTGGGCGGCCCCGCCGACCTCACGGCGCAGTGAGGCCAGCAGAGCCCACCTCGTGACCAGCTCGCGCAGCATCCGGAAAGCCGCGAGAGCCCCTGGACCCAGCGCGGCCAGCAGAACCAGCCCGACGGCCGCCTCTCCTGCCCGGAGGGCGAACCAGCAGTCCCCGAGCCAGTCCAAGGCCCCGCTCATGCCCGGGTGACCGCTGGTGCCTGCCACCAGCAGCAACGGCGCCCCCAGCAGCAGCAGCAAGGTGAGCAGGCTGGCCTCGATGGCGCGACCCATAGGCTCACGAGCCTTCCCGTTTGCGCCGCAGTAGGGCCTCGAGCTCGGCGATGCGCCCGGGATCCTCGCGCTCGAGCGCAGCGACGAACTGGGCCACCGCGTAGTCCCCGAAATCGCGCACCAGACCTACCACAACGTCGTGGGTCAACCCCTCTACGAAGGCTTCCCTGGACAGGGCCGCTCCGTAGACCGAGCGCCTCCCACCCGGTTGGCAGCGGGTCACCAGCCCTTTGGCGACCAGGCGACTGAGCACCGTCATCACCGTGTTGAAGGCTAGCCGCTGCGGCAACAAGGCCTTCTGCACCTCCGCGATCGTCTGGGGCCCATGCTTCCACAGCACTTCCATCACCGCCGCCTCGAGGCCGCCCAGGACCCGCTGCAACCCCTGCTCGTTGAGGTGGAACGAGCGCACCTCGCCCATAGGCTCAGTGTACCTGTCGGAGGACAGGTTTTACATGGTCGTGACTGCCTTAGCTGCACTCCGTGTGCGCGTTTGGGCCAATCAAGGTCTTGAAACCTCGTCAAAGTACCGTCGGCACTGCGTAGCGGGTGACGGGTAGCTAAATGCCCACTTCAAGGACGCTCGAGGCCTGCTCGGTAGAGTTGATGGCCGCAACCTTAGCCTGGCCGCGGAGGGCTTTACGGAAACTTAACCGTAAAACCTTAACTTGACAGGCATGGTCAGAATCCTGCCATCCCTTGGCATCGCAGCGCTCCTGTCCAGCGGCCTCGCCCTGGGCCAGAGCAAGCAGCCTGACCCCCTCAGCATCGAGGCCCTGCGCGCCCGCAGTTACCCGGGCAGCGCCATCACCGTCGAGCGCACCCTCACCTCGGGCGCGAACTACCGGCGCTACATCGCCTCCTACCGTTCCGATGGCCTGAAGATTTTCGCCCTCTTGACCGTACCCTCGGGCACCAAGCCGAAGAGCGGCTGGCCCGCCGTCGTGTTTAACCACGGTTACATCCCGCCCGAACAGTACCGCACCACCCAGCGCTACGAGGCGTACGTGGACGCACTGGCCAGGGCGGGCTATGTCGTGTTCAAGCCGGATTACCGGGGGCACGGCAATTCCGAGGGCCAGGCCGAGGGAGCCTACTGGTTTCCGGGCTACACCATCGACGTGCTCAACGCAGTCTCCTCGCTGGCGAAGCTTAAGGAAGTCGATGCCGGGCGTCTGGGCATGTGGGGACACTCGATGGGTGGCTACCTCACCCTGCGGGCCATGGTCGTCGACAAGCGCATCAAGGCCGGGGTGATCTGGGCGGGAGTGGTGGCACCCTACACTGACCTCGTCAACAATTGGCGGCGACCGTACATGGGTGGGCAACCCTCAACTCGGGTACAGCAGCGCAGGCGGGAGATCTTCGATCGCTTCGGCACTCCCGAGCAGAACCCCGGGTTCTGGAACGCTATTTCGGCCAACAGCTACCTGGCAGAAGGCATGGCGCCGATCCAGCTTCATCATAGCCCTGCCGATACCCACGTCCCCTACGCCTTTTCGCAGACCTTGGCGCGGCAACTCAAGGCGGCCGGGCAGCCGTATGAGTTCTATAGCTACGCCGGAGACGACCACAACCTGAGCAAGAACTTCGCCCAGGCTATGCGGCGCTCGGTGGCGTTCTTCGACCGCTACCTGAAAGGGGGATCGTGAACCGGCGGATCGTGCACCTCCTGTTGCCCGTGCTTCTGTCCACGGCCGGGGCCGTGCCCGGGGCGGTGCGGCTGGAAGGCGTTCGCCACGAGTACCAACGCCTCAACAACTGCGGCCCCGTCACGATCGGGATGGCCCTGAGCTTCTGGGGGAGCAAGCTGACGCAGTACCAGTCCGCTCCTGTGTTGAAGCCCAACCGGGCCGACAAGAACGTCTCGCCCGATGAGCTGGCAGCTTATGCCCGCAGCCAGGGCTACGCCGTGCACGGGGGCGCAGCCGGCGATTTGGCGTTGATCAGGCGGCTGGTGGCAGCGGGTTACCCGGTAATCGCCCAGACCTGGTTCGTCAGCGACCAAGGCGGCATGGGTCACTACCGTCTGATTACCGGCTACGACGAACGAGGGGGCTATTTGTGGGCCTACGACTCCTACAACGGCCCCAACATACGCCTCGAGTACACGGAGTTTGACAGCCTGTGGCAGGTGTACAACCGCACCTATCTAGTGGTTTATCCCAAAAGCCGTGAGGGGGAAGTGCGCAAGTTGCTGGGTGATCGGGTGAACGCGGGATGGGAAGACCAGCACGCCCGGGCGGTAGCCCTCCAGGAAACCCGGACCCAGCCCCGTAACGCCTTCGCCTGGTTCAACCTGGGCACCAGCCTGCTTAAGCTGGGCGACGCCGTGGGGGCTGCCCAAGCCTACGACCAAGCCCGCGGCCTGCCGGTCAACCGGGCCTATGACCCCGACCGGCCCGGCGGGATGCTGGGTAATTGGCCTTGGCGTACCCTGTGGTACCAGTTTGGTCCCCTGGAGGCTTACTACAAGGTGGCCCGCCATGGCGAGGTGGTTTCCTTAGCTAGTGAGACCCTGCGGTGGGCTCCCGACCATGAGGAGTCGTACTACTGGCGCGGCAAAGCCCGGGCTGCGCTGGGACAGCGTAATCTAGCCCTGGCTGACTTCCGGGCAGCCCTGCGCTATAGACCCGGCTATGCCGAAGCCCGGGCTGCGCTGCGGGAATTGCAGGCGAAAGCCGCACGCTAGGCTCAAAACTGGATCGTGCCAGTCCCCTCGCCGAAGCGGCGGGGTATCATGCCGATGATCCAGTCGGTAGCAGCCACGTAGGTCCAGGGCGACCCCTACGATCACCGCGATCCCGGAGAGGCCAATTAGCGTTGCTGCGGTCAAGATGAGGGTTTCATACCCGATTCGGTTAGTTCGTCACCGTTCGGTGACGAACTGACCCGACCGAAGTTATCCGCGTGGCGGAGGGCGGTAGCGCCCCTCGGGAGGGATACGCTTGCTTCGCCGACCGTCAGGGAGGGGTATGCTCTGGGACCCGAAAAGATAGCCTCCGGGGCTCTTCGGTTTGGAAGATTATCTTTTTGAATCCGGTATCGTATAGGCTCCAAGGGCAGCTAAGGTCGTGGATCAGAGCAACCGTTCCAACCGAAAGGGGAACTGATGCCTGAACGCCTCGGCCATGGTGGCCCCGGCATGGCTCAGCAGTCCGTGATAGAGCGCCGACGACTTGTCCATTTCGCGATGCAGCGAGCGCCCCAGCTCGAGGTCGGACAGGTGGGCATATCCAGGAACAATGGTCTCCAGTGACTCTGGGTTAAGCCTGCTGCGCAGCACCTGTGCAGTGAAGGCCATCTGCCCCTCGAGCACCCCCAGGGCCTGTTGCTTGAGGGCAAAGGTGGATCCGATCTCGACCACACAGTTGGGGTTGTGCGGCGACATGTAGTAGAGGTCGCGGATCAGGTGGCGCTCAAACCCGCCACACTCCTCGATGCGCCAGTCCCGTCCGGCCAACGAGGCCGCCTCGAGATACAAGAGCATGAGCAGTCTGCGGTCGGGGTCGAGGTCGGCATAGGAATGCTCGGGGTCTTGCGTGATCAGGATGTCCGGGCGGGTCTCCCGGATCAGTCGCACCAGCTTGATTTTGGAGGGGGTGTCGAGCTGGGTCTCGCCGACCTGAAACTCCAGGAACCGCACCGACCGTACCCCCAAGATCTTCGCGGCTTGCTCGATCTGGGGGCGGGTCTGCGGCCTGGACAGCACCACGGCAGCGTGTACGGCATCGCCCCCCTGGGCGTGCAGGGCCAGCGTACCACCCACTTCCACGATCTCCAGGCCATAGGTCGCCAACATCAGAATGCTTTTGGGCATACGATCAACCTTTGCGCAAGCGCGGGAACAGATAGCCTTCCAAAGCGCGGCCGGTAAGGGCGAAACCCAGCACCGCTAACGTGATCATCACCCCCGGGGGCACCACCCACCAGGGCCACGAACCGTTGAGAAAAGCCCCGCGAATCTGGGCGTAATAGAGGATGGAACCCCAGCTCTTGCGCACCGGGTCACCCAAGCCCAAGAAGGAGAGTGAGGCTTCGATCAGGATGCTGCCGGATGCCACCAGAATGAACTGCGAGACTGCGATGGGCAGCACCCCGGGCAGGATGTGGCGGAAGAGGATGTGGAAGTCGCTAGCCCCCAGGGCCCTGGCCCCTTCGACGTAGGTCGCCCCGCGCAAGGCCAGCACCCCGGAACGGATCACTCGAGCGGGTCGCGCCCAGATGACCAGCATGATGGCGGCAATCAGGTTGCCGGTGCTTGGTCCTAGATAGGCGGCCACCACGATCATCAGCGGGATGAAGGGCAGCACCAGCATCACGTCCACCAGGCGCATCAGCGCCCCGTCCAGCCAGCCACCGCTGTAGCCCGCTACCAGACCCACCAACGTACCGATCAAGATGGCGCCTGCCGCAGCGCTAAAGCCGATCAGGAGCGAAACCCGCGTACCCACGATTAGCTCGGAGAGAATGTCCTGACCCACGTCGTTGGTGCCCAGCAGATGGGCGCTCGAGGGTTGCTCAAAGGGTTTGCCGCTGGGCAGGGTGGGGTCATAGGGGGCGATCAGCGGGCCGAACAGGGCTAAAAACAACATCAAGGTCAGCAAGCCCAGGCCCGTAACGCCGACAGGGCTAGCCAGAAGCATCTTCGAAAGCTCGCGCCAGCGTCTTGATCGGGCCGAAGCAACAGCAGAGCTAACCATGTGAACCCCGTACCCTGGGGTCAACCAGGGGATAGAGCAAGTCTGCCAGCAGGTTGAAAAGCAACACCGAAAGCGTCACCAGGAAAAAGGCCCCCTGCAGCAAGGGGTAATCGCGGTTGGTGGCCGACTCAAACAGCAGCCGCCCCACCCCTGGATAGGAGAACACCGTCTCGATTACTGCGGCCCCGCCCACCAGCGTTCCCAGGTTGAGCATGAACACCGTGAACACCGGGAGGATGGCGTTGCGCAGGGCGTGCTTGTAAAGCACCTGGCGCTCGGCCATTCCCTTGGCCCGGGCGGTGCGGATGTAGTCCTCTCCCAGCACGGCGAGCATCGCGTAGCGCATCACCAGGTAGGTGCCGGAGAGGCTGGCGATGGTGAGGGTGGTGGCGGGCAATACCAGGTGACGCGTCACGTCTACCACCGCCGACCAGCCCTGGTAGTTGGCCCACGCAGTTCTGGCCCCGAAAACCGGGAAGATCTGTAGCTGCACGGCGAAGATCGCCACCAGCATCATCCCCAGCCAGAAGGTGGGCACCGCGTCAAGGGCGATCGAGCCGGCCAGGGTGGTGTTGTCCAGCATCCCCCCACGCCGCCAGGCGGCCAGGGCCCCTACGATGACGCCGAAGAGCGAGGAGAGGAGCAGGGCGGTTGCAGTGAGCAGAAGAGTCCAGGGTAGGCGCTCGAGCAGGATCGAGCGCACCGGACGATTTTCCTGGTAGCTGTAGCCGAGATCGCCACGGGCCAACTGGCCCAGGTAGCGCAAGAACTGCACCAGCAGCGGCTGGTCCAAGCCCGCGCGCTGGAGGATGGCCTGGCGCTGCTCGGGGCTCAGCGTGGCCACCTCATCACCAGCGAGGAACTGCAACGGGCTGCCCGGCATAGCCCGGGGCAGGAAGAAGTTCACCGTCACTGCGACCAGCAGCACCAGGAGGTATTGGCCCAGGCGATTGAGCATCGACTGCCCTTTACTGCCCTTGCAAGAAGGAGCGCTTGTTGATGATGCCCTGGCCCTTCTGGAACTTCCATCCGTCATAGGCCTCGGGCCGGTAGGCGTAGACCCCGTCGGCATACCACAAGGTGATAAAGGGTAGATCGCGCGCGATGATGGTCTGAACCTGTGTCGCGAGCTGCTTGCGCTGGTCGAAGTCCACGGTGGTGACCATGCGCTCCGTGAGGCTGTCCACCGTAGGGTTCTTGTAACCGCCGATGTTGAGCGTCCCGGCAGCAGGGTTGGAGTTAAACAGCCCGCGCAGGTTGAGCTGCGAGGTCACCGGGGCGGACCATCCCCACATGGCCAACTCGAAGTTGCGGCCTTTGGCCACGTCGAAGTCCGGCCAAACTGCCTGTTGCACCGTGGTGGGGTCGAGCGAGCGTACGTTGAAGACGATGCCTGCGGGCCGAACCTGCTGGGCGATCAGCTCCGCGGCACGGATGCGCAAAGGGTTGTTGGACTGCACCAGAAGCGTGAACTCCAGCCGCTTGCCGTCCTTGCCCACGCGTACACCCCCCGCGCCGGCCCGGTAGCCCAGCGAGTCCAGCACCTTCCCGGCCTCGGCTACGCTCAGGCGCTTGTACTCACGGGTGGCCGCACTGTAGAAGGGCGACTGCGGGTGCACGAAGCCGGCGTTGCCGGGAGTGCCGTAGCCGAGCAGCAACGTCTCGACCAAGCCCTTGGTGTCGATCAAGCCGGCCACCGCCTGGCGGAAGCGGACTTCGTTGAACGGCGGGATCGTGGTGTTGAACTGCAGCAGGGTGCTGGCATACCCTGGCCCCCGCACCACCTTGAGCCGTGGGTTATTGGAGAACTGGCCGATCAGTTCGGGCAACACCTCGCGGCTGGTCGCGCTGATCTGCCCGGCCTGTAGGGCCTGGAAGGTCGAGGTGGCGTCTTTGATGATGCTCAACACCACCTCGTCCGCACCGGGTTTGCCGCCAAAGTAGCTGGGATTCTCCACCAGCCGGTACGACTGGTCCGGGCGGTGCTCCACCAGCTTGAAGGGGCCGCTGCCCGTGGCGTTCTTGAAAGCCCTGGGGTCGGTGACGTTCTGCCAGAGGTGCTGGGGCAGGATGGGCACGTCGGCCAGCGTGACCTGCTGGAAGTTGGCCTCGGGCCGGGGAAGGGTGATGACTACTGTGCGTTCATCCGGCGTGCGGATGTCGGAGATGCCGCGCACCGCGGTAGCGAAACGTCCGATCAGGGGGTACTTCTTGTAGTACTCGTAGGAGAACTTCACGTCGGCGCTGGTCAGGGGTTTGCCGTCATGCCACACAGCGCCCTCGCGGAGCTTGATGGTCCACTGCCGGCCCCCGTTCGTGCTGGTGACGCTCTCCGCCAGCCAAGGGCGGGGCACGTCGCCTAGGTCGTTGAGCATCAGGGTGTCGAACACCAGGGACAGCATGTTGTAACCGGGGTAGCCGGTCACGTACGTGTAGGGAGTTAGCTCTCCCTCATCCTGGGGTATGGCGAGAATGATGCGCTGGCCAGTGTGACCGGCCAGTGCGGCACCTGTCAGCAGCGCGAAGGACACAGCCAGGACTAACGACAGCACGTTGAATCGCTTCATTTCCCCTCCCGTACACAGCCGCAATCCCCACCCTCAGAATAAGCCGAGCGTTGAGCGAAGTGGGCGAGGTTGCGTGGTGTTAATGGGAGAACGATGGCATTGAATTGTTAAGCTAATGTAAAGCCGCCCACGGAGGAGTCAGGAAACCGCTTCCCGGCGAGGGCAGGACGCGCATCAGGGCGGTGAGCCGGGCATTGCCCCGCCGTTAGGTGACCCCACGCTCCGCAGACCCGGCCCCGCTCCTACCCGCCACACCGGCGGGTCTTTCGGGCGACGGTGGTTCGCCAAAACCACCGTCGCCGCCGGCCTACAGCTCGAGCGGTTTATATATTTGTCTATCCGGATAAAAGGATATAATCAACGGCATGGAGCGCCACGGCGTTTCGTACCCACCCCCCCAGCAAGACTTCGAGCGAGTCCTGAGGACATTCCAGGCCCTGGCTGAGACCGCCCGCCTGCGCATCGCCCTGGGCATGATCGAGGGGGAGCAGAGCGTGGGTTGCCTGGTCGAGCGCCTCGACCTGCCCCAGAGCACCGTCTCGAGGCACCTCGCGGCGCTACGGGCGGCTGAGGTGGCGACGGCCCGCCGCGAGGGGACCAAGGTGTTCTACCGCCTCAAGAGCCACATCGCCGACCTGCTGACCCAGGCCTTCGCCCACGCCGAGCACCAGCGGCTGGGGCTTCCCGAACACGGGGCTTCGCGGTGAAGGTCCTCCTCCCCTTCCGGAGTCTGCGCAACCCGCTTTTCGCCCGGCTCTACGCCGCGCAGACTACCAGCCTGTTGGGCGACGCCTTTACCTGGGTGGGTCTGGCTCTGCTGGCCTTTGAGGTGGGTGGGGCACGGTCGGCGGCGATTCTGGCCGGGGCGCTCACGCTGCGGGTTACGGCCTTCGTGGCTCTCTCGCCGCTGGCGGGAGCCTTGGCCGACCGGATGGACCGCAAGACCCTGATGGTCGCTGCCGACCTGGGGCGAATGGTGGTCATCGGGCTGATGCCCCTGGTAAGTGAGGTCTGGCAGGTCTACGTGCTGATGTTTGCCCTTAACGCGCTCACCGCCTTTTTCACCCCCGCGTATCAGGCAGCCCTGCCTCAGGTGACGCGGCAGAAGGACTACGCTCAGGCCATCGCGCTTTCTGGAGCGACCTACGAGGTGCTGGGGGTGCTCGGCCCCGGGGTGGCGGGTGCGATCGCCGGGCTGATCGGGGCACGGAACATTTTCTTCTTGGACGCGGGGACCTTTTTGATCTCGGCCCTGCTCATCTTGACCCTGCCGGTGAGGCTGCGGGTGGATCGGTCGTCGGACACGGCACAGGCCACCACGTTACGCGACGTTCAGGACGGAACACTGCGGTTATGGCAGGACGCCCCGATGCGCTACGCGCTGCTGCTGGAGTTGGTCGCGGCGGTATCGGGTGCGCTGATTTTGGTGGGCACGGTAGGGCTGGTGCGGGGGCAGCTCGAGCTGGGCGACCTCGAGTACGGCTGGGGGATGGCGGCCTTCGGGGTCGGGGCCACGCTGGCGGCCCTGGCGGTGGGCGCCCTGGAGGGGCGCCTGCCCCGCACCACCTTCGTGCTGCTGGGGGCGCTGGTCTCCACACTGGCGGTGCTGCCCGCCAATTTCGTTCCGTTCATCCCTTTGCTGCTCCTGTGGATCCTTGCCGGGGCGGGCCAGAACTGGGTTAACCTGCCTACTCAAACACTCATCGCCGACCGCACCCCTGAAGCGTTCCAGGGGCGGGTCTACGGGGCACACTTCGCCTGGAGCCACCTGTGGTGGGCGTTGACTTACCCCCTGGCCGGCTGGCTGGGGAGCCGCTTCGCCGAGCAGTCCTTCTTATACGGCGGTTTCGTGGCCGTAGTTCTGCTCGCCGGAGTGATGCTCCAGCCCAGGCTCAGGAACCGGGCGACGCCGGGGTGAGTCGGCAAAACGTCCCCGCCCGGCTCTGCCCCTCTAGGGCAGTCGCCGCCGCAAGGGCGAGCCCTCGGGGCGACCGAGCGCCCCGAACGGGAGCGGGGCGGGAGGCCGGTGATGGGATTAAATCCCTTCGGCGGCCAGGAGGGTTGACCCGTTGGGCCTATGGGCTCTTGGCCAGTTTGCCCAATACCCGCCTCGAGAAACGGTCGGTGGCTCCCTCCCAGTTGCCTTCGAGGGCCTCCAGGGCTTTGCGGCTTTTGCCCGTGCGGAGCGACTCCACGATGACTTGATGTTCTTTTACGGACTCCATCGCGTCCTTGGAGTCGAAGTGGGCCAGCTCGAAGCGGCGTAATTTAACCTTCAAATCCGCCAAGAGCTGTGCCAACTCGCGGTTGCCCGAGCGCTCGATCCAGACCTGGTGGAAGGCGTTGTCCGCCGCCAGCGCCGCCTTGGCGTCGTGGCGTTCGATGGCCTGAGCCAGACGGGCGTTGGCCGCTTCCAGGGTCAGGAAATCGGCCTCGGTCAGCTTGAACTGAGCCAGCTCCAGGGCGTAGACCTCCAGGCGCTGCACGATGCCGTACAACTCATCGGCCTGCTCGGGGTCGAGCCGCGCTACCCGGGTCCACTTGTGCGAGGCGGTCTCGATCAGGCCCTCGTCCTCGAGCCGGCGTAGCGCCTCGCGAACCGGGGTACGGCTGACCTCGAGCGCTTCCGCCAGTTCGACATCCTTGATGACCTCACCCGGCCTGAGTGTGCCGTCGATGATCCAATCCCGCAGCTGTTTGTACACCTGTTCCCGGGCCAGCTCCCGCTTGACCTTACGAACCTGTGATGGCAGTGGCACACGTGAAGTATACCTCAACCCTTGACTTGTAGTATCAAATATGCAATATATTACTGTGTCGCCAGCCCAAGCCCAACCCCCTGCTGCTCACAGGGTTCGGCTACCCAAGTTAAGGGTTCGGCCACCGGAGTTAAGCGTGTTTGACCTCGACAAAGCCCGCAGGGAGACTCCTGGGGTGAACCATGTGGTTCACCTCAACAACGCCGGGGCGGCGCTGATGCCCCAAGCTGTGTTGGATGCAGTCAAGGCCCACCTGGAATTGGAAGCGCACACCGGCGGTTACGAGGCGGCCCGTGCGCGGGAGGGGGAGTTGAGCGCAGTGTATACCTCGCTGGCGCGGCTGCTGGGCTGCCATCCCGATGAAGTGGCGGTGGTGGAAAACGCCACCCGGGCTTGGGACATGGCCTTTTACAGCATCCCCTTCCGGGCGGGAGACGTGATCCTCACCAGCCAGGCCGAGTACGCCAGCAACTACATCGCCTACCTCCAGGTATCCCGGCGCACCGGGGCGGTGGTCGAGGTCATCCCTGACGATGAGCACGGTCAGGTAGACGTCGAGGCCCTTTCAAGGATGCTCAAGAAGCGGGTCAAGCTGGTCTCGATCACCCACATCCCGACCAACGGGGGGCTGGTCAATCCCGCAGCCGAGATCGGAAGGCTCACCCGAGCGCACGGGGTGCTGTACCTGCTGGATGCCTGCCAGTCGGTGGGGCAGATGCCCGTAGACGTACAAGAAATCGGCTGTGACCTGCTTTCAGCGACCAGCCGCAAGTACCTGCGGGGCCCGCGTGGGGTGGGCTTCCTCTATGCTCGCAGGGAGGTGTTGCAGCGGCTCGAGCCACCCTTCCTCGACCTCCATGCCGCGACCTGGGTAGCACCCGACCGCTACGAGATCGAGCCCGGCGCCAGGCGCTTCGAGAACTGGGAGTGCAACGTCGCGGGCAAGCTGGGCCTTGGAGCCGCGGTCGATTACGCGCTGGCCTGGGGGCTGGAGAACACGTGGCCCAGGGTGCGGGCCCTGGCCGAGCAAGTGCGCAGGGGCCTGGGCGAGGTTCCCGGGTGCGAGGTGCTCGACCTGGGTCGCGAACGGTGTGGCATCATCTCGTTCACCCTCGAGGGCTACGCCCCCGACCAGATACGCGACTGCCTGCGGCGGCAAGGCATCAACGTCAATGTCTCCCGCGCCCCTTCCACATTCTTGGACATGACCCGGCGGGGCATCAAGGAATTGGTGCGGGCGAGTGTCCATTACTACAACAGCGAGACCGAACTTGAGCGGTTTCTGGTCGCGCTCGGGCGACTCGAGCAGGAAGTGCGGGCTTAGGCGGGCTTAAGGAGGTAGGCATGCGGAGCAATTTCCCGAACAGCGGTTGGCTCACGGTCGCGGTGCTTGGGCTGTTGGCGGTAGGGGGTATCGGCCTGTGGCAAAGAGGTGGTGCCCAAGCCGGCGATCTGCTGTCGCGGGTCAGGGCCGCCGGGGTGCTGCGGGTGGCCAACACCCAGGCCAGCCCGCCCTGGAGCATGATCGACGACAAAAAGCAGCTCGTGGGCTTTGACGTTGACGTGGCTTATGAATTGGCCAAGCGCCTGGGCATTCCCAAGGTGGAATTCGTCGCCGGGCGTTTCGCCGACTTCATCGCGGGCATCGAAGCGAACAAGTACGACATCGTAATCTCAGGACAGACCGTCACCGAAGAACGCAAGAAGGTGGTGGATTTCTCCATCCCCTATCAGGCCATCAGCGTGTCGGTGTTCACCCGTCCGAGCCGGGTGGGCCAGTTCAAGAGCTTGGAGGACCTGAGCGGTAAGCGGGTGGCGGTGACTTCGGGCTCAACCCAGGAGAAGTTCGTCCGCGAGAAGGTCCCCGGGGCCATCCCTAAGACCTACGAAAACGGCACCCTGGCGCTCATGGACGTGGCCTTCGGCCGTGCCGACGCGGGGCTTTTCAACCGCTTCGTGGGCGCTTATCTCGCCCAGAAAAACGGGCTGCTGGTGGCCCCCGCCTTCGACCTGGGGGTGGAGCTCAACGCCATGAGCTTCCGCAAGGGTGAGGCCGCGTTCAAGGCGGCGGTGGATAAGGCGCTGGCCGACATGATTGCCGACGGCACGCTCACCGCCATCTCCAAGAAGTGGCTCGGCGGGCAAGACATGGCGGCGGCGCTGGCGAAGTATGCCAAATAAGCAGCAGGGGAGGCTGGTAGATGCTCGAGCTACTCCAACAGGCCGCACCCTTCTTGCTCCAAGCTCTGTGGACAACCATCTGGCTGGGTGTGGTTTCGTTCGTCCTCAGCCTGGCGGTGGGGCTGGTGGTGGCGGTGGCTCGGATGTACGGCCCCTGGCCGCTGCGGGCCCCAGCCGTCGCGTTCGTTTCACTCGTCCGTGGCACCCCTTTACTCACCCAAATCCTGCTGGTCTATTACGGCCTGCCACAACTGGGATTCACCATTGAAGCCATCCCGGCGGTCGTTTTGACCTTGGCCCTGCACGCCGGAGCCTACACCAGTGAGGACATGCGCGGCGGCATCCAGTCGGTGGACAAGGGGCAGTGGGAGGCAGGCTATTCCAGTGGCATGACCTTCGCCCAGGTGATGCGGCGGATCATCCTGCCGCAGGCGATACGTGTGATCACGCCCTCGCTGGGCAACCGCTTCATCACCATGATGAAGGACACCTCGCTGGCCTCGGTGGTAACGGTGGTGGAGCTGACGCGGGTGGCCGAGCAGATCGGTTCGGCTACTTTCCGCTACATGCAGATGTTCGTGATCGTGGCCCTCATCTACTGGGTCGTCAACTCGCTCTTGTCGCTGGGCCAGGCCAAACTCGAGGAGCGGATGCGGAGGGCCTACCAATGAACCACCAGGAAATGCACGTGCACGGAGTGCCGCACGCTCACGGTGGGGTCTGCCAGATTCGTGCCGAAAACATCCACAAGCGCTTCGGTTCGCTCGAGGTGCTCAAGGGGGTCTCGCTTACGGTCCACAAGGGCGAGGTGGTGGTGATCATGGGGCCTTCGGGTTCAGGAAAGACCACCTTCATCCGCTGTCTGAACTTCCTTGAGGAGCCCGATCAAGGCCGGGTGGTCGTTTGTAACGTGGAGGTGGACTGTGGGGTGAGGGCTGCTAGCCGTGAGCGCAGCGGCAAGATCCGCCAACTGCGCACCCGGGCGGCGATGGTCTTCCAATCCTTCAACCTCTTCCCCCACATGACCGCGCTAGGCAACGTGATCGAAGGACCGATCCAGGTGCTGGGTATGAAGCGCGAGGAAGCCGTAAAGTTGGGCGAACAGCTCTTGGCCAAGGTGGGGCTGGCTGAAAAACGTGACGAGTACCCGTCGAGGCTTTCTGGGGGACAAAAGCAAAGGGTGGCCATCGCCCGCGCCCTGGCCATGAACCCCGAGGTGGTGTTGTTCGACGAGCCCACCAGTGCCCTGGACCCGGAGTTGCACGAGGAGGTCCTGCAAACGATGCGGCAGCTCGCCAGGGACGGGATGACCATGATCGTCGTCACCCACGAGGTCAAGTTCGCCCACGACGTGGCCGATCGGGTAGTGTTCATGGCGGACGGGACGGTGGTCGAGGAGGGGGTGCCCCAGGAAATCCTGGTCAATCCCAAGCACCCGCGCACGCGAGCCTTCCTCCGTTTGGTCGAGCACTGAGCGGAGGCGGTATGGCTCGGCCGGTTGGTGGTCGATGGCGGTCGAGAATCGCCGCCTTCCGTTCGCAAGCCTCCTGGGCAGTGCCTCGTGGGTTCGGGGCCGGGGAAACGGCTGCGGCTCTCGAGCATGGTCCCAGAGGCGCACTGTGCGTAGCGTACCGTCATGGTGTCCTGTCCCTCGCCCCCCGTTTTGCTAGCGGTTGACGGCTTTTTCGGCTTCTCCCTCCTACCTTCCGCGTCAGGCCCATCAGGTACATTTGGTACATTTATGCCCTGGCTTTTGCCCAAGCCCATCCCTGAAAGCTCCGACCGGCTCCTCCAGCGCTGGCTGGGCGGGCTGGCCGAGCGGCTGTCGGACCCCTCCACCGACCGCTACGCCCTGGTGCGGGACGAGCTCGCGCGCATCCTGCACGCGCGGCCCTACGACGAGCTGGCCGAGGCGGCGCCCATGGCGGCCTTCGCCCTCGACGCGCGCAACGCCACCTTCGAGGCCGAGCACTACGTCGCCACCGACCCCGAGAGGTTCGACCGGGTCAAGCCGCTGCTGTGGCTGTGGAAGGCCCTCGACCTCACGCCGCTGGGGCAGTCGGTGCACTCGGGCGTGGCCATCCGCCGGGCGCTGGCCCCCTTCATCTTCAGGCGCGTGGGGCGCAACCCCAAGTTCTTCCAGAACGTGGAGTTCAGCGTGGGGTACAACCTCGAGCTCGGCGACGACGTGGTGGTGCACCGCTACGCCCTCCTCGACGACATCGGCGGGCTGGTGATCGGCGACCGCTCGTCCGTCTCCGACTACGTCAACCTCTACAGCCACACCCACCACGTGCTGGCCTCGCCCGACGTGACCCTCAGGCAGACCCTCATCGGCTCGGGGGTGCGCATCACCTACCACGCCACCGTGCTGGCCGGGGTGTGCGTCGGCGACGACGCGCTCATCGGCACCGGGGCCGTGGTCACCAAGGACGTCCCGCCCCACGCCGTCGCGCTGGGCGTCCCGGCCAGGCCGGTGCGCTACAAGGTGCGCCACGACTGCCCCTACTGCCGCCGCGGCGAGCCCCACCCCTCGCAGTGCCAGGACCGCCTCCCCGACCGCAAGCCCAACCCCGACTACCCCGACTTCCTCAAGCCCGGCTTCGGGACGCGGGAGGCGTGAGAGCCGCCCGCGGGGGCGGCCAGCCCTCAGCCCTCAGCCGTCAGCGGGAGGCTAATCGCTAGTGGCCTGTGGGGAACCTCTCCTGGTGGACGGTGGCGAACTGACTGGGTCTGGTACTCCTCACGAGAGGAGTGGGGGTCCGGGGGCTTCCCAGCGGGCCCCCGGCTGCCGCATGCCGGCATAGTTTGACCCTCGGCACTTCAGGGACAATCTTCCCTTATCCCACCCCATCTGGGGTGGGATACTCGAGGCTATAGGGTGCGCCCTGGCCCTGGGACCACCGAGCCAACCGGCAAACCCGAGGAGGGTGTTTGACGTGCAAGGCAGAGCCAACATCCGAACCGTTGCCTGGGTTGTCACCCTGCTTCTGGGCGTAATTCTCTACCTGCTGTACCCGGCGTTGCTGCCCTACCTGCTGGCGGGCGCCATGGTGCTGATGCACCTGGGGGGTCACGGAGGGCACGGCCACGGCACGTGTCAGCCCGACACGGACCCCGACCGAACGGATCAGCCGAAAGAGCGCAGGCCTCACCAACACTGAAGACGAGCCCGGCGCCGGCGGGCGCCGGCGGAGCCCGACATGAACACGTTCAACCGCAACCTCGACCACCTTCCCTTAGGCGTGCGCAGCCGACTTGAAACCCTGTTGAGCCGGACGGGGGGCCGCCTTGCCGTGTTGCCCATCGACCAGGGTCTGGAGCACGGCCCTATCGACTTCCTCGACTCCCCCGAGGCCGCCGACCCCGAGCACCAGTTCCGCCTGGCGGCCGAGGCCGGCTTTTCCGGCATCGCCGCGCACCTGGGCTTGGCCGAGAAGTACCTGCCCGATCATGCCGGCCAGGTTCCGTTAATCCTCAAGCTCAACGGCAAGACCGGCATTCCTCCGGACGAGGAGGCCTTCAGCCCCCTCACCGCCGGCGTGGAGGACGCCCTCCGGCTGAACGCACAGGCGGTCGGTTATACCCTCTACGTCGGCTCACCCGCCCAGGACCGCGACATCGCTCAATTTCAGCGGGTACGGGCGGAGGCCGGGCGCTACGGCCTTCCCGTCATCGTCTGGGCCTACCCGCGGGGCCGCTGGGTTGACCAGAAGGGGGGTAAGGATTCGCCCTACGCCGTCGAATACGCCGTGCGGGTCGCCCTTGAGCTCGGGGCGGACGTGGTCAAGGTCAACATCCCGCGCTACGACCCCGCCCGTAAGGAGCAATACCCCGGTGAATACAAGAACCTGGAGCTTTCGCCTCACCAGGCCCTGCGGCGGGTGGTGGATCTGGCGGGGCGAGCGCTGGTGATCGTCTCGGGCGGGGCACGCCTGTCAGAGGACGCCGCCGTTGCCCAGGCCCGGCTCGCCCTCGAGGCCGGGGCGGCGGGGTTGATCTTCGGGCGCAACATCTGGCAGCGCCCCTTCCCCCGGGCCCTGGAGCTTTCCCGGCGGCTGCTGGATCTGGTCAGAGGCCGGAACTGAGGTGGGAGATGTACCTGTGGCACCTCACCCCCGACGCCCCCCGTACCCCTGTGAGGGTAAGCCCCGGTGAGGCGGTACGCCTGGTGATCGGAAGCTGGCCCATCGAGCCGGGGCAGCGGGTTTGGCTCGAGCTCCAGGGCCCGGCCGGCGAACCCACGCGGCTCGAGGCCCGCTGGGCACACAACCAGGGTGAAAACAGCTACTGGCAGGTCGAGCTGGGGCCATTCACCCGGGGTGAGCGGGTGCGCTACAGGATCCTCGGCGCATCCCCCGCGGGTGAGGTCTCGGGGCCGGAAGGGGGCTTCACCGCCGGGCCCAAGCTCTACCTGGCCCTGCTGTGGCACCAGCACCAGCCGCTGTACAAGGACAGTGCCCGCCCGGGGGCAGCGGGCAGCCACCGCCAGCCCTGGGTACGGCTCCACGCCCTGCGCGACTACTACGCGATGGCGGCCCTGGTGGCCCAGCATCCTGGGGTGCACCTCAGCGTCAACCTGACCCCGGTGCTGTTGTGGCAGCTCGAGGACTACCTGGAGCGAGGGGCCACCGACCGGGCCCTCGAGCTCTCCTTAAAGCCCGCCGAGACCCTGAGCGTGGCCGAGCAGGAGTTCGTGCTCTCCTACTTCTTCGAGGCCGACTGGCACCACCAGATCTACCCCCACCCGCGCTACCGCGAGCTCTTCAGCCGGCGGGCGGAGGGGAAGCCCTTCAGCGCTCAGGATCTGCGCGACCTGCAGATGTGGTTCAACCTGAGCTGGTTCGGCCTGGAGTTCCGCGAGGGCGAGGTGGCGCTCCCCACCGGCGAGACGGCCTCGGTGCGGCGCTTCGTGGAGCAGGGGCGGGGCTTTAGCCAGGCCGACCTCGAGGCCCTGCTGGCCGAACAGTACAAGGTGATGCGGGCGGTGATCCCGCTGCACCGGCAGCTTCAGGAGCGGGGCCAGGTCGAGGTCTCCACCACGCCCTTTTACCACCCCATCCTGCCCCTGCTGCTGGACAGCGACGGCGCCACCCTCGACCGCCCCGGCGCCGCCCTCCCGGCCCGCTTCGCCCGCCCCGAGGATGCCGCAGCCCAGGTCGAGCGGGCGGTGGAGTACTACACCCGCCACTTCGGACGGCCTCCCCGGGGGATGTGGCCCGCCGAGGGGGCGGTGAGCCAGGGGGTGGTTCCCCTCTTCGCCCGGCAGGGGGTGCGCTGGATCGCCAGCGACCAGGGGGTGCTGGCCCGCAGCGGACGATACGGGTACGACACCGGCGACCCCGACGTGCTGGCCCAGCCCTACCGCGCCGAGCAGGACGGGCAGAGCCTGAGCATCTTCTTCCGGGACACCGCCCTTTCCGACGACATCGGCTTCCGCTTCCAGGGCTGCAAGGACTTCACCGCGGTGGCGAGGGCCTTCCTGGACGAGGTCAAACAGCGCTTCGCCCGCCGTTTCCAGGGCGACGGAGACCGGGTCCTGAGCGTCATCCTGGACGGGGAGAACGCCTGGGGGGCCTACTGCGAGGACGCGCGGCCTTTCCTGCACGCGCTGTACGGCCTGCTCGAGCAAGACCGCGAGGTCGAGACCGTGACCTACAGCGAGTACCTCGAGGGCAACCCCGCGCGGGGGATCGCGCCCCACCCGGCAGAAGGTCAGGGCAAGGTCTACGACCTCTTCACCGGGTCCTGGATCGACGAGAACGGCTCCGCGCCGGGGGTGGACCTGGGCACCTGGGTAGGGGAGGCCGAGGAGAACCGGGCCTGGGGGCTCTTGAAGGAGGCCCGGGAAGCCCTCGAGGATGCGGGAGCCATCCCCGAGTCCCACCCCGCGGCCTTCACGGCCCTCTACGCCGCCGAGGGCTCGGACTGGTTCTGGTGGTTCGGCCAGGACCAGGACTCCGGCGGCGATGCCGAGTTCGACGAGCTGTTCCGCACCCACCTGCGGAACGTCTACCGGGGTCTGGGCCGGGAGCCGCCCGAGGGGCTCTCGAGGCGCATCGTCTCCAGGGCCGAGACCTGGAGCTTCGCCCGGCCCGTTTCGCAGGTCCAGGCCGGGGACCGGCTCGCCGTGCAGACCAACTGCCCCGGCCGGCTCACCTGGTGGCGCGAGGGCCAGCAGGCCCAGAGCGCCGAACTCTCCCCGGTGGGCGGGGTGATGGCCGGGCTGCGGCGCTACCGGCTCACCCTGGGGCCGCTGGAGCGGGGGAGGCTTCTCTTCCGCTTTGGCTGCACCCACCCCGACTGCGACCGCAAGGACCTCTGCTGCCAGGGGGAATTGCAGGCCGTGGAGGTCGTGTAGGAGGCCGGTGTGAAGCCCATCCGAACCTTCAACGTGGTCCCGTCGCTGCCAGGGCCCCTCGAGGGCCTCAGGCGGCTGGCCTATAACCTGCGCTGGAGCTGGAACCATGACACCATCGAGCTTTTTCGCCGCCTGGACCGCGAGCTGTGGGAGGAGGTCGGCCACAACCCGGTGCTGCTGCTGGGGCGCATCGACCAGGCCCGCCTGGAGGCGGCGGCTGCCGACGCGGGCTTCCTGGCCCACCTGGAGCGCGCGTTAGCCGACCTGGAACGCTACCTCTCCGGCGAGCTGACCTGGTTCACTCGAGCGGGCGGTCGCCGGCAGGGGACGCTGGTGGCTTACTTCTCCGCCGAGTTCGGCCTGACCGAGAGCATTTCGGTTTTCGCCGGAGGACTGGGGATCCTGGCCGGGGATCACCTCAAGTCCGCGAGCGACCTGGGGGTGCCGCTGGTGGGGGTGGGCCTCCTGTACCAGCAGGGCTATTTCCGCCAGTACCTCAACGAGGCGGGCTGGCAGCAGGAACGCTACGAGGACAACGACTTCCACACCCTGCCGCTGACTCTGGAGCGGGGCCCCGACGGAAAGCCCCTCGCCGTCGAGGTGGCCTACCCCGGCAGGGCGGTACGGGCCCAGGTCTGGCGGGTCCAGATAGGCCGGGTGCCCCTGTACCTCCTCGACGCCAACCTGGAGGTCAACCGCCCCGAGGACCGCGACCTCACCGACCAGCTTTACGGCGGCGACCCGGAGATGCGCCTCAAGCAGGAGATCCTGCTGGGCGTCGGCGGCTACCGGGCGCTGGAGGCCCTGGGCCTCAACCCCAACCCCCCGGTCTACCACCTGAACGAGGGCCACGCGGCCTTCGTGGCGCTCGAGCGCATCCGCCGCCTGATGCGAAGCGAGGACCTCTCCTTCGCCGAGGCCCGCGAGGCCGCCTCGGCGGGGCTGGTCTTCACCACCCACACCCCGGTGCCCGCCGGGCACGACCACTTCCCGCCCGAGCTCCTGGGGCGCTACCTGGGGGAGTATGCCCGCGAGCTGGGCCTGAGCCTGGAGGGTCTTCTGGCTCTGGGGCGCAAGAACCCCGCCGATGGCCGCGAGACCTTCGGCATGACCACCCTGGCCCTGAAGCTGGCCGCACACTCTAACGGGGTGAGCCGGCTCCACGGCCAGGTCACCCGCAGGACGTGGCGGGAGCTGTGGCCCGGCGTGCCCGAGGAGGAGATCCCCATCGGCCACGTGACCAACGGGGTGCACTTCCAATCCTGGATCTCCCTGGAGATGAACCAGCTCTACGAGCGCTACCTGGGGCCCTCCTGGCGCGAGGAGCCCGCCGACCGAGCCCTCTGGCAGGGGGTGTACTCCATCCCCGACGAGGAACTCTGGCGCACCCACGAGCGCCGCCGCGAGCGGCTGGTGGCCTTCACCCGCCGCCGCCTGCAAGGGCAGCTCTCCCGGCGGGGGGCCAGCGAGGCCGAGCTCGAGGCGGCCCGAGGCGTGCTCGACCCGGAGGCCCTGACCATCGGTTTCGCCCGGCGCTTCACCGGCTACAAGCGGGCCACGCTGATCCTCTCCGACCCCCAGCGCCTTGCACGCCTCCTCAACGACCCGGCCCACCCGGTGCAGCTCATCTTCGCCGGCAAGGCCCATCCGCGTGACGAGGAGGGCAAGCGGCTCGTCCAGCGGGTGGCCGAGCTGGCCCGCCAGCCCGCCTTCGCCAGGCGGCTGGTGTTCCTCGAGGACTACGACATGGCCGTGGCCCGGGCCCTGGTGCAGGGAGCCGACGTGTGGCTCAACACCCCCCGCCGCCCCCTGGAGGCCTCGGGCACCTCGGGCATGAAGGCCATGGCCAACGGGGCGCTCAACCTGAGCACCCTGGACGGCTGGTGGGACGAGGCCTGGCAGGGCGCCGACCCCGACGAGCCCATCGGCTGGGCCATCGGGCGCGGCGAAGACTACCCCGACCCCGCCCTGCAGGACCGCCTCGAGGCCGAAGCCCTCTATGGCCTGCTGGAACAGGACGTGGTGCCCGCGTTCTACGAACGCCCGGGCGGCTTGCCCCGGCGCTGGCTGGCTCGCATGAAGGCCTCGATCGCCACCCTGGCCCCCCGCTACAACACCCACCGCGTGGTGCGCGAGTACACCCAGCGCTGCTACCTCGTGGGGGCGGAGCGCTTCCGCGCGTTGGCGGAGACGGGCTGGGGCCGGGCCAGGGCCCTGGCGGCCTGGAAGGAGCGCCTCCAGGCGGCCTGGCCCCAGGTGCGCGTCGAGGCGGTAAAGGCCGACCTCGAGGGAGACCTGCGGGTGGGTCAGGCCCTGGACGTGTGGGCCTGGGTGAGCCTGGGCCCGCTCACCCCTGAGGAAGTGCGGGTCGAGGTGTACCTGGGCCGCTTGGACCCGGGCGGCGAGCTGGCGCAGGCCGGAGCCACCGCCATGCGGCCGGTGGAGGCGAAGGGGCCCGGCCGCCACCTCTTCCAGGCCGAAGCCGTGCCCTGCCAGATGAGCGGGCTGCACGGCCTTACCGTGCGCGTGCTACCCCAGCACCCCGATCTGCCGGTCCCTTTCCTGCCCGGCCTGATCGCCTGGGCTGGCCCGGAGTCGGTGGCCCAGCAGACGAGCGGGTAGGGCCGTGAACCCTAAGCGAACCCTGGGCTGGAGGCGGCTTGGAGGCGGCTATGTCGAACCGGAACATCCTGGTCTTAGGCGGGCTCCTGGTGATCGCTGGGGGCGTGCTGTGGTGGGGGATGAGCCGTACCCAAGCTCCCGGACCAGCTCGATTGCTTCCAGAACCCGTCTCCGCAGCACAGGCCCTGTTGCAGGACGAGCAAAACACTGCCGAGGTGGTGCGCCGGTTTGGCGAGGGGGTGGTCTACGTCCCGGTCGGCCTGGAGTTTACCGTCACCGAGGGCATCGTCTCGCCGGTACGGCGGAATCATGGCGCGGTGGGGGTGAACTGGCCCTCAGGGTGACGCCCCAGGTGATCCGATAAGGAGGCTTATGGAAAAGCCAGGCTAGCACACTTACAGCGCGGCGATCCTTCGGCCAAAGAGGCACAAACCTCGCAAAGGAGAACTCCATGGAAAAAGTCACCGATCCTGTGTGCGGGATGCAGATCGACCCCGAAAAAGCCGCTGGTCGATCGGAGTACCAGGGCCAGACCTACTACTTCTGTAGCGAAGGCTGCAAGAAAAGCTTTGATGCCGACCCCAAGAAGTACGTCAAGCCCGGCGATAGCCACCACGGCCACCCCTAGCCCGCGAGAGCCACTCCCGTGACCCACATCCGCCCGGCCCCCGTATCCCCTCCAGCACTGCGTGTATTGGTCATAGGGGGGATTTTGCTGGCGACGGCGTTTTGCTTCGTGCTGATCAAGGCTGGCCTGGCCTATGCCCCGCCCTTCTTGTTCGCGGCCTTGCGCCTGGGGTTGGCTGGCCTGGCACTGGTGATGCTGCTGCCGCTCCTGGGCCAGCCCCTGCTGCCCGCGCGACGGGATTGGGCATGGCTGTTGTTGCTGGCCCTGGCTTCGGCGGCTTTCGCTTACGGGGCGATGTTCTCCAGCCCGGGTCTAGCAGGGGCTGGCCTGGCGGCGGTGCTGGGCAACGTCCAGCCGCTGATCGTGGCTGGGCTGGCCAGTTTCCTGCTCAAGGAGCGTTTCACCCCGGCCAAGAGGTGGGCCCTGGTCCTGGGGTTTGTGGGGGTCAGCGGAATGGCCCTGCCCGCCCTCGCTGCGCCCGGCGGCCTGGGGCTGCCCGGGGCAGGGTTGGCCCTGGCTTCCTCGCTGGGCTTCGCGGTGGGCAGCGTGGTGATCAAACGCCTCGAGCCCCCCCACCTCTTCACCCTCATCGCCTGGCAACTTCTGCTGGGCAGCCTGCCGCTGTTTGCGGGCTGGCTGCTGTGGGAGGGTGGGGCAGCCCCGCGCTCGAGCCTGGAGTTTGTCGGGCTGTTGCTGGTGCTGGCCCTGGCGGGCACGGCTTTTGTCACCGCGGGGTGGTACTGGTTGCTGCAGGGCAGCGACCTCGGGCGGCTCTCGCAGGTGTTTTTCCTGGTGCCCGCCGTGGGCTTGGGTTTGGCCGTCGTGTTGTACGGCGAGCGGGTGACCCTGGTGCAGGGGTTGGGGCTGGTCTTGATCGCGGGCGGGCTGAGGGTGCAGGCCCTCGAGCCCCGCCCGATGGACCGAATTCCGAGAGGAGACCCATGAAGCGAATCGCGGTGCTCACCAGCGGGGGTGACGCCCCCGGCATGAACGCGGCCATCCGGGCGGTGGTGCGCGGCGGCCTGGAGCAGGGCTGGGAGGTCTTCGGAGTGCGCCAGGGCTACGCGGGCCTGATGGGTGGTGATTTTGTCTCGCTCTCGGCCCGTGACGTGGGCGGCATCATCCAGCAGGGTGGCACCGTGCTGGGCAGCGCTCGGGCTCCCGAGTTCAAGACCGAGGAGGGGCGCAAACAGGCCCTCGCCAACCTCGAGGCTCGAGGCGTCGAAGCCCTGGTGGTGATCGGCGGGGGTGGCTCCCAGAGCGGGGCCTACGCGCTCTCGAGGATGGGCTTCCCGGTGGTAGGGGTGGCCTCCACCATCGACAACGATCTCTACGGCTCGGAGACCACCATCGGGGTGGATACCGCCCTCAACATCGCCCTCGAGGCCATTGACCGCCTCAAGGTCACCGCCTCGAGCCATCACCGGGCCTTCCTGGTCGAGGTGATGGGCCGCGACTGCGGCTATCTGGCCCTGATGGCGGGCATCGCCGGCGGGGCCGAGGTGATCGTGCTCCCCGAGGTGGAGAGTGACCCTGAGGAGGTCATCGAGACTCTCAAGGCAGCCTACCGCCGGGGCAAGGCCCACGCGATCGCGGTGGTGGCCGAGGGAGCCACCAACAACGCCAATGAGTTGATGCTCTACGCCCAGGAGAATCAAAAGCGCATCGGCTTCGACCTGCGGGTCACCATCCTGGGTCACGTCCAGCGGGGCGGGATGCCCGGGGCCTTCGACCGCCTCCTGGCGACCCGTTTGGGAGTGGGGGCGGTAGAACGGCTGGCGGGCGGTGAACATGGCGTGCTGATGGGCCTCATCCGGGGCGAGATCCTCGCCACGCCCCTGGACGAGGCGGCGGGGCGGAAGAAGCCCCTGGATTTGGGTTTGCTCGAGATGGCCCGGGTGCTGGCCAAGTAAATCAGGAGGTAACTATGGCGCGGGAGAAAGTGCGGGTAGCGGTAAACGGGTACGGGGTGATCGGAAAGCGGGTAGCCGGTGCGGTGCTGGCCCAGCCGGACATGGAGCTGGCGGGGGTGGCCGATGTGGTCTCGGACTACCGCATCAAGGCTGTGGCGGAGGACATCGCGGTCTACGCCTCGCTCCCCGAAAAGCTTCCCGAGATGCGGGCCGCCGGGGTTCCGGTCAAGGGCAACCTGCACGAACTGCTGGAAACGGTAGACGTGGTGGTGGACTGTACGCCCGCAGGGATCGGCGCCAAGAACCTCGAGCGCTACCGCGAGCACGGGGTCAGGGCCATCTTCCAGGGCGGGGAGAAGCACGCCCTGACCGGCCACTCCTTCGTAGCCAGCGAGAACTACGCCAGCGCCCTGGGGCGGGACAGCACCCGGGTGGTCTCCTGCAACACCACCGCCACGGTGCGAACCCTGACCGCGCTGAGGAACGCGGGGCTCCTGAAGAAGGCACGCGGGGTGCTGATCCGCCGGGCCACCGACCCCTGGGAGTCCGACCACTCCGGCGTCATGAACACCGTGGTGCCCGAGGGCAGGATTCCCAGCCATCAGGGCCCCGACGCCCAGACCGTGGCCCCGGATTTGGACGTGGTCACCATCGCCGCCAAGGCCGCCCACACCCAAAGCCACAGCCACTACTGGATCGTCGAGCTGACCCGCCCCGCCAGTGGGGAGGAGGTGCTCGAAGCCTTCCGGGCCAACTCGCGCATCGCCTTCATCCGCATGTCGGACGGCATCGTGGCCCTCAACAGCACCATAGAGCTGATGAAGGACCTGGGCCGGCCACGGGGCGACATGTACGAGGTGGCGATCTGGGCCGACGTGCTCAAGGCCGAGGGGAACGAGCTCTTCTACACCTACCAGGTGGACAACCAGGCGGTGGTGATCCCCGAGACCATCGACGCCATCCGGGCCCTCAGCGGCCTCGAGCCCGACCCCCTGGCCTCGATCCGGCGCACCGACGAGGCCCTGGGCGTGCGCCAGGAATTCCTGCAGGGGCCGGGGGCGGCATGAGCCCACAAACCCCCGCCCACGAACAGGTTCGGGCCGTCACCTTGGCCTTCCCGGAGAGGCTGCTCCCCCAAGGGCGCGACTTCGCCGTGCGGCGGTGGGACGGTGCGGTGTTGCCCGCCACCCGGGAGCCGGCCCGGGCCACCCCGGTGCTGCCCTCGAGCGAAGGTCTGGGGCGGATGCTGCACCCTCCACCGGACGTGTTCCTGGGCGAGGCTTTCTTGCAGATGACCTGTACAACGCGGTCCTGGTACAGCCCCTTAAGGTGCTGGCGGGCCTGCTCTTTGGTGGCGAACGCGGCCTGCTTGCGGGATATTGGGGTCTGGGACGGCTGATGGCGAGTCTGGGGGATCTGTTGGTCAAGGTGGAAAGCGGCTACGTTCGCCTCTACGCGTTTGGCTTGGGGTTGGGGGGGGTTTTGTTATTGCTGTGGGGGGTACTACGCTAGGGGATGGCTCATGCAACAGTCTCGTACTCACCTTCCCTTCGCCCTGGTGCTTTCCGGTGGCGGAGCAAGGGGGCTGGCTCATGCTGGGGTGATCCACGCCCTCGAGCACTATGGCTACTACCCCAGCGCCATCGTGGGGGTCTCGATGGGGGCCATCGTCGGGGTTACCTATGGCCTCAACCCGGACTGGTACGGGGCGCTGTTGCACATGGACACCACCGACTTCCCCGAACCACCTGCTCCACGGAGTGCCGCCTTGCGCGAACGGCTACGCCTACTACCCACCTATTTCCAGGCTGCCTGGAGCTTGCTGGTGGGCTGGGGCATGGGGCAGAGGGCCTTGCCCTATGGTCGGGCGCTGCTGCGGCAACTCACCCTGGGACGCGAACTCGAGGAGTCCCGTATCCCGGTAGCCGCCGTCGCCAGCGACCTGATCACGGCGGAGCGGGTAGTGCTGCGCGAGGGCCTGGCGGCCGATGCCCTCTATGCCAGTGCCGCCCTGGCCGGAATCCTGCCGCCCCTGGAGCGGGATGGGAAACTCCTGGCCGATGGAGCCTATGCCGATATCGCCCCCATTGACGTGGCTCGTGAGTTGATGCGGGGTTCAGGGTCTTTGCTGGTCATCGCGGTCAATCCCCACGGGTCCCGAAGCGGGCGGTCCCCGCGCAATGGCCTACAAACCCTGATGCGGGCGCTGGAGGTCTGTCACCACCAGCACGCGCATGTGCGTTTTGCCGAGGCCGACCTGGTGCTGGAACCCCGTTTTCCCTTCCCGATCGATACCCTTGACTTCACTCACAAGGCGGTCTGCGTCGCAGCAGGTATCCGGGCGGTGCGAACGGCGCTGCCCCGCCTGCACGAGCTGCTCGGAGCCGATGCCGTGTCGACCTGATCTCACGATCCTCTCCCGTGTCGCTCTCCTGCACCGCTGCCGCCAGATCGCTGCCGCGCTGGCCCGCCACGGACTGGGCTATCTGGCGATGGAACTGGGTCTGGGGCACTATCTGCCCTTCAATCGAGGCCTTTTCGGCCATCGCAGGAGGCTCGAGTCTTACACCCGCGCCGACCGCCTGCGCATGGCGTCGGAAGACCTCGGCCCCACCCCCGTCAAACTGGGGCAGGTGCTCTCCACCCGGCCCGATCTAGTGCCCCCGGACTGGTCGGAGGAACTGGCCAAGTTGCAGGAGCGGGTGCCGCCCGTACCCTGGCCGCGGGTCTGGCTCAGGCTCGGGCGCGAGCTGGGCCGCCCCCCTGAGGAGGTCTTCGCCCACCTCGAGCTCGAACCACTGGCCGCAGCCTCCGTCGGGCAGGTGCACTGGGGCGTGCACCGGGGTTCGAAAAGATGGCCTCTCGGGTTTTGGTGCAAAAGGACGGTCGTCTTTCTGAGTCCCGTATAAGTTTCTCCAAGGCTCGCGCGAATCTATCCATGGCCCAGGTTTTATACAGGCTTAACATCACCTCCCCACCATAGGCGGGGTGATGGGGTGGGCGCTTGCCACGGCAGCCGGGGTGGGTCTGGCTTTCGCGCTCCCCCCGTTTCAGCTCGGCTTCCTGGCCCCGGTTCCCCTCGCAGTGCTGCTGCGAGCCGGGGGCTTCAGGGAAGGCTTCTTCGCTGGGTTGGGGTTTTGGGCCTTACACCTGGTGTGGCTCCCTCAAAGCTTCGCCCAGCTCTTCGGCACCCCTCTGGGGGCCGTGCCGTTCGTGCCCCTGATCGTGCTCAAGGCACTGAGCTGGGGGGTTCTGTTCGGGCTGACCCGGGGCCGCCCGGTGGCCCGGCTAGGGGGCTGGGTGGTGCTGGAGTACCTCACCAGCCTCGGGCCCCTGGCCTTCCCCTGGGGCTTCGTCGGCTACGCGCTCGTGGAGGCGCCGGGGCGGGTACTGGCCGGCCTGGGCGGGGTCTACCTGCTCTCGTTGGTGGTCCTGGGGTTCGCGGTCGCCCTCGGGCGGCAGCGGTACTGGCTTTTGGCAGGGTGGGCTTTGCTGTGGGTGTTGCCCTTGCCGCCAGCCGACCCCGACCGGTACGCGCTGATCGTGCAGGGGGCTGTTCCTCCCCTCGACAAGCTCAGGGGGACCGCGTCTGAGGGGCGCTACCTCGAGCTGACCCGTCAGGGGCTCGCGAAGTACCCCCGGACCGATCTGGTGGTCTGGCCCGAGACGGCCGTGCGGCAGATCCCCCCGGAGGCGGAGGCGGTGCTGGGCGGGCGCGAGCTGGTGAGCGGCATCCCGGCCTGGGATGAAGGCTACCGTAACCGGGTCGTCCTGGTGAAAGACGGGGTGGCCGTCGCCAGCTACGATAAGAGCCGCCTGGTCCCCTTCGGGGAGTTCTTCCCCTGGCGCGGCGTGCTGGGAGGGGTGTACGGCTTCTTTTTCCAGGCCCTGGGCCTGGGCAATCTGACCGACACCCGGCCGGGCGACGCCGGTCGACCTGCTGTGGACTACGGCGCCTACATCTGCTACGAGTCGGTGTTCCCGGAGGTGGCCCGCGCCCAGGCGCGAGGCGGCGCCCGGCTGCTCGTCAACGTCTCCAACGACGCCTGGTTCGGTCCTAGCTTCGGTGCCCTTCAACACTTCCAGATGGGCCGGCTGCGGGCCGTCGAGACCGGGCGGTGGCTGCTGCGGGCCGGGAACGACGGGGTGAGCGCTTCTATCGACCCCTCCGGCCGGGTGGTGGCGAGCATCCCCCGTTCACAGCCGGGGTTCCTCCAAGCGCCCTACCGCCAACAGGACTACGCCACGCCCTACAGTCGCTTCGGGGACTGGGCGGTGGCGGTGGCAGCGCTGCTCTTCCTGGCGGGATCGCGCCGGACCACCCTGACGTTCCGGAAGAGCCCGGGGTCTTTTACGCAGGCTTAACCGGGGCGGGGTAGCCTCGAGCGGGCGAAGGGGTGGCACAAACCCTACAACCCTCGAGGGGTACAGTCATGGACACTGCGGGAATCAAACTCGGCCCTTTGTTCATAAGCTGGCACGGACTCCTCATCGTGCTGGCGATTCTCGTGGGGGTGGAGGTCGCTAAACGCCTGCTCCGGCGCTGGGGCCACGACCCGGCTAATTTCGAGCGGACAGCCTTCTGGGCGGTGCTGTGGGGGGTGGTGGGGGCCCGGGTGGCTTACGTGATCACCAACCCGGATGCCTTTCTCGCCAGCCCGTGGTCGGTGCTGGAGGTCTGGCGCGGGGGGCTTTCGTTCCACGGCGGCATGGCCGGGGGGCTACTGGCCTTCTGGTATTACCACAGGCGCCACGGCCTGCCCTTTTACCCCTACCTCGAGGCCGCCCTTCCTGGGGTGGCGCTGGGCATCATCGGCGGGCGTATCGGCAATTTCTTGAGCGCCTGGGACAGTGCCGGGCGGCTCACCACCCTGCCCATCGGCTATACCTTCCCACAGGGTTCGGGCTTCCCCGGCGTCTGTACCAGCACCTTCGACCTGGCGTACGGGGCCTGCGCGGGGCCGGTGGTGATGGGGCCGTTGCACCTGACCCAGATCTACGGCGCGGTCATCGGGCTGGCGTTGCTGGTCGCGACAGGGTTCTGGCTGCGCCCTGGGCGGCCATTCGGCTACGCCTTCTGGCAGTTCGTGCTGTGGTACAGCCTGTTGCGCTCGGTGCTCGAGGAGCCCTTCCGGCTCAACCCCCTGTGGCTGTCGGCGTACCAGAACAACCAACTGGGCATTGGCTTCTTCACCGCTACCCAGCTTTTCTCCGTACCGCTCATCCTGCTGGCAATTTGGATGCTTAGGCGGTTGAAGCGAAAGCCTCCGGAAGGCACGCGGGTCACGGCTTGGGTAACCTCCCGAGGGTGAAGGCCAGCACTTCGGCCGCGTTGGAACACCCATGAGGCTAACCTCTTATACGGGATTCAAGAAGATGGCCACCCTCGCGCCAAAACCCGAGAGGCCATCCTTCTGAGCCCCGGGGCACGCCCCTCACCGCGCCCGGCGAAACCCGCGTCCCCCGGCCGGGTGAGTCCGGTGTCGAACCGCGGCGGGCTGACCGAATCCGGTACGAGGGGTGTGGGGTGCTAATACCAAATCTCCCTCGAGGTGACACCTATAGTAGGATTGGGGAATGGGTCGTAGGATTGCCCCAATCGATTGGACTGAAAGCGCAGAGGAGCTGGAGGCACAGTATAGACGGGAGAAGCACCTGGAACGACGTAAACGGCTGCAGGCGATGTGGCTGGTACGTCGAGGCAAAGCTGCACAGGATGCGGCCAAAGAAGTGGGGATTGGACGTAAAACCCTCAACCGGTGGCTGGCTTGGTATCGGGCCGGGGGATTGCAGGAGGTGTTGAAGCGCGTACCGGGCTGGGGGGTCAAGGTCA
>AXWR01000036.1 GCA_000482765.1 Meiothermus taiwanensis DSM 14542
ATCCGCGGCTCGGGCCTGAAGGCGCTGGAGCACATGATGGCGAACCCCAAGACCCAGCGGGGTGAGAACGAGTGGGTGGATAAGATCTGGGAGCTGCTGGATGCCATCGACTCCTACATCCCCACCCCCCAGCGGGATGTGGACAAGCCCTTCCTGATGCCGGTGGAGGACGTGTTCACCATCACCGGGCGTGGTACCGTGGCCACCGGCCGGATTGAGCGCGGGAAGATCAAGACCGGCGAGGAAGTGGAGATCGTGGGGCTGCGGGAGACCCAGAAGACCGTGGTGACCGGGGTGGAGATGCACCGCAAGACCCTGAGCGAAGGGATTGCCGGGGACAACGTGGGGCTGCTGTTGCGGGGTGTGAGCCGCGAGGATGTGGAGCGGGGCCAGGTGCTGGCCAAGCCGGGGAGCGTCACGCCCCACACCAAGTTCGAGGCCTCGGTCTACGTTCTGAAGAAGGAAGAAGGGGGTCGGCACACCGGCTTCTTCACCAACTACCGCCCGCAGTTCTACTTCCGCACCACCGACGTGACCGGGGTGGTGGAGCTGCCCAAAGGGGTGGAGATGGTCATGCCCGGTGACAACGTCACCTTCACCGTCGAACTGATCAAGCCCATCGCCATGGAAGAAGGCCTGCGCTTCGCCATCCGTGAAGGCGGTCGCACCGTGGGCGCCGGCGTGGTGGCAAAAATTATCGAGTAAGGGAGGCCCTGAATGCCAAAGATTCGCATCAAACTTCGGGGCTTCGACCACAAGAGCTTGGATGCCTCGGCAGCCAAGATCGTGGAGACGGCCCGCCGCAGCGGGGCACAGGTTTCCGGCCCGGTGCCGCTGCCGACCCGTATCCGTCGTTTTACCGTGCTGCGGAGCCCCTTTAAGCACAAAGACAGCCGGGAACACTTTGAGCTGCGCACCCACAACCGACTGGTGGATATTTCCGACCCCACCCCCAAGACCATCGAGGGGCTGCGCAACCTCGACCTGCCCACCGGTGTCGAGATTGAGCTCAAGATGCTAGGAGGCCGCTAATGAAGGGCATCCTTGGGACTAAAGTGGGCATGACCCAGATCTGGAAGGGCGATAAGGCTGTGCCTGTAACGGTAATCCTGGCCGGCCCCTGCCCGGTGGTACAGCGCAAAACCATCGAGAAAGATGGGTATGAAGCGGTGCAGCTCGGCTTCCAGAGCCAGAAGCCCCAGCGGGTTAACAAGCCTGCGAAAGGTCATTTCGCCAAGGCCGGGGTGGAGCCGGTGAAGTACCTGCGCGAGATACGGGGCTTCAACCCTGAGGGCGACACCGTGACGGTAAGCATTTTCAATGTGGGGGAAGTGGTGGATGTAACCGGCACCTCCAAGGGTCACGGCTTTACCGGCGTGATGAAGAAGTGGAACTTTGCCGGTGGTTACGACTCGCACGGTGCCCACAAGATTCACCGCCATGGGGGTTCGATCGGTAACCGCAAGACCCCGGGCCGGGTTTTCAAAGGCAAGAAGATGGCCGGGCGCTGGGGCAATGAGCGGGTGACGATCCAGGGCCTCGAGGTCGTGGATGTGCTCGAGAACGAAAACCTGATTCTGGTCAAGGGGTCGGTGCCGGGGGCCAACGGCAGCCTGGTGGTGGTGCGCCAGACCAGTAAGGTGCCCGCCGTCAAGGCCGGAAAGGGAGGTAAGTGATGTACAACCTTCCGGTACTCGGAAGCAACAAGACTGTGGAAGCGGCGCTTCCCGAACAAGTGAAGAGCCATGTGCTCTACGAGGTGGTGCGCTGGCAGCTGGCTTCGCGCCGCCGGGGTACTGCGGCTACCAAAACCCGCGGCATGGTGAACTTCACCACCAAAAAAATGTACGCGCAAAAACACACCGGCCGGGCCCGCCACGGCGACTACGGCGCCCCCATCTTCGTGGGAGGTGGTACGGTTTTTGGGCCGCAGCCCCGCGACTACAGCTACACCCTGCCCAAGAAGGTGCGCAAGCTGGGCCTTGCGATGGCTCTGGCCGACCGTGCCAAGGAAGGTAAGTTCTTCCTGGTGGAAGACTTCCAGGGTGTGAATGGCAAAACCAAGGAGTTTGTGGCCTGGCTCAAAGCCCACAACCTCGAGGGCCCTTCCATCCTGCTGGTCACCAGCGACGAAAAAGTAGCCCGTGCGGCCCGCAACCTACCCAAGGTGCGGGTGCTGGCCCCCGAAGGACTCAACGTCTACGACATCATGCGTCAGGAGGCCTTGGTAATGGAGGCCTCGGCCTGGCCTGGTGTGCAATCCAGACTGGGTCAGGGGGAAGGGGGTGAGGCCTGATGAAAACGCCCCATGATGTGATCATTCAACCCGTTTTGTCGGAGAAGGCGTACAGCCGGTTCGCCGATGGGGTCTATACCTTCTGGGTGCACCCCAAGGCCAACAAGACCGAGATTGCCAACGCCGTGGAGGCCGCCTTCAAAGTCAAGGTGGTGCGGGTTAATACCCAGAACGTGCTGGGCAAGCACAAGCGCCTGGGCCGCTTTATGGGTAAGCGCCCCGACCGCAAGAAAGCCATCGTGACGGTGGCACCTGGACAGAAGATTGAAGCCCTGGAAGGACTGATCTGAGCCGGTTTGTTCCGAATGTAAGGGTTTTGATCGAGGGGGGCAAGTTTTGGAGCAAGTGATGCCCTCCAACCGCCTCGAGACCGAGCGTACATGCGCATCTCACGGCGCTGGACGATGACGGGGCAAAAATCCACTTGGCATCAGGGCGACTCGGTTAGCCCGTATCAAGTGAGAGGAAGAGCAAAATGGCAGTAAAGAAATTCAGACCCTATACCCCATCGCGCCGCTTTATGACGGTGGCCGACTTCTCTGAGCTGACCAAAAAGCGCCCTGAGAAGAGCCTCACCGCCCCGATGAAAAAAACCGGGGGGCGCAACAACCAAGGCCGCATCACCAGCCGTTTCATCTCCGGTGGGCACAAGCAGCTTTACCGCATCATCGACTTCCGTCGGCGGGATAAAGCTGGCATTCCTGCACGGGTAGCAGCCATCGAGTACGACCCCAACCGCACCGCCCGGATTGCCCTGCTGTTCTACCGCGACGGCGAAAAGCGCTATATCCTGGCCCCCGATGGGCTGAAGGTCGATACTATCGTCTCCAGCGGCCCCGAGGCGCCCATCTCGGTGGGCAACGCCCTACCGTTGCGCTTTATCCCGGTGGGTACGGTGATTCACGCAGTGGAGCTCGAGCCCGGCAAAGGTGCCAAAATGGCCCGCAGCGCCGGCACCAGCGTGCAGGTGCAGGGCCGCGAAGGCGATTACGTGATTTTGCGCCTGCCCTCCGGTGAGCTGCGCAAAGTGCACGGCGAGTGCTATGCCACCATTGGGGTGGTATCCAACGCCGATCACAAGAACATCGTGCTGGGCAAGGCCGGCCGTCGGCGCTGGTTGGGTCGCAAAGGCCATGTCCGCGGTACCGCCATGAACCCGGTGGATCACCCTCACGGTGGTGGGGAAGGCCGGGCGCCGCGGGGCCGTCCACCGGTCTCGCCCTGGGGCCAGCAGGCTAAAGGTCTCAAGACCCGCAAGAAAAAGAAGCCCTCGAGCGCACTCATCGTGTCTCGTCGCAAGTAGAGGTGAACTATGCCACGTAGCTTGAAAAAAGGAGTTTTTGTGGAAAGCCACCTGCTGGAAAAAGTCGAGGCGATGAACGCCAAAGGCGAAAAGCGGGTGATTAAGACCTGGAGCCGTCGGAGCACCATTGTGCCCGAGATGATCGGCCATACCCTGGCGGTTTACAACGGTAAGCAGCACGTGCCGGTTTATATCACCGAGCAGATGGTGGGGCATAAGCTGGGCGAGTTCTCGCCTACCCGCACCTACCGCGGCCATAGCAAAGAGGCCAAGACCGCTAAGAAATAAGGGGTGGAGAATGGAAGCTAGAAAACGTCTTAAGAAAGGCGAGCGCAGCGATATCCGCAAAGACCTGCGCGACGTACACTACCCCGGTTCGGCGGGCTTGCAGCGCTACGCCAAGCTCTCGTTGCGCAAGCGTAGTGAGACCCTCAAAGAAGAGAAGCCCCACACCTACGCCCTGGCCACGGCCCGCTATGTCCGCATGTCGCCACGCAAAGTACGCCTGGTGGTGGACCTGATTCGGGGTAAGAAGCTCGAGGAAGCTCGAGCCATCCTCAAATACACCCCCCACCGGGCTGCGGAGGTGGTGGCCAAGGTGCTCGAGTCGGCCGCGGCCAATGGTATGAACGACGATCGCAAAAACATGATCGAAGATCAGATCTATGTCAAAGCGGCCTATGTGGACGAGGGCCCGGCCATTAAGCGGGTGCTGCCTCGAGCCCGTGGCAGTGCCAACATGATCAAGAAGCGTACCAGCCACATCACCATCATCGTGGGGGAGAAAAATGGGTAACAAGATCAATCCCGTGGGGCTGCGCCTGGGTATCACCCGCGATTTTGAGTCGCGCTGGTACGCCGGCAAAAAGGCCTACGCCAAAACCCTGGAAGAAGATCGTCTAATCCGCGCCCTTATCGAGAAAGAGCTGTACCAGGCCGGCCTGGCCCGCATCGATATCGAGCGCGCCGCTGATAACGTTACCGTAATGGTTTATGCGGCCAAGCCCGGTGTGGTGATCGGGCGCGGGGGCGAGACCATCAAGCGCCTGCGCGAGACCTTGCAAAGCCGGTTTCCTGGTAAGACCGTGGCCCTCAACGTACAGGAGGTGGGTAACCCGAACCTCTCCGCGCCTTTGGTGGCCCAGCGTGTGGCTGAACAGATCGAGCGCCGTTTCGCGGTGCGCCGCAGCATTAAGCAAGCGGTGCAGCGGGTGCGGGAGTCGGGCGCACTGGGGGCCAAAATCGTGGTCTCGGGCCGTATCGGGGGTGCCGAGCAGGCCCGGGTTGAATGGGCTGCCGAGGGGCGGGTTCCCCTGCACACCCTGCGGGCCAACATCGACTATGGAACGGCCAGGGCCGAGACCACCTACGGCTCGCTTGGGGTCAAGGCCTATATTTTCATGGGTGAAGTGATCGGTGGTAAGAAGGTGGTGCCGGGCGCTGCGCCCGCTGCTCGTCCAGCCGCACCAAAACGCGATCAGGAAGGTAAGCCTCGTCGCCGCTCGGCGGTTCGCAAGGCTGGGGCGACGGGTAAAGAAGGGGGCGAATAAGCATGCTGATGCCCAAGCGCATGAAATACCGCAAGGCCCATCGGGGTCGTATGCGCGGTACGACCAAGGGCGGCGACTATGTAGCCTTTGGCGACTGGGGTTTGGTGGCGATGGAACCCTCCTGGGTTACCAGCCAGCAGATTGAGGCGGCCCGTGTGGCCATGGTGCGCCACTTCCGCCGTGGCGGTAAAATTTTCATCCGTATCTTCCCGGATAAGCCCTACACCAAGAAGCCGCTGGAAGTGCGGATGGGTAAAGGTAAAGGGAACGTGGAAGGGTATGTGGCTGTGGTAAAGCCGGGGCGCGTCATGTTCGAGGTGTCCGGCGTGACAGAAGAACAGGCTCGTGAGGCCTTGCGCCTGGCCGGCCATAAGCTGCCCATTAAGACCAAGGTGGTGAGACGCGATGCCTACGACGAAGCCCAGTGAGCTGCGCAAACTTTCGGTGGCCGAGCTGCAGAAGCGCATCCAGGACACCAAAAAAGAGCTGATGGAGCTGCGCTTCCAGGCCAGCATCGGTCAGCTAGATAAAAACCATCGGGTTTCGGAAGCCAGGCGGGAAATTGCCCGCATGATGACTGTGTTGAGCGAAAAAGTCAAAGCACAGGCGCCCCGCGCCAAGAAAGCCTGAGAGAGGAGTACGCAATGCCTAAAAAAGTTCTTACCGGCGTGGTGGTGAGCGATAAGGCGCAGAAGACCGTTACGGTTCTGGTCGAGCGCCAGATGCAGCACCCGCTGTATGGCAAGGTGATCAAGCAGTCCAAGAAATACCTTGCCCACGATGAAAACGATCAGTACAAGCTAGGGGACGTGGTGGAGATTCGGGAAGCCACCCCCATCTCCAAAAATAAGAAGTTTGTGGTGGTTGGGCGCCTCGAGGAAGGCCGCATGGATCTGGTGGAGCGCTACCTCTTGCGCAAGGAGCGTGGTAAAGCGTGATACAGCAAGAAACCGTACTGGAAGTCGCCGATAATACCGGTGCTCGTAAGATTGCCTGTATCCGGGTGATGGGCGGCCACTACCGCAAGTATGCCAGTGTGGGGGATGTAATTGTGGCCTCGGTGAAGGAGGCCATCCCCCGGGGCATGGTCAAGGAAGGTGACGTGGTCAAGGCGGTGGTGGTGCGCACGGCCAAGGAGATCCGCCGGCAGGATGGTTCTTCTATTCGCTTCGACACCAACGCCGCCGTGATCATCAACCAGCAGAACGAGCCTCGAGGTACCCGTGTTTTTGGGCCGGTGGCCCGCGAGCTGCGCGAGCGCGGCTTCATGAAGATTGTTTCACTAGCCCCCGAGGTACTCTAAGCCTTGAATGGGTTCGCGGGTTCTTGCCGTAGGCAAGTTGTTCCGATACACGGGGGGCCCTAGCTGGGTTCCTCGTCCCGCGCCCAGCCTGCTTTTTGGCAGGCGCTATGAATAGGATGCTTTTTGGGACGGTTTCTGCTAAACTTGGCATTTGGTGTCGAGAAATTGGCAGTTCCGGCCCTAAAGCAAAATCGGAGGAATTGAATGAAGGTACACGTTAAGAAAGGGGACACGGTGATTGTTCTTTCCGGCAAGGAAGGACTTCGCGGTGAAACCGGAAAAGTCAAGGCTGTTATGCCCAAGGAAGGGCTGGTCGTGGTCGAGGGGCTGAACCTTATCAAGCGCGCAGTGCGGCCCAACCCCCGCAACCCCCAGGGGGGCTTTATCGAGACCGAGGCGCCCATTCATGCCTCTAAGGTCATGCCGATTTGCCCGAGCTGCGAGAAGCCGACCCGCATTCGCAAGAAAGTGCTACCGGACGGCACCAAGGTGCGCGCCTGCGCTAAGTGCGATGGTGTGCTGGATACCAAATAAGGGGGTTGTAGATGCCACTGGAAGTTGCCCTCAAGAAGCGTTATCTGGAAGAAATTCGCCCTGAGCTGATGAAGCGCTTTGGCTACGACAACATCATGGCGGTGCCCCGCCTGGTGAAAATCGTGGTCAACCAGGGTCTGGGCGAGGCCAAGGAAGATAGCCGAATTCTGGAAAAAGCTGGTAAAGAGCTGGCGGCCATCACCGGACAGCAACCGGCCATCACCCGTGCTAAAAAGTCGATCTCGAACTTCAAATTGCGCCAGGGCATGCCCATCGGTTTGCGGGTTACGCTGCGCGGTGATCGCATGTGGATCTTTGCTGAAAAGTTAATTCACATCGCCCTGCCCCGCATCCGCGACTTCCGCGGTGTCAACCCCGGTGCTTTTGACGGTCGTGGGAACTACAACCTGGGGCTCCGGGAGCAGTCCATCTTCCCCGAGATCACCTACGATATGGTGGATGCCGTGCGCGGTATGGATATCGCGGTGGTTACCACGGCTAAAACCGATGAGGAAGCCAAAGCCCTGCTCGAGCTGCTTGGGTTCCCGTTCCGCAAGTAGTGCCTTATTTGCTATTATTGGTAGGTTGCATAACTGCGCCAGAAAGGAGGTGAAGCATGGCTAAAAAATCCCAGGTCGAGAAGATGAAGCGCAAGCTCAAGACCATCGCCAAGTACGCCGCCAAGCGGGCCGCCCTCAAGGCAGCGGGTGACTATGCTGCGCTGGCCGAATTGCCGCGCGATGCCAGCCCCACCCGCCACAAGAACCGCTGTGCGGTAACGGGCCGCTCCAAGGCCTATATGCGCTACTTTGGTCTTTCGCGCCTTCAGTTCCGCGAGATGGCCCATAAGGGTCAGCTACCCGGTGTCAAGAAAGCCAGCTGGTAAAGGTTGCTTTGTAGGTCGGCGAGCTTTCGCCGATACCGCAAGGCTATACCGAGGGTGTCCTCTGTGGATGTTCTGAGCTGACAGGTTGGCTCACTTAGCCAAGACCGGGCTCTGCAAACCTCCAGATAAAGCGGAGCCACCCCAGAAGAAGGAGATGCTGTAATGCTTAGTGATCCGATCGCTGATATGCTGACCCGGATTCGCAACGGAGTCCGGGTTTACAAGGAGAGCGTGGATGTGCCTGCTTCCAAGTTTAAGGAGCAGATCGCCAGCATCCTTGTGAAGGAAGGTTTTCTCAAAGGGATGGAGCGCATTGAGGTAGGGGGTAAGCCCTTCCTCCGTCTTACCCTCAAGTATGGTCCCCGCCGGGAACAGGTCATCAAGCACATCCGCCGGGTGAGCCGTCCGGGGCGCCGGGTGTATGTGACCGCCGAGAACGTGCCCAATGTGCGCCGTGGCCTGGGACTGGCCATCGTTTCCACTTCCAAAGGCCTGCTGCCCGACCGTGAAGCCCGCAAACTGGGCGTTGGCGGGGAAGTAATTTGTGAGGTGTGGTAATGAGCCGCATCGGAAAACAACCCATCACCCTGCCGAAGGGTGTGACCGTGGAGGTGGCCCCGGGTTTGGTCAAGGTCAAGGGAGCCAAAGGCGAGTTGGCTGTGCCTGTACACCCCGACTTGATCATCAAGAACGAGGGTGGCACGGTTACGGTTAGCCGTCCTTCGGACAGCCGTACCCACAAAAGCCTGCACGGCCTGACCCGCACCCTGATTGCCAATGCGGTTCAGGGTGTTTCGGTGGGGTTCGTTAAGGAGATGCTGATCAGTGGTACCGGTTACCGTGCAGCCCTGCAGGGTAAGAACCTCGAGCTCACCGTGGGCCACAGCCATAAGGACATCGTTACCCCGCCCAACGGCATTACCTTTGAGGTGCCTGAACCGACCAGGATTCGGGTAATTGGCATCGATAAGCAGCTCGTGGGCCAGGTGGCGGCCAATGTGCGGGCTGTGCGGCCGCCCGATGCTTACCATGCCAAGGGCATCCGCTATGCCGATGAGGTTGTCAAGACCAAGCCTGGTAAGACCGCTGGCAAGTAGAGGAAGGAGATACTGTGGCCCGTTTGACCACTAAAGATCGCCGCAAGTTTCGGGTTCGCAACGCTGTAAAGGCCTCTGGGCGCCTGCGTTTGAGCGTACACCGCAGCTTGCAGCACATTTACGCTCAAATCATTGACGACAGCAAAGGACACACCCTGGTGGCCACCTCGAGCAAATCCCTCAAGCTTTCGGGCAACAAAACCGAAGTGGCCAGAAAGGTGGGCCTGGCTATTGCGGAGGCCGCCAAAGCCAAGGGCATATCTCAGGTAGTGTTCGACCGGGGTGCGTTCAAATACCATGGGCGTGTGAAAGCCCTAGCCGAAGGAGCCCGTGAGGGTGGGTTGGAGTTCTAAGCCGAAGATCGGCAGCCTGAAGCCTAGCCTGTAGAACAGGGTTGCGGGTTGCCATCTTCTGCCTCGAGCGAGGTTGCATATGCCTGAAACCGATTTTGAAGAAAAGATGATCTTGGTGCGCCGTACCTCCAAAACCTACCAAGGAGGACGCCGCTTCCGCTTCGGAGCGCTGGTGGCTGTTGGCGACCGGCAGGGCCGGGTGGGACTGGGCCTGGGCAAAGCCAAAGAAGTGCCCATGGCAGTCCAGAAGGCCAACAACTACGCCAAGCGCGATATGATTGAGGTGCCCTTGCAAAACGGCACCATTCCCCACGAAATCAGCGTGACCTGGGGTTCCTCCACCATCCTGCTGCGCCCTGCGGCACCGGGTACAGGGGTTATTGCAGGCCAGGTGCCGCGCGCGATCCTCGAGCTGGCTGGCATTACCGATATCCTTACCAAGGAACTGGGCTCCCGCAACCCGGTGAACATCGCCTACGCCACCATGGAAGCCCTGCGCCAGCTCCAGACCTGGGAGGATGTAAAGCGTTTGCGCAAAAGCCCGGCTAAATCCGAGGAGGTGGTCTGATGGCGACCCTAAAGGTGCGTTTGGTCAAGAGCCCCATCGGCTATCCCAAGGATCAAAAGGTGGCCCTCAAAGTGCTGGGTTTGACCAAAATGAACCGCGTCCGTGAGATACAGGATAACCCCGCGATGCGCGGTCAAATTCGCAAGGTGGCCCACCTGGTGGAGGTGCTGGAATGAAACTTATCGATATTCGTCCCAACCAAGGGGCCAACAAACAGCGCAAACGTGTGGGTCGGGGCCCTGGATCCGGCCACGGCAAGACCGCTGGGCGGGGCCACAAAGGTCAGAAATCCCGTTCTGGTGGTGTGAAGAACCCGGCGCGCTTTGAAGGTGGGCGCTCCACCCTGATTATGCGTTTGCCCAAACGGGGCATGAAAGGCGCTTCCCACGGGCCACTCAAGCGAGTAGAGTACCAGGTGGTCAATGTGGGTGCCATTGCCAAGCACTTTACTTCGGGCGAGGTGGGCCCGGAGGCGCTGGCCCAGGCCGGCCTGGTGCGCCCTGGCTACCCGGTGAAGGTGCTGGCTCTAGGTGATGCCAATGGAGTGAAGGTGCGGGCTCACAAATTTTCCCAGGCTGCTGTGGAAAAGCTCAAAGCAGCGGGTGGGGAAGCTATTGTGATCGAGGGGGCCTAAGATGCTTGCGGCCTTCCGCTCCGCCATCATCATCCCTGAACTGCGTAAGCGCATTTTGTTTACGCTTTTGGTGCTGGCGTTGTATCGGCTGGGCACGTTCATCCCGACCCCTGGGGTGGATATCGGTAAAATCCGCGAGTTTTTGGGTACCCAGGCGGGCAGTGCCTTGGGGCTGGTCAACCTGTTTTCCGGGGGTAACTTCGAGCAGTTCTCTATTTTCGCCCTGGGTATCATGCCCTACATCACAGCCGCCATCATCATGCAGCTTTTGGTTACGGTCATTCCGGCCCTGGAAAAGCTGCAAAAGGAGGGTGAAGAAGGCCGCCGCATCATCACGCAGTACACCCGCATTGCGGGCATCGCGCTAGGGGCGGTGCAGGGTTTGTTCCTGGCCACCGCTTTTTTAGGCTCAAACAACGGGGCCTTCCTGCTCCCCGGCTGGGAACCGGGCTTCTTCTTCTATTTTGTGGTGGTGGTGACCCAGGTGGCCGGCATTGCTTTGCTGCTCTGGATGGCTGAGCGCATCACCGAATATGGGATTGGCAACGGCACCAGCATGGTGATCTTCGCCGGCATCGTGGCAGCCTGGCTGCCGCAACTGGGCCGTACCTTTGGCCTGGTGCGCACCGGCGAGGTCAACCTGATAGCCCTTCTGATCTTCCTGGCCTTTATTGTGCTGGCTTTTGGGGTAATGGCTGCGGTTCAGCAGGCCGAGCGCCGCATCCCTGTGCAGTACGCACGCAAGCAGGTAGGCCGCAAGATGTTTGGTGGACAGGCCACCTACATCCCCATCAAGCTCAACGCCGCCGGGGTTATTCCCATTATTTTTGCCGCGGCCTTGCTGCAGCTTCCCCTCTTTATTACCGGGGTGTTTCCCGAGTCCACTTTGGCGCAGGGCATCGCCAACTTTTTCACGCCCAACCGTTTCCCTGGCCTGCTGATTGAGGTGCTGCTGATCATCGGTTTTACCTACGTCTATACAGCGGTACAGTTCGACCCGCGCCGCATCTCCGAGAACCTGCGTGAGTACGGTGGGTTTATCCCCGGTATCCGCCCCGGCGAGCCCACTGTGAAGTTCCTCGAGCACATCGTCTCACGTTTGACCCTTTGGGGGGCTATCTTTTTGGGGATCGTGGCGGCTTTGCCCACCATCATGCAGAACGTAACCGGCGTGACCACCCTGACCTTCCATTTCTCAGGCATCAGCCTGTTGATTGTGGTGGGGGTTGCACTGGATACCCTGCGCCAGATTGAGGCCCAGCTGCAGATGCGCAACTACGAGGGCTTTTTGTCCAAAGGGCGTTTGCGGGGCCGCACCCGCTAAGGAGGTCGGAGGTGGCAGAGGCGGTAATTTTCTTGGGCCCCCCGGGGGCGGGCAAGGGTACCCAGGCCAAGCGCCTGGCCCTCGAGCTGGGTTTTCGGCAACTTTCTACCGGTGACATCCTCCGCAGCCACGTGGCACGGGGCACCGAACTGGGCCAGCAAGCCAAACCTCTAATGGAAGCAGGTAAGCTGGTGCCCGACGAAATTATCCTGGGACTGATCGGCCAGGAGCTGGCCGAGATGCCCGATCCCAAGGTCATCTTCGACGGCTTCCCACGCACGCTGGCCCAGGCTGAAGCCCTCGACCGGCTGCTCTCCGAACGCCAGATTCGCCTGCTGGGTGTGCTGCTGGTGACCGCCCCGGAAGAAGAACTGGTTCGCCGGCTGCTGGGGCGGGCCCTGGAAGAAGGCCGCTCGGACGATAACGAACACACCATCCGGGCCCGGATGGTGGAGTACCGTCAGAAAACCCAGCCCCTGGTGGACTACTACAAAAAGACCGGCCAGCTCAAAGAAATCAACGGGTTGGGTAAGGTGGACGAGGTGTACCAGGCCATTCAAAAGGCCCTGGGCTTGGGGGTCTCCTGAGCTGCGGATTGGTAGTTGAGCTATGGCCATCCACATCAAATCGCCCTGGGAAATCGAGAAGATGACCAAAACCGGTCAGCTTCATACCGCTATCTTTGCCGAGGTGGAGCCCCACATTCGCCCCGGGGTAAGCACCTTCGAGCTCGACCAGATCATCCTGCGGGCGATTCAAAAGGCAGGTGGCCAGGCCCCGCAAATCGGTTACCGTGCGGGCGGCACCGTGCCCTTTCCTAGCGCTACCTGTATGTCCATCGACGATGTGGTGGTGCACGGTTTTCCTTCCAAGCGCCCTTTGCGGGAAGGCGAACTCTTGAAGATCGACTTCCTGTTCACCTACGAGGGCTACACCACCGATATGGCCCGCACATACGCCATTGGTAAGGTCTCGCCCGAGGCCGAACGCCTGATGCGCGTGACCGAGGAGGCCTTCTGGGTGGGCTTTAAGTTGTTGCAGCCCGGCCGGCGTATTGGCGACGTGGCAGCGGCGGTGCAGGATTTTGTCGAGCGGCAGCACGGGCTTTGGTGCATCCGGGAGATGGTGGGACACGGTGTGGGGCGTGAATTGCATGAAGATCCCCAGGTGCCCAACTATGGTGAGCCCGGCAAAGGCCCCAAGCTCCGGCCCGGCATGACCCTGGCTTTTGAGCCCATGGTTGCTTTATACCCTGCCAAGATGGTAATATTGGCGGATGGTTGGACGGCTACGGTTGGAAAAGGCAACCTGGCGGCCCACTACGAAAACACGGTACTGATTACCGATTCTGGCCCTCGCCTCCTGACGGGGAGCCAGAAGCCCGTGCCGGTAGAACGGTAGCCAGGATTCGCGCTAGGAGGAGAGGCTTGGCCAAGGAAAAGGACACAATTCGTGCCGAAGGCGTCATCAGTGAGGCTTTACCCAACACCACTTTCCGGGTTCAGCTCGATAACGGCCCCGAGATACTCTGCTACATCTCCGGCAAAATGCGGATGAATTACATCCGTATTCTGCCCGGTGACCGGGTGGTGGTCGAGATTACCCCTTACGACCCTAGCCGGGGCCGGATTGTGTACCGGAAGTGATCCATCCGGCCAGCGCGCAAGGCCCATCCCTATTTTTCTTAAGGAGAAACCATGAAAGTGCGTACCTCAGTCAAGAAAATGTGCGACAAGTGCAAGGTGATCAAACGCCACGGTCGCGTCTATGTGATCTGTGAAGACCCCACCCACAAGCAGCGTCAAGGCTGATGGAAGTTTGGAAAGGAGGTGAATGAATGGCTCGTATTTCTGGTGTAGAAATCCCCCGGAATAAGCGTGTGGATGTTGCTCTAACCTACATCTATGGGGTAGGCCCTGCGCGCGCGAAAGAAGCCCTAGCCGCTACCAATGTGAACCCGGCGACCCGGGTCAAAGACCTGACCGAGGCCGAGGTGGCCCGCCTGCGTGAGTTTGTGGAAAACACCTACAAGCTCGAGGGCGAGCTGCGTGCTGAGGTGGCCGCCAATATCAAGCGCTTGATGGACATTGGTTGTTACCGGGGGCTCCGCCACCGCCGTGGGCTGCCGGTGCGTGGGCAGCGCACCCGCACCAACGCCCGTACCCGCAAAGGCCCCCGCAAAACCGTGGCTGGTAAGAAGAAGGCACCCCGCAAGTAAGGGTTTGTTGCCTTTGGGGGCAATGTTTTGATCTTGACGCAGTTGAACAAAGCTGGAACGCAGATGCATTACCTGCATCGTGTACATGCCAGTTGAGACTCCTGATAGACCTCCGCCGCTGATTTATGGTGGAGTGAGCACGAGGAGAGTATGGCCGAGAAAAAGTCTGCTACAAGTCGTAAGAAGAAAATCAAGCGCCAGGTTACGACGGGTAAGGCGTTTATTCATGCCTCCTACAACAACACCATCGTAACCATCACCGATAACGACGGGCACCCCGTGACCTGGTCGTCCGGGGGGGTTATTGGCTACAAAGGCAGCCGCAAGGGCACGCCCTATGCAGCTCAACTAGCAGCCATGGATGCTGCAAAGAAGGCCCAGGGCTATGGGATGAGCAGCGTGGAAGTGGTGGTACGGGGAACCGGGGCGGGCCGCGAACAAGCCATCCGGGCCCTGCAGGCCAGCGGGCTGCAGGTGCGTTCCATTGTGGACGATACCCCCACGCCGCACAACGGCTGCCGTCCTCGTAAAAAGTTCCGTAAGGCTGTTTAGGTTGTTTTGCTGGGGTGAAACTTTGGTTCCCTGCTTCACCCCCAGATCCTGGGAACCCGGTTGGGAATATAGCTACAAAGCACGTTTCTGACCGATGGAGGAGATAAAGAATGGGTCGTTATAGAGGGCCAATCGTAAAAGTGGCGCGTCACCTTGGGGTGAACATCGCCGAGACCGAAAAAGTACAAAAGTACCTAGATCGCCGTCCCTATGCGCCGGGCCAGCACGGCCAGAAGCGCAAGGGCCGTCCCTCCGACTACGCGGTGCGCTTGCGCGAGAAACAGAAGCTGCGCTTTATCTATGACGTGTCGGAAACTCAGTTCCGCAACCTCTTCGAGGAGGCCAGCCGCAAGAAGGGCGTGACCGGTACGGTGTTCTTGCAATTGCTCGAGAGCCGTCTGGACAATGTGGTTTTCCGCATGGGCATCGCCTCTACCCGCCGCCAGGCTCGGCAGTTTGTGCGGCACGGGCACATTCTGGTCAATGGCAGGCGGGTGAATATTCCCGGCTACCGCGTGCGTCCGGGTGACGAGATCAAGGTCTCGGAAAAGGCCAAGAAGATTGACTTTATTGTGCAAAATGTCGAGCGCTTTAAGAACCGCAAGAGCTTCCCTTGGCTGGAATTCAACGCCGATACTATGACCGGGCGCTTCTTGCGGCTCCCGGAACGGGAAATGCTCTCGTTGCCGGTAAATGAGCAGCTCGTGATCGAGTTCTATTCCCGATAGTTCGTAGCGCGCCGCGCTATCAGCACCTCTGAGGAGGTTCTAGTTTGGAAACCACCAAGACCAAAGCCCCTGTTTTTAACGCCCGCATTGACGGCAATTATGGCGAGTTCGTGCTCGAGCCGCTCGAGCGGGGTTTCGGTGTAACCCTGGGCAACCCCTTGCGCCGCATTCTGCTCTCCTCGATTCCCGGTACCGCCGTTACCAGCGTTTACATCGAAGACGTTCTACACGAGTTCTCCACCATTCCGGGCGTTAAGGAGGACGCCATTCAGCTTATCCTCAACCTCAAGGAGCTGGTTGTGCGTTTTGCCAACCCCGGCACTGGCCCCAAAACCCTCACCCTGCGCGCCAGCGGCCCCAAGGTAATCTACGCTCGCGACCTGGAGTGCCCCCCCGATGCCGAGGTGGTTAACCCCGACCAGTACATCGCTACCCTGGAGGAAAAGGGCAAGCTGGTGATGGAAATTCGTGTAGACGAAGGGGTGGGCTACGTGCCGGCTGAAAAGCACGGCATTAAAGACCGTATCTCCTCGATTCCGGTGGATGCCCTGTACTCGCCTGTGCGCCGGGTGGCCTACCAGGTTGAGGATACCCGCCTGGGCCAGCGCACCGACCTAGACAAGCTGACCTTGCGCATCTGGACCAACGGTGCGGTCTCGCCCATGGATGCGCTCCAACAGGCCGTGGCCATCCTGCGGGAACAACTCGGTTACTTTGATCAGTCACCGGTCATGCGGGTTGAGCCTAAAAGCGCTCCTGCCCCCGCGCCTACCGCAAGCGCTCCTGCTGCACCGGCAGCCGCTGCACCAGCGCCCCGGGGGGTGGGTCTAACCCTGGACGATCTGGGCCTGACTACCCGTGTTTTGCATAACCTCAAGGAAGAGGGCATCGAGAGCGTGGAAAGTCTGCTGGCCTTGTCGGAAAAGGAGCTCAGGCGCGTGCCCGGTATTGGCGATCGCAGCCTACAGGAAATCAAGGACTGCCTGGCCCAGCACGGGCTGGTAATGAAAGACTGAGGTGGCAGGTCGCAAGTCGCAGGTTTGAGCAGACCCAAGACCTGAGACCTCTGCCAAGGAGAGATTCATGCGTCACCAAAAAGCTGGAAGAAAACTCAATCGGAACTCCTCGCACCGCGTGGCTTTGTTCCGTAACCTGGCTAAGAGCCTGCTGCTCTCGGAGAATGGCCGGATTGTGACCACCATTCCCAAGGCCAAGGAGCTTGCAGGCTACATGGACAGCCTCATCACCACGGCGAAGAAAGCACCTACCCTGACCGTACCCGAGGGTGTGCGTTTTACCAAACCCAAGGACAAAAACGGCCAGGAGCGCCCCCTCAAAGAAGGTGAGCGCATGGCCACCCCGGAGGAGCTGGCCGCCTACGCCCAGCGCAACCACCTGCGTCGCCTGGTGCTGCGTGACCTGCATGATCCCAAGCTGGTCAAGAAGCTTTTCGAGGAGATTGCCCCACGCTATGCGGATCGTCCGGGTGGCTATACCCGCGTGCTCAAATTGGCTGAGCGCCGCCGGGGGGATGGAACCCAACTGGCTGTGGTTGAGCTGGTGAAATAGCCCAGCTGGGTGGCATAACCCGGCGCTATTCTGTGCCGTGCTCACACCGGGGGTGCAAGCTCCCGGTGTTGGCTTTGTGTAAAATCACTTACACTTACCCATGACCGAACCAAACTCGAAAGAGCTGCGACGTCGCCATCCCATCCCTCCCAAGGATGGTTTTGGGTTTGCCTTGCTGGCCCTGATCCTGGCGGTGGCCTTGTGGCTGGCCACGGGCTGGGTGATGTGGTTGGTGAAGCAGACCATGACGGCCAACGGCTTCCAGGCTTCCTGGGCCGATGCTTTACTGGTGCTGTTTGCGTTGCTACCCTCTGGGCTTCTATGGTCGGCGCTGCGAAGCCTGGGTCAGGCGCGGCGGGCCCGGCAGGCCTTGCAGAGCGAAAACCTGATTGCGGCCCGGGTGCACAGCTCCGAAGCCCATACCTGGGCCTGGTTTACCCTGGGCTATGTCGGGGCGCTGGTACTGTTTTTGCTGTTTGTGCTGTTTTTTATCGCCAACAACGTGGCTGTTGGGCGCACTTTTTTCCAGCTCGAGCTCATCCGCAACTCCTTTGGCCTTATTTTGCAGGCCTTCTGGGTGAATGTGGTGATTTTTCTGTTCGCGGGGGTTTTTTCCCTCATCTGGGGTCTGGTGGTGGCCATCGCCAAGCTGCTGCCCGGCAAGCCGGCCCAGCCCATCCGCTTTATCGCCACCTTCTACACCGACGCTTTTTTAAGCCTGCCCTCCATCATCGTGATTTACCTGATTGGCTTTGGCCTGCCCCTTACCGGCATCGGCTTTTTCCGCAACCTGCCCCTGGAGGCCCTGGCGGTGCTGGCCCTGACCCTGACCTACGGGGCCTATATGGCCGAGGTCTACCGGGCCGGCCTCGAGAGCATCCACCCCAGCCAGTGGGCCGCGGCCCGCAGCCTGGGCCTGTCCTATGGGCAGACCCTGCGCTTTGTGGTGGTGCCCCAGGCGGTGCGGCGCATTATCCCGCCCCTGCTCAACAACTTCATCGGGATGCAGAAAGACACCGCCCTGGTGAACGTGGTGGGGGTGATCGACGCCTTCAACCAGGCCCGCATCATCGCCTCCAACGACTTCAACCTGTCGGCCGTGACCACCGTGGCCATTCTTTTTATCCTGATCACCATCCCCCAGACCCGCCTGGTCGACCGGCTGGTCGAGCGCGACCGGGCCCGCTTCCGGCAGGGATAGCTGGGTTGCCGACGAGGGAGAGCACACATGAGCTTTTTGGAAATCCGCAACGTACACAAGCGCTTTGGTGCCAACGAGGTGCTGCGCGGCATCAACCTGACGGTGGAGGAGCACCAGGTGGTTTGCCTGATCGGGCCTTCGGGCTGTGGCAAGTCGACGCTGCTGCGCTGTATTAACGGCCTCGAGGAGATCCAGGAGGGGGAGATCCGGCTCCACGGCGACCGCATCACCGGGCCGGGGGTCGACCTCAACGCCCTGCGCCGCGATGTGGGGATCGTCTTCCAGAGCTTTAATCTCTTTCCCCACATGACCGTGCTGCAAAACATCACCCTGGCCCCGACCCAGGTGCTGCGCATGCCCGAGCCCGAAGCCCGGGCCAAGGCCCTGGCCCTCTTGAAGCGGATCGGCCTCGAGCACAAAGCCCAGGCCTACCCCGACCAGCTCTCGGGCGGCCAGCAGCAGCGCGTTGCCATCGCGCGGGCGCTGGCCATGGAACCCATGCTTTTGCTCCTGGACGAGATCACCTCGGCCCTCGACCCCGAGCTGGTCTCGGAGGTGCTCAACCTGCTGCGCGAGCTGGCCCGCGAGGGCATGACCATGATTCTGGCCACCCATGAGATGGGCTTTGCCAGGGAGGTGGCCAGCAAGGTCTGCTTCATGTACGGTGGGGTGGTGCACGAGGAAGGCCCCCCCGAGCAGATTTTTTCCAACCCCCAGCGCGAGCGCACCCAGCAGTTTTTGGCCAGCATCATCGAGGCGGGGCGGCTCTAAGAAAGAAAAACCCAGGTTTCCCTGGGTTTTTTGGCTCCGCGAGCAGGGCTCGAACCTGCGACCACTCGATTAACAGTCGAGCGCTCTACCAGCTGAGCTATCGCGGAACGACGCGCTCTTAGCAGCTAAGAATATAGCAGAGCATGGCCGACTTGGCAAGCACTTTGCCAAACTTTTGGGATTGAATAGAGTAAGAACTTGCTGAATAGGGTTTCTGGAATAGGAGAGTAGCCATGGCAACCACACCGCTCGAGGGCCGTGTTCCCCCCCATAACCTGGATGCCGAGGCCAGCGTGCTGGGCTCGGTGCTGCTGGACAGTGAGGTGCTAGACCGGCTCGAGGGCCTGCTGGCCGCCGATGCTTTTTACAAGGAAGCCCACCGCAAAATCTGGGAGGCCATGGTGGCGCTGCGGGCCCGGCGTGACCCAGTTGACCTGGTAACGCTCTCGGAGGAGCTGCGCCAGAGGGGGGAGCTCGAGAACGTGGGGGGCCTCTCGTACCTGGTGGGCCTCTCGGAGCAGACCCCCACCGCCGCCTATGCCGACTACTACGGACGCATCGTGGCCGAGAAATGGACGCTGCGCAAGCTGATTGCTGCGGCGGGCGAGGCCATGAAGATGGCCTACGACGAGGAGGGAAGCCTCGAGGACATCCTCGATGCGGCGGGGCGCAAGGTGCTCGAGGTCTCCACCCAGGGGGCCCGCTCGGAGTTCCAGAGCATGAAGGAGCTCGTGCACGAGACCTTCGAGCACATCCAAATGCTCTACGAGAACAAGGGCCAGGTCGATGGGGTCAAGAGCGGTTTCCGCGAACTGGACAACATGATTGGGGGCCTGACCAGCGGCTCGCTGAACATCATTGCGGCCCGGCCCAGCATGGGTAAGACCAGCTTCGCCCTGACCATCGCGCAAAACGTGGCGCTGCGGGGCGAGGGCACGGCGGTGGCCATCTTCTCGCTGGAGATGCCCGCGGTGCAGCTAGTCACCCGGATGCTCTGCTCCGAGGCCCGTATCGACATGAACCGCCTGCGGCAGGGCCAGCTCACCGACCGCGACTTCTCGCGCCTGGTGGACGTGGCCGGGCGTATCGCTGAGGCGGCCATCCTGATCGACGACACCTCCGACCTCACCCTGATGGAACTCCGGGCCAGGGCCCGTCGCCTGCATGCCCAACACCGGCTGGGCCTGATTGTGATTGACTATTTGCAGCTCATGTCCGGCCCTGGGGGTGGTAAGAACGGGGGCGAAAACCGCCAGCAGGAGATCGCCCAGATCTCCCGTGGCCTCAAGGGCCTGGCCCGCGAGCTGGACGTGCCGGTAATTGCGCTCTCGCAGCTTTCGCGGGCGGTGGAGTCGCGCCCCAACAAGCGGCCCATGCTCTCCGACCTGAGGGAGTCGGGCTCGATTGAGCAGGACGCCGACCTGGTGATGTTCATCTACCGCGACGAGTACTACAACCCCCACTCCGAAAAGGCCGGCATTGCCGAGATTATCGTGGGCAAGCAGCGCAACGGTCCCACCGGCACCGTGGAGCTACAGTTCCACGCCCAGCACGTGCGCTTCAACGACCTGGCCAAGGACGAAATTTGAACCGGCCTCGAGGCCACCGCCGCCTAAACTGCAAATGTGCGGCTGCTCTTGCTGATTTTGCTGCTGTTTGGGGGCGTTTTTGGGCTGATCCGCTATGTGCAAGCCCGGCCCATCGAGCGCCCACCAGGGGTGTTGGTGGCCCGTGCCCCCCTCCAGGCCCCGCTAACCCCTGAAAGCGAGGTGCGCCTGGAAAAACCGGGTTACCAGTTCAAGCCGGTGGCCTACTTCGAAATTGAAGCCAGGGTGCTTGCCAAGCGGCTGTACCGCTACGACGCGGCTTCGGCCATCTCGCCGGTGGATCTGGCCCTGGGCTGGGGTCGCATGTCCGATACCGACGTGCTGCGCAAACTCAAAATCTGGCAGGCGGATCGCTTCTACTTTTACGCCTGGTTCCGCGAGCCCCCCATCCCGCTGGGCGAAATTATCGCAAGCAGTGCCAACATGCACCTGATCCCCGGCAATCCCAACATCGAGCTGCGCCTGAAGCGCCTCAAACCCGGCCACCTGGTCTGGATTAAGGGGTATCTGGTTCATGTTACCGGCCCCCGGGGTTTTTCCTGGCGAACCTCCACCGTTCGCACGGATACCGGCAACGGGGCCTGCGAGATCGTTTGGGTGGCCGATCTTATCGTGCGATAAAAACCAATCATACCTCATTTTTGCCGTAGCCTATGTTGTTTACATAATCCGAGGGCGGGTGTTATACTCCTCGGATGGACAGGATTATCGTCCGCGGGGCCAAAGAGCACAACCTGAAGAACATTACCGTTGAACTGCCCAGGGGGCAGTTCATCGTCATTACGGGGGTCTCGGGGTCGGGCAAGAGCACCCTGGCCTTCGACACCATTTACGCCGAGGGGCAGCGGCGGTATGTGGAGTCGCTGTCGTCGTATGCGCGGCAGTTTCTGGGGGTGATGGAGAAGCCCGACGTGGAAAGCATCGAGGGGCTTTCGCCGGCCATCTCCATCGATCAGAAGACCACCTCCCATAACCCGCGCTCCACGGTGGGCACCGTGACCGAGATCCACGACTACCTGCGCCTGCTGTTCGCCCGCGTGGGCACGGCCTACTGCCCGCACTGCGGACGGCCCATCGAGCGGCAGTCGGCCACGGAGATCACCGACCGGCTCTTCCGGCAGCCCGAGGGCACCCGGGCCATCCTGATGGCCCCGCTGGTGCGGGGGCGCAAGGGCGAGTACCGCAAGGAGTTCTTGCAGCTCCAGAAAGAAGGCTACGCCCGGGTGCGGGTGGATGGGGTGATCTACACCCTCGAGGAGGCCCTGGGCCTCAAGCTGGAAAAATACGAGAAGCACGACATCGACCTGGTGGTAGACCGGGTGGTCTTGAAGCCGGAGGAGCGCGCGCGCATCGCCGAGTCGGTGGAGCTGGCGCTCTTGCGGGGCGAGGGGCTGATGCGGGTGCTCTACCCCGACAGCGGCCAAGAGGAGCTTTTTTCCGAGAAGTTTGCCTGCCCCGAGCACGGGAGCGTGCTGGAGGAGCTCGAGCCGCGTCTCTTCTCCTTCAACGCGCCCTACGGGGCCTGCCCGGACTGCTCGGGCCTGGGCTACAACCAGGTCTTCGACCCCGAGCTGATTGTGAACCCCGAGCTCTCGCTGGCCGAGGGGGCCATCATCCCCTGGAGCAAGGGCCGCGACAACGGCAAGGGCTACCTGTGGGATCGGCTGCGGGCGCTCTCGGAGCACCTGGGCTTCGACATGAAAACCCCCTTCAAAGAGCTCTCGCCGGAGGCCCAGCGGGCGGTGCTGTATGGCCTGCCCGAGCCCTTCGAGGTGGTCTTCCGGCGCAACGGGCGCGAGACCATGCGCTTTATGGTGAGCTACGAGGGGGTGATTCCCTGGCTGGAGAACCGCTACAACGAGACCGAGTCGGAAGGCCTGCGCGAGGCCCTGGAAGCCTACATGACCCTCAAGGCCTGCCCGGCCTGCGGGGGTACGCGCTACAAGCGCGAGGTGCTCTCGGTGCGGGTGGGGCGGTTCAACATCGCCGAGGTCTCCAACCTGCCGGTGCGCGAGGCCAGGCTGTTTTTCGAGGCCCTGGCCCAGAACCGGGTGGTGGAGGTGGGGGAGGCCCTCGAGGCCTACCGCATCCGCCTCGAGGGCCTGGCCGAGCCCGCCGAGTACCGCAACCTGAACGAGTTCCAGATGCAGGTGGCCGCCCCCATCTGGCGCGAAATCCATAGCCGCCTGGGCTTTTTGGAGGACGTGGGCCTGGACTACCTGACCCTGGACCGCTCGGCCAACACCCTCTCGGGGGGCGAGGCCCAGCGCATCCGGCTGGCGACCCAGGTGGGCTCGGGCCTGACCGGGGTGCTTTACGTGCTGGACGAGCCTTCCATCGGCCTGCACCCCCGCGACAACCAGCGCCTGCTGACCACCCTCAAAAAGCTGCGCGACCTGGGCAACACCCTGTTGGTGGTGGAGCACGACGAGGAGACCATGCGCGAGGCCGACTGGATTGTGGACATGGGGCCGGGGGCCGGGGTGCATGGGGGCGAGGTGGTGGCCCAGGGCCGGCTCGAGGACATCCTGGCCCATCCGCACAGCCTGACCGGGGCCTACCTGCGGGGCAGCAAGCACATTGCGGTTCCCAAGACCCGGCGCAAGGGCAACGGAAAGTGGCTGGTGGTCAAAGGGGCCCGCGAGCACAACCTGAAAGGGGTGAACCTGCGGATCCCCCTGGGCAAGTTTGTGGCCATTACCGGCCCCTCGGGCTCGGGCAAGTCCACCCTGGTGCACGACATCCTCTACGCGGCGCTGGCCCGCGACCTGATGCGGGCCAAGACCATCCCGGGGCGCTTTGAGGGCCTCGAGGGCCTCGAGCACCTCGACAAGGTGATCGAGATCGACCAGTCGCCCATCGGGCGCACCCCCCGTTCCAACCCGGCCACCTACACCGGCATCTTCGACGAGATCCGCGATTTGTTCGCCAAAACCCCCGAGGCCCGCAAGCGCGGCTACGAGGCCGGGCGCTTCAGCTTCAACGTCAAGGGGGGGCGGTGCGAGGCCTGCAGCGGCGACGGCACCAAGAAGATCGAGATGCTCTTTCTGCCCGACCTGTATGTGCAGTGCGAGGTCTGCAAGGGCAAGCGCTACAACAAGGAGACCCTCGAGGTCAAACTGCGGGGCAAGAACATCGCCGATGTACTGGACATGACGGTGGAGGAGGCCCTGGGCTTCTTCGAGAACATCCCCACCATTGCCCGCAAGCTGCAACTGATGGTGGATGTGGGGCTGGGCTACATGAAGCTCGGCCAGCCCTCGCCCACCCTCTCGGGCGGCGAGGCCCAGCGCATCAAGCTCTCCACCGAGCTCGGCCGCCGCTCCACCGGGCGCACCCTCTACATCCTGGACGAGCCCACCACCGGCCTGCACTTCGAGGACGTGGCCAAGCTCCTGAGCGTGCTGCACCGCCTGGTGGACGGCGGCAACACCGTGGTGGTGATCGAGCATAACATGGACGTGGTCAAGACCGCCGACTGGGTGATCGACCTGGGGCCCGAGGGCGGCGCGCGGGGCGGCCAAATTGTGGCCGAAGGCACCCCGGAGGAGGTGGCCCAGGCCCAAAGCCCCACCGGTGCTTTCCTGGCCCGTATCCCCGAGATCGCGCAGAAGGTGGGTGTGGCCGCCGACTAAACCAGCGGCCGGCTCAGACCGTAGGCCTCGAGCATCCGGTACATCAGCTCGCGGGCCTCTTCGTCGTCGGCGTAGTTCACGCTGTCGCTGGAAATCACCAGCACCGGCGAGAGGTCGTAGGCCCCAATCCAGGCCTCGTAGAGGCGGTTGAGCGAGGCCAGGTAGGCGGGGGGGATGTGCTGCTCGTAGTCCCGCCCGCGCCGGGCGATGTGGGCCTGGAGGGTCTCGACCGAGGCCCGCACATAGATGAGCAGGTCGGGCTTGCGCAGGGCCGGTGCGATGCCCTCGTAGAGGGCCAGGTAGGTCTGCCAGTCGCGCTCGCTGAGGTGGCCCGAGATCCGCAGGTTCTGGGCAAAAATAAAGGCGTCCTCGTAGATGGTGCGATCCTGCACCACGTGTCGGGCGGGGTTGATCTGCTCGAGGTGCTGCCGGAGCCGCTTGGCCAGAAAAAACACCTGGGAGTGAAAGGACCAGCGCCCCATGTCGGCGTAGAAGTCGGCCAGGTAGGGGTTTTCATCCACAGTCTCGTAGACCGGCAAAAGCCCGTAGCGCTGGGCCAGCAGCCCGGTCAGGGTGGATTTGCCAGAACCGATGTTGCCTGCAATTGCGATGTACATAGGTTTTGTGCGTCTAGGGTGCGGATGGTGTGGTGGTTTTCTGGGCCAGCCGTGCCTGCACCTGCCGCACCACCCAGTCCTGGTCGGCCTCGAGCTCGGCAAAGTTGAAGTCCTGGGTCTCGAGCACCCAAAGCGCATGGGGGTAGGTGGCAAAATGGTGCTCGTAGAACTCGTGAAGGCGGGCTAGGTACTCCGGTTCTATCTGCTTTTCGAAGACCCGCCCCCGGCGGCGGATGCGCTCCAGAATTACCGGCAAGGGTGCCCGCAGGTAGATGGTCAGGTCGGGGGTGGGAATCTTGGGGGCCAGGCTTCGGTAGAGGTCGTTGTATAGCTCCCACTCGGCCCCGGAAAGGTTCATGGCTGCAAAAATGGCGTCCTTGTCGAAGAGGTAGTCGGCTACCACCCCACCGGTAAACAGGCTGGGCTGGGCCAGGGGCAGCAGCTGCTTGTACCTCGAGAGCAAGAAAAAGACCTGTACCTTGAAACCGTAGCGGACGGGGTCTTGATAGAAAAGCGGCAAAAAAGGGTTTTCTTCCACCACCTCGAGCAGGCACTCGGCGCCCAGCCGCTCGGCCAGCAGCCGGGCCAGGGTGGTTTTGCCTACGCCGATGACCCCTTCAATCGCAATATACATCCGCTTAAGGCTAAAAGCTAAAAGCCCAAAGCGGAAGTCTTGACAAGTGGGGCCGGAAGCCCTTTCCCCGCCCAGCCGGTCGGCACCATGGCCTGGCGTTCTTAGCGCCGGGCGATCATGGTCACGACCACATCCAGCCGCCGTCCGTTGCGCCAGATGGTCAGGTTGACCCGGTCGCCGGGGCGGTAGCGGGCGATGGTCTGGGTGACCTCGCTGGCGTTGCGCATGGTGCGGCCATTAACAGCCAGGATGATATCGCCCAGACTGACCAGCTTGCCGCGCTGGTCGCGCTGGGCCGGGCGCAGTCCGGCCCGGGCGGCTGGGCTGCCGGGCTGCACCTTTTCGATCATGGCCCCGCGGGTGGAAAGCAGGCCCACCCGCCCCAGCAGGATGGGGTCGAGCTCCCCCAGGTCGAGCAGGGTGGCCCCCAGGTTGCCGCGCTGCGGGACGCCGAAACGCTCGAGGTCGCTCACGCTCTGCCGCACCAGGTCGCCCGGAATTGCCACCCCCACCCCGCCCACGCCGCTCAGGTCGCCCAGGGTGGCGTTGGCCACCCCCACCACCCGGCCCTGCAAATCGAGCACCGGGCCCCCGGAGTTGCCCTGCACAATGCGGGCATCGGTAAAGAGCAGGTCGCCAATTTCCGCCCCGATCTCAGGGTCGAGGTCGTTTTTCTCAGCCGAGGTGGGGCCAACGCCGGCCAGAATGCCGTACGAGGCCAGGTTGCGCTGTCCGAAGGGACTTCCGATCACCACCAACCCCATGCCCACCGGCAGGTTTTGTGAGCTGCCAAAGGAAAGCTGGGCTGGGGCGGTCACGCCCTGCACGGTCAGGATGGCGATGTCAATGCCCTTGTCCACCGCAAACACCTGGGCCGGAAAGGTGCGCCCATCGAACAGCTCCACGCTGATGTCGCGCAGATCCTGCACCACGTGGTAGTTGGTGATGATGCGGCTGGGGGCATAAAAAAAGCCGGAGCCGTTGGTGGGGCCTTCGTTGCCGGTCTGGGGGTCGCGCAGAATACCGGATATTTTGACCACTGCGGGCAAAGCCCGGCGGATGACCTCTACCCGGGCCACCTCCTCCGGGGTGGTGAGGCGGGGGGCCTGGGCCAGAGCCTGTGACAGGGTAAGCAGAACCAATAAAATGACCATGCGCATCGTCAACAAACCTTCTACATTCTCATACGCCGGTGTGGAGTTATCAATAGCTGGCCCTGGCTGGCACAAAGGGCGTTTTTCCCCAAGCAGATGGAGTAAACCCGATCAAGAAGGGTTGGGGGGGCTATTTAAGAAACCTTCATCCGATTGGGCTCTGGGGCGGGAGACCCCGACCAAACCTGGTTGGGGAGGTAGAACCCCTGAAAGCCTTAACCTGTGCACGTTAGCACTTGCTTGGGTCGCTGAAGCTGGATCTGGCCGGGGCATGGCATCACGGCAGGAGCCTGAGACCCAGCCGGGGTGGCTCGGTGGGGTAGAGGTTGTCCAGGGCCACCACCACAAGCCGCGCCCCACCCCGCCTACCTAAAAGCTGGGAGGCCAGGCCTACGAATTCCTCAAAGGCGATCCCCCCCTTGGCCAGTTTTTCGGGCACCCAGCCTGCCTCGTTAAGCCGGTTTTCGGCGTTCTGGCTCAGGATATCGAGGCGCCGGCGCAGCTCGGCCTGGCTGGCCGGCAGGATCAGGTAGGTGGAGGCCAGAACATCGCCCTGGGAAAAGGCCTGTTCACGGGCCCGGTACTCGATCACCACCCGCACCCGCCCATCGGCACCGATGCCCTGGATGCGGGCCAGCAACAGGCCCGGTTTGAGGCTGGTGGGGATGGGTTTGATCAGCACATCCACCCCCCGCAAGCCAAGCAGGCGGATGCGGTTATCCACCCGTCGGGTGATCTCGTTCAGGGCGGGCTGTTCGTTACCGGGTTCCACCCGTTCTTCTGCCAGGAGGCTCATGTACAGGCTTTTATCCAGGCTGGCCGCAAGCATCTTATTGCGTTCACGCAGTTGCTGCAGTTCGCGTTGGACTTCAGTGAGGCTGCCCTTGAGTTCGCTGTTCTCCCGCTGGAGGGCCTCGAGCTGGCGGTTGCCATCACTGGCCGGGGCTTGAGGGCTTACCAGCACGGCGATATCCCCCTCGAGGTTGCGCTTCTCGGCCTCGAGCTGGCGCAGGCGGGCCTCGAGCTCTGCAGTGCGGGCCTGCAGAGCTTTCAGGCGGGTTCTGGCTTCGCGGCTGGCGCGCTCGAAGGTTTGCAACTGCTGCTCGGCCTTGCGAGCCTGGGTCACCAGCGCGGCGCGATCGGCCAGCAACTGCGCTTTTTCTTTCTGGAGCTGTTCCTTTTCCTGCAACAGGCTAAGGCGAATCTGCTTGAGCTGCTCGAGGGCTTCGCGTTGAGCGCTGCTAGCCGCCTGGAGCTTTTCAACTTCCTGGCGCAGCTTTTCCCGCTCGACCAGGGCATCCTCGAGATCCTGTCGGGTTTGCCGCTGGAATTCCGCGTTTTGTGCGAGCTGCCGGGCCAGCAGGATGTTGTTCTTCTCAAACTCATCGCGCTCGAGCTTGAGCTGCTCGTACTGGCTGAAAATGCTGGCCGCGCGGTTTTCCAGTCGTTCCACTTCGGTGCGCAGTCGGTCGCGCTCCTGCCGCACTGCTTCGGCCTGCAGTATGGTTTCGCGGGCATCCCGCACCAACAGAAAGAAGGTTCCAAAGGCCCCCAGCGCAATCAGCACCCCGGTTCCAATCGCCACCAGGGTGGCGGTGGTTCTGGGGCGCAAACCTAGAAAGCGCCAGTGGCGCTTGCCCACCCGTTTGGCTACCAGGTCGCCCACGTAGGCCACCAGACCCGCCACCAGCACCAGGAGGATGAGAATGGCCCAGAACGTCATAGGGAATGGATGGGGTGGTGAAAAGGTCAGAGCTCGTACTCGTCGCCCAGGTAGTGGGTGCGTACCCCCGCGTCTCGAGCGAACTCCTCGGGTGAGCCCTGGAAGGCCACCTGGCCATCGTACATCAGGTAGATGCGGTCGGCGATGGCCAGGGTCTCCCGCACCGAGTGGTCGGTGATGAAGATGCCCACCCCGCGCCGTTCGCGCAGCTCGGAGATAAGTTTCTGGATGTCGTGGACGTTCTTGGGATCCACACCGGTAAAGGGTTCGTCCAGCAGGATGAAGTCGGGGTTGGTGCAAAGGGCGCGGGCAATTTCCAAGCGCCGCCGCTCGCCCCCTGAAAGGGTGTAGGCGTATTTGTCGCGCAGGTGGCTAATGCCCAGCTCCTCCAAAAGCTCGGCAGCCCGCTGGGCCCGCTCGGTTTTGGAGAGGGGCTGGAACTCCAGCACCGCCAGCAGGTTCTCCAGGGCGGTCATGCGGCGAAAGGCCGAGGGCTCCTGGGGCAGGTAGCCCAGCCCCAGCCGGGCCCGCTTGTACATGGGCAGCCGGGAGACGTCCTGCCCGCCCAGGCGGATCTGCCCCGCGTTGGGTTCGATAAAGCCGACCAGCATGTAAAAAGTGGTGGTTTTGCCGGCACCGTTGGGGCCGAATAGGGCCACAATCTCGCCTCGGGAAAGCTCGAGGCTCACCCCCCGCACCACCTCCCGCCTGCCGTAGCGCTTGACCAGACCCACAGCCTCGAGGCGGGTGGTGGGGCTGGAGACCGGGCCAAAACTTTTTTGCAGTGCAGCTTCCATTTACCCTCTTAAGGTAACACCCCCCACTTAGGCGGCTGTGAGAGGTAACCCGAGGGTTTTCTGTGGCCTCTCCACTTAAGAAGGCCCTTTGTGCGCCACGCACGCGCGGAGTTGGTATAAGCTATCGGTTATGGTTGTGACCCGCATTGCACCCAGTCCAACTGGTGACCCCCATGTGGGGACGGCCTACCAGGCCCTGTTCAACTACGTTTTTGCCAAGCAGCGTGGGGGCAGGTTTATTGTTCGTATCGAGGACACCGACCGCACCCGCTACAACCCCACCTCCGAGCGGCGCATCCTGGAGATGCTGGACTGGCTGGGGCTTTCCCCCGACGAGTCGCCCATCAAAGGCGGCCCCAACGGCCCCTACGTGCAGTCGCAGCGCCTGCACATCTACCGGCAGCACGTGCAGATGCTGCTGGAAAAAGGAGCTGCCTATCGTGCTTTTGACACCCCAGAAGAGCTGGCGGCGGCCCGCGAGGCCGCGCAAAAGGCCGGCCACAAAGAGCAGGGCTACAACCGGCGCTACCGCGACTACCCGGTCGAGGAGGCCGAACGCCGGGCCGCGGCGGGGGAGCCCCACGTGGTGCGGCTCAAGGTGCCCCTCGAGGGCAAGACCATCGTTCACGACTTGCTGCGCGGTCCCATCGAGTTTGATAATGCGGCCCTGGACGACAAGGTAATCCTGAAGGCCGATGGCTACCCCACCTACCACCTCGCGGCCATGGTAGACGACCACCTGATGGGCGTGACCCACGTGATCCGGGCCGAGGAGTGGATCACCAGCACCCCCTTTCACATCCTGATTTTGCGGGCTTTTGGCTGGGAGGAGCCGGTCTGGTGCCATACCCCCCTGCTGCGCAACCCCGATAAGTCCAAGCTCTCCAAGCGCAAGATGGACACCAGCGTGGACAGCTACCGGGCCCAGGGTTTTCTGCCCGAGGCCCTGCTCAACTACCTGGGCACCATGGCCTGGAGCATGCCCGACGGGCGGGAAATTTTCAGCCTGCAGGACATGATCGAGCACTTTAGCCTCGAGCGCATCAGCCTGGGCGGGCCGGTCTTCGACCTGAACAAGCTCAAATGGATGAACGGCAAGTACATCCGCGAGGTGCTGACCCTGGACGACCTGGCCGAGCGGGTCAAACCCTTCCTCGAGCGGGCCGGGCTTACCTACCCCTCCGAAACCTACCTCAAGCAGGTGCTGGAGGCCATGCGAGCCCGCTTCGAGACCCTGCAGGAGTTCGTGGACAAGTCCCTCTACTTTTTCACCGAGGCCTACCCCATGCAGGAGAAAGCCCTGGCCAAGCTGCGGGAAGGAGCGGCTTTTCTACCCGAGCTATACGAGCAGCTGGCCAGGCTACCGGATATGCTGCAAGACAGCACCGAACCCCTGCTCAGATCCTTCGCCGAGGCCAAGGGCGTCAAGCCCGCCGCGGTGATGCAGCCGCTGCGGGCGGCCCTTACAGGGAGCCTCGAGACCCCCGGTATGTTCGATATCCTGACCCTGCTGGGCCAGGAGCGGGTGCTGAAGCGGCTCGAGCGGGCCATCGAGCTGGTCAAAGCGTAGAGGAGACGGCTCCTATCAGCCGATGCGGCGCTGTAGCCCTGCGCTCTGTACGATGTTGGTGGCAATTTCCTCTATAGAGGCGCTGGTGGTGTCGAAGTAGGGAACCCCCACCCGTCTGAATAACTGCTCCGCCCGGCGCACCTCGTACTCGCACTGCTCGAGCGAAGCATACCGGCTGTTGGGCCGGCGCTGGGTGCGAATCTGATGCAGCCGGCTTGGGGCAATGGTCAGGCCGAACACCTTATCCCTGTAGGCCCTGACCGGCTCGGGCAGTGTGTCGCGTTCGAAGTCGTCCTCGGCCAGGGGGTAGTTGGAGGCCCGTAAGCCATACTGCAGGCCCAAAAACAAGCAGGTGGGGGTCTTGCCGGCCCGGCTGACCCCGATCAGGATCACGTCGGCCATCTGGTAGTGGCGGTCGCCAATTCCGTCATCGGTCGCCAGTGCGAAATCGACTGCATCGATGCGGGTAAAGTAGCCGTTGTCGTTTACGCTGTGCAGCCGGCCCACCCGGCCGGTAGGGGGCTGGCCGAGCTCGCGTTCGAGCGCCCCAAGGTAGGTGCTAAAAAGGTCAAAGTGCAGGGCAGGCGCCGCCTTGAGCTGGTTATACAGCGCCTGATTGGCCAGGGTGGAGAACACAATGGGCCGCACCCGCTCGCGTTCAAAAGTTGAGTTGATCTCGTACACAAGGTTGTACACCTCTTCTTCGGTGTCGATGAAGGGTCGCGTTACATAGCGGAACGAGACCGATTCAAACTGGGCCAGCAAACTCCTGGCGACCGACTCGGCCGTAAGGCCGGTATGGTCTGAGACGATAAACACCGTTCGCTGCATGCCATGCCCCCGTCATACCGGATTCAAATCACCCAAAGCAAAGCCCTCCGGTAGTTAGGTGAGATTATCTCTGACAGGCCTGGGGAAAACCTGATGAAGAAGGATTTCTCGGATCGTCCAAATGCGTTCCGTGAGACCTGCTGCCATAGCCGGAGAACAAGGCCGGTAGCGCCGCCTGCCGATGGGCTCTGGTAGGGGAAGTCGGAGGGAGCGGTGGGGGCGGGCAAAGTTGTAGACCGTCATCCGCCAGTCACCGCGGTGCTCCCGGGACTCAGGCCTGCGGGCAAAGGCCAGGGTCTTGCGCACGGAGAAGGCGTCCATACGCCGGGCCGTGGCGTTGAGCCGCTCAATGGCAGAGGTGTTAGGGGTGG
>AXWR01000037.1 GCA_000482765.1 Meiothermus taiwanensis DSM 14542
TTGGTATGAGTCCAAGGCAAGTATTATTCGCGAGGCGATACGAAGTTACCTGGCCAATCCCATACACATCCTTCACCCAACTGCGTAAGTCCTATAAAGGTCTTCGGGGAAGGGGGTGATTGGGTCAATTATTGACGATTTAAGCAAAGTTCGTGGGGATATAGAAGCTTTGTCGTGCGGATTAGGCCAATAGAAGCTTTGTCTGTGTAAAAGTCCAGAAGGAGTTTATGTGCGAAAGCTACTTTTGTTAGTCGGAGTGGCTGCTCTACTGGCAGCCTGCGGCGGCCCTAGGAGCAGTAAACCCAGCCTCGAGGTCATCGCCGCCCTACCCCCGGCCCCTGCCGGCCCGATGGTGGACGAAACCCCCAGCCGTTGGTTTGTGGAGCTCTCCGGGGGGGCGGTGAGCGATGGCATCAGCTTACAGAGCATCCAGGCCCAGCACGCCGCCTTCCGCCAGGCCGCCCAGGCCGCCGGGGTGAAAATTCTGTTTGCCTACACCCAGCTTTTCAACGGCTTCGCGGTGGAGGTGCCTGGCAAAAACCGCAAACTGCTCTACACCCTGCCCGGGGTAGAGGGCATCTACCCCATCGGCACCTACAAACTCCCCCCGCGTGAAGCGGCCAACCCCGATCTGGCCAGCGCCATCACCCAGACCGGGGCCGATATCGCCCAGAACGACCTGGGCCTGACCGGGCGGGGTGTCAAGGTGGGCATCATCGACTCGGGCATCGACCTCGAGCACCCTGCTTTTGCGGGCCGCATCGTGGACGGCTACGACTTTGTGGGCGACGCCTACGACGCCTCCGATCCCGCTCGATCCACCCCCGTGCCCGACCCCAACCCCGACGACTGCGACGGCCACGGCACCCATGTGGCCGGCATTGTAGGGGGCAAGGACAGCCAGATTACCGGCGTGGCCCCAGGGGTTCAATTCGGGGCCTATAAGGTCTTCGGCTGTGAGGGCTCTACCAGCGACGACGTAATCCTGGCCGCGCTCGAGCGGGCCGAAACCGCCGGCATGGATGTGGTCAATATGAGCCTGGGTTCGCCCTTCGGCTGGAGCGTCCTGGGCAAGGCCATCACCAAAATGGTCAAGCGGGGCACCGTAGTGGTGGCCTCGGCCGGTAACAACGGCAACCTGGGCCTCTTCGCCACCGGCGATCCCGCCGCCACCGAGGGCGTGCTGAGCGTAGCCTCTTTCGACAACATTGCGGTGAATGCCCAGAAAGCTGTGGTTAATGCCACCGGGGCCCCGCTGGGCTACCTGGTCTTAGGCGGGGCCGAAGCACCCCCCACCAGCGGCATTAGCGCCGAGGTGGTCTGGGTGGGGCGGGGTTGCAACGTCGATGCGCTATTGGCCAACCCCAGTGGCAAGGTGGCCCTGATGGAACGCGGGGCCTGCACCTTCAACGAGAAGTACCAAAGGGCTGTGGCCGCTGGAGCGGTGGGCGTGATCATCCACAACAACGCCCCCGGTCTGTTTGCCGGCGGCGGCGTGGTCGGTGTGGCCGGCAAGTTTGGCATTAGCATCTCCCAGGCCGACGGCCTGGCCCTGCGTGCTCTGAGCACCCCCACCACCCTCACCTGGACACCCGACACCACCCTGGTTAGCAACCCCACCGGCAACCTGATCTCCAGCTTTAGCTCCTGGGGTCTGAGCCAGGATCTGAAGTTCAAGCCCGACCTGGGCGCTCCGGGCGGCCTGATCCGCTCAGCAGTTCCGCTGGAGCAGGGCGGCTACGCCATTCTGAGCGGCACCTCGATGTCGGCTCCGCACGTGGCCGGTGCGGTGGCACTGCTGCTGGAAGGCAACCCGGCCTTCTGGGGCCCGCAAAAACCCAGCGAGGTGCGCAAGTACCTGCAAAACACCGCCATGCCCAAGCTCTTCGCCCTGGCCCCGAGCAGTGGCCTGCCCGAGACCAGTTACCGCCAAGGCGCGGGCATGATCGACATCGTGGCAGCGGTGCAGAACCGGGTGACCGTGACCCCCTCGGCCATCTCCTTCGCCGAGAAGGCCGGTGCCCATACCGAGCGGCTGGTGCTCAAAAACCGCAGCAACGTACCCCTCATCTACAAACCCGTTCACCTCCCCGGCCCCTCGGCCTTCGGCAGCATCTACAGCCCCAGCTTTGCCATTGCCCCAGCCACGGTGAACTTTAGCCACACCCAGATCACCGTACCGGCCCGGGGCGAGGCCGTGCTTACGGTCACCATCACCCCACCGGCAGGCCTGCCCAGCAAAGGCCTGTTCGGCGGTTATGTGCTCTTGCAGCCAGTGGGCGCGGGCATCATGATGAACGTGCCCTACGTGGGTATGCAAGGCGGCTACCAGGCCGTGCAAATTCTGACCCCGGCCTCTGCCGGCTTCCCCTTGCTCGGCAGGCTTAACGCCGCCGGCACCGGCTACGACATCCTTCCCAGCGGCGGCACCTTCACCCTGCAGGGCAACGACGTTCCGGTGATTCTGGCCCACTTCGAGCACGGGGCCCAGGCCTACGAGATGGTGATCCTGAACGCGGCCACCAACACCCCCATCCATCCCAAGTTCAACCGGGCCGACTACGGTGAGTACCTCCCGCGCAACTCGAGCGCCAATGGTTTCTTCGCCATTGCCTGGGACGGCACCCGTATCACCAAGTACGCCCGGGAAGATATCTACGGCAACAAGATACCGGTACCCAGCGAGTTCCAGGCGGTGCCCAACGGGCAGTACAAGCTGCAGATCCGAGTGCTCAAACCCACCGGCAGGATGAGCAACCCCGCCGACTGGGAGAGCTGGACCTCGCCGGTGATCACCATCGCCCGCCCATAGAAAAGCAAACCCCCTAAAGGCCCGCTTCGGCGGGCCTTTTTCCGTATGCTAGAGCCACATGGAACTGCGCGGCCCCCACATGCTGCTCCGCCCTCCCCGGCTCGAGGACACCGAGGCGCTGTTCGCGCTGATGTCCGACCCGGAGCTCGCCCCGTATGTCTACTGGAACCCCCACCAGAGCCCCGACGAAACCTACCAGTACCTGGAGAGTTTGCAGGCCAAAGAGGGCTTTTTCATCATCGAGGCCGGAGGAAGGCCCGCCGGGGTGATCGGGCTGCACCTGGACTGGCCCAACAAGCTGGGCGAGACCGAGACCTGGCTGGGGCGGCCCTACTGGGGCCGTGGGATTAACACCGAGGCCAAGGTGCTGCTCTTCGATTTTGCCTTTGGGCCCTGGGATCTGCGCCGCATCCAGGCCATTGCCCATGTGCACAACCCCCGCTCGCAGCGGGCGCTGGAAAAACTGGGCTTCCAGCGCGAGGGGCTTCTGCGCCGCTGGCGCTGGATCCGGGGGGAGCCCTGGGATTTTTACATGTACAGCCTGCTGCCCGAGGAGTGGATGTCGAGCCGGCCCCCTATCTTTTACTGAAGGCTCTGCCACTACACCCTTGCAAGGGGCCGGCGCTACAATAGGGCCAAACCCGCTGGAGTCTGTATGCCCTCTGCCTGCTTGTACCTGCTGGACGAGCCCCACGTGCGGCTGGGTGAGGCGCGGCTCGAGCTCACCCCTTCGCGCCCGACCTACCTGCTGGTCTACCTGGCCTGCCAGGGGGCCTGGGTGGAGCGGGAACGCTTGGCCGATCTGCTGTGGCCCGACAGCCCCGAGGAGGAGGCCCGGCACAACCTGCGGGTTAATCTGCACCGGGCCAGAAGCCTGCCCTGGGCCGAGGCCCTCGAGGTCGAGCGCGACCGGCTGCGCTTTGCCGTTCAGACCGATGTGGCTCTGTTCCGCGCCGCGCTGGGCCGGGCCGACTGGGAGGCCGCGGTGAAGCTCCACCGGCGGCCTTTTTTGCAGGGCTTTCCCTGGCATAACACCCCCGCGCTGGAGGACTGGGCCGCCCTCGAGCGCGAAAGCCTGCTGGAGGCCTGGCAGCAGGCCGCCCAGCGCCACGCCGAGACCCTACAACAGGCCCAGCAACATCCGGAGGCCTGCCGGCTTTTAGCGGAAATTCTGCGGTACAACCTGCTGTCGGAGGACGTACTGCAAAACTACCTGCGGGCCGCCTACTTAGCCGGCCAGCGCGAGGCCGCCCTGCGGCTGTACGAGCGCTTTGTGCAGGAGCTCGAGCGCGAACTGGGCCTCGAGCCCATGCGGGCCACCCAGGAGCTGGCCGCCTCCCTGCGGCGGGCCGAACCCCCGCCCATGGCGGCCCCCAAACCCCCGCCCCGGATTCCCCTCGAGGTGCTCAGGCCCCCCCGGCTGGTAGGCCGCGAGGCCGAGCAGGCCCGCCTGCGCCATTCCACCGCCCTGCTCGTCCACGGCGAGCCCGGCATCGGCAAAACCCGCCTGCTGCAGGAAGTCTTCCCCCAGGCCCCCCTGCTGCGCTGCCGCGAGGGGCTGGAAAACCTGCCCTTTTATCCGGTGCTGGACTACCTCAGGCATCACCTGGACACCCTGCCCGACCTGGGCCCCTACCGCGAGGATCTGGCCCGGCTGCTGCCGGAGGCCTACCCCGGCTTTACCCCACCCCCCGCCGAGCCCAGCAGCGCGCGCGCCCGGCTGCTGGAAGCCCTGGCCCGCGCCCTGGCCCCCGCCGGGCGGCTGCTCTTCGACGACCTGCAATGGGCCGACGAGAGCACCCTGGAGCTGCTGCTTTACCTGCACAACCGGGGCCAGGCCTGGGTGGGGGCCTTCCGCACCCACGAGGCCGGGCCTGCCCTGGCCAAGGTGCGGGAGGCCCTGCACAGCAGCGGGGTGGAAGAGCTGGCCCTGGAACCCCTGGAAAACAGCACGGTACAGGCGCTTCTGGCCGACCTGATCGGAACCCCCGAGGGGCCGCCCCTCTTCTCGAGCTGGCTGCACCGCCAGACCGGGGGCAACCCCTTCTTCGCCCTGGAAACCCTTAAGTCGCTGTTCGAGAACGGGGTGTTGCGCGCCGAGGGCGGCCAGTGGCACACCGACCTCGACGAGATCACCCAGGACTACTCGGAGCTGCAAATTCCGCCCAAGGTGGCCGAGGTGGTGCGTCGGCGGGTGGGCCGCCTCTCCGAGGCCGCGCTGCGGGTGGTGCAGGCCGCCAGCGTGGTGGGGGAAGGATTCACCCCGGGGCTGCTGGCGGACGCGACCGGGCTCTCGGAGTGGATGGTGCTGGACGGCCTCGAGCAGGCCGAACAAGCGGGAATACTGGCGGGAACCCGGTTCGTCCACGACGTGTTGCGGCAAAGCGTGTATGGGGCAGTCCCCAGCACCCGCTGCAAAATATTGCACGCTCAGATCGCACGAGCACTCGGCACCCAGGCCGAGGCTGCGGTACTGGCCGAGCACTGGCAGCGAGCCGGGGAGAAGGGTAAAGCGCGTGAACTGTGGCTCGAGGCCATCCACAGCTACCGCCAAAAGGGAATGCAGACGCAGGCTCTGGTGGTGCTGCAGCGGGCTTCCGAGACCCTGGAGGCCAGCGAGGCCGGGCTGCTCAGGGCCGAGGTTCTGCTCGAGCTGGGTCGCTTTGCCGAGGCGCTGGCAGCGGTGCAGGGGGTGAAGCCGCAGGGGCAGACCCTGTACCAGCAGGCCAAGGCCGCCAATATCCAGGCCGAGGCCCACATCGCGCTTGGGCAGGTTGGCGAGGCCGAGAAAACCGTCCAGGTCCTGCGGCTTTTGTTAGACCAACTGGATCAACAAGATCAAGCGGGCGCGATAGTGGATCGCCGCCCCTTCTGGCTCATCGAATCCAAAGTGGCCCACTATCTGGGCCAGGCCGAAGCCGCGGCCCGGTTGCTGGCGCCCCTGGTCGGGGCACCCGCCCGGGACCCTCTGCAGGCCACCATCCTGACCAGCCTGGGGGCCACCTACGACGAGCTGGGCGACCCCGAGCGAGCCTGGCCTATGCACCAGCAGGCCCTAGCGCTGGCCCGGGATCTGGGGGCCAAGCACGTGCAGGTGGACATCTGTCTCAACCTGTTGTGGTCGGCGATAGCTTTGTCCCAGGTGCGGAACGACCCCCGCCCCACCAAGGAAGCCCTGGCGCTGGGCGAGGAAGCCCTAAAGCTGGGGCAGTACGGAGGCAGCGAGGTCTTGCGCAACAACCTGGCCTTCGCCTACGCCGACCTGGGGTGCTGGGAGCTGGCCCGCGAGCACTACGAGTGGCTGGCCCAGCACGCCGCCGACCCCAGCATCCGCTGCATCGCCTGGGCCCAGCTGGTCGCGCTCTACGCCAGGATAAACCTTACCGCACAGGCGGCAGAGGCACTGAACCAGGCCATTGCGAGCGTGGAGCAGACCGACCTGTACATCGCCCACATCCGGGTGCTGATTTCCACCCTCAAGTACGGCAACGAGGCCCAGGTGGCGCAGATGATGCCCTACTTGCGTGACCAGAACATCGAACCCTGGCTGCAAGAAGAGCTCGAGCAGGCTTTAGCCGAACATGCCGCCCGAAACGGTCTGAGACGATAGTGTAATGCTCGCCTTATAAGCTCGGCTCATGGCACCAAAACTTCATCGCAGTTTTGTGGTGCGGGTGTTATACACAGCGCCAGCTCATACCCGGCCTGACCACTCTCCCCGCTTTGTAGTACTCGACCTTAAAACTGGCGAGGAGCGAGCGTTTGCCACCTGGGAGGAGCTGAGGGGGTTTTTGCAACATCGCAGGCCGCGTCGCCTGCGCTGAACGAGGAGGTGCATTATGGGGATTAGGACGATTTTTTTGGTGGTTGGGTTGCTGGTCGGCTGCCTGGCCTGGGGCCAGGGGATGGTGGTGCAGACCGTGGTGTACAAGAACGGCGACCTCGAGCTGCGCGGTTTTCTGTACCGCCCGCCGGGGCCGGGGCCGTTCCCGGCAGTGGTTTACAACCATGGCAGCGAGAAAACCCTGGCCTATATTGACCGGCTGGCGGTGCCTTTTGTGGAGCGGGGGTATGTGTTTTTTGCCCCCAACCGCCGGGGCCACGGGCGCTCCCCCGGCCCCTACATTGTGGATGAGCTGAACCAGCTACGGGGAGCCGAGTGGAGCCGGGCCCTGGTGCGCCTGCACGAGGAGCAGCTCTCCGATCAGCTCGAGGGCGTGGCCTTCCTAAAGGCCCAGCCCTTTGTGGACGCGGCACGGATCGGGGTGTTCGGCTTCTCGTTTGGTGGGATTCAGACCATGCTGGCCGTCGAGCGCGCCGACGCGGGGTACAAGGCCGCGGTGAACTGCGCCGGGGCAGCCCAGACCTGGAACAACTCCCCCGAGCTACGGGCCCGCCTCATCCAGGCCGCCCGGAACGCCGTCATGCCGGTCTTCTTTATCCAGGCCCAAAACGACTACTCCCTGAGCGCCCTCGAGGCCCTCTCGGAGGAGATGCGCAGGGCCGGCAAACCCTTCCAGGCCAGGGTCTTCCCGCCCTTTGGCACCTCTAACCAGGACGGGCACAACTTTTGCTTCCAGGGCCACCCAATTTGGGGGCCCGAGGTGTTTGCCTTCCTGGACGCTGCCCTGCGGTAGCCCAACGGCCCAGCCCACCCTACCCCGCTTCGGCGGGGTTTTTCCTTGAGACGCTGGTGTAACGCTGCTTCGCTACCTTTACCCCAAAGGGAGCCCAAATTCCCAACAAGGCCCTTGGCTTTGGGCGCCCATAAAAAGGAGGTACGTGCGAAGCAGAGCAGACTCTCAGCCAACCTACCCTGGTTCGGGAACCTTCAACCCATCGCCCACCTTGCAACCTCAACAGAGCAACGAGAAAGGAGATCTTATGCGTATTGGAAGCTGGCTTTTATTCATTTTGGGTAACTTGCTGGTAGTAGCCGGGTGTAACAACCCTCCGGCCAACAACCCGCCCGCCACACCCACCGGCCTGGTGGCCATCCCGGGCGATAGGCAGGTCGTACTCAACTGGAACGCCAACACCGAGCCCGACCTCGAGGGCTACACCGTCTACTGGGGTAGCGCCTCGGGTGCGTTGACCAATGTGGAGAATGCCCCACGATCCGCCACCAGCAAGACCATCACCGGCCTGACCAACGGCACCACCTATTTCTTTGTCCTGGAAGCTCTGAATACAGGAGGCCTCAAGTCGGCCAAAACCAATGAAGTGGCCGCAACTCCATTCGAACCCGACAGAACCCCACCCCAAATCGTTTCAACAGTTCCTGCAAACGGAGCCACCCTGGTCGCGCCGGATAGCAACCTCCAGATCAACTTCAGCGAGACCATGGACGTGGGAACGGTTACGGTGACCATCGATCCTAGCTTCGACCTGGGCGACCCCACCTGGAACCCCGGCAACACCCAGGTCAGCTTCGATCCGGCCACCAGCCTGGACAGCGAGACCACCTATACCGTGACGGTAGAGGGCAAAGACCCTGCGGGCAACGCCCTGGTGGGCAGCAAGACCTTCAGCTTCACCACCGTGGGCAGCCCCCCGACGGTCTCGAGCACGGCACCGGCCAATGGCGACACCAACATTCCGGTCAACACCGACATTACTTTCAGCTTCTCCGAAGCCATGGACCGTGCCTCGGTAGAGGGAGCGTTCAGCAGCAGCCCCGCCATCACCTGCGCCTGGAGCTGGACATCCGACAGCAGGCTGGCCACCTGCAACCCCCCCAGCAATCTTAGCTTCAACACCAACTACAGCGTGACCCTGGGTACTGGGGCCAGAGACCAGGCCGGCAACCCGATGAGTGCGCCCTACAACTTCAGCTTCACAACCGCCAGCGCGCCCGATACCACCCCGCCCACCGTAACCGCGCATGTTCCGGCCAACGAGGCTACCGGGATTGCCCGCAACACCAACATCGAGGTCACCTTTTCCGAGCCGATGGATAAAGCATCCACCCAGACCGCCTTCCAGATCACCAGCCCGGCCGGTGTGACAGGAACCTTCAGCTGGCCCAGCAGCAACCGCATGGTCTTTAACCCCAGCAGCGATTTCGCCTATGGTACCAACGTGACCTGGCAAGTAACCACTGCGGCCAAAGACCTGGCGGGCAATACCCTGGCCGCTACGGTAACCCGCACCTTCCGGGTCATCCGGCAGAAAACCGTAGACCTCCTAAGCCAGGCCGCGCTGGACGGGGATGTTTACAACACCGGAGCCGTAAACACTACCTCGAGTTTGCTGTCGGTAGGCGATACTACGGACAACACCTACGTGCGTAGCTTCCTCAGCTTCGACCTCAGCCCCCTGGTGACCGATGGCGCTACCTTCATCAACTCGGCTACCCTCTACGCCTTACAGGGTCCTGATTTTGGAAATCCCTACACCGACCTGGGTGGTAGCGTGCGCGCCGAAAGCGTTTATTATGGCCCCAGCCTGGATACTGCCGACTTCGAGACCCCCGTGCTTACCTACACTTATATCCTAAGCAGCGACGCTACTGCTGGCTGGAAAAGCACCACAGTTACCTCGAAAGTACGCGACGATTACACCAACCGGGCAGCCCGGGGCAACCGCTCTCAGTTCCGCCTGCGCTTCCCTACCAACACCAATGTCGATGGCAGAAGGGATCTAGCTCTTTTCTATAGTGGGGATGCCTCAAGCAATAAACCCTATCTCAGGGTTACTTACGAGTATCCGTGAGTTCAACCCGAATTCATCGCAGAGCCCTGCAAGAGCGGGGTTCTGCATTTTTTGAGGGCAGCGGGCCGGATCTGGTATCGACCTATACCCGTAAGCAGCCCGTTGCCCAAAGAAAAGCCCCGCTTCGGCGGGGTTTTTCCTTGAGACGCTGGTGTAACGCCAGCCTCCTATTCTGCGCTCAGATGCCCAGCAACCCTTATCGCTGAACCAAATGGGCAAAGACCATTCACAAAGGAGGAGCGCATGAAACCCCTAGCTTGGATTTTCGTCGGTCTGCTGGTTGCCGTCCTTGGTGCTTGTGGCAGCACCACCGGCCCAAACCCCAGCAACCCCAACCCCGGCAACCCCAGCAACCCCAACCCCGGTACGCCCAACCCAGGCGCTACCGGCTTCAAAACCGCGGCGGTGCTGCCCGAGGGTTTGAAGAACCTCGAGCAAGAACTCTCGCCCCTGCTGGTGGAGTTGGTTGAGCTGGCCCGCAGCAAGAGCCAGAATGCCGCCACCCTCACCGGCACCCTCACGCAAAGCGGCAACACCTTCACCTATAGCTCCACCCCCACCGACCGCCTGCGGGTGGTCTGGAGCGATGGGGTGGTCTACGAGTTTGTCATCACCCAGTTCCAGGGCAACCTAGCGGGCGGGGCCACCGCTTTCTACAAGGGCAACCACCTGCTGCAGTACAGCGCCCAGCTCAAGCCCGACAACGAGATGGGCCCGGTCAACCTCAGCCTCCGCTCGCAGCGGCAGGGTAGCACCCTCAGTGTGAGCCTGGGTGGGACAGCGGTCTTTGACGGCCAGACCCACACCCTGAACCTGAACTACGCCCAGCAGGTGCTCTCCGACTTTGGCCCCGGTTCCATCCTGTTCCACCACCAGGACACCCTCCAGGGCAGCCTGCAGGGCCCCAGCTTCCAGATTCAGGTGAACGAAACCTACGACTTCCGCCTGGTGGGCAGTGACAGCCTGGTGATGCAGACCATCCGCACCCTCAACAACGCCTGGAGCGAGGGCGGCCAGCAGTTCCGCCTGCAAAACGGCCTGATCAAGCGGGTCTTCCGCGACGGCAACCCCATCGAGCTCGATTTCTGGACAGCCGAGGGTGACCTGCTGCGGGGCAACACGCGGGTAGGGGGTTTTGGACAAGCTTTGACTGGGAACCTGCTCGAGCAGTTTCTGGACACCCCCAGCGGGCGGGTGCGGCTGGGAGTCTTCCGCTTCTGATACGCATTCTGGCAGTATCGTCTAGGCTTTCAAAAGTGAACGATACTGCCGAAATGCACTTCTACTCCCTTCGGTCGGCTCGAACCCTTCACCTTTGGTTACACCCGGGTGAAGGATTCAAGCGGAACCGGTATGAACCCCAGAGCTAGGCGGACGATTTTCCCTCGGTAGAATGGGCGCATGGACATGCTGCCCATCATCAAAGAATTATCGCAAAAGACCCCTTCCAAGATTCTCCTGGTTGTGCTGGACGGGGTAGGCGGCCTACCCCAGACCCCCGGCGGCCCCACCGAGCTGGCCGCGGCCCACACCCCCAACCTGGATGCTCTGGCGCAGAAGAGCGCCCTGGGGCTTTTGACCCCGGTCTACCCCGGCATGGCCCCCGGCTCCGGCCCCGGCCACCTCTCGCTGTTTGGCTACGACCCCTTCAAATACCTGGTGGGGCGCGGGGCCCTCTCGGCCATCGGGATTGGGGCCGAGTTCAAAGACGGCGACGTGGCGGTGCGTGGCAACTTTGCAACCCTGGATGCCGCCGGACTGGTCAAAGACCGCCGGGCAGGCCGGCCCAGCGACGCGGAGAACCGGCGGGTGGTGGACAGGCTAAAAGCCGCCATACAGGAGCTCGAGGGGGTGCAGGTCAGCTTCTACACCGAAAGCGAGCACCGTTTTGTGGTGATTTTGCGCGGCGAGGGGCTGAGTGAGCAGGTTTCCGACACCGACCCCCAGAAAACCGGCGTGCCGCCCTTGCAGGCCGAGCCCAAAACCGCCAGCGACGAAAGCCAGCGCACCGCCCGTGTGCTCAACCGACTGTCCGAGCGCATCCGCGAGGTGCTGGCCGATGAACCCCAGATCAACGGTGCGTTGTTCCGGGGTATCTCCGAACGCCCCCGCTTCCCTCTGCTCTCCGAGGTGTACCACCTCACACCGGCCTGCATTGCCAGCTACCCCATGTACAAAGGGCTGGCCAGCCTGGTGGGCATGGAGGTGCTGCAGGTGGAGGGGGTGGAGGACGCCCCAGAGGGCAAGGTCAAGGCCCTACAGGAAAACTGGGCCAGGTACGATTTCTTCTATTTGCACTTCAAGAAAACCGACAGCACCGGTGAGGACGGCAATTTCGAGGAAAAAGTGCATAAGATCGAGCTTTTTGATCAGCTGTTGCCCGAGCTTTTAGCCCTGAAGCCGGATGTGCTGGCCATCACCGGCGACCACTCGACCCCCAGCGTGCTCAAGGCCCACTCCTGGCACCCAGTGCCGCTGCTGCTCCATGGCCCCTACCTCCGCAACGACGCCGCCCGGCGCTTCACCGAGGACGAAGCCGCTAAAGGCAGCCTGGGCCACCTGCGCGGGGTGGAGCTGATGCCCTTGCTGCTGGCCCATGCCGGCAAGCTGCAAAAGTACGGGGCCTAGTACCACTGTGCTTAATCGGTGGGGCTTGTAGGCCCTACCGATAAAAATTGTCTTGGTTTTTATACCGGATTCAAAAAGATAATCTTCCAAAGCAAAGACCTCCAGAGGCTATCTTTTTGAATCCTAGAGCACTCCCTTCGGTCGGGTTAGTTCGCCACCATTCGGTGACGAACTAACCGAATCTGGTATTAGTTTAGGCTCTCGCCCACAGCTTCTTCAAAGAGTTTGCGGGCTTCGTCAAGGGTAATCTCCAGCACCTGTGAAATTTCCTCTGCCAGAAGGTGCATGGCCCGGCGAAGGGCTTGGCGGTCGAGATCAGGAAGGCCTTTTTCCTGTTCCCAGGCCCGAAGCTGACCGGCCAGGGTGGCGATGCGAAAAGGATCGCCATCGGCCAGAATCTCGGTGGTCTTGCGGTGACGGGCGGCCCACTGCCGGGGCAGGGGCAGTCGGCCTTCTTGTAGCAAAGCTAGAATCTCGTTTACCTGATCCGGCGACAAGGCCCGGCGCAAACGGGTGGTTTGCGGTGCTTCTACGGGCACATAAGCCTTCGAGCGGGTTCCAGGAAAGTCGACTTGATAGTAGGATTTGTCTGAGCCAGCCACCGAACGCTGGGCGATCCCCGCCACCACACCTACACCATACGGCGGCAAAACAACCTTGTCTCCTGGACGGTATTCGCTCACAACGCCACTCCTTTCAGTAACACCTCGAGCAGGTGCTCGAGGTAGGCTTCCCGTGGAAACTCGAGCTGGGGATTGCAGGCCAGTGCCGCAATGCTGGCGGCGGTAAGGCAGGTGTCGAGCTCGGGCCGCACCTCACCCCTGGCTTTACCTTCCTGCACCAGCCTCTCCAGCAAGCGCTGGTAGTGCTCATGCATACCCCTGAGCCAGCCTGTGGTGTCCTCAGGCTGGGCCTCTCGGGCTACAGCCGCCCACAAACCACGCCACTCCTCAACCCAATCCACCCGAAGTCGCAGCACCTCAGCCAGGCGCTCACGAAAGGGGCCGCCACGGCTCACCACTTCCTCCACCTTGCGGTAGTAGGCAAAGGTGTGGTGTTCCACCAGCGCCTTGAGCAGATCCTGTTTATCTTGGAAGTATAGATAAACCGTGCCTTTGCCAACCTCGGCTTCTCGGGCCACCTCCTCGACTTTGAGCCCCGACAACCCCCGATCCCTCAACACTCGGATGGTTGCCTCGAGGATTGCTTCGCGTTTGGGGGCAGTCCGAGCCTCCACGGTCACGGCTACAAAGTGTACCAGAACCCCGAAGGGCAAAGATGAGACCTATTTTTTCAGTCGGGCGTTTGTGGTTGTAAGGCCGTCCAAAACAGCTTTTTCCAAGATTTGTCACATTTCGTCATTTGCTATATTTGCACAAAATTTCTGATTAAAACAAATTTGCCGCCAATCTACCCCTGGAGGCCACCCCAGGGTCAATTGGGAATCAACAACCCCTCTTATTCCCCCAAACACGTAAACTACGGCCGTGCCTTCGGGTCGCGTTCACGAAGCCATCAATCTCAGCGTCCTGGGACTGGCCACAGCCGTCTACTGGGTCTATCGGCAAGAACTCGAGGTTCCCCAGCCGGTTGCATTGGCCTTTATGGGCAGTTACCTGCTGGGAACCTTCCTCATCACCCCCGACCTGGATCTGGCTGAACAACAGGTGCGGGCCAAGGGGCGCTGGGGCTTTTTGGGCTGGATCTGGGTGCCCTATGGCTGGATGTTCACCCATCGGGGCCTTTCGCACACCTGGGTGGTGGGCCCCCTAACCCGGATTCTGTACCTGGGGGCGATGGGCGTGCTGGTGTACTGGCTCTTCACCGCCCTCTCGAGCTACCTGGGGGTGAACATCCACCTGCAACCCCACTTCAAGGCCCCACCCCAGGAGATTATTTGGGCACTGGTGCTGGGGTATTATGCCTCACAATGGCTGCACCTTATCGCCGACGGCATCTGGCCGGATAGCGGTCGGATTTTTTTAAGCAGGCGCCGTCGCCAACGATGAACTGGAGGCTGCTCGTATGTATAGTGCCAAATTCTGGGTGGAACACCTCGGTCTGCAACCCCATCTCGAGGGCGGCTTCTATCGTCAGACCTACGTATCCAGCGAGCTTATCGCGCAGCCCCACCTACCCCCTCGTTTTGACAGCCCGCGGGCTTTTTCCACGGCCATCTACTTTTTGCTCGAGCACCCCGACTTTTCCGCGTTCCACCGGCTAAAAAGCGACGAGATCTGGCATTTCTACGCCGGCGCTTCCCTGACCCTGTGGCTCATCTCGCCCCAGGGCGCGCTTTCGAGGCTATCTCTCGGCCCCGATCCCAGCAAAGGACAGCGCTTTCAGGCAACGGTTCCTGCCGGCTGCTGGTTTGCAGCCAGCCTGGACACCCCCGGAACCTACGCCCTGGTGGGCTGCACCATGGCCCCTGGCTTCGATTTCGCCGACCTCGAGCTGGCTGAGCGTGAGACCCTGGCCCGGCAGTTTCCGCAGCACCGCCCCCTCATCGAACGGCTGACCCGCTAAAAGACAATGCTCCAAGAAAGGAACACCCATTGGATAAGTCTTCACCCAATCAACTGTCTCAGGCCCGGATCGCCATCTATGTAACTTTCTTTATATGCGGTCTGGTATTGGCTGCCTGGGTCTCGCGCATTCCAACCATCAAGCAGCAGCTAGGCCTGAACGCCGGCGAGCTGGGCCTGGTGCTGATGGGAAGCCCCATCGGGCTGGTGCTGGCCATGCCCCTAACCGGCTGGCTTATCGCGCGCTGGGGCAGCCGACCGGTGCTGGCCTGGGCCGCCATGAGCAACTGCGCTGCACTACCCCTGCTGGCCCTGGCCCCCACTGGCTGGACACTGGGCCTGGCCTTGTTTGTGTTTGGCTTCGCCAACGCGGCCATGGACATCTCCATGAACGCCCAGGCCGTGGAGGTTGAAAAACGCTATGCCCGGCCCATTATGTCCAGTTTCCACGCGCTGTTTAGCCTGGGGGGTCTGGTGGGTGCCGCGCTGGGAGGGGCCGCCGCAGCAGGCGGACTGGAGCCGCTGCCCTTCTTTGCCTGGACGGCCCTGCTCATGGGGCTGCTGATGCTGGCAGCCATTCGATATCTGCTCGAGGTTCGGCCAGCCGCCAGCGGGCCGCGCTTTGTCTGGCCTCGAGGGGTGCTGCTGGGCCTGGGGTTCATCGTTTTCTGCACCGGCCTGGGCGAGGGGGCTGTGGCCGACTGGAGCGCGGTATTTATGAAGCATGAGATGGGCACCAGCGAGGCCGTGGCTGCGCTGGCCTTCTCGGCCTTTTCGGTGTCCATGGTGGTGGGCCGCCTGAGCGGCGACGCCCTCATACATCGGTTTGGGCCGGTGGCGATGGCGCGAGCCGGTGGGCTGCTGGCTGCCAGCGGTTTCATAATTACGCTTGTTACCAACCGCCCCGAGGTCGCCATGCTAGGCTTTGCACTGATCGGGCTGGGTTACTGCACCCTGTTTCCCCTGGTATTTAGCGCCGCCGGCAGGGTACCGGGGGTGCAGCCTGGGGTGGCGCTGGCCTCGGTGGCCACGCTGGGCTACCTGGGTTTTTTGAGCGGGCCACCCGTAATCGGTCTGATCGCACAGGCCACATCCTTGCGGGTATCTTTTGCAGCGGTGGCGGGGCTGGCCGTGGTGATTACCCTGCTGGCCGGTCTACTGCAAGTTAAGAAGGAATAACGCAGTTCCAGTAACTGGAACTGCGCTTTGGGGAAAGCCAGCTTATTTAGGCCGCACTGATGGCGATCTTGCGCACGCGGGCCTGCTCTACCTTGGGCAGGGTCAGGCGCAGCAGGCCATCGGTGATGGTGGCTTGAATCTTATCCACCTCCACCGAGGCGGGCAGGGTCAGGCTTTGTACGAAGCTCCCGCGCGGCAGCCCCCGCGACCAGTAGCGGCGCTCATCGCTGCCCTGGGCCTCCGGATAGGTGCCGCGAATGGTCAGCCGGTTGCCCTCCAGGCGAACCTCGAGGTCGTCCTTGCGCAGGCCCGGCACCGCCATCTCCAGCACCAGGCTGTCCCCGGTCTCGTAGAGATCGTAGGGATAGGCGCTAACAGACACTGGGCTGCCTAAAGATGTCGTCACCTCGTTCCAGAGCCGGTCGAACTCTTGGAAGAAGTCGTTTACGCTCGAGAGATTCCAGCTCCGCAGAGGCATCGTCTGAACAGGTATGTTCCGAACAATGTCCAGCATACTGAAACCTCCTTTCGTAGGGTTGTGTTGGCAGATTCCCTACAGTCACATATTATAAAAGTTGAGCATGATATTGTCAAGTATTGTTATGATTTTAATGTATATTTCATCTTTCTTTTTTAGATTCACAGGTGAAAAACTTCGTCTGGAGGTGAAGTATGCCACGCCTACTTGCGCTCTTGCTACTGCTGATGAGCCTGGGCCTGGCCCAGGGGTTCCGCGGTCTGGCCCTGTACACCCCCTACCCCTCGCAAAGCGTACGGCTGGGTGAAACCATCAGCCTGCCCATCACCCTCAAGGGCTACAACCTACCACCCCAGACCGTGCAGGTACGGGTCGCCGAGCTGGCCCCGGGCTGGAAGGCCAGCCTGCTGGGCGGGGGCCGGGTGGTGGGCGCGGTGTATGTGCTGCCCGATGGGGAGCAGAGCCTTTCCCTGCGGCTCGAGCCGCCACAAAATGTGCGGGCCGGCACCTACCGCTTCCGGCTGGTGGCCGAGGGCAGCGGGGTACGGGCCGAGCTGCCCATTGCCCTCACCCTGGGCCAGGTGCTGCCCAAGCGGCTCTCCCTCGAGACCGAGCTTCCGGTGCTCAAGGGCACCCCCACCGCCAGCTTCCGCTACCGCGTGACCCTCAGGAACGAAAGCGACCAGGACTTGCTGGTCAACCTCGAGGCCGACGCCCCCGAAAACTTCCGGGTGAGCTTCAGCACCGCCTTTGGCGGGCAGGAGGTCAACAGCCTGCCCCTAAAGGCTGGGGAAAGCCGCGAGCTGGACGTCCAGGTTACCCCTCCCCGGCAGGTGGAGGCCAAAGTGTATGCCGTCACCCTGCGGGCCCTGGCCGGGGAGGCCAGGGCCGAGCTGGCCGTGAACTTGGACATCACCGGCCAGGCCGAACTGAGCCTCTCCACCCCCGAGGGGCGGCTTTCCGGGCGGGCCTATGCCGGGCGCGAGAACCCCATCAAGCTGGTGATTAAGAACAACGGCAGCGCCCCGGCGGAGAACCTCGAGCTTTCCGCCAGCGAGCCTACGGGCTGGGAGGTCAAGTTTGAACCCAACAAGATCGAGCGGCTGGCCCCCGGGGCCGAGTCGGAGGTCACCGCCCGCATCAAGCCCTCCCCCCGGGCCGTTGCAGGCGATTACATGCTGACCCTGCGGGCCAGTGCCGAAGGAGCCCAGGCCTCGGCCGATTACCGGGTCACCGTGCAGACCTCCACGCTGTGGGGGCTGATCGGGGTACTTTTGATTGCGGTGGCGGTGGGCGCGGTGGGCTTTGCGGTCTCGCGCTTTGGGCGGCGCTAGGAGGGCCTATGGTCATCGAGACCCAAGGCCTAACCAAACGCTACGGCAGGGTGGTGGCGGTGGAGGGCCTCGAGCTGCGCATCGAAGCGGGCGAGGTGTATGGCCTCCTGGGCCCCAACGGCTCCGGCAAAACCACCACCATCCTGATGCTCCTGGGCCTCACCGAGCCCAGCGCAGGCCAGGTGCGGGTGCTGGGCCTCGACCCGGTGCGCGAACCGCTCTCGCTCAAGCGGCAGGTGGGCTACCTGCCCGACTCGGTGGGGTTTTACGGCGAGATGACCGCCTGGGAGAACCTCTCCTACATCGCCCGGCTCAACGGACTGCCCCCCGCCCTGGCCAAGGCCCGCATGGAACGGGTGCTGGAACGCATGGGGCTGGCCGAGGTGGCCCACCGCCCGGTGGGTGCCTTTTCCCGGGGTATGCGCCAGCGTCTGGGGCTGGCCGAGGTGCTGCTCAAAGAACCCAAGGTGGTGATTCTGGACGAGCCCACCCTGGGCCTGGACCCCGAGGCCGCGCAGGAGTTTTTGAAGATGATACAAAGCCTGAAATCCGAGGGCATTACCGTGCTGCTCTCCTCGCACCTGCTGCACCAGGTGCAGGCCATCTGCGACCGGGTGGGGCTGTTCCATAAGGGGAGGCTGGTGCTGGAGGGGCGGGTGGAGGAGCTGGCCCAGCGGGTGCTGGGGGGCGCTTACCGCATCCGCCTCGAGGCCACCCCCCTACAAGGCCTCGCAGAGCGGCTTCAGGCCTTGCCCGAGGTGAGCCGGGTACAGGCCGAGGCGCAGGGGCTGCGGCTGGAAGCCACCCAGGACATCCGCCCACAGGTGGCGCGGGCCGTGCTCGAGGCCGGGGCCGCCCTGCAGAGCCTCGTGCTGGAGCAGCCCAGCCTGGACGAGGTGTACGCCCGCTATTTCCAGGAGGTGCGCCATGCAGCGTAGTTCTACCTCGCGTCGTCGTGAAGGCTCGCCCTGGACAGGGCTGTGGGCAGTCTTCTTCAAGGAGATGGCCGACCACCTTTCCAGCACCCGGATGCGCATCCTGGAGGTGCTCATCCTGCTCTCGGCGGTGGGCGCGGTGTATGCCGGGGCCCAGACCCTGCGCCAGACCATCAGCGAAGACCCCTTCCTCTTGCTGCGGGTTTTTACTGCGGCCCAGGATCCGCTACCCTCGTTTGTGGCCTTCCTGAGCTTCTTTCTGCCCCTGGCCGCCATCGCCCTGGGTTTTGATGCCATCAACGGCGAGTACAACCGCAACACCCTCTCGCGCATCCTGGCCCAGCCCATCTACCGCGACGCCCTGCTGTGGGGCAAGTTTTTAGCCGGGCTGGCCACCATAGCCCTGATTCTGCTGGCCCTGTTTTTGCTGGTGGTGGGCCTGAGCCTGATCTTCCTGGGCGTACCCCCCAGCAGCGAGGAGGTTGCGCGGGCCCTGCTCTTCTTGCTGGCCACCCTGGCCTATACCGGGGTCTGGTTGGGCATTGCCCTGGTCACCTCGGTGCTCTTCCGCAGCGCGGCCACCTCGGCGCTGGCGGCCATTGCGGTCTGGCTCTTCTTCGCGCTGTTCTGGGGCATCATCGCCCAGTTGCTGGCCCAGGCCGTGGCCCCTTTCGACCCCTTCGACCCCGAGAGCGAGCTGCGCCAGACCGAGGCCCTGCTGGCTTTCTCGCGCCTTTCGCCCAACACCCTATACGCCGAGGCCATCCAGGCCCTGCTCAACCCTGGGGTGCGCAGCCTGGGGCCGGTGCTCATCAGCCAGCTCGAGGGGGCCTTGCTGGGCTCACCCCTTCCCCTGGGGCAGAGTTTTCTGCTGGCCTGGCCGCAACTCACGGGCCTGATCGCCCTCACCATAGGGCTCTTCGCCGTGGCCTACGTGCTCTTCCAGCGGCGGGAGGTGCGGGCCTAGGAGGAGCCCTAGCTGCTCGCAGTCAATAGCGTTTGCTGGGGGAAAAATCAGCGATCCCAGGAGCCCTTCTGCAACCCCAGCAGCAAAACGCTGCACAGCACCATCAGCACCACCGCCAGCACCACCGCCTCGTAAAAGGGGGTGGCCCCAGGCCGGCCCAGGCGCTCGTAGATGGCCAGGGACAGGGTGGCCCATTCCGGGCGTTGCAGGGTGAGGGTGGCCCCAAACTCCCCCAGGATGGCCGCCAGGGCCAGGGCCAGCCCGGCTACTGTCGATGATCGAACCAGGGGCCACTCCACCCGTATAAACCGCCGCCAGGGCGAGGCCCCCAGCACCCGGGCGGCCTCGAGCACCCCCCTGGGCAGCCCCTGCAGGGCCGGCAACAGGGCGCGGGTGAGTAAGGGGTAGCTGAGCAGGATGTAGGCCCCTATCAAAAGCCCGATAGAGCCCCTAAGCCCAGGGTAGACCAGCAGGTAGCCCAGGCCCAGGGCCACCGGTGAGACCATCAGGGGCAGCAGGCCCAGCCCATCCAGCCAGCGGGCCCCCCGCCAGACCGCATAAGCGTATAAAAGACCCACGGGCAGCACTCCCAGCAGGGCCATTCCGGCAAAGACCAGGGTGTTTTGCAAGGCCAGCAGGCCGGGGGTGAAGTCGGGGTTGTGCCACACCGATAGCCAGGCCCCAGGGCGCTCCAGCGCCCGCCATACCAGCGCCAGCAGGGGGCTATACAGCAGCAAAAAAAACCCCGAGACGCCGATGCTCAGCATTAATGCAGGCCCCCGTGCGAGGGCTAGGGGGGCTTCGGTGCCTTCGAGCCCCACCGCCCATCCTGCCTGCAAGCGCAGGTACAGCCACAATACCAGCCCGGTCACCCCCAGCTGCATCAATACCAGTGCGCTGGCCTCAGGGAAGGCCAGGCGCTGGGCCAGGGCCTGGTAGGTAGCCACCTCGAGGGTGGCCCAGGCCGGCCCTCCCAGCAGCAAGGGCACACCAAAACTGGTAAAGCAAAACAAAAAAACCAGACTCCCACCGGACAGTAGAGCAGGGGCCAGGAGAGGAACCCCCACCCGCAGGTAGGCCCGCCAGGGACTGGCCCCCAGGGTGCGGGCCGCCTGCATGGGGGTGTTCAGCTTGGGCAGCAGGGCCACCAGGGGGCGCAGCACCAGGCCCAGGTTATAGAGCAGGCTGGCCCAGAACAAAATCCAGGGCGTGCCGTAGAGGTTGACCCCCAGCAGCCCCCGGGGGCCCACCAGGCTCAAAAAACCCATCGCCACCACCAGGGTAGGCAGCACAAAGGGCACCACCGAGAAGGCCAGCCAAAAGTCCCGGCCCGGGAAGCGGTAACGAAAGGCATAAGCCAGGGGCAGGGCCACCAGGGCACACAAGAGCGAGGAGCCCAGGCCGTAGACCAGACTCCAGAGCAGCCTCGAGCGGTAGTAGGGGTCGGCCAGCGTAGGCACAATACCCTCACCCAGACCCAAGGCCACGATTCGCCCCAAAGGGTACAGCAAGGCCAGGGCCAGGAAGACCAGCACCGGCAGGGCCAGCCAAGCAGCGGCGCGGGAGGCCTTCGCCATACCCGCCGCCAGCCTAACGCCGCGCCTTTACCGCTTGCGCCGTCTGCCCCTGCACCACCACCTGCGTCCACTCGCGGATCCAGCGCTCGCGGTTGTTGGCGATCTGCTGGGGGGTCAGGCGGGCGGGCTCAGGGGGCACCTGGGCAAAGCGGAACACTTCCGGCAGCTTGGCATCCCGCCGGGCTGGATAGACCCACATCTGGGTGGGGATGTTCTCCTGTGCGGGCTTGGAAACCAGCCAGTCCACAAAACGCTGGGCCGCCCGCAGATTGCGCGTACCCTTCAAGATGCCCACATACTCCACCTGGAAAAACGAGCTGCGGGGCAGGAAAAGGTTGGCCGTGGGGGGCTCGCTGGGCTTGGGCTGGGCCTCGCTGTAGTACAGCTCGGCGGCCGGGCTGGTGCTATAGGAGACTACCAGCGGGCGGTCGCCGCCAGCCCGGGTAAAGTGGGTGTAGTAGGCCTCGCTCCAGCCGCTCACCACCCGCACCCCGTTCTTGCGCAGGTTCTCCCAAAAATCCAGGTAACCCTCCTCGCCAAAGGCCGCCACGGTGGCTAGGAGGAAGGCCAGCCCCGGCGAGCTCGTAGCCGGGTTCTGCACCACCAGCAGCCCGGCAAATTCCGGCAAGGCCAGGTCGGCGAAGCGCTGGGGCAGGGGCTTGTCCTTGAAGAAATCCCGGTCGTAGTTAAGGGCCACATAGCCAAAGTCCACCGGCGTGGCCCGGAAGGTCTGGTCAATGATCAGTTCGGGGCGCAGGTTGGGCAGCTCAGGCGAGCGGTAGGGTTGTAAAATATCGGCCTGCAGCGCACGCGAGAGCATGGTGTTATCGAAACCGTAGATCACATCGGCAATGGGTGCGCCTTTGCTCAGGATGGCCTTGTTGAGCATCTCGCCTGCATCGCCGCCCTTCAAAAAGCGAAGCCGGATACCGCTCTGCTGTTCGAAGCGAGCGATCAGGTTCTTGTCGAGGCTCCAGCTATCGTGGGTAAGAACGGTCAGGGTGGTTTGCTGCGCCCACGCGGGCCATAACACCAGCAGCATCCACAGCACACCTAGCCAGACCGACCATCCAACTTTTGGGGTTTTTTGCATAAAAAAATCCCTCCATGTCATCGGGAGGGTTCCGCGTCATGCTCCCTACGGCGGTACAAACCGCATCAGGTTCAAAGGGTGTTTCTCAGCCTGGGCTGCCCAGGCACCCCCGATGACGCCCGGATAATACGGCTTGCACCCCCAAATGTACAGCGCTCAGCTTACGGTCTCGGTAGCAGCCACCCAGAAATTCGGGTACCTGCCTCGCAGCACCCCCGCCAGGTACAGCGCCTCCTCGGCCGCACGGGCCAGACCAAACAGGGTAGAGCCTGAGCCCGACATCAGCACGCCCCTCAGCCCCAGGCGGCACAGCTCTTGCTTGAGGGCCTCGAGGTGGGGGTGCCTCCGGAATACGGGGCGCTCGAGGGTGTTCCAGTAGAGGGGTTCCTCCCCTGCCCGAATGGCCTCTATAATCCCCGCTATATCCAGCTCGGGCTGCCACATCTCGGGCGTGAGGCCTTTGTAGGCCTCAGCCGCCGAAACCGCAATACCAGGGTTGACCAGCACCAACGCCGCCCGAAGAGGGGGCAGGGGGGTCAGTTGTTCACCCACCCCCCGCCCTTCGGCCAGGCCCGGCTCCAGGAAAAAGGGCACATCGGCCCCCAGCCCAAGGGCCAGGGCCGGAAGCTCGAGAGCGGATGGGTAGAGCTGGGACAAAGCCCGCAGCACCGCCGCCGCATCGGAGGAGCCCCCGCCCAGCCCCGCGGCCAGGGGTAGTTTTTTTTCCAGCACCACCCTCACCCCGCCGGGCCAGCCAGCAGCCTGCAGATAAGCCTGTGCAGCCTTGTATGCCAGGTTGTTGGTATCAGCGGGCAGGCCCCAGCCCCGCACCTCCAGCTCAATTCCCTCGGGAATGGCCTCCACCCAGAGCCGGTCGCCCACCCGCAACGCGGCAAACAGGGTGTGCAGCTCATGGTAGCCATCGGGCCGGCGGCCCCGCACCGAAAGACCCAGGTTCACCTTGGCCGGGGCTAGGAGTTCCATACCTGGGCCAACCCTTCTGCCAGAATCAGGTCTTCGGGATAGGTCACCTTGAACATCCGACGGTCGCCCTCCACCAGCGCCACTGGATGACCCAACCAGCGAACCAGCTGTGCGTCATCGGTGAAGGCGATCCCAGCTGCCCGGGCCTGCTGGTGGGCCTGCCACAAGAGCTCGCGGCGGAAGCCCTGGGGGGTCTGCACCAGCCGGTGGTGCTCGCGGGCGATCACCCCCCCGTAGCGCCCATCGTCTTCGCGTACCAGGGTATCGGGCACCGGTACCACCAGGGTGGCCGCACCCGTGGCCCGCACCGCCTGCAGAAGCCGTTCTATTGCGGGCCGCACCACAAAGGGCCGGGCCACATCGTGCACCAGCACCACCTCACCGGTGGCCGCCTGCACCAGATTAAACACGCTTTGCTGGCGGGTCTGGCCGCCCGGAACGGTTTTCAGGCCATCCACCCGGAAACCCGGCGGGAGGGCCACCACCACCTCGTCGGCCCAGGCAAAGCCCTCGAGGGCCCAGTCCAGCAGGGTCTTTCCACCCACCCGCAAAAAAGCCTTGGGCCCCCGCCCGATCCGCTCACCCTGGCCGGCTGCCGGCAGCAGTACCGAGACCCTCATGCCTGGCATCGTACCGTAAAAAGCCCTCCCATACAGCCCACAGGCCCGCGTGTTATCCTCTGGGGCATGACTGTTTTTGAGGCGCTCATACTGGGCATTCTGGAGGGCTTAACCGAGTTCCTCCCCATCTCCTCCACCGGCCACCTCACCCTGGCTGCCCACCTGCTCCATCTGGATATTGAGAACGACCCATTTATCAAAAGTTTCATCGTGGTCATCCAACTGGGGGCTATTCTGGCTGTTTTAGCTTTGTACTTCAAGCGTTTCCTACAGGACATGCAGGTCTGGAAGCGCATTATCGTAGCCTTCATCCCTACCGGCATCCTGGGCTTTGCGCTGGCCGATGTGATCGAAAACGTCTTTTTAGGCAACGACCTGATTGTGGTGATTAATTTGATTGGTGTGGGCGTTCTTTTGCTGTTTGTGGATCGCTGGCTGCAATCCCATCAGCGCTACGACGATGTCAACCAGCTACCAGCACCTTACGCTGCGCTGATTGGCCTGTTTCAGGCCATTGCCATGATGCCAGGGGTCTCGCGTAGCGGGGCCACCATCGTGGGGGGTATGGCCCTGGGGCTATCCCGCCGGGCCGCTGCCGAGTTTTCCTTCATCCTGGCCGTACCCACCATGCTCTCGGCCACCGGCTTCTCCCTGCTGCGCCATATGGACGAGTTCCGCGCCGATAGCTGGGGGCTGCTGGCGGTGGGCTTTCTGGCCGCTTTCGTATCGGCTTTGCTAACGGTACGCTGGCTTCTAGCCTTCGTAAGCCGCAACAGTTTCGTACCCTTCGCCATCTACCGCATTCTGATCGGGGTGGTGTACGGGGTGTTTTTCCTGCGCTAGTCGAGCTCGAGCTCCCGTAGCTCACCCCAGCGCGGTGCCCTGGCGTACTCCAGACCAAACAGATCCAGGATGCGCTGGGTCATAAAAGCCAGCAGATCATCGATGGTTTTGGGCTTGTGGTAAAACCCAGGGGCTGCCGGCAAAATGGTGGCCCCGGCCTGGGCCGCTCGAACCATGGCCTCGAGGCTCGGCAAGGGCAGCGGGGCCTCGCGCGGTACCAGCACCAGGGGGCGGCGTTCCTTGAGGGTAACATAGGCCGCCCGGGTCAATAGGTTGTCGGCCAGACCGTAGGCCACCTTGGCCAGGGTGGTCGCGCTGCACGGCACAATCACCATCCCCAGGGTACGAAAGCTCCCCGAGGCGATGGAGGCCCCCAGGTCGCTGCTCTTGTGCACCACATGGGCCAGGGCCTCCACGGCCTCGAGGCCAAGCCCTGCCTCCTCCGCCAGCACCCGCTTGGCCCCCTGGCTCATCACCAGATGGACTTCCAGCCCACCCATCCGTCGCAGGGTTTGCAGTAAATCCAGGGCATAGGGCATCCCCGAGGCGCCCGAAAGCCCCACCACCAGTCGCTTGGGTACGCTCATGCGCCAAGTGTACAGTCAGGCCCGTGCGGCGAATGCAGCCCTAGATGAAAACCGGCTTGCCTGCGAGGCCGGGTTGTCACCCTAGTCTTCCTCCGGCGGCTGCCAGGGCATTCCGCTGAAGAACTCCCGCACCAGCCGGCCTACCAGCCCCCCCAGGGCCAGCAGGGCCACCAGGTTGGGGATAGCCATCAAGCCGTTGAGGGTGTCGGCCACGCTGGTCAGGGCTGCCAGGCCACCCATCGGCCCTACAAATGCAAACGTAACAAAGGTTAGGCGGTAAGGCCAACGGATACCCTCACCAAACAGATAGGCCGCGCCTTCCTCACCGTAAAACCCCCAGGAAACCATGGTTCCCAGGGCAAAAACTGCCAGCATCAGCCCCAGCATAGCCACCCCCAGGGGGTGCTCGGCGAACAGGGCACGGGCCGCTTCTACCCGGTCGCCGCCCAGAAAGCGCTGCCAGAGCCCGCTGGCGATAAAGGTCAGGGCCATCAGGGTGGTCACGGTCAGGCTCAAAAGCATCTCCGTGAGGCCCCAGAAACCCTGCCGCACCGGGTGATCGACCTGGGCCTGCGCGTGGGCAATGGCAGCCGAACCCAGGCCCGCTTCATTGGCAAAGATGCCCCGTCCCACCCCCGCCTTCAAAATTTCAGCCAGCCCCAGCGAGACCGCCGCCCCCGCAGCCCCCCCGGCAGCCGCCTGAAAGCTAAGGGCCGAGGAAAACACCAGCGCCAGGGCTGCGGGCAGGCCCTCGAGGTGGATGAAAATAAGGGGCAGAATCGCCAGCAAAAACAACACCAGCTTGAGGGGTACGATCATCTGGGCGAAGCGGGCCACCGAGCGGATGCCGCCAGCCAGCAGGATTCCTACCAGCAAGGCCACCAGCAGGCCGGTAACCGCTGGCGGCACGTTGAACTCCTGCGCCAGGGCTGCCCCCACCGCCCCGGCCTGGGAAAGGTTGCCAATCCCAAAAGCGGCAATAGCGGTAAAGAGGGCAAACAAAGCCGCCAGCCAGGCCATCCGTCGGCCCAGGCCATAGCGGATGTACACCATAGGGCCCCCCAGCACCGAGCCGTCGGTGTACTGGCGGCGAAAGTGCACTGCCAGAACCGCCTCGGAAAACTTGGTTGCCATACCCACCAGGTAGGCCACCCACATCCACAGCACCGCACCGGGGCCCCCCAGCACCACCGCCCCCACCATGCCGATGATGTGCCCGGTTCCGATGGTGGCCGACATAGCCACCATCGCGGCCTGGAAGGGTGTAATCTGGCCGCCAAAGCTCAGAAAGCGCTCCCGGATGGCCCCCAGCGTCTCACGGAGCGCCACCCCCAGCCGGCTCAACTGCGGAAAGCCGGTGCGCAAGGAGAGGTATAGCCCCACCAGGATGAACACCAGCATCATCCATTCGCCATAAACCGCTCGATTAACGTAGTCGTTAAGCGTGAGTATATCCATAGGCTGCCTTTGTTCTACCTGGCCTCCGGCCAGACTTTCACCGATACACCCCGGCTGAGGCGCAGTTGACGCAGATCACGCTCGAACAACCCGACCCGGCCTTGCATGTTAATGCGGGGCTCCGGGCGCAGGGTGGCCTCCTGGTTCTTGGCGCGCAAGCGCACCATAAAGCCCCCACCTACCAGGCCCTGCCAGCGCACAAACAGCTCCTCGTCAATGGCAGCCACCCCCTGCTCCCTACCATATAAAGTGAGCACCACCAAAGGCTCTGGCTCAATCGCGAGGTGGTTCCGGGCCTCGAGCAAACCCAGCCGCAATAGCTTGCTGAGCACCTGGGCGGCCTCGAGGGGCGAAAGGCCTCCATTCATCAAGGCCTGGGCCAGGCTTTTGCCCTGTACCTGGGCCAAAACACTGGCCTCGAGGGGGCTGAGCTGGGTTGGCCCTTGAACCGCGCCGGCCTGAAGCGTTAGCATCCAGTTATCAGGCAGATTGATCTCGTTCCAGGCTTCAAACTGATGCACGATGAGCTGGTGGGTCTCGAGGCCAGGCTCAATGCTGCGCTCACGGGTATTCAGTTCAGAATCGAAGCGAAACGGCGCCGATTTGAGACCAGCCAGCAGCTCCAAGGCCTCTAAACCCCGCAGCCCACCAGCCTCGGCGTGTATGGGATGCCCACCCTCAAGGTAGATACTGCCCACAAAACTGGGGTGCTCGATGCGTAAAACCCCACCCCTGGCCGCCCCCATCAGGGTCTCCAAGAGCCGCAAAAGGGGGAACTCTGCCAGGTTTCCACTTAGCACATTCCGGCCTCCTGTAGCTACAAAAACCGCCCGCGGTCGTACAACAAGCCTATTCTACACAGGAAGCCAGCGGGGGTTTGGTGCAAACCCCGACCAGCCAGCCCCCTGCAAATACACACTTAGCAGGAATTCACCCACCCACAGCCCACAACCGATACACTATGGTTGTGTACGCCCTTCTCCAGGCTCTGCGATCGTTGCGCCAGCACCTAACCAGCACCCTAGCCACCTTCTTTACCGCCCTGGTATCGTTTTCGCTCCTGTTCTTGTTGGGTTTGTTGCTGTGGAACCTGGATCGGGTGGTGGCCTCACTCGAGCGCGAGCTGGAGGTGGCGGCCTTCCTCAAACCCGAGGCTCGGGTGGATGCGCTGCTCGAGCAGATCAAAACCTGGCCGGAGGTCAGCGAGGCTCGACTGCAAACCAAAGAAGAAGCCCTCGCCACCTTGCAGCTGGATTACCCCTACCTGGCCCAGGCCCGTGAGTTTATCCAAAACCCCCTTCCCGACACTATTCGCATCAAATTGAACGACGCCCAGGCGGTGCGTGAGGTGGGGCGAAGGGTGGCCCGCTTGGACGGTGTCGATAGCGTGGAGTACGGCGGTGCTCTCACCGAGCAATTGGTTCGTGTACTGGCAGGCTTACGGGTAGCGGTCAATATATTGGTGGTTTTACTTTTGCTGGATACGCTTTTTAGCGTAATGGGCACCATTCGGCTATCCATCGAGAACCGCCGCGAGGAGCTGCGGGTCATGCAGCTGGTAGGGGCCACCCGCCGCTTCATCCAGGGGCCTTTTGTGGCTGAAGGAACCCTCCTAGAGCCTGCTAACTAGCTGTTCGTAAAAGCTCCACAGTTTTCGCTGTCATCAGAATCGAAAAAGCCA
>AXWR01000038.1 GCA_000482765.1 Meiothermus taiwanensis DSM 14542
AGGCAGGCGCCTAGGGTAAGGCTCATGACTGGGGCTAAGTCGTAACAAGGTAGCTGTACCGGAAGGTGCGGCTGGATCACCTCCTTTCTAAGGAGCATAAATAGCTCGGCTGATCTTTCTTTGTTCAAGGCAAGCGCCCCCTTGGGGCGCTTTTTCTTTTTACCCGGATTCTGCAGGGTCGGCCTATAGCCCATGTGTGCCTTCACACACGACAAAAGCGCCGGTTCCTAGTAAACTGAGAACAGGTACCCATTACTGGGTCATTGGAAAGTAGTTGCAGTATGCGTTATTCGGTAAGTTTACGCCGCCGTAGACCTAAACGCGGCATGGCGGGGGGCTCGAGGCCCCAAGCACTGCCGCAGTCCCGTCGCCGGGTGACCTCGGCTGGAGGGGTGGTGTTGCGGGAGCGGGCCGGAGGGAAGGGCCTCGAGGTGCTCCTCATCGCCATCAAAGACGGGCGGGTCTGGAGCCTGCCCAAGGGCCAGGTAGAGCCGGGCGAGCGCTATCCACAAACGGCCGTCCGCGAGGTGCGTGAGGAGACTGGCATCGAGGCCAAGGTACTGGCCCCCCTGGGCAGCATCCGCTACCACTTCACTGTCAAGGATGACGGGATACAAACCACTGTCACCAAGGAAGTCCATCACTTCTTGATGGGCTACGTAGGTGGCACACCCCGACCCCAAAAAGAAGAGGTAGACGGGGTGGCCTGGTTCCCTGTACGCGAGGCCCTTAAGCGACTTTCGCATCAAAACGAGCGAAACGCCGTCCTCAAAGCCCTGGCCTGCTGGGACACCCAAACACCCATGAGCGCCCAGCCATAATCGCGTGAAACCCGGCCTGGGAAACCTTATACCAGATGCAGTTAGTTCGCCCGAGCGAAGGAAGCCCTCTAGGATTCAAAACAATAGCCTCTGAGGGTCCTTGCTTTGGAGGACTATCTTTTATTAGCTCCCAGCGGCACTGATCAACAAAGACTTAATGCGGCTGATATGTTGCTCAATCAGTTCCAGGGCCTCGGCCTGCGCCCCCTCGACCAAAAACTGCAGCAGGCGTTGGTGTTCAGCAATGCTTTGCTCACGCCGGGAGGGGTGTTTCTGGTAAACACGGTGGGCCACCCGGTACAGCATGTCTTGCTGGCGCTCGAGGGCCTGCACGATCTGACGGTTGCCCAGCGTGGTGGCGAGCCGGCGATGGAACGCCATATCGGCGTACACCAGTTGTTCGGTCTGGGTTTGGGGGTGCTGGGCCAGGGCCTGCTGCTCCCGAATATGCTCCTGTAGCACCTTGGCCTGGCTACGGCTCAGGTTACCGGCCAGGCGCCTGACCACGAAGCTCTCCAGGGCCAGGCGAAAATCGATGTGCTCGAGCACCTCCTCAAAGCTCAGGGCCAGCACCACAATGCCCTGCTGGGGCGAGACCCGCACAAAACCCTCGTTCTCGAGGCGGGCAATAGCCAGCCGCACCGGGGTTTTGCTCATGCCAAGCTGCTGGGCCAGGCTCCGTTCCGATAAAAAGCTGTTGGGTGGCAGCTCCTCGTTGAGAATCAGGCGCTTGATGTGCAGGTAGGCCCGCTCCCGTAAGGGCAGCTCCTCCACATCACTGGGTTGAACCATGAGGCCAGTTTAACAAGCCGCGCACTAAAACTCAACTGAGATGCCAGTTGCATCTTTATAAAAACTGTGCTAGATTGTCCAGCGTCCCAAAGGACATCCACAATACGGTTTACCTTTGATGCTATCGAGCAAGGGAGGAGTCTACATGAAGCGAGTTTTTGGCACTATAGCGGTTGTGGCTGTGCTGGCGCTTACCCTGGTGGCGCTGGGGCAGCGCTACCCTGTCCGACCCATTACCCTGATCGTGCCCTGGTCGCCCGGCGGTAGCACCGACCTCACCGCCCGTTCTCTGGCCCCGGTGCTGGGCAACATCCTGGGCCAGCCGGTACAGGTGGTCAACCGCACTGGTGGAGGTGGGGCCATCGGCCACGCCGCCATCGCCCAGGGCGACCCCAACGGATACACCATCGGGATTATCACCCTGGAAGTGGTGCTCCCGGCCTGGGTCAATCAGACCAAAATTAACGCCGATGCCTTTACGCCGATTGCACTTCTGGTGCTGAACCCCGTGGCCATCGTGGTTCGCAAAGACGCTCCCTGGAGAAACGCCCAGGAGTTCATCGCCGATATCAAGGCCAACCCCGGCAAGTACAAGGCTTCCGGCACCGCCCGCGCAGGCTCCTACGACTACGCCCGGCTGGGCTTCCTCAAAAAGCTGGGACTGAGGGACGCGGCCCTGCCCTGGGTACCCGCACAGGGTGCCGCTGCTGCCTTGCAAGAGCTCATCTCCGGCGGAATCAATGTGGCCTTTGTCTCGATTGGCGAGGCCAGCGCGCTGGTCAAGGCTGGTGAGGCCCGCTACCTGGCCTTCATGACCGACCGGCGCTTCCCGGCCTTCCCCGACGTACCCACCCTGAAAGAGCTGGGCGTGGACTGGACCTTTGCCTCCTTCCTGATGGCCGCGGCCCCCAAGCACACCCTGCCCTCGGTCGCCCGCCAGCTCGACCAGGCCTTCGCCAAGGCCGTGCAGGATCCGGAGTTTGTCCGCTTCATGAACAACGCCAACCTGGTCATCAACCACCTCAACTTCGACCAAACCAAAGCCTTCCTGGCCGAGCGCAACCGGGCCATGGCCGAGCTGGCCGACGAGTTGAAATAGCCTTTGAAGATGCAACATAACCTGGGCAGACCCATGTCTGCCCAGGTACGTTGAAAAGTTGCCGCGATTTAGCGTCCAGCCTCAAGTAAGCCATATCTCTTCACGACAGGGTTATATTGGAGGCACAACAGAAACAGAAAGGAAGATTCCAATGGTCAATCCGGCCCGCCCTTTTGAGCTTTTGGTTTGCCTGATCGCCCTGGCCCTGGGGCTCGCCGCCTGGTTCATTAGCGATACCTTCCCCCGCACCGCGGAAGGGTATCTAGGGCCAGCGCTCTTCCCCAAGCTGCTGGCGGTGGGGCTGGCCGCGGCCAGCTTAGGCCTGATCTACCGCAACCTGCGCCTGCCCGGGCTGGCGGCCTCGTTCGGGCTGCTGGCCTGGGGCAACCTGCTGCGCATCGGCGGCGTTCTGCTGGCCTTGCTACTGACCCCCTGGGCTTTGGACAAGCTGGGCCTGCTGGGCTCTGCCGGGTTGCTGGTACTGCTGTCCTGCCTGCTGCTGGGTGCGCGCTGGCTCGAGGCCCTGCTGACCGCGCTGTTCATGGTGGCCTTCGTGTATGTGGTCTTTGTACAGCTCCTCAAGGTGCCGCTATGAGTTTTTTTAGCCTCGAGTCTTTTATCGCCATGATCTTGGGGGCCTTATATGGGGTTTTATTCGGCTCGCTCCCAGGCCTTACCGCCACCCTGGCCATCAGCCTCTTTATCCCCATCGCCATCTTCTTAGACCCGGCGGTGGCCTTTTCGGCCATCATCGGCATCACCGCCACCGCCATCTTCGCCGGGGATATCGGGGCTACTGCCATGCGTATCCCCGGCACCCCGGCCTCGGCGGCCTATACCGAGGAGATTCATCAGATCGGCAAGGAGCGCTCCCCCGCCTTTGCCCTGGGCATCTCGGCCCTCAGCTCGGCCCTGGGCAGCCTGGTGGGGATCGCCATCCTGATTGGGGGCTCGCTGGGCCTGGCCCAGGTGGCCAAGCAGTTCTCCTCCTTCGAGTACTTCTGGCTGGTGCTCCTGGGCATTGTGAGCGGGGTGTTTGCCTCGCCCTCCATGGCCAAGGGGCTGATCGCCTTCGGGGTGGGCATGCTCATCGCCACCATCGGCTACGACCCGGCCCTGGGCACCCCTCGCTTCAACTTTGGCAACCCCAACCTGCTGGGGGGGATCTCCTTTATCGTCGCGCTCATCGCCTTCTTTGGCGTGGCCGAGGTGCTCAACAACATCTACAGCTACAGAAAGGGCCCTCCGCCCGCCCCCAACCCCAACCAGAACCGCTCGGTGGCCCAGGAGTTTTTCGGGGCAGCGGGCCGGCTGGTCTGGCGGGAGCGCCGGCTCTTGCTGCGCTCGAGCCTGCTGGGCACTTTTATCGGTTTCTTGCCGGGGGCCGGCTCCGACCTGGCGGCCTGGATCAGCAGCAACTTCACCCGGCTGCGCCGGGGCAGCAAGGAACAGGTCACCCTGAGCGGGGCCTCCTCCAACAACGCCGCGGTGGCCGGCACCTGGATCCCGGCCCTCTCGCTGGGCATCCCCGGCGACACCCTGACCGCCATCGTGCTGGGCATGTTCCTCACCATGGGCATTACCCCCGGCCCCGACCTCTTCGCCAAAAACCTGGGCTTTGTGGTGCAGCTGTACATGGCCTTTATACTGGCCAGCCTGCTCATGATGCCCCTGGTGGGCTACCTGGGGGCGGCCCTGATCAGCACCCTGTTGCGCATTCCCCTGCGCCTGCTGCTGGGCGCGGTGATGGGCCTGTGCCTGGTGGGCACCTACGCCATCAACCGCAACCCCTTCGACCTGTACCTGCTGGTGGTGCTGGGCCTGCTGGGGCTTTTGATGCAGCGGGGGGGCTTTCCGGTGGGGCAGCTCATTTTAGGCATGGTGCTGGGGCCCTTGCTGGAACAGTACCTGATGATGAGCCTGATCAAAACCCAGTGGGATCTGACCGCGTTTTTCAGCCGGCCCGTGGCCGTTGGGCTGGCAGTATGCAACCTGCTGCTCATTGTGGGCATGCTCTGGCTGCGCAGGCAGCGGGCCAGGCCCAGCAACCCGTGAGGTGACCGGATGCAAGCATGGGTGTTAGAGGACTACGGACGACTCAGCCTGCACCACCGCGAAACCCCAGAAGGAGCGGGGGTGCTCTTGCGGGTCGCGGCCTGTGGCATCTGCGGCAGCGACCTGAGCGTATACAAGGGGGCCCCGGCCATGCGGGCCCGCTGGAAACCGCCCCTGGTGCTGGGGCACGAGATCGCCGGCACCGTGCTGGAGGGCCCCCCGGACTGGCTGGGCCAGGCCGTGGCGGTCAACCCGCTGGTGGCCTGCGGCCACTGCCCGGCCTGCTGGGAGGGGCTAAGCAACCTGTGTGCCCACCGCACCAACATCGGTTTTCACTACTGGGGGGGCTTTGCCGAGCAGATCCGGGTGCCCCTGGCCCAGCTCCACCGGCTGCCCGCCGGGGTACCGCTGTGGAAGGGGGCCCTGGCCGAGCCGCTGGCGGTGGCGTTGCGCGCCGTGGAGCTGGCCGGGCCGGTGCTGGGAAGGTCGGTGCTGGTGCTGGGCGGGGGGGCCATTGGCACCCTGGCGGCCTGGCTGCTGGCCGAGGCCGGGGCGCGGGTGACGGTCAGCGAGCGCAACCCCCTGCGCGCGGCCTGGCTCGAGGGGCTGGGCTTTATCGCCGAGGTGGTTCCGACCCCCGGCGGACTCTACGACCGGGTGATCGAGACCGTGGGGGCCCAGGGCACCCTGGCCCTGGCCGTGAACGCCACCCGGCCTGGGGGCAGCGTGGTGCTGGTGGGCCTGAGCGACCTCGAGGCCCCCCTGCCCTTGCAGCGCGCGGTGCTGCAGGAGATTCGCATACAGGGCTCGTACGTGTTCACCCAGGCCGAGTTTGCCCGGGCCACCGCGCTGCTGGCCCATCTGCCGGATGCCCTGGCCGTCCGGCGGCCTTTTGCCATGGCCCAGGCCAGTTTCGAGGAGCTGCTGGCCGGTCGGCTGGCCGAGGCCAAGGTGGTACTGCTGCATGGAGGGTACGATGCGTAGATCCATGGCCACGGTTTGTTTGAGCGGCGATCTGCGGGGCAAGCTCGAGGCCATTGCCGCCGCTGGTTTTGAGGGCTTCGAGCTGTTCGAGAACGACCTGCTGAGCTTCGAGGGCTCCACCCAGGAGATCCGGCAGATGGCCCAGGACCTGGGGCTTACCATCGTAACCCTACAGCCCTTCCGCGACTTTGAAGGCCTGCCCGAGCCCCAGCGCAGCCGGGCCTTCGACCGGGCCGAGCGCAAGATGGACGTAATGGCCGAGCTGGGCACCGACCTTTTTTTCGTCTGCGCCAACACCTCGCCGCAAAGCACGGGGAGCCTCGAGCGCATTGCCGAAGACCTCTATGAGCTGGGTGAACGTGCCCAGCAGCGGGGCTTCCGGGTCGGCTACGAGGCCCTGGCCTGGTCCAAGCACATCTACGACTACCGCGACGCCTGGGAGGTGGTGCGCCGGGCCAACCACCCCGCGGTGGGCCTGATCCTCGATACCTTCCACATTTTCTCCAGAAACCTCGAGCTTTCGGCCATCGCCAAGATTCCCAAGGAAAAGATTTTTCTGGTGCAGATCGCCGACGCCCCCCTACTGGAGATGGGGGTGCTGCCCTGGAGCCGGCACTTCCGCAGCTTCCCCGGCCAGGGCCAGCTCCCGCTGGATCGCTTCATGCAGGTGCTCAGGGAGACCCGCTACGACGGCTGGCTTTCCCTCGAGGTCTTCAACGATCAGTTTCGCACCACCCCGCCCAAGGAAACCGCCCTGGACGGCTACCGCTCGCTGGTCTACCTGCAGGAAAACCCCCTGGACAAGCTCCCCGTGCAAACCGGCGGGGTGGCCTTCGTGGAGTTCGCCGTCAGCGAGGAGATGGCCCCCACCCTGGCTCAGTTCCTTGGGGCCCTGGGCTTCCAGAAGCGCGGCCAGCACCGCTCCAAGGAGGTGAGCCTGTGGCAACAGGGGCAGATTAATTTCATTCTCAACAGCGAGCCAGGCAGCTTTGCCCAGGCCTACAACCAGGTGCATGGCACCTCGGTCTGCGCGGTGGCGGTTCTGGTCGAAGGGGTGGAGGAGGTGCTGCAACGGGCCCAGACCTACAAGGCCCCCATCTTCTACGGCCCAACCGGCCCCGGCGAGCACCAGATCCCGGCCCTGCGCGGCCTGGATGGAAGCCTGCTGTACCTGATTGAAGCCCAGCAGGAGATGGACAGCTTCTGGGCGGTGGATTTCGAGCTGGCCGAACCCCAGCCCACGCCCACCGCTCTACAGCGCATCGACCATCTGGCCCAGGTGATGCCGGCGGCCCAGGTGCTTTCCTGGGTGCTGTTCTACCGCACCATCCTGGGCCTGCAAACCTCCAACCTGCTGGAGATTCCCGACCCCGGCGGCCTCATTCAAAGCCAGGCCGCCGAAAGCCCCGACCGCTCGCTGCGCCTGGTGCTCAATGCCTCCCAGGCCGGCGGCACCCTGGTCGCGCGCTTCTTGAACGAGTTCTACGGCGGCGGGGTGCAGCACATTGCCCTGGCCACCTCCGACATCTTTAGCACCCTCGAGCGCCTACAGAACAACGGCCTCCAGCTCCTCCCCATCCCCCAGAACTACTACCACGACCTCGAGGCCCGCTACGCACTGGAACCGGCCCTCCTCGAGCGCATGCAAGCCTTCAACGTGCTGTACGACCAGAGCCCGGAAGGCGAGTTCTTCCACGCCTACACCCAGACCTTCGACGATCTCTTTTTTATCGAGATTGTCGAGCGCCGGGGTGCGTACCAGGGCTACGGCGCGGTCAACGCCCCCATCCGCATCGCCGCCCAGACCCGGCTGTACAAGGAGTCCCTGCGCACCCTATCCACGCCCCCCCGGTTCCGTCCCGATTAGCACCGCTCCCCTGCTGCTGGCTCGAGGCCTGGGCGCATCCCTGGCCGGTGAAATGCCGGGCCACGCCACCCCAAGCACCCCCCAGCATTTATACCAGATTCGGTTAGTTCGTCACCGAATGGTGGCGAACTAACCCGACCGAAGGGAGTGCTCTAGGATTCAAAAAGATAGCCTCTGGAGGTCTTTGCTTTGGAAGATTATCTTTTTGAATCCGGTATTACCACCACCCCTTGCGGGAAAAATGCCGAGCTGGAGCCCTGCCCCTCGAGGAACTTCTGGGTGGGGTCAAACACCGAGCGTGAACCTCAATGGGGGTAAAACGCAACCGGAGGCCTGTTCCGACCTCCGGTTTTTGCGTCCTGGACTTGGTGGGCGATGTAGGATTTGAACCTACGACCCCACGCGTGTGAAGCGTGTGCTCTCCCGCTGAGCTAATCGCCCGCTCACCCAAGCGCACTCAAAAGGGTAACACCCCCCTCGAGGCCTGTCAAGGCTGCGCTGGGTATGATGAACACCATGGAACAGGCCTTGCTTGTAAAAATCGGCGGCAGCCTCAAAGAGGCTGGTGAGCTGCTCGATGAGATCAGCGCCTACCCGGGCCCCCTGGTGCTGGTACATGGGGGCGGCCCGCGCATCGCTGATTGGTTAAACCGCATGGGTTTTGAAACCCATTTCCATCGAGGGCTGCGCATCACCCCCCCAGAGCAGATGGAAGTGGTCGAGATGGTGCTCACCACCCTCGGGAAATACCTCGCCGAGGGGCTTTCCCGGCGCGGACGCCCCAGCATAGCCTTGACCGGACGGGATGCCGGGCTGCTCGAGGCCCAGCCACTAGACCCCCTCCTGGGCCGGGTTGGTGAGGTCACAACGGTGCATACCCAGGTTATTCACAAACTGTTGCAGGCCGGCCTGACCCCCCTGATCGCCCCCATCGGCCTGGATACCCAGGGCCCCCTCAACATCAACGCCGATACCGCCGCCGGCGCCATAGCCGGAGCGCTTCACCTGCCGGCCATCTTCCTAACCGATGTGGTGGGTGTGCTGCGCAATCCCAAAGACCCCTCGAGCCGCCTCCCCCAGCTCCACCAGGCCCAGGTACAGGCTCTGATGCAGGAAGGCACCATTTCCGGGGGCATGATACCCAAGGTGGAGGCCGCCCTGAACGCAGTGCACAAAGGCGCCCCCTGGGCCGCCATCGCCAGGGGTGCCCAGGGCATCCTGCAACAAGTTTTGGAGGGTAGCGCCGGCACCCGGATTGTGGGCGGGTAAAGTTTGACGGCTCATAGCCATAGGTGTCAGAATCGCCATTATGCGGGCGGTATGGATGACCTCCAGGGGCGGCCCGGAGGTTTTGCGCTACGGAGAGATCGCCCCTCCCCTGCTGGAAGCCGGGCAGGTGCGCGTCGCTGTGAAAGCCGTGGCCCTCAACCACCTCGATGTGTGGGTGCGGAAGGGCATCGCCAGCCCCAAGCTCCCCCTGCCCCATATCCTCGGGTGTGACATCGCCGGTGTGGTGGAGTCGGTTGGGGCAGGTGTCCGCGGGGTCGCCCCTGGGGATGCGGTGGTTGTAAGCCCCGGGATCTCCTGTGGCCGTTGCGAGCGCTGCCTGGGCGGACAGGACAACCTCTGCCCCGAGTATCAAATTCTGGGCGAGCACCGCTGGGGCGGCTATGCAGAACTGGTTGTCGTCCCGGCGGCCAACATCCTGCCCAAACCTGCCCGGCTAAGCTGGCTCGAGGCCGCCTCGCTGCCCCTTACTTTTCTGACCGCCTGGCAGATGGTGGTGGATAAGCTACAGGTTCGGCCCGGTGAAGATGTGCTAGTGATGGCAGCAGGTGCTGGGGTCTCGGTGGCTGCCATCCAGATTGCCAAGCTGCACGGAGCGCGGGTCATCGCCACAGCCAGCAGCGACGAAAAGCTGGCCCAGGCTAAAGCCCTCGGTGCCGACGAGGGGGTTAACTACAGCCATCCCGACTGGTACAAAGAGGTTCGTCGGCTTACCGGGGGTAAAGGGGCCGATGCGGTGGTCGACCATACCGGGGCCCAGTACTGGGAGGGGGTCATCAAGGCCACAGCCTGGGGCGGGCGGATCAGCCTGGTCGGGGCTTCCTCCGGGTATGAAGCCACAACCCCGCTTTCACACATCTTTTACCGGCAGCTTTCCATTTTTGGCTCCACCATGGCTTCCAAAAGCCGCCTTTTCCCCATCCTGCAGTTTGTAGCCGAGGGAAAGTTACAGCCTGTGGTCGGCGCCACCCTACCCCTCAGCCAGGCCGCCGAGGGCCACCGGCTGCTGGAGGAGCGCCGCGTGTTTGGTAAGGTGGTCTTGGAAGTGTAGCTGGGGCTAGGTCTGCTGGCACGCCAGGCTTGCTTTAGTTATAAAAATCAAATTTGCCTTTGGTTCTTAATACTCAGTTCGAATAACGCCCATCAAAATCTGCCAACCGCCTGCCATTTTCGCTCACAAGCAGGCGGTCTGGGTTTTGTGGCTCTGCACGTACACCAAGGCAGCGCGCACCGCATGGGGTTGTGCCTGCAGAGGCTGGTCTGGGGAAGGGTCGAGCAAATAAGCCTCGATGCCGTGCAAAAGGAGGGTTTTGAAAAGTTCTTCTTTTGCTCGCCAGTCGTTCGCCACCTGCACATCCAGCCCTGCCAAAACCGTTACGTTGCTTGGAAATTGACGGGCCATGTCGCATGATGTAAAGAGCAGAGCTAGGGGTGGCCCTGTCTTGATTAGTAGCGGTCGCTCGAGCGTACCGAGGTAGTAGATTGGGCCGTCTAGGTGTACCATACACATCTAGCGTAGCGGATGGCCCCTCCGCAAACCAGGAAGTGAGACAAAAGAAAATGAAGACGGCTTTATTTATTGACGGTTCCTACATGTACGATGCGGCCAAGCGTCTAGGGTGGAACATTGACCACCGGAAGGCGATTGGGGTTTTTTCCAAGCCCGAGGATCTGTATAACGCTTTCTATTACGCCCCCGTCACCGACAGCAACGATGAGCGTCAGCAAAAATTCCTCGATGCGTTGGTGTTCATGGGCTACACTGTGCGCAGCCGCGAGACCCATGGTGATCCGCGTTTCGAGGCCATGATCGCCACTGACCTGCTTGTTACTGCCCCCCGCTGGGAACGGGCGGTGGTAGCCAGCGGTTCGGGTGACCTGGCCCATACCCTGGCGGCCTTGCGGGCCCAGGGCAAGGAGATTCACCTGCTGGGGGTACCCGAGCTTACCGACCTCGAGCTGCGCAACCAGAGCGACCGCTACCTCGATCTGCGCGAGCTACAGGCCCAGCTCGAGCGCACCGGGGGCGGGCGGCGTAGCTATCCCAGCGTCGCCGACGATGGTTTTACCAGTGAGGAGCAAAGCAGCCTCACCCGTCGGTTGATGGATAACCTCGAGGACGAACTGCGCTGACCTTTTTCTCAGCAGGTATACCCCTACCCGTTGGGTAGGGGCTTTTTACCACATAGCGTATCCCTTCGGTCGGGTTGGTTGGCCGCCTTCCGGCGCCGAACTAATTACTCCCATTCCTTGATGGGAACCAGCTCACCCCCCTCCACCACCTTGCGTGTGGGGCGGTACGCACGGTCAAACCAGATCTCCAGCACAGCCCGATCCAGGTGCTGGGGTGATACTATGATTTTACGCACATAGTACCCCCCTTCATCGGAGATGGAGATCTCGTTGCCTTTGGTAAGCCGCAGCTCCACAACGTCACCGCTACGCGCCGTACGCACCCGCACACGGAAAGCCGACTCACCCTCCCGCTGAACATGCTCATCCGGTTTGCGGAAAAAGCCGAACATACCCTTAGTTTACGCCCCTAGCGCAGCACCTCTCCGGGCTTAATCCGCAGAGCCCGCCAAAGCGGTAAGAGAGAGGCCAAAATCACCACCAGCAGGCTCATCGCTGAGACCCAGATAAAGTCTGAGTATCTGATCTCCACGGGCAGGCGGGTCAGGAAATAAAGCTCGCCGGGAATCTCCACAGGCCGCCAGGCAAAGTAGCTGGAGAGGCCAAAGCCCAGCAGGTTACCCAAGGCAATGCCCAGCACGCCCAGCACCAGGCCCTCGAGGGCAAACACCCCCGCCACCTGATTCGCCCTGGCACCCATCACCCGAAGCAGGGCGATATCCGGGGTTTTCTCGATCACCGTGAGCACCAACACACTGGCCATACCCAAAGCCGCCACCACCACAATCAAGAAGACCACGATGCCGATTACCCGCTTCTGCAAGGCCAGCTGCTCAATCAGGGTGCGGTTGCTGGACTGCCAGGTTTGGGGAAAGTAGTGCGAACCGGCCAGGGCCTGCCCCACCTGGGTGGCCTGTTCGGCGTCGCGCAGGCGCAGCTGGTAACCTGAGAGGGCGCTGGGGGCCTCCATCAGGGCGCGAACATCCTGCAGGGCGGTGAAAGCAAAGCCCGCATCCAGGAGGTAGTTCCCCGTCTGGAAAGTGCCCACCACCCTCAGTTCGATGCGCTTTTGATTGATGGAGACCAGGAACAACCGGTCACCCGGGTAAGCTCCCAGGCTTCGCGCCAGGGCGCTACCGAGCACGATGGTTCCGGGCTTTAGCTGGCCCAGATCCAGCTCGGGATAAACCGCCTGGCCCCCTTCGCCAAGCCCAATCAGGGTGGCGAAGTCGGCCCCAGCGCTGCGGCCATCCCCTGCCCTGCGGGTCAGGAGGGCTTTGGTCAGAAAGACCGGGGCCTGGCCCACCACCTGGGGGTGTGGGGGGGGTGGAGGGCTTTCCTCGGGATTCAGGCTCTGCAGGTAGATGTGAGGCACCGCCTTGAGGGTGGCTTCAACCAGGCCTTTGATAAAACCGTTGGTCAAGGAGAGGGCGGTGGTCAGCACCATAATGCCCACCGCCACCCCCAACAGGCTGATCAAGCTTTGGGTACGGCGGTGGCGCAGGTGGCGTAAAGCAAGGAACCAGACAAAACGCATACGCTCAGGGCGAGGGTCGGATCGCGCACGGCTGCCCGGGTCGGGTCAGGCCCCTGTCAACCCAAGGCGCGGTTCCCCCGGCCGAGCATCATCTTACCCCCGGCCCCGCTGGATAACCGTTACCCGAACATAACGCACCCCAAAGCGGATGGCCGTACTACGGTCGGGCAACCAGACATCGAGTTGTTCGCGCTTGCGGGGATGCATGGTATCCTCCACAACAAAAACCCGGTTTTTGAACAAGTAGTCAAAACGGCCTTTGTTCCTACCGCCAGGGGTGCCCATATCCTCGAGCATCACCTTTGAACCATAGGGCAGCTCGCGCAGCATGTCCCGGCTCACTGCGATGATGCCGATGCGGGTGCGCGCACCGGTGGCGGTAATAAAGGGGGTGCTGTCGGTTTCACGAGCCGAGGAGGTATAGGCCGTGGCCTTGAGGGTCATCACCTTGGGTGCTTGGGCCCAGCTCAATCCAAACGCCGTAATCAGCAAGATTAAAGTTGAAATTGCTCGGGGCAATAGCCGTTTCATACGCCCCTGAGGTTAGGAGGGTAGTTCTCAGGTTCTCTTAGAATGAAGCCGTGTATCTCTCATTTAATGGGGCCAGTGGGCGGGGTTGTCAGATGGGGCTTGTTTTTTTTATCTCAAATAAGAGCTATTCGCAGTTTTGTTTTATGAGTGTAACCTAAAGCCTTTCTTTATTTTTCTCATTTTAGCCCTGATCTCTCCCTGACAAAATTCGTGGGCTTTGAGAGGGTTGCTTTATTGTGCCAAACGGTTTTTCTTCAAAAAAATGCATCCGTAAAGATAATCACCCAAAGCAAAGACCTCCATCTTTGGGAATCCTAGAGCACACCCCTCGCTACACCCGGCGAATAAAGCGTATCTCCTCGGTCGGGGGGGTTCACCGAACCAACCGCAACGCTGCGGATCGGGGCGTTGGCAGCATCCCTCGCAATGCCTTTATTGCTCTCTCGAGCTTCGAGGGCCGGCTGAACTTGTTGCAGCCGGCCCTCTGCAATGGTTATCCTGTTCTAAACAACCCTCAAGGAATCCCCATCCACACTACTCCAGCACAGCCAGGTAGTCGTAGAGGTCAGGGCCGCCGGGGTGGACTTCCAGGCTAAGATCGGGGAAAGCCTGGGTAATTCGCTCGGTCAGCGCGTCCAGGGCTTCTTTGCTCACCGTGGCCCCGTGGAAAATGGTGAGTATTTCGTATTCGTTCTCCTGAACGGCCAGGCTGACCAGCTTAAACAAGACCTCCTCGGGGCTATCAGCGGCCAGCACCAGCTTGTCGTCACGCAAGCCAATGGGCTGTCCTTCGGTCACGCTGACCCCGCCAATTTCCACGCTGCGGCTGGCCCGGGTCACCTCCAGGGTAGCGGCCCGCTTCGAGGCCTCTTCCATCACCGGTAAGAGCTCGCTCGAGGGTAGGTCGGGCTGATACGTTACGCTGGCCGCCAGGCCCTGCCCCATGGTGCGGGTAGGTATCACGTGGACGGTCTTCCCCTCAGCCAGACTCGCAGCCTGCTGGGCCGACATAATCACATTGCTGTTGTTGGGCAGCACGATCACCTCAGGGTTGGGCAGGCTCCGGATGGCGTCCAGGATATCCTGCACGCTGGGGTTAGCAGTCTGCCCCCCGGCCACCACCCGCGCCCCAAACCCCCGGAAGGCCTTAACCAGCCCCCAGCCGTTGGCAACCACCACCAGGCCGGTGGGCGGCGGTGCTTCGTCAGCGGCCCCGGCCATGGAAAGAATTTCGGTGTGCTGCTGGGACATGTCCTCAACCTTCGTACGGATCATCCGGCCGTAGCGAGCGACGGTCGCCAGCAAGCCGTCGGGATCGTTGGTGTGGATATGGCCCTTGACGTAACCCTCGGCTCCCACCACCAGCAAGGAGTCGCCAAAGGACAAAACCGCTTCGCGGATTTTCTCGATGGGCTCCGCCACCCCCTCCATCAGGAACTCAGTACAGTAGCCGAAATCCTCTTCTTCGAAGGCGGTCTGGGCGTAGCGCTCAATTTTGGGCGGTTCGGGCAGGGGCAGGCCCTCAAGGTAGCCCTCGAGGCCCTCGATGAAGTGCAGCAAGCCCACCCCACCGGCATCCACCACCCCGGCCTGCTTGAGCACTGGCAGCAGCTCAGGGGTGCGCAGGGAGGCTTCACGGCCCCTCTGCAAAGCCCCTTGTAAGACCTCCTCAAGGCTGGCAGCCCCCTTTTCAACTGCTTCACGCGCCCCTTCAGCCACCGCACGGGAAACCGTCAGGATGGTACCCTCCACCGGTTTCATCACCGCCCTGTAGCCCATACGGGAACCCTCCTCGAGGGCCTGCGCCAGCAGTGTGGGTGAGATCGAGGCGGCGTCTTTGATGCACTCAGCAAAACCCTTAAGGATTTGGGAGGTGATGACCCCCGAGTTGCCTCGAGCACCCAGCAACGAGCCATAGCTGATGGCCCTGGCCACCTCTCCCATTTTGCTGGTATCGGTCAGATCCAGCTCCCGCCGCACCGACTGCAGCGTGAGGTGCATGTTGGTGCCGGTATCGCCATCGGGTACCGGGTAGACGTTAAGGGCATTGACCTCCTCTACGTACACCGCAAACCAGTCGGTGGCGTAGCGAAAGGCCTTGGCCAGTTCGGCGGGTGAAAGGCTATTAGCCACGGCTCACCCCTACCACGTGCACACGCACGCTAGAAAGCTCGGCTCCAGCCAGGCTCTTGGCTGCCCAACGCACCCGCTCACCAATGCTGTCGACCACAGCGGGTATGCGGGCTCCAAAAGCAACCACCACGTACAAATCGGCCTGGTATTTTCCACCAGCAGCCGGGTCGGGCTTTACCACCACCCCTTCGCTGGCCTCACTTCGCCCTAGGATACGGCTAATGGATTCGCGGATGCCTGCAGGGCTCATGCCCAGCACACCCGGCACCTCGTGCGCGGCCAAAGCCAGAATGGCGGCCAGCGCACCTTCCGTTACGGTGATGTCTCCTTTCAACACATGCCTCCAGATTTGCTTGGTCTTGCCTGCAACCTCAGCCTTTTCTATAGCCCTTTGGGATATATGTCAGGGTTGGCTGGGTTAGGGCAACTATAACGCACCCAGAAGCAGTTTCCAAGCCATCGGTTGCACCGTGGCGCACCAAATCCTGGCTCACATCAACGCTAACGCCCGTTTTCGACCAGCGTGGCCTCCAGGCGACCGAAGTCGCGCCCAAAAACAAAGCGCACGGGGGTGCGCTGGGCGTTCTGGCGGTACCAGACCTCGATCAGCACATCGTCTCGAGCAAAACGATAGCCCACCAGGCCGTTGCTGGCTGGCAAGACCTCCAGTTGCCCTTGGGCAGGCTTGGGGTAGTCCACCGCGACGATCTGCCGCGTCTCGGGGCGCAGGCGCAAGTAGTAGATAAGGGCGAGCTGATCCAGCAGTTGATCGTTTGGGCTGACCCAGCCGGTCTGGCTGCCATCGGGCTGAATCACCCGGGCCCACGAACCGCTGTTTTCCTGCCGCTCATACATGAGGCGGGTGGTGCCTTTAAGCGGCTCGGTCAGGTTTTGCCAGAAGCGGTCGGTGCGAAAGTCGAAGCCCACCCGGCTTTCCGCCTCGAGCCCATACCCCAGGGCTTTAGCCAGCCCGGTGGGCTCGAGCTTCATTCGAAAACGCCACCCTCCCTCTACCGGGTCTGCGCTGAGATAGACCCTACCCACGCCGATCCCCTGCCAGGTTAGGTTGTAGGTCAGCCGCTCGCCAGGCGGCCATGGCACACCCTGGGCCAGCACCAGCAGCCCGATTCCGGCTGCTACCAGCGGTGCAAGGCGGCTCAGCATGGCAGTATCCCAAGGCTACTGTACTCGTTTTGACAGTATACAAGGCTGTACTATGGTGCGATAGGATGGCCTTCTGGTTAGATTTTCCAAAAAACCACAGAACACGCGGTTCAATTACGGCAAAAACCATGTTTCCTCACGCCCTCATAGCCCTCATACAGAAAAACCTCACTGGGCAGGAGGGCTTGTGAAGCGGGTGGTGCTGGCTTTTGGCACCCGGCCGGAGGCCATCAAGATGGCCCCGGTCATCTTTGCTATGCGCAAACAATCCGGCATCGAGAGCGTGGTGCTTTCAACCGGGCAGCACCGCACCCAGCTCGAGGACGCCCTGCGGGTGTTTGGCATCAAACCCGATAGCGATCTACAGGTAATGACCGACCGCCAGACCCTCCCCGACCTGATGGGGCGCATCGTGCCGGCGGCAGCCGCCAAGCTCAGGGAGCTTCAGGCCGATTATGTAATGGTTCATGGAGACACCCTAACCACTTTTGCCGTAACCCTGGCCGCTTTCTTCGAGCAGATTCCGGTAGCACACGTGGAGGCTGGGCTGCGAAGCTTCAATATGTTCGAGCCCTTCCCTGAGGAGGCCAACCGCCGCCTGACCGATGTGCTCACCGACCTGGATCTACCCCCCACCCACACCTCCAAGGCCAACCTTCTACGCGAGGGTAAACCCGCCCAGAACATCATCGTAACCGGCCAGACCGAGGTGGATGCGGTGCTCTATGCCAGCGAGCGCGGCACACCACCCCCGTTACCCAAGGATAAGCGCATCGTGACCGTAACCATGCACCGTCGCGAAAACCTCCCCTTTATGCACGAGCTGGCAGCAGCCCTGGCGCGGGTGGCCCAGGCCCACCCCGAGTGTCATTTTGTGTACCCGGTGCATCTCAATCCGGCGGTGCGGGAGGCGGTCTACCCAGCGCTGCAACAGGTACCCAACTTCACACTGCTCGAGCCCCTGGAGTTTGGGGCCATGGCCGGTTTAATGAAGCGCTCGACCCTGCTTGTAACCGACTCCGGTGGGGTTCAGGAGAGCGGGGCCACCCTGGGGGTGCCGGTGGTGGTGTTGCGCAACGTGACCGAGCGGCCCGAGGGGCTCGAGGTAGGAGCCCTCAAGCTGGCTGGAACCGACCCCGAGCAGGTGTTTGCCACCATCGACACCCTGCTCTCGGATGAGGCCGCCCTGGAGGCCATGCGCCACCGCCCCAACCCCTACGGCGACGGCCGGGCTGGAGAACGCTGCGCCCAGGGAGTGGCCTGGCGCCTGGGCCTGGCGGAGCGCCCAGCCGACTGGGAAGGGTACCCTATTTCCAACAAAGGAGCCGCCCACCCATGAACCCGAGCAACCCACAGGTGTCAATCCAAACCGAGCTAGGCGAGATCGTCCTCGAGCTTTTCCCCACCCAGGCTCCTCACACGGTGGCTAATTTTCTGCGCTATGTGGACGAACAGCGCTACCAAGGCGCAAGCTTTTACCGCAGCGTGCGCCTGGACAACCAGGCCCAGAGCCCCATCAAGATCGAGGTAATTCAGGGCGGGCTGGGCATGGGTGATCACCCGGCCAAGCTGCCGCCCATCGCCCTGGAAACCACCGCCCAGACCGGGCTTCGGCACCGAGACGGCACCATCTCGATGGCCCGCCTCGAGCCCAACTCGGCCCAGTCCGAATTTTTCATCTGCATTGGCGACCAACCCGAACTCGACTATGGTGGCCGACGCAACCCCGATGGTCAGGGGTTTGCTGCCTTTGGGCGGGTGGTGCAGGGCATGGAGGTGGTTCGCAGCATCCACCAGCGGCCTTCGGGGGGTCAGACCCCACCCATTCAGGGGCAGTGGCTGCTGGAGCCCGTTAGAATTTTTTCGGTCAATCGCGTATAGTAAACCCACATTGGGTTGACAGAACTATGCACATCCACGAAGGTTATTTCTCCAGCACATTCGTAACAGGTTTGTTCTACCGCTGCTGGCGGCCCGACACCCCAAAAGCAATCGTGATAGTGATCCACGGTTTCGGTGAGCATAGTGGGCGCTATGACGGTCTAGCCACGCACCTGGTGCACCGGGGCTTCGCGGTGTATGCCCCTGACCTGCGGGGGTATGGCCGCTCCCCCGGTCAGCGAGGGCACATCGACAGCTGGCGCGATTACTGGTACGACCTGTCGATGTTTCGCAATTTTGTCGCGGGCCGCGAACGCCAGATGCCCATGTTCGTTTACGGCCATAGCATGGGCAGCCTGGTGGTGCTGGACTACCTGACCTATCAGATAGCAGGCCTGCAAGGTGCCATCCTGAGCGGGGTGCTGCTCGAGCCCGGCAAAGTAGCCAACCCCCTGCTGATAGCTGCTGCACAACTGCTCTCCAGATACCTGCCCACCTTCTCGCTCCGGTTAGGGCTTGATGTGCGGGCCCTTTCCCGCGATCCGGAGGTGGTCGAGGCCTACCGCAAAGACCCGCTGGTACACAACCGGGCCAGCGCCCGCTGGGGCACCGAGGTGCTCAAGACCATCGCTGCGGTCAAGGCCCAGGTCAAAAACATCGGCGACCCCTTGCTCATCCTGCACGGCGAAGCCGACCGCATCAACCGTGTAGAAGGGGCCCACTGGCTATTCCGCGAGGTATCTTCCACCGATAAAGAGCTCCGCATCTACCCCGAAGGCTACCACGAGCCCCACAACGACCTGCAAAAAGAACAGGTGCTGCACGATATAACCGACTGGCTCGAGCGGCACCTGTAAAAAACCGGGTACCGCACCGGGCCTGTGGTGGGTAGCAGCCCAATCTGGTATCAGCGGCGTTCCACCGTCAGGGCTTTACGCTGGGCCTCTTCCAGGGCCTGTCGGGGGTTGGCACCGCCCTTCAGAACACGCTCGAGGGCCTCCTCTAAGAACCCATACCACAGGGTGACCTCGGGGTCTTGCACCCAGAGCGCGGCCTGCTCGAGACCCCCCAGCACCACCCGGCGGCGGGGGTCTTCACGGTAGAAGTCCTCCAGCAAGGGCTGGGCCCCCCGGCGCAGGGGCAGGCAGTAGGTGGCCTGAACCCAGGCCGCCTGCACCGCCGGCTCCATCCAGTAGCGCCACAGCGCCACCGCGCCCCGGGCCTGGGCCTCGCTGGCCCCGCGCAGCACCATCAGGGTGCCCCCCGCCAGCGGCAGCTTGCCGTCGGGGGTGCGGGGCAGTGGGGCTACCCCCAGCCGGAAAGGAATGGGGGTGCGCTTCTCCAGGGTGGGCCAGAGGGTGATGGGGGCCACCCCCATAAACACCTTGGTGCGCACAAAATCCACCATGGCAAAGGGGGCCTCGGCGATGTTGCGGCTCACCGCGCTGCCCGAGCGCACCAGGTTTTGCAGGTACTCGAGGCTCTGCACCACCTTGGCATCGGTAAAGTTGGGCCGGCCCTCGCGCACCAGTTGCCCGCCCCGGCTCATCACCACCGCGTTAAAGCTGTACACATCGCTTACCACAATAAAACCCTTGGCCGAGCGGGTGGTGAGCTGCTGGGCCGCCGCGGCCAGGGCCTCCCAGCTTTGAGGGGGGTTGAGACGGCGGCTGGCCAGTTGGTCGGCGTTGAAGAACAGCACCGGCAGGTGCAGCTCCACCGGCAGGGCGTAGGTGCGGCCCTGGAACCGTCCGGCCTCGAGCAGCCCCGGATAGAAGTCGCCCGGCAGGGCCCCGAGGTACTCGTCCAGCGGCAAGGCCAGGTTTTCCTGCACCGCCCGGCCCACAAACGAAACCTCGCCGTAGTAGAGCGGGGGCGCGTTGCCAGCCCGGATGGCCCCGGTGAGCTTGATCCCCCCCTCGCGCAGGTCGCCCACATACTGCGGCAGCACGCGGTAGTCGCGCTGGCGGCTGTTGAACTCGGCCACGATTTTCTCCAGCGCCTCCCGTGCGGGGGGCTCGAGGGTGTGCCAGAAGGCAATATCCACCGGCCGCTGGGCGTAAGCGGCGCTGCCCAGCGACAAGATCAAAAGGAAGGCCCGAAACACAGCGTTCACGAGCCAAGTTTAGGGCATCTTCCTGAACAATCGCTGAAGCTCAACCTACAGCGGCGGATCAAACCGCCCGTCGATGGCCGTCCAGCCCCCATCCACAAACAGAATGGTGCCGGTGATGTAGGAAGCCGCCGGCGAAGCCAGAAAAACCACTGCCGCCGCCACCTCCTCGGGGCGGCCCCAGCGCCTTAGGATGTTGCGCTCGGCGTAGGCCTTGTACCAGTCGGGCTTGCTCTTGATGGGGGCGGTGAGGGGGGTGTCAATCACCCCAGGGCCAATCGCGTTGGCCCGCACCCCTTTGGGGCCGAGTTCTACAGCCAGGCCCCGGATCAGCTGCACCGTCCCGGCCTTGGTCATGGCGTAGACCGACTGCCCCGGCTCCACCACCAGCGAGCGGATGGAGGAAAAGGCAATCAGCGAGCCCCCGCCCCGCTCGGCCATGACCCGGCCCGCTTCCACAAGCACGTTGAAAGTGCCCTTGAGGTTGACCTGCACCACCCGGTCGAACTCCTCGCCGGTATAGTGCAAAGCCGGCTTGCGCACGTTAATGCTGGGCGTGGTCACGGCCACATCGAGCCGCCCGTGGCGCTCCAGGATACCCCGGATCAGGCCCTTGACCGCCTCGAGGTCGGTGATGTCCACCTGCTTCGCCTCGGCCCGGCCGCCACTGGCCTCAATCCGGCCGGCGGTCTCGGCGGCCAGCTCGGCCTTTGCATCCGCCACCACCACGCTCGCCCCCTGGGCCGCCAGGGCCTCGCAGGAGGCCTGCCCAATCCCCGAGCCGCCCCCTACCACCAGCGCCACCTTGCCATCCAGCCGGAACATCTCTGCGTAGTTCATACCCACCCCGCTAGCTTCTTTTTCTTGGGTCGAGGTAATCCCGCAACCCATCACCCAGCAGGTTGAAGCCCAGCACCGCCAGGCCAATGGCCAGACCGGGGAAAATCACCGGGTAGGGCGTCAGCTCCTGGTAGCTCTGGGCCTCGCGCAGCATCCGGCCCCAGCTGGGGTTGGGGGGCTGGGTGCCCAGGCCCAGGTAGGAGAGCGCGGCCTCGGCCAGAATGGCCACGGCAAAGGCCAGGCTGGCCTGCACCACCAGCGGCCCCATGATGTTAGGCAGCACGTGCCGCAGCATAATGCGCCCGTTGCCCATACCCAGGGCCCTGGCCGCCTCGATGTAGGGCAGGGTTTTGACCGACAAGACGCTGGCCCGGGCCACCCGGGCAAAGGCCGGCACCGCCGAGAGGCCAATGGCCACCATCGAGGTGGTTACGCCGGGGTTGAAGATGGCTGCCAGCAAAAGGGCGATGAGCAGGGCCGGAAGGGCGTAGAGGGCCTCGAGCAGCACCGAGAGCACCTGGTCGAGCCAGCCACCAAAGTACCCCGCCAGCACCCCCAGCAGAAGCCCCACCGACAACCCGATGCCCACCGCCACCAGGCCCACATAGAGCGCATTCTGGGCCCCGGCCAGCACCCGCGCCAGGGTGTCCCGGCCCAGGATATCGGTGCCGAGGGGATGCCCCGGGGAAAGGATGGGGGCCAGGCGGTGGGGGGTGGTGGCGTTGGGGTCGGTGGGGTGGAGCGCACTCGCCAGCACCATTAGCAGAATGAGCGCAATCAGGAAGGCCCCCACCCTGAGGGCAATGGGTAGCCGGGCCCACCTCGAGGGTTTTTTGAAGGCTTTGGCTTGGGCAACCTGGCTAGGCATAACTCACCCTCGGATCGAGCAGGCCATACAGCAGGTCCACCAGCAGGTTCATCAGCACAATAAAGGCCGCAATTACCAGCACCACCCCCTGCACCAACGGGTAGTCGCGGGCGCTGATGGCGGTGAGCGAGAGCGAGCCTAGGCCCGGAATCCCGAAGACCGTCTCCACCACCACCGTGGCGATGAGCAGGCTGGCAAACTCCAGCCCCAGCACCGTCACCACCGGTAAGGCCGCGTTGCGCAGGGCGTGCTTGTACAGCACCACCCGTTCGGCCAGCCCCTTGGCGCGGGCGGTGCGGATAAACTCCTGCGAGAGCACCTCGAGCACACTCCCCCGCACCAGCCGCACCAGAAACGAGGCGCTGGCCAGCGCCACGGTGAGCACCGGCAGCACCAGGGCCGCCAGCGCGCGCTCCGGGTTCTCCCAACCCCCGATGGGAAAGCTGGTAGGCAGGGGCAGCTTGAGCCAGACGACAAAGATATAGATGAACATCAGCCCCACCCAGAAGGAGGGCAGCACGATGCCCAGCAACGAGGCCACCGAGACCCCCAGGTCGATGGGGCTGCCGGCCTTGCGGGCCGCCAGGATGCCTATGGGCACGGCCAGGATGGTGGCCAGCAGCAGCGAAGCCACCACAATGGGCAGGGTGATGCCCAGCCGGGCCACAATCAGCTCCGAGATGGGCTGCTCGTAGCGGATGGACTGGCCCAGGTCACCCCGCAGGATCCCGCCCAGCCAGCTTATGTAGCGCTCGAGCGGCGGTTTATCCAGCCCTAGCCGGGCCTCGAGGGCCTCGAGGTCGGCGGGGGTGGCCTCAATCCCCAGGATGGCCTGGGCCGGGTTGCCGGGAATCAGCAGCAGCGCCCCAAAGACCAGCAGGGTTGCCAGCCACAGGGTGACGAGGGCCAAGCCAAGGCGACGAACCGTGTAGGCCAACATACTCAGTCAAGCGCCGAGGGTCGAGGGTCTCAGGCTGAAACGCCCTTGACACCCGACCCTCAAAGCATGCTTAGCCCGCTATGGCCGTACCCACACCTCGGCCACGCTGATGCCCGGCGACAAGAAGCCATCGGGCCAGTTCTGCACACGGGCCCGGTAGGCACCCAGGGCGGGCAGGCTCATCACCCAGACGCCCGCGGCATCCTCGGCCAGCAGGCGCTGGGCCGCCGCCAGGGCCTCGCAGGCCTTGGTCTGGTTGGGGGCCCGCAGGTACTGGGTAAAGAGCTGCTGGAAGCGCGGGCTGTTGTAGCGCCAGTAGTAGCGGGGGTTGGCGTAGTTGCCAATGTCGTTGGCCTCCACGTGCCCGATGATGGTCATGGCGTAGTCGGCCTGGGTGAAGACCCGCTGGATCCAGGTGTTGAAGTCGGTAACCTGGATGGTCACCTGCAGCGGCCCCAGCTTGTTGAGCTGGGCCACCAGGGCCTCGCCGATGCGGCGCTCGTAGGGGAACTCGGCGGCTAGGTTAAAGGTAAAGCGTAGGGGGTTCTGGTTGGTGAACCCGGCCTCGGCCAAGAGGCGGCGGGCCTCGTCGGGGTTGTAGGCGTTAAAGTTGCTCAGACCCACGTAGCAGGCCTCACCCGGCGAGCGCATGGAGCCGATCTTGGTTCCATAGCCCAGCATGGCCCCCTGGATCAGCTCATCTTTGTTGATCGCCAGGGTGATGGCCCGGCGCACCCGCACATCGTTGAAGGGGGGACGGCTGTTGTTGAAACCAGCCACCGCTTCGGCCGTCCCGGAACCCGAGAACACCTTGAAGTTGCTATCCCGCGAAAGCACCACCGCGTTTTCGGGCAGCAGGCTGTAGGCGATCACGTCCAGGTCGCCGGCCCGCAGACCGGCCAGCTGGGCATCCCCATCACCCAGGAAGCGGAAGTTGACCCGATCCAGGTAGGGCAGGCCCTGGATGTAGTAGTTGGGGTTGCGCTCGAGGCGCACCGCCACCCCCCGCTCCCAGGCTGCAAAGCGGAAGGGGCCGGTGCCAATCGGCTGTACCCGCTGCTCGGCCAGGGGGCGGTTGCGGGGGCCGATGAGCGACTCGGGGCGCGAGAGGATGAAGAGGAAGTCGTTGTTGGGCTGGCGCAGGCTGAACACCACCGTGTTGGGGTTGGGGCTGGTGATGCTGGCGATGTCGCGGTACAGATCAGGACGCAAATGGCCGGAGGCGCGGGTATCGGGGTTGCGGGCCCGGTTGAACTTGGCCAGCACGTCCTGGGCGGTGAAGTCGGAGCCATCGTGGAACTTTACGCCCTGGCGCAGGGTAAAGGTGTAGGTCAGGCCTGAGTTGGAAACCACCCAGCGCGTAGCCAGCGAGGGCACGATCTCACCCTTGGGATTGCGCTTGACCAGCCCTTGCAGCACGTTGTCGTAGACCACACGGGAGATGTCCGCCCCGGCCACCTGGGTCGGATCCCAGGCCGCGGGCTCGGTCTGGATGGCGATGGTGATGCTACCACCGCGCTGCTGGGCCCAGGCCAGCCCAACAAGAGCCAAGACACCGATGAGCAACCAACGTTTCATCACGATTCCTCCTTGGATTGTTGTGGGAATGTCGCGATTTATGGCCGCGTCGCGCGGGTGAACCCGGTATCTCGAGTTTCACCATGCTAGGTCGGGCTTTCTCCACCCTTCCTATCCGAAAAAAGCCTACCCGATACGCTTTTTTCGGCCTCGCTCGCAAGGAGACAATACCACAATTTCCCCCCAGGGAAAAAGCCTGTCTACTCGGCCAGCATCAGCACCCCCACGGCGGCGTACAGCCGGGCTGCGGCCAGCATTTCTTCAATCTGTATGTACTCATCGGCCTGGTGCGGGGTGGTTTTACCGCCCGGCCCCAGGGTCACGATGGGCAGGCCAGCCCAGGCCCGCAAGAAAGTGCCGTCGGTGGCCCCCGGCACACCCCCGTACCGGATGGGCATCTGCAAAAGCCGCAAGCCCTGTTCCACCGCCTGCACCAGCGCGGCCTCGCGCGGGGTCTCGGTGGCGGGGCGGTCTTCGAAGACCTCGAGGCGCGCGCTTATCCCAGCCTCCAGGCTCTCATCCAGGGCCCGCCGAAGCCGGGCCTCGAGAACCCGGTGATCCTGTCCGGGGTTGGTGCGGATGTCCAGCCCCACCCGCACCCGGTCGGGCATCACGTTGAACTGTCCCTCCCCGGCCCCCGCCTGAAAGACAGTCGGGGTAATCCAGGGCAGGCCCAGGTACTCGTGCCGGCTTTCTGCCTGCAAGGCCGCTTGCAGCCTGCCGAGCTCGAGCACAAATCGGGAGGCCGACGGGATGGGGTTGGCCCCGGCGTAGGGCATGGCCCCGTGGGCCATCTTCCCCTGAAAGTGCACCCAGACCCGCATGGCCCCCTTTTGCCACAGGCACACCTGGTTTTCCTCGGGCTCGCAGACGATGGCCCCGGCGAAGCCCTCGGCATAACCCGCACGAATAAAAGCCTTGATGCCGATCATCAGGCCCTCTTCGTCGCAGGGCAGGCACAGCCGCAGGGTTTTCTGGGGCGTACCCAGCACCTTTTGCACCGCCACCGCCGCGCAGATGGCCGCGGCCAGCCCGCCTTTCATATCGCAGGCCCCGCGCCCGTAAATTTTGCCGTCCACGATTCGGGCCTCGTAGGGGGGGATCGTCCATTGATCCAGGCTGCCGTGCGTGACCACATCGGTATGGCCCTCCAGAATAAGGCCCCCCGCGCCCTGCCCCAGGTCGGCAATCAGGTTGGGGCGGCCCGGCGCCACCGCCTGCACGGTGGTCTTGAAACCGCGCCCGCGCAGGTAGGCCTCCAGAAAATCCACCACCGGCTGCTCCCCCGGCCCCGGATAATAGCTTGCGATGCGAACCAGGGCCTGGGTCAGGCGCACCAGTTCGTCGGCGTCTACGGCCTGGGCCGCGCTTTGGGCCAGCTGCTGCTTGTCCATTTCAGCACATCCCCACAGCTAGAATCTACAAACCACCTTACCCAAATCAGGCACTGCAGTTATGTTTAGAGCATGAACCGCCGTGCTTACCCATCGGACGTCCGTGATGAGGAATGGGCTCTGGTGCTGCCCTATTTGACCCTCGCCCCGCTGGAAGCACCCCAGCGCAAGTACGACCTGCGCGAAGTGTTCAACGCCCTGCGCTGGATGGTTCGAACCGGTGCTCAGTGGGACTACCTGCCCCACGACTTCCC
>AXWR01000039.1 GCA_000482765.1 Meiothermus taiwanensis DSM 14542
TTTGAGGAGGGTTGTCGGGTATTGGGGATAGAGCTTTTTGTTTTGCCGCCGAGGAGTCCGAAGCTGAACGGGATGGTAGAGCGGCTGCAGCGGACGTTTCGGGATGAGTTTTACACGCGGGCTTTACCGCTGGGGATAGAGGCTATTCAAGGGGAGCTGGAGGGTTATCTGGAGCACTACAACCTGCACCGGCCGCACATGGCCCTGGGGGGGTTGGCGCCGGTGGAGTACCTGGCTAAGCTACAGGAGGTGTCGGTTCCCCTGGAGTCTCAAATGTATTGACCGATTACACACACTTGACAGCCCGATAAATACATGGGTATGATGCCCTCCGGATGCGCAAGGTGAGAGCTTTTTGAGCCCCGTGAGTGGGGAGCCTGCTCTACCCGAGCATCCGTTGCGGACGCAAGGGGTATCTGGGAGAGGAAACACGGCAACTCGCCCCGCAAAAGGATCCCGCGCCTCCGCAACATCCGGTTCTCGTGTGGCATCCATCTGGAGGCCCACGGAGCTTCGAGGAGGCAGAATGAAGAAGAAGCTAGTAGTTTACTTGGCTGGGTTGCTGACCGTGCTCGGTCTAGGCTTCGGTCAGGCGCAGTTCTCCGACGTACCCGCCGGACACTGGGCCAAAGAAGCCGTCGAGCGCATCGCGGCCTGCGGTCTTATCACGGGTTTCCCCGATGGAACCTTCCGTGGTAACACCAACCTGACCCGCTACCAGGCTGCCCTGATCTTCCAGCGCCTGCTGAACGAGATTCAGCAGGGCGGCGAGTGCGTGAAGGCCGATGGTAAGGGCCTGAGCGAGGAGGATCTGACCGCCATCCGCAACGCGGTGCAGGAGCTGGCCGCCGAGCTGGCCGCCCTGGGCGTGCGGGTATCGGCCCTGGAAGACAACGCCGCTTCCAAGGACGACATTGCCCGTCTCGAGGCCGCCATCGAAGAACTCAAGGCTATGAAGGCTGAGCCCGCCGCCGGTATGGACGAAGCCGCCCTGGCCGATCTGGCCGACCGGGTGGAGGCCGCCAGCGTAGCCGCCGATACCGCCCTGGCCCAGGCCCAGGTGCTGGCCGAGCGCCTCGATGCCGTGGAAGGCGATGTGGCCGCCCTCAAGACCCAGGTGGAGGCCGACGCCGACAGCATCCGCGCCCTCAACGAGCTGGCCGTGCTCCTGAACCAGGACGTCCTCTCGCTGCAAGACCGCGTAACCGCCCTGGAGAAGCAGCTCGGCGACGTGGACTTCGAAAGCTTCGCCAACCGCGAAGACGTGAGCGCCATCCAGGAGTTCGCCACCGCCCTGCGCAGCGACCTGGTGCGCCTCTCCGACCGGGTGAGCGCCCTGGACACCCGGGTGGGGGCCCTGGATCAGCGCCTGACCGCTGTAGAAGGCACCCGCCCGACCCTGACCGGCTCGCTCTCGGCCACCTATGGCTATGCCACCAACACCGGCGGTAACTTCGACATCGACCGCCTCTTCCCGAACAACGCCCTGAGCTCCGGCACCGGTGCGGATGATAGCTCGGGTAACCGCATTCGCAACGCCTTCCGTCGTGGGGACTTCGACCAAACTTACACCTATGGCGGGGCCACCCTGAACTTTGGTCTCAAGCCCACCGGCGGTGCCATCAGCGAGGTCAGCCTGGGTCTGAGCGCTGATCTGGTGAACTCGGGTGCAGCTCGTACCCTGGCCCTCAACAGCGCCAGCGTCAAGGGCAGCCTCTCCGGCCAGGCCTTCAGCGTCACCTACAACAACGACGACAGCACCTTTAGCTTCAACCCCTACCTCTTCAACAACAGCACCGTGGGGGACTTGATCACCACCCGTGGCTTTGTGGCTACCCTGGATGCCAAAGCCTTCCCCCTGGCGCCTAAGTTCACCGTGGTGGCAGGTGAAGGGATTGACAGCACTTCAGTTCCGGCTGCAAGCCGCGTATGGGGAAGCGACCCCACCTACGGTGGTCTGCGGGCTGAACTCAACTTGCTGGGTATTACCACCGGCCTCAGCTACGCTGAGAACCGTGGTAACCGTTCGGCTTTTGGAGTGGACTACAAGGGTAGCCTCTTTGGGCTTGTGAACCTGGAAGGTGCCTATGTGGCCTCCACGCCCTTTGCCTTTACTCCCGACTTCTCCAACCAGCTCGTAACCGACCAGGCCTTCTACACCAAGATTGGGGTGAAGCTGGGTATCCTTGAGGCCAACTTCAACTACCGCGCCATTGACCCGCAATACAATAACGGTCAGGCTGGCCTGTCCTCGGCCTCCAGCTACTACTTCTTTGGGTTGGGTGGCAACGGCGAGGCCCCCTACGGCGCCAACAACATCGGCTTTGGTTTCGATGGTAAGCTGACCCTGTCCTTCTTGAATAACATCGAGGCGCGTGTCTTCTACGACAACTCCGCCGACTTTGCCACCCGCAGCCAGACCGCAGATACCCTCAGCTTGGGTGTCACTGTGCCGCTGTTCGCCGGCTTCAGCCTGAACGGCTTCTACAACAACACCAACGTGAACGGTGGGCAGGTCTCCGCCGTTGCTGGCACCCAGTCGGGCCTCAACGGCAACTACAACTTCTACGTCTACAACAACCTGGACGCCCGCTGGTCGAGCGGCTGGGGTGTCAAGCTGGTGCATAGCGGCCGGGCCAGCAACGCGCTGGTTCCGAACCTGGATCTCAACCTGTGGTACCAGTCCTTCGCGGGCCCCGATGCCGGCACCGATATCTTGGCCAGTGCGGGCTACAACCTGAAGCTAGGCTTTATCTCGCTCAACCCCATCGTGCGCTACCACAGCTTTGCGGATGCGGCAGGGGGCAACACTAACTTGTCCACCAATGCCCTCAAATACGGTATTGGCGTCAGCACCGACCCGCTGGGTATCCCCCTCAAGCCCAGCCTCGAGGGTGCCTTCGTGCAGCAGTCCATCACTGAAACTGCACCTGGCAGCAACTCCTCGAGCGAGCAATACTGGCGGGTGGGCCTCAACCTGAACGAGTTCCTGGCTACCGGGAGCGTCTTCAAGGTGGGCTATGCTCAGTACAGGGCGACCAACGTGGTATCGCCCCTCCCTGTGGGCGGTGCTCCGGCCCGCGGCTTCGGCAACTTCCCCTTGAGCATCACCACCGACCGCGTCTTCAACTACCCCGGCGAGGTGCAGTACCCCTGGAACCTCACCGGCGGCTTCGGCACCAACTCGGGTAGCGTGACCGGTCTGTACCTCGAGTGGAAGTATGGCAACCTGACCATGGCAGCGGCCTCGGCCACCCTGGCGAACGGCTCGGGCGCGACTGTCAGCAATGGTACGGGCTTCAAGATCAGCTACGAAGTGAAGTTCTAAATACCGAACCCACTTCAAGCCCCGCCCGAAAGGGCGGGGTTCTTTTTTCAGGGCAGCAGCTCGAGCTTGATTCTGGCCTCCACCGCCCCAAAATGCCGGCGGTCGAGGGTGGCGATCTGCCCGATGCCAAGCTCCTCGGCTATGGCAATAACAGCAGCGTCCACGAAGCCCAGGCGGAGGCTTTCGTACTGCCGGTTCAGCTCCAAAACCCGCCAGTACCCGGCTTCGGAAAGATCGACTACCTGGTAAACCTGCGACCCGATGTCCTCGTAAAGCGCCATTTGGGCGGCCAGGCCCATGCGCCTACCCAGCAGATAATCCACCTCGGGGATGACCGGGGCCGGCAGCAGCAGTATTTCTCTTTCATCCAGGAGACGGGCCACCGCGTGATGCCACTCATCGCGGCGGTTGTAATAGGCCACAAGGATGCCGCTATCCAGGAGCATTAGCTGTTCTCCGGCTCGCCAAACCCCAGCTCGTCCAACACTTCTTCAAAGCGCTCGGCGTCGGTGGTGTGGCCGCTGTCGAAGGCGCCAACGTACCGGGAGCGCGGGCGTTTTGCGGTGATGCCTTTGCGCAGCACCTCGCGGATAATCTCGGCCATGGGCTTTTTTGTACGCCGGGCCTCGAGCTTGAGGAGGAGCTCGAGCTCGGGATCCAGGTAGATGGTCGTCCGCTTCATATGTTTATGTTAGCATACATCGCTCCGCACGGGGCGGGCTTGTGAAAGTCGGCCTGGATACCTAGGATATAAGGCGTGAGGATGGTCACCGCGCACCAGGCTAAGCAGCGCTTTTCCGAACTGCTCGAGCGCGCCCACGCGGGGGAGGAGGTGGTGGTCTCGAAGTGCGGCAAACCCTACGCCAAACTGGCGCCCCTGGAGCCGGTGGACAAGGTGCCCCTGGGCTTCTTGAAAGGCAGCGTGGAGGACGCCTTCTTTGAGCCGCTGCCCGATGAAGCGCGGGTGCCGGGGATTGTATCCTAAGGTGCCGGTTTTTCCGATGTTCCGCTACCAAGGCCCCGAACCCAAAGGCGACCAGCCCCAGGCCATTGCCGCCCTCACCGAAGCCCTGCGCGACGGCGAGCGCTTTGTCACCCTCCTGGGCGCGACCGGCACCGGCAAGACCGTGACCATGGCCAAGGTGATTGAAGCGTTGCAGCGCCCGGCCCTGGTCATGGCCCCCAACAAGGTGCTGGCCGCGCAGCTGGCCGCCGAGTTCCGCGAGCTGTTCCCGGAAAACGCGGTGGAGTTTTTTATCAGCTACTACGACTACTACCAGCCCGAGGCCTACGTGCCGGGGCGCGACCTGTACATCGAGAAAGACGCCAGCATCAACCCCGAGATCGAGCGGCTGCGCCACTCCACCACCCGCAGCCTGCTCACCCGGCGCGACGTGATTGTGGTGGCCTCGGTCTCGGCCATCTACGGCCTGGGCAGCCCCGAGGACTATAAGAACATGAGCCTGGTGGTGGAGGTGGGGCAGGACTGCCCCCGCGAGCGCCTGATTGAGCGGCTGGTGGACTTGCAGTACGAGCGGGGCGATCTGCAGCTCGAGGCCGGGCGTTTCAGGGCCCGGGGCGAGGTGCTCGAGGTCTGGCCGGCCTACGAGCAGGAGCCCATCCGCATCGAGCTGTTCGGCGACACCATCGACCGGGTGACGGTGGTGCACCCCGTGACGGGCGAACGCCTCAAAGATTTGCCGGGCTTTGTGCTGCTCTCGGCCACCCACTACGCCACCCCGGAGTGGCGGCTCAAGGAGGCCATCCCGCAAATCCGGCGGGAACTGGAGGAGCGGCTTAGGGAGCTCGAGGCCGAGGGCAAGCTGCTGGAGGCCCAGCGGCTCAAGGAGCGCACCCTCTACGACCTGGAGATGCTCGAGGTGATGGGCACCTGCCCCGGCATCGAGAATTACAGCCGGTTTTTGTCGGGCAAGGCCCCCGGCGAGCCGCCCTACACCCTGCTCGACTACTTCCCCGAGGACTACCTGGTGCTCCTGGACGAGTCCCACGTGAGCGTGCCCCAGCTTCGGGGGATGTACAACGGCGATTACATGCGCAAGAAAACCTTGGTGGACTACGGCTTCCGCCTGCCCAGCGCCCTGGACAACCGCCCCCTCAAGTTCAACGAGTTTCTGGAGCGGGTGGGGCAGGTGGTGTTTGTCTCGGCCACGCCGGGGCCCTACGAGCTCGAGGTCTCGGGCCGGGTGGTGGAGCAGATCATCCGCCCCACCGGCCTACTCGACCCCAGGGTGACGGTCAAACCCACCACCGGCCAGATCGAAGACCTGATGGGGGCCATCCGCACCCGCGCGGCCCGGGGCGAGCGCACCCTGGTGACCGTGCTCACGGTGCGCATGGCCGAGGAGCTCACCGCCTACCTGGTGGAGCACGGGGTGCGGGCCCGCTACCTGCACCACGAACTCGACGCCTTCGAGCGCCAGGCCCTGCTGCGCGACCTGCGGCTGGGCTACTTCGATGCCCTGGTGGGCATCAACCTGCTGCGCGAGGGCCTCGACCTGCCCGAGGTCTCGCTGGTGGCCATCCTGGACGCCGACAAGCAGGGCTTCCTGCGCTCCGAACGCTCCCTCATCCAGACCATCGGGCGGGCTGCCCGCAACGTGGGGGGCGAGGTGTTTCTTTACGCCGACACCGTCTCGGAGGCGATGCGGGCGGCCATTGACGAGACCAACCGCCGCCGGGCCTTGCAGGAAGCCTACAACCTCGAGCACGGCATCACCCCCGCCACCGTGCAGAAGTCGGTGCGCAAGCTGGTCAAGCCCGAGGACTACGAGGCCGAGGCGGCCGAGGCGGTGCTGGACGACCCGGCGCTTTTGCAGAGCCTGCTGGAGCAGCTCGAGACCGAGATGTGGGCGGCCTCCGAGGCCCTCGACTTCGAGAAGGCCGCCAGCCTGCGCGACCAGATGCGCAGCCTCGAGGCCCGCCTCAAGGGTCTGCCCGAACCCACCACTGCGGGCAAAGCCAGGCGCCGCCGCAAGCGCTAACCGATAATCTCTTCGGGCTTGAAGAAAATACTAATTTCGCGCTGGGCGCTCTCGGGGCCGTCCGAGCCGTGGATCACGTTCTCGTCCACGGTGGTGGCAAAGTCGGCGCGGATGGTGCCGGGGGCGGCCTCCCAGGGGCGGGTGGCCCCCATCAGGCGGCGCATCTCGGCGATGGCATTCGGCCCCTCCACCACCATCGCCACCACCGGCCCGCTGGTGATGAAGTTAACCAGCCCCTCGAAGAAGGGCTTGCCTTTGTGCTCGCCGTAGTGGGTCTCGGCGGTCTCGCGGGATATGACCATCTTCTTCATCGCCACAATCTTGAAGCCCTTGCGCTCGATCCGGTTGATGATCTCGCCGGTCAGGCCCCGGCGCACGCCGTCGGGTTTGACCATGATGTAGGTGCGTTCCATACCGCCCTAGAGTTTACACGCTGCCGGCCAATTGCAGAAGGTCAGGGTGGGTGGTGTTCGAGCAGGTGCCATATAAAGACCCTCCCCAGTTTGGGGGAGGGCCACAAACAGTATGGGATTAGCGGTTGGCTGGGGTGCTTTGATTGGTGTCAGGCTGGGACGGGTTGCCGCTGGGCTGGCTCTCGTTGGTTTTGGGCTGCTCTTGTTTGGGCTCTTCTTTGGGGGTCAGGGCGGCCAGCACCTTCTGCAGGTTGTTCTCCACTTTGGCGGCCTTGCGCACCTCCTCCAGCCACTTTTGCGCGGCCTCGGCCCGGCGGCTGGCCAGCACCTGCTGGCGGGCTTCCTCCTTGACCTCCTCGAAGGGGCGCAGCACCTCGGCCTTGCGGTCGTTGACGATGAGCACCTGGAAGCTCCCATCCTCGAGCTTCACCACCTCGCTCACCTCGCCCAAGGGCCCTTTGGGGAAGGTGCCACGGGTCAGGAAGACCAGCCGGTTGGGCACGGGGGGCATGGTACCTGGGTTGACCACGCCATAGTCCTGCACGGTGCCGCCATTGGCCTTGGCCAGATCCTCGAGCTTTCCGCCTCGGAGGGCGGCGGCCCGGAAGGCATCGGCTTTGGCCTTGTCTTCCTTCTTGAAGTTCACGGCCTGTACCTTGGCCGAGGCCGGGATGGTGAAGTTGGCCAGGTTGGAGTCGTAGTATCTGCGCACCTCGGCCTCCGTCACGGTGATGTCGCGGGTTTTCCACTGCTGGGCCTGGGTGACTATATCGCTTTTGGAGCCAAAGAAGGGCTGGCCCAGGGTTTGGGCGAACTGGTAGGCCGCCTCCCGGCTGATGAGCTGCTCCAGGGTCTGCGGCATGAAGAACTGCACGGCCAGCTCCCCCAAGCCCTGCTGCAGCAGCTGGGGCACCTGGGGGTTGGCGAAGACCGACTGGGTTACCTCGGTTAGCTTGATCTCGGTCTCACCGACCTTGGCCACGACCGGGTTTTCAAATTTGTAGGTGGAGCCTTCGGCAAACTTCACGTTGGCCCTGGCCCGCAGCTCTTCGATGTAGGCTTCCAGGGCACCCTGGCCCTTGATGCGCTTGGCGTCCTCCTTGACCCGATCCTTGACCTCTTCAAACTTCACATCGCCCGCTGGGAGGTACTTCTCAACCTTCACGATGTAAAAGCGGCCCCCGGCCTCGATGGGCTTGCTGATCTGACCGTCGCGCAGCTTGAAGACCGCGTCGGCCACCACGTTGGGGAAGACCACCCGGGTCACCGGCCCGGGCTCGCTCTGGCCGGCCTGGGCCCCCAAGGCCCCGCCCTGCTCGGCGTTCAGCTTGGAGTTGGCCTTGGCAATGGCGGCAAAATCGGCCCCCGGGGCGGTCACCTGGGCGTAGATCTTTTCGGCGGTGGCTTTGTCGTCCACCACAATCTGGCGGGCCTGCACCCGTTCTTCGTTTTTGTACTGCTCGCGGTTGAGCTCGAAGTACAGCCGCATCTCCTCTTCGGTCGGCTCTGCTTTTTTCTGAATCTCCTCAACCCGCTTATTGATGCGGATCTGATCCCGCAGCTCATTGCGCAGCTGCGAGTCGGTGTAGCCCACCTGGGTCAGGAAGCGGTCGTAGTCTTGCTTCTTCTGCAGGCCAAAGCGCTCCTTGATGGTATCGAGCTCTTTTTTGAGCTCCCCGCTCGAGACCCGGATGCGCGCGGTGTCCTGCAATAGCGCGGTGGTCACGATCATCCGGTCTATAAAGTTGACCTCGGCCAGGTTTTTCAAAAGGCCCTGGGGGTTGGTGCTCAAGATGGGATCGCTTTGCTGGGCCCTGGCCAGATCCAGCTCGTAGACCGGGCGACCGTTCACGGTGAACTCGGTCTTGCCCTGGGTGCTGCGCTGGCCCTGGGGGGTAAAGAGCAGAACCGAACCCACCACAAAGGCCAGGGCCAGAACCCCGAAAATAACCGCAACTACCCTTCTGTTGATTCCAAACACTTGACTGCCTCCTCTATGCGGTGCTACCCTGCTTGGTGCTTATGCACCCGTAGCTCAGTGGATAGAGCGTTCGCCTCCGGAGCGAAAGGTCACAGGTTCGAGTCCTGTCGGGTGCGCCAGCTTCTTAGGGTCGGGCCTGGCCCGGCCCTTTTTCGGTAGCACTGCCCACCCAACTCTTTGTACCCCGATAAGGTAAGACCCGGGTTAAGCACCAGCGAACCTACGCCAAGGGCCGATTGTAGCATATTAGGCGGATGGTTTATGCACCCCAATAGCTTGGCCCGACCCAGCAGCCTACAGGAGGCCGCGGCGCTGCAACGCGCGCTGGCCCAGGCCGTGGTGCTGGCGGGGAACCCCTGTGGGGCCCGGTATATCGGGGCCCTGGATGCCTCCCACCCGACCCGCTTTTCCAAGGTAAAAGGCCCCTCGGTGGCGGTGGCGGTTCTGTGGGACAGGCAGGCGGGGGGGGTGCTCGAGGTGGCCGCGGCCCAGATGGATGAGGCCGAGCTATTTCCCTACATTCCCGGTTACCTCTCCTTCCGTGAGGCCCCGCTGTACCTGGCGGCCCTGGCCCGGCTTTCCCGTCCCCCCGAGGTGCTTCTGGTGGATGGGCAGGGCATCGCCCATCCCCGGCGGCTGGGCATCGCCGCCCACCTGGGGGTGTACCTGGATCTTCCGGCCGTTGGGGTGGCCAAGACCCTGCTCTTTGGCCGGCCCGAGGGTGCGCTGCCTTTACAGGCGGGTTCGGCGGTGCGCCTGATGGATGGGGAAGCGCAGATGGGCTGGCTTTTCCGCAGCCGCAGCGGGGTGCGCCCACTGGTGGTCTCGCCGGGCCACCAGGTGGGCATGGAAGAGAGCCTGGCTTTGGTGCGCTCGCTGATGGGGAAGACCCGCCTGCCCGAGCCCCTGCGCTGGGCCCACATACACGCTGGGTTGCAGCGGCGGCAGGCCAATGTGAGGTGAGCTTACATTGGGCTGAACCCCCTAAGCTATGGTTTTTTATGTACTTTAATTCGTCAAGCCAAATGAAAGAACCATGAGGAGGCCCGTATGAGCAAACTGTCTCGTCGTCAAGCCCTCAAGCTGCTGGGTACTACCGGTGCGGTGGCGGCCGCTGGTACCATACCCACTATGGCCCAGCAGGCCCCTGCGATGCCCAATGGGGCTGGCTTTTACCGATTCAAACTGGGGGATTTTACCCTCACGGTGCTGAGCGATGGCCAGACCCCACCCGGCAATGCCTTCCCCAACTGGGGGGCCAACCCCGGCCGGCAGGCCGAGTTTGAAGCTGCCCTGCGGGAGAACTTCCTCGAGCCCACCCAGTTCATCAACAACTTCAACCCCATGGTCATCGACACCGGACGGGCCAAGATCCTCGTTGATACGGGCCGGGGCCAGGCCGGGCAGCTGCTCAGCAACCTGGCCAACGCCGGCCTGCGGCCTGCCGATATCAACATCGTCTTCATCACCCACGGCCACGGCGATCACATCGGCGGGCTGGTGCGGGATGGGCAGCCGGTGTTTGCCAACGCCCAGCACATCATCGGCGAGGCCGAGCTGCAGTTCTGGCTCTCCCAGGCCACCCCACCCGCCAACCTGGTGGCCCTGCGCGAGCGCTTTACCCGGGTGCGCCCCGGCGCCGAGATTGCCCCGGGCGTTACGGCGGTGGATACCTCCGGTCATACCGTGGGGCACCTGGCCGTGCAGGTCAGCTCGGGCGGGCGGACGCTGTGGCACCTGGGCGATGCCGGGGGCCACTACATCCTCTCGCTGCGCTTCCCCGATCACTACCTGGGCTTTGACGCCAACCCCCAGCAGGCCGTGGCCACCCGGGCCCGGCTGTGGCAGGCCGCGGCGGCCGAGCGGATTATGGTGGTGGGCTACCACTTTGCCTGGCCGGGCGTGGGCTACGTGCGCCGCGCGGGCAACGCCTACGAATTCGTTCCGGCCTTCTTCACTTTCTAGGCCGGTCGCAGAACCCAGCCCCCTCGTGGTAACGGCCTCGAGGGGGCTTTATACTTTTGTTACAACCCGAAGCAAGAGGAGGCGCCCATGCAGTCCACCATGATGGATTTTCCCCTGACCCTGCCGCATCTTTTGGAGCGGGCTGGCAAGCTGTTTCCAAAGGAAGAGATAGTGACCCGGCGGCCCGACCGCTCGCTTCACCGCTACACCTTTGGCGATTTTTACCAGCGCTCGCGCAGGCTGGCCTCGGCCTTGCAGAAGGCCGGGCTGCAAAAAGGCGACCGCGTGGCCACCCTCTCCTGGAACACCTACGCCCACCTCGAGGCCTACTTTGGCGTGCCGGTGGCCGGGGGGGTGCTGCACCCGCTGAACCTGCGCCTGCACCCCTCCGACATCGCCTACATCATCAACCATGCCCAGGACAGGTTTCTCATCGTAGACGATGTGCTTTTGAAGCTGTATGAGGCGGTGAAAGAGCAGGTAAACCTGGAGCGGGTGATCGTGGTGCCCCTCTCGGGCCAGCCGCTGCCGGAGGGCTTATTGAGCTACGAGGACTTCCTGGCCACCGGCGACCCCGACTTTGCCTACCCCGCCCTCGACGAGCGCGACGCCGCCGCGATGTGCTACACCTCCGGTACTACCGGCAAGCCCAAGGGGGTGGTCTACTCGCACCGCTCCATTGCCCTGCACAGCCTGGCCTCGGCCCTGCCGGATGCCCTGAACCTGGCCGGCCAGGATGTGCTGCTGCCGGTGGTGCCCATGTTCCACGTGCTGGCCTGGGGGCTGCCCTTTACCGGGGTGATGGTGGGCAGCAAGCTGGTGCTGCCGGGGCCCCACCTCGACCCGGTGAGCCTGCTGGAGCTGTTCGAGTCGGAACAGGTGACCAAGACCGCCGGGGTGCCCACCATCTGGCTGGGGGTGCTGCAAGCCCTCGAGAAAGAACCCACCCGCTGGCAGCTCAGACCGATGGAGATGGTGGTGGGGGGCAGCGCGGCCCCCGAGGCCATGATCCGGGCCTTCGACCGCCTGGGCCACACCGTGCTGCACGCCTGGGGCATGACCGAGATGAGCCCGCTGGGCACGGTGAGCCGGCTCAAGCGCCATCTGCGGGGCGACCCCGAGCTCGAGTACCGCTACCGGGCCCAGCAAGGCCTGCCCACCCCCTGGGTGGAGATCCGCGCGGTGGGCGAGCAGGGCCCGGTGCCCTGGGACGGGCAGTCGCTGGGCGAGCTGCAGGTGCGGGGGCCCTGGGTGGCCGCGAGCTACTACAACCTGGAGGAGGAGTCCGACAAGTGGACAGAGGACGGCTGGTTCCGCACCGGCGATGTGGTGGCGATGGACCCCGAGGGTTACATCCGCATCGCCGACCGCACCAAAGACCTGATCAAGTCCGGCGGTGAGTGGATCAGCTCGATCGACCTGGAGAACGCCCTGATGGCCCATCCCGCCGTCAAGGAGGCCGCGGTGATCGCCATCCCCGACCCCAAGTGGGACGAGCGCCCGCTGGCCGTGGTGGTGCTCAAGGAGGGGCAGAGCGCCACCCCGGAGGAGCTGGCCCGGTTTTTGGAGCCCCGCTTTGCCAAGTGGTGGCTGCCGGATGCCTATGTTTTCCTGGATGAGATTCCCCGCACCAGCACCGGCAAGTTCCTGAAGTCCAGGCTGCGGGAGCAGTTCAGGGATTACAAGACCAAAGCAACCCCCTCCTAGAGGGAAGACGTTTGGCAAACGGGAAGCAAAAACCCGTAATGGCCAAGGGGTACGGGACGGGTTTATAGTCTGGCTATGTCGCAAGCTATTGACCGCTACCTGCAAGAGCACCTCGAGGCCTACCTGCAAGAGACCATCCGCCTGTGCGCCCAGCCCAGCGTCTCGGCCACCGGCGAGGGGGTGCTGGAGTGCGCCCAACTGGTCGAACAAATCCTGCAACAGCACGGCTTTGAGACCTGGAGGATCGAGGGCTACGGCAACCCGGTGATCGTGGGCCGGGCGGCCGGAAAATCAGAGCGCACCCTGCTCTTTTACAACCACTACGACGTGCAGCCCCCCGAGCCGCTGGAGCTGTGGGACTCGCCCCCTTTTGCGCCGGTGATTCGGGATGGCCGGCTTTTCGCCCGCGGGGCCAAGGACGACAAGGGCGAGTTTATGGCCCGGCTGGCTGCGGTGGAGGCGGTGCGGGCCGCGCATGGGGGCGAGCTGCCCTGTGGGGTGCTCTTTGTGGTGGAGGGCAACGAGGAGGTGGGCAGCCCCGGCATCGCCCGGTTCGTGCAGGATCACCTGAACCTGCTCAGATGCGACGGGGCCATCTGGGAGGAGGGGGGCATCGACTTTGAGGAACGGCCCGGCACCTCGCTGGGCCGGCGGGGGATTCTGGCCCTGGAGCTCGAGGTCGAGACCCTCTCGCGCGACGCCCACTCCGGCAATGCCCACATCCTGCCCAGCGCGGCCTGGCGGATGGTGCGGGTGCTGGCCTCCTTGAAGGACGAGAACGAGCGCATCCTGATCCCGGGCTTCTACGAGCATGTGCGGCCTGTTTCGGAGCAGGATCTCGAGCTCTTGCGCCAGCTACCCGACCTCGAGGCCTACCTGCGCCAGAGCTTTGGGGTGCGGGGCTTTGTGAACAACCTGAGCGGCTTCGAGCTAAGAAAGGCCGTCTTCAACCCCACCTGCAACATCCAGGGCATCACCACCGGCTACCAGGGCCCGGGCACCAAGACCGTGATTCCGGCTAAAGCCTCGGCCAAGCTCGACTTCCGCCTGGTGCCCGACCAGAACCCCACCGACATCCTGCAAAAGCTGCGGGCCCACCTCGATGCCCAGGGCTTCACCGACGTGCAGATCACCCACGCCGACTACATGTTCCCGGCCCGCTCCGACCCCAATCACCCCTTGGTAGAGCTGGCGGCCCGCGCGGCCCAGGAGGTCTACCAGAAGCCCTACCAGCGCATCCCCCTGACCGGGGGCAGCTCGCCGGTGTATGCCTTTGCCGGGCCCCTGAACATCCCGGTCATCGACGCCGGGGTGGGCTACGGCATCACCAACCGCACCCACGCCCCCAACGAGAACATCCGCATCCAGGACTTCCACAACGCCGCCCGGCACATCGCCCGCATTCTGGACGGCTTTGCAGGCATCTTTTAGGGCCGCGTACAATGAACCTGTGATCCACATCCTCGACCTTCACGACCGCGCCCCCAGGGTGATCGCCGCGTTTTTGCTGGAAACAGCGGCGGGGCCGGTGCTCTTCGAGACCGGGCCGGAGTCGCGCTTCTCGGTGCTGCTGGACGGCCTCAACGCGCTGGGCTACGCCGCTTCCGACGTTAAGCACGTCTTCGTGACCCACATCCACCTCGACCATGCCGGTGCGGCCTGGCGCATGGCCGAGCGGGGGGCCACCATCTACGTTCACCCCAAGGGGGCGCCGCACCTGGCAGATCCCAGCAAGCTCTGGGCCTCGGCCAGCCGCATCTACGGCGATCAGATGGAGGCCCTCTGGGGCCAGATGGGCCACGTGCCGGAGGGCCAGATTGAGATCGTCCAGGACGGGCAGGTGATCCGGATTGGCGAGGCCCTGATTGAGGCCCTCGAGACCCCCGGCCATGCCTACCACCACCACGCCTACCGGATTGGCGAGGTGCTGATCGGCGGCGACGTAACCGGGGTCAAAATCGGGCGCGGCCCGGTGCTGCCCCCCTGCCCCCCGCCGGAAATTCACATCGAAGCCTGGCGCGGGTCCATCGCCCGGCTGCGGGCCTTGAAGCTGAGCAGGATTTACCTGACCCACTTTGGCGAGACCGAGGAGGTCGGGCCGCACCTGGATGCGCTGGAGGCCAGGCTTGTGGAGTGGGCCGACTGGATCAAGCAGCAGCTCAAGGCCGGCCTCACCCGCGAACAGATGGTGCAGGCCTTCGAGGCCTATGTGAGCAACACCCTACGGGCCGCGGGGCTTTCCGAGGAAGAGCTGCGGGAGTACGAATTTGCCGACCCCGCCTGGATGAGCGTGGATGGGCTGGTGCGCTACTGGAACAAGCACCACCCGGAAGAGGTGATGAGCTAGCGGGTTTGAGCCAGGGTGGCCTGGGTACCGGCTGTGCGAAAGACCACACAAAACCCGGCCCTGGCCGGGCTTGGGTTGGCTATCCAGAACGCCTTCATCAAACCTACACATCCCGTTTGTTGCGCCTACATGCGCCTTGTCAAAGATGACCCGAGTGGAGGTGGCGTTTTGAAGAGACTGCTCCCAACCCTTGCAACCCTACTGGCCCTGGCCCCCCCCGTGCTAGCCCAGGGGCTCGATCTTTCCGATGCGCTCAAAGCCCTACCCAGTACCCTGGACTGGCAAAGCGCCGACCTCAGCTACGAGAGCGCGCTGCGGCAGCTCGAGGCCGCCCTGGCCGCCCAGGGCCTCAAGCTCTCAGGTGGGGCCGACTACACCCTGCGCGAGGGCAGCGGCAGCGGCCTGACCGTTTCCGCTACTGCCAGCCTGGGGGTGCTGCCCTGGTCGAGCAGCGCCGATGCCGTACGCAGCGCTGAGCGGGCCCTGGAGCGGGCCGCCCTGGCCCGGCGCGAGGCCCGGAACAACCTGTACATCGCCCTGCACACCCAGTACTTCAACCTGCGCCAGGCCCAGGCCGACCTGGCCCTGGCCCAGGCCACCCTGGCCCTGCGCGAGCGCCAGCTACAGATTGTGACCGCCCAGAACCAGGCCGGCAGCGCCACCCTCAGCGACCTGCTCACCGCCCAGCAGAACCTGGACGCGGCCCGCTCGAGCCTGCTGAGCGCCCAGGGAACCCTCGAGCTGGCCCGGCTCACCCTGGCGGGCACCCTGGGCCTGAACCCCCAGCAGCTCGGCAACCCCACCACCCCCCCCGAGGAACCCAGCCTGCCCGGTGAGGGCCTGGAAGCCCTGCTGCAAAGGGCTCTGGCAAGCCGCCCGGACGTGCTGCGGGCTCTGTCCCAGCTGCGCGATGCCGAAGAGAACCTGGCCAGCGCCGAGCGCAACCGGCTGATCCCCAACGCCTCGGTTAGCCTGGGTTACAGCGACAGCGGCAGCACCCTCTCGGCAGGCCTGAACCTCAAAAGCGGCACCGCTTCGCTCTCGGCGGCCCTGCCTGTGGGCCAGTCCACCAGCAGTGCCCTGTTGCAGGGCTACAGCCTGGGCCTGTCGCTGAGCGTGCCCATCTTCGACCCCGTGAGCGACAGCAGCATCCGCACTGCCCAGACCGCTTTGCAGGCGGCCCGGCAGGCCCTGGCAACCGCCCGTAAGTCCGCCGAGCTGGATGTGCGGCAGAAGTATCAGAACCTGCAGACCGCCCAGGCCGCTATCGCCGCGGCCAGGGCTGCTTTGAATACGGCCAACCAAAACCTGCGCACCGCCCAGGCCCGGCTCCAGGCCGGCACCGGTACCAGCGTGGAGGTGCAGGCGGCCCAGGTGAGCCAGCTTCAGGCCCAGCGCAACCTCGAGGCCGCCCTGATCCAGGCCCAGCTGGCCGCCCTGGCCCTGCAGAACGCCCTGGGCGCCGACCTCACCGCAACCCTTGGAGGAAAATAGATGACCCACCTCGCAAAACGCTTTTTTTGGCTACTGCCGATGCTGATTTTTTCGGCTGGACTGGCCCAGAACAGCCTGACCCTGGTTCAGGCCCTGGCCCAGGCCTATAGCCGGGGCCCCACGCTTCAAAGCGCCCAGGCCACCCTGCAAAACGCCAACCTTCAGCTTGCCGCCCTCAAGGCCGACCCCAGCACCCTGATTGTGGCCCTGACCCAGGCCGAGCAGAACGCCAGGCTGGCCCAGGTCAACCTCGAGGCCACCCGGCTTGCGGTGATGCAGAGCGTGGTGAACGCCTATACCAACCTCTACGAAGCCCAGCAGAACGTGGCCCTGTTCCAGGCCCAGGTGGCCCTGAACCAGCGCAACCTGGAGGTGGCTCGGGCCCGCCAGGCCGCGGGCAACGCCACCGCGCTGGACGTGGCCCGGGCCCAGACCACCCTGGACAGCTCGAGGCAGTCGCTCACCAATGCCCAGTCGCAGATACCGGTGCTGGCGGCCCAGCTCGCCGCGCTTCTGGGCCTCAGCGACCTGGGCAACGTGACGGTGGCGCCCCCCCCGAACCCGCCTGCTCTAGAAGCCAACCTCGAGGCCCTGCGCAACGGCCTGTTCGAGCGCCTTCCCAGCGTGCTGCAGGCCCAGCAGGCGGTTGAACTCGCGCAGCTCAACGTCAAGCTGGCCGACAACGACTACACCCCGGCGGTTCAGCTCAACACCGCCAAAACCAGCCTGGAGAACAACCTGCGCACCCTGCAAACCGCCCAGCAAAACGCCCAGACCAGCCTCACCAACGCCTACCAGGCCGCCCAGAGCGCCTACAAAAACATCGCCCTGGCCCAGGCCAACCTCGCCAACGCGCAAAAGGTGGTGGAGCAGAGCCAGGCCGCCCTGCGGGCCGGCACCATCTCGGCCTTGCAACTCCAGACCGACCAGGTCTCGCTCAGAAGCGCTGAGTACGCCCTGGTGCAGGCTTTGGGCAGCTACTGGAGGGCCCTGGCGGCCTTCTCGGTAGCGGCGGGCCAGGACTTTACCGGCCTGGTGCGGGCGGCGGGTGCGCCCTAGGTTTTCCCACGGCTTGTCTTCACCAAACCTTCGCATGGCATACACCAAACGTTGGGTCTCTTGGAAGAGAATCGAGGGGTGAACATGACGCAAGCCCGTTCCCGTATCCGCATACCCTGGCTCTGGCTGGCCCTGGTTTTGCTGCTGGCCGTGGGAGGGGTGGCCTATTGGTTCTCGCGCCCCAAGCCTGCCAGCGCTGCGCCTACGGTCGAGACCGCCACGGTACAGCAGGGGGTGTTCCGGGTCTCGGTCTCGGGGCCGGGCACCCTCGAGGCCGTGCAGAGCCTCTCAGTTAAACCTGCTGTGAACGGCACGGTGCTCAAGCTGCCAACGGTGGGCGACCGGGTGCAAAAAGGCCAGCTCATCGTAGAGCTCGACCCCACCAACTACCAGCGTGCCCTGGAGAACGCCCGGCTGGCCCTGCAAAAAGCCCAGGCCAGCCTGGATAAGCTGCGGGCCGATCAGCAAAGCGCCCTGGCCTCAGCCCGGCAAAGCCTTTCCAGTGCCGAAGTGGCCTACGACAGCGCCCGGCGCGACCTCGAGGCCGCCCGCACCAACCTCGAGGCCACCCAGAAGCTCTTCGAGCTGGGTGGGGCCAGCGCCCAGAGCCTGCAAAGCGCGCGCGATGCCTACGCCAAGGCCCAGGCCAGCCTGGAGATGGCCCGGGTTAACCTGAACACCGCGCGCCAGGCCCTCTCGCTCAGGAACAGCGCCAACGCGCAAGACCTTAGAAACGCCCAGATCGCTGTAGAACAGGCCCGCCTCGAGGTCAAAAACGCCGAGGAAAACCTGGCCAACACCAAAATCTACGCCCCCTTCGACGGGGTGGTCGCGGAGGTCAACGCCCAGGTGGGGAGCATCGGGGTGGGGGCCACGGTCAGCAACAGCACCGCCCTGCTCACCCTGATTGACGACAGCAGCGTCAACCTGCCGGTGCAGATCGACGAAAGCGAGATCGCCAAGGTTAAGGTGGGCCAGAAGGTCGAAGTTACCCTCGATGCCTTCAGCAACGAGACCTTCCAGGGGGTGGTGACGGCCATCTCGCCCAGCGCCACCATCCAGCAGAACATCGCGGTCTTTTATGTAACCGTGAACATACCCAACCCCGAGCGCAAGCTGCGGCCGGGCATGACCGCCGAGGGCGAGATTATCGCTGAGGAAATTCCCAATGCCCTAACCATCCCCAAGCGGGCGGTGCAGACCGTGCGCAACCGGGCTTACGTGGAAGTGCTGCAGCCCGATGGCAGCAAGGAGACCGTGCGGGTGGTGCTGGGGCCCGACGACGGGGTGAACCAGGTGGTGCTGGAGGGCCTCGAGCCGCGCCAGACCGTGGTGCTGCCCAGCCGTGCCCGATCCACCTCCAGCAGCTCCAGCAACCAGGGCGGGCTGCGCCTGCCCCTGGGAGCCCCTCCGGGAGGTGGGCGGTGACGGTGGTGGCCCTCCACCAGGTGCGCAAGGTGTACAAAAGCGGGGCGCTCGAGTTCGAGGCCCTCAAGGGGGTTTCGCTGGAGATTCGCCAGGGCGAGATGGTGGCCCTGATGGGGCCCTCGGGCTCGGGCAAAACCACCCTGATGCAGATCATCGGCCTGCTCGACCGGCCCACCGAGGGGCGTTATGTTTTAGCCGGGCGGGACGTCACCACCCTGACCGAAAACCAGCGGGCCGAGGTGCGCAACCAGGAGATCGGGTTTGTTTTCCAGGCTTTTCACCTGCTGCCGCGCCTGAATGTGCTGGAAAACGTGGAGGTTCCTCTTACCTACGCCGGCTATAGCCCACAGGAGCGGCGGGAACGGGCCCTCGAGGTGCTGCAAAAAGTGGGCCTGGGTGACAAGCTCAAGAACCTGCCCTCCCAGCTTTCGGGTGGCCAGAAGCAGCGGGTGGCCATTGCCCGGGCCCTGGCCATGCGCCCCTCCATCCTGCTGGCCGACGAGCCGACCGGCAACCTCGACTCCAAGACCGCCGTAGAGGTCATGCGGCTGTTTCAGGAGCTCAACGACGAGGGTACCAGCGTGATTATCGTGACCCACGAGCCCGATATCGCCGAGTACACTGGGCGCATCGTGCGCATCCGGGACGGGCAGATCGAGTCCGACGGCCCCAACCCCCACCGCAAACGGGCTGTAGGAGGTGTGGCATGAGTGTTTCTGTAGCGGGGTCGGCTCCGCAAAAAGTTCGCTCCCACGTGGGCGGTATGAACCCCTGGCAGGTGTTCCGCATCGCCTGGCGGGCCATTCTGGGCAACCCCTTGCGCTCGGTGCTGACCACCCTGGGGGTGATCATCGGGGTGGCGGCGGTGGTGGCCCTGACCATGGTGGGACAGGGCTCTACCGCCAACATCACCCGCAGCCTGCAAAGCCTGGGCACCAACCTGATCACCATCGGCAGCAACACCGGGGGGCGGGGCGGGGGCTTTGGCCTGGTGCGCTTTGGCGGCCCCCAGACCATCACCCTGGCCGATGCCGAGGCGGTACAGTCGGCCTTTGCAGACCGCATTGTCGGCATTGCCCCCACCCTGCAAAGCAACCAGCAGGTCAAGGTGGGGGCCAACAACCTCAACGCCACCGTGATTGGCACCTGGCCCGACTACGCCAGCGTACGCAATGCCCAGCCGGCCTCTGGAAGCTTCTTCAACGAGACCGACCTGCAAAGCCGCCGCCGGGTGGCGGTGATTGGGTACGGCATCGCCCAGGATCTGTTCGGCGGCCAGGATCCCATAGGGCAGCGCATCCGCATCGCCGGCATCTCCTTTACGGTGGTGGGGGTGCTGCCCGACAAGGGCGACTCGGGATTCGCCAGCCCCAACTACCAGGTGATGGTGCCGCTCTCGACCTACCTCCAGCGCCTTGCTCGCAGCAGCAGCACCGGCCAGCCCCGGGTGAACGCCATCTATGTGCAGGCCCCCGACAAGGACGCCCTCCCCCGGTTGCAGCAGGAGCTCACCGACTTTATGGCCCAGCGCCGCAAAGTCACCGACCCCAGCGAGTACGATTTCAGCGTGCAGAACCAGGCCGATGCCCTGGCCTCGGTCAACCAGGTCACCCAGACCATGACCCTGTTTTTGGGCGGGGTGGCCGGGATCAGCCTGCTGGTGGGGGGCATCGGCATCATGAACATCATGCTGGTCTCGGTGACCGAGCGCACCCGCGAGATCGGCATCCGCAAGGCCCTGGGGGCCAAGCCGCGCGACATCCTGACCCAGTTTTTGGTGGAGTCGGTGGTGCTCTCGGTAGGGGGGGGTATCCTGGGCATCCTGCTGGGTCTGGCCATGGCCGGCAGCGTGGGGCAGCTGCTGCGGGTGACCCCGGTCTTCGACCCCTTCAGCATGGTGCTGGCCTTCCTGTTCTCGGTGGCGGTGGGGGTGTTCTTCGGTTTTTATCCGGCCTCGAGGGCGGCCCGGCTCGACCCGGTGGAGTCGCTCAGGTACGAGTAGCAACCAAATCTTTATCGCTTCTACACAAAGCAATGGCAGACTGCGAGCGTTGGAGGCGTGCACATGAAAAGACTGATCGGCCTGCTAACCACACTGGCTCTAGGCTTGGCGCTGGCGCAGGGTGGGCCGTCCAACCTCAGCCCGGAGATGCGGCAGCGGTTCGAGGCCTACCGTCCGGTGCTGGATCTGGTGGCTACCGTTGGGCTTTTGGATGAGCTGGACAAGCAGCGGGGCCTGGCCTTCACCAAGGCCCAGGCCCAGAAGCTGCTGCCCATTCTGCGCGACCTGCAGACCCGCACCGACCTCAAGCCCGCCGAGGCTAGCAAGATACTGAGCAACATCGAGGACAACATCCTCACCCCAGCCCAGCTCAAGTGGATGGATCAGACCATTCTCCAGCAGCGGGAGGAGGCCCGCCAGAGGCGGGAGCAGGGCGGTGGGCAGAACCCCCAGATGGGCCAGGGCAACTTCCAGGGCCAGCCGCGGCAGGGGGGGCCTGGGGGGTTCTTCCAGGCCGTGACCCAGGGCAAACCCTACAACCCCTTCAAGGAGCAGCCCCGCGCCGCCGATAACCTCAAGAATCTGATCGCTTTGCTCTCTAAGAGATAGAGGAGGATCTATGGGAAGGCTGATGGCACTGTTGCTGCTTTGTGGGGTCGCCCTGGCCCAGAGCCGCCTCGAGCTCGTCCCGGCCCAGAGCGAGGCCCGTTACCGGGTGCGCGAACAGCTGGCCGGCGTCAACTTTCCCAGCGACGCGGTGGGGGTTAGCAAGCAGGTGCAGGGGGTGGTGCGGCTCGACCGGAATGGGCGGGCCCTCGAGGGTTCCCGCTTTACGGTGGATCTTTCCGCTCTCACCAGCGACCAGCCCCGGCGCGACAACTACCTCCGCCGCAACACCCTCAACACCGACCGCTACCCCCTGGCCGAGTTTGTGCCCAAAGAGGTGCGCGGCCTGAGTTTCCCCTTGCCCACGAGCGGCAAGGCCACGGTGCAGATTGTGGGCGACCTGAAGATCCGGGAGGTGAGCCGAAGCGTGACCTGGGAGGGCGAGGTGGAGTTCCGGGGCGAGACGGCCATCCTGCAAGCCCGTACCAGCTTCACCTTCCGCGACTTTGGCTTGACCCAGCCGCGGGTGTTGTCGGTGCTGAGCGTGGACGAGACCATCCGCCTCGAGGTGAGCTTTACTTTCCGGGTGCTGGAGCGCTAGAAAGCCCCTGCAAAAACCTTTGCAGGCCTGGCAACGAGTCAATGGGGGTGAGCAGCTCCAGGTTGTCGGGGGTGACCTCGAGGCCGGGGCGGATGACCTCGAGCCAGCCCACGTGCACCCCCAGCGGCTTGAGCGGCTTGCCCTGTAGCTGCGCGATGTGGTTGAGATTCCAGGCCGCCAGAATCTCGGCCAGGGTGCCCACCCCACCGGGCAGGGCCAGGCAGGCCACGCTCACGTCAATCAGCCGCTCGATGCGGGTGAGCAGTGAAGAAGAGGGTAGCTCCAGATCCACATGCGGGTTGGGCCCGTTGCGTTGGGGGAAGAGGCTGGGCGCGGTGATGCCTACCACCAGCCCCCCGGCCTCCTTGGCCCCCTGCGAGACGGCCTCCATGGCCCCGTTGTAGCCGCCGGTGGCCACGCCGAACCCGGCCTGGGCGATGGCCCGGCCCCAGGCATGGGCTTCGGCAAAAGCGGGTGTGCCCGGTTGTGCCCTCGATGAACCAAACACCGTAATGAGCTGCATGCCTACAGCTTATCTGTTAGGGCTAGCAGTGCGCACTGGCTCCAGCTGGCGAGAAACCTGGCGCGGATTACCCATTTCTGGCAGCCTTTTACGGGTATCCTGATGGCTGTGGAAGTTCTGGCGCTCATCTACCGCAACCTGCGGGCCCGGCCTGTTCGCAGCATCCTGACCCTGCTGGGAATTGTGGTTTCAACGGCCTCTATGGTGCTTTTTTTGTCGTTTGGTGAGGGGCTGCGTAAAGCCCTGGGGGCCGAGTTATCAACCGTGGGGCCTGCGGTGCTGGTCTTGCCGGAGGGCGTTGAGGCCTTTAGCCCTGGCTACCCAGAGCTACGGCCCGAAACGGTAGAGGCTCTGAAAAAATCTGCCCCCGAACTCGGTATCAGCCAGGTGATTCCCTATGTGGTGCTGACTCGAGGGGGGCTGGATCCCCAGACCGCTTTTGTCTTTCAGGGGATCCCCGAGGGGCTCAGCCCCCAGGCGCTATACCCCAACCTTACCCTGGCCGAGGGCAGCCTGGTTCCAGGCCCCAGAGGTGCGGTGGTGGGTAGCCGCTTGGCTGAGCGTAACCAACTTGGCCTTGGTAAGGTGCTGCGCCTTTCGCCCAGCATCTCACTGCGGGTAGAGGGTATTTTGAAGCCCAACGGGGGCCTTTCCGACAACATCATCTACGTGCCCTCCAGCGTCGTGCAGGAGACCCTGGGCACACGCAACTATACGGCTGCGGCGGTGGGTGTGCGGGAGGGTCTTAAAGCCGACCAGGTGGCCCAGGCCATCAAGGCCCGGATCGCCGGGGTGAACGCCCAGACCACCGGGGATGTGCTGCGCTTCGCCGAGCGCGCGGTGCGCATCTCCGATCTGGTGCGCTTTGGCATCAGCCTGGTGGCGCTGGTGGTGGGGGGCTTGTTGGTAGCCAATACGGTGATGATGTCGGTCTACGAGCGCATCCGGGAGTTCGGCCTGATGCGGGCCCTGGGGGCCAAGCAGGGCTTTATATTTGGGCTGGTGCTCCTGGAAGCCCTGCTGCTGGGGGTGGTGGGGGGGCTCCTGGGCCTGCTCCTGGGCCAGGCGGCCTCCGGGCTGGTGAACTGGTTCACCGGGCGCGAGGTGGGCCTGGCCCTCTCTGCTATCACCTTCCGCCTGGCCTCCTTCGCGTTGTTGGTGGCGGTGGTGCTGGGGCTTGTGGCCGGGTTCTTGCCGGCTCGAACCGCCAGCCGGCTCAAGGTGGTCGAGGCGTTGGGGAGGCTGTGATGCTCGAGGCCATCAACCTGCACAAACGCTACCATCAGGGCGAGTTGGATGTGGTGGCGGTGGATCGCTTCAGCTACCGCTTTCCGGCTGGCCTGACCGCCATCGTGGGGCCTTCGGGCTCGGGCAAAACCACCCTCCTGAACCTGCTGGCCGGCTTCGATGTGCCCAGCGAGGGCGAGGTGTGGCTTGGCAACACCCCCTTTTCCACCCTGTCCGAGGATGCCCGCTCGGAGCTGCGCCTGAAGCACATGGGCTTTGTTTTTCAGCAATGGAACCTGATTCCCACCCTGACCGCCCTGGAAAACGTAGCCTTCCCGATGATGCTGGCGGGCATAGGCCTCAAGGAGCGCACCGCCAGGGCCGCCGCACTGCTGGAAGCGGTAGGGCTGGGACATCGGGTTAAGCACTGGCCCAACAAGCTATCGGGTGGGGAACAGCAGCGCGTAGCCATTGCCCGCGCCCTGGCCCTGAACCCCCCCATCCTATTTGCCGACGAACCTACCGGCAACCTCGACTCAGCCTCGGGGGCCCGGGTGGTGGAGCTGCTTTTGCACCAGGCCCAGGAGGGGCGCACGGTGATTTTGGTGACGCACGACCTCGAGCTAGCCCGCCAGGCTGAACGCGTCTTGCGGCTGCGGGATGGTCGGCTGATGGAAATCGAAGAGGCCCCCTCCAAGCGATCTGCCGTCTCGAGCTGCTGATACCAGATTCGCCTATTGCGTTACCGAATGGTGAAGAAATAGCCCGAGCGATGGGAGTGCTCTAGAGCCTGCTAACTAGCTGTTCGTAAAAGCTCCACAGTTTTCGCTGTCATCAGAATCGAAAAAGCCA
>AXWR01000040.1 GCA_000482765.1 Meiothermus taiwanensis DSM 14542
CGGCTCGCAGTTCCAGTTGTTGGTCTTGATCCAACCAGGCTCGACTGACCTTGACCCCCCAGCCCGGTACGCGCTTCAACACCTCCTGCAATCCCCCGGCCCGATACCAAGCCAGCCACCGGTTGAGGGTTTTACGTCCAATCCCCACTTCTTTGGCCGCATCCTGTGCAGCTTTGCCTCGACGTACCAGCCACATCGCCTGCAGCCGTTTACGTCGTTCCAGGTGCTTCTCCCGTCTATACTGTGCCTCCAGCTCCTCTGCGCTTTCAGTCCAATCGATTGGGGCAATCCTACGACCCATTCCCCAATCCTACTATAGGTGTCACCTCGAGGGAGATTTGGTATGAGATCAACTGCTCCATGAGGGTTTGCTGCTCGAGGGTGGCGTTCATGGCCTCTATGCGCTCGGTGAACTGCGAGCGGTGGGCGGCGATGGCCGCTCGCTTTTGGGGGAGGTAGGCCTGCACGTTCATCCGCACCGCCAAGGTGTTCTCGGCCACGCCGAAGACCTGGGGGTCGAGGCCGCCCAGGATGCTGTTGGCCTGGCCGCTTTGCTGCATGGCGGCGGCGTATTCGCTGGTGAAAACGCTGTAGAAAAGGCGCGCTGGAGGGTTGGGCAGGTGGCCTGTGGAGAAGAACGCGGCGGTGGTGGCGCGGTGAATGACCAGATGGTCGGGGTGTCCGTAGCCCCCGTGAGGGTCGAAGGTGATCAGGATTTTGGGTTGAAGCTTGGCTATAAGCTCGCGGATTTTGGCCTCCACCTCCCACAGGTTGGCGTTGTGGAGGGCCTGGGGGTCGTCGCGGCGCAGCCGCTCGTTGCAGCCCGAGTCGTGGTAGCCCAGAAAGATGGGGGGCTGGAGGCCCAGGGCCCGGCAGGAGGCCTCGAGCTCCCGGGTGCGCCATGCGCCCATATCCTCCACGGGTAGGGCGGGGTCTTTGAGCTGCCCGGCCTCGCCCCGGGTGGCGCAGGCCAGGTAGACCGGATGCCCCTGCCGGGCGTAGTGGGCCAGGGTGCCGCCGGTGGGGAAGGCTTCGTCGTCGGGGTGGGCGAACACCGCCAGGATGGGGGGAAGATCGGCCATGGTCGGGATTATACCGGAGAGGCTCGAGCTCAAAAAAAGCGTGCCCTGGGGTAGTCCTGCAAGACGCCCTTTTTGAAATCTTCGTATTTAGAGGCCTCGACCAGCGCCACCGTCGAGCCGCCAAAGCCGGCCCCGGTCAGGCGGGCCCCCACAGCCCCGTGGCGCAGCTCGGCCTCCACCAGCCGGTCGAGCTCGGGGATCGAGACCTCGTAATCGTCGCGTAGCGAGCGGTGCGAGGCCACCATCAGCTCGCCGAAGCGCTGGATATCGCCCTGCTCCAGCGCCGCCACCCCCTCCAGCACGCGCTGGTTCTCGCTGACCACGTGGCGGGCCCGGCGGTTCAGGGGCTCGGGCAGGGCCTCGAGGCGCGGAAGGTCGGCAGGGGAGAGTGCGCGCAACGACGGCACCCCCAGGAGCGCGCAGGCCTGCTCGCACTCGCTGCGGCGGGTGTTGTAGCCCGACTCGGCCAGGCGGCGCGGTACCGAGGAGTCCACCACGGCCACCCGGTAGCCGGGCGGCAGGGGCACCAGCCGGGTCTTTAGGCTTTGGGTGTCCAGAAACAGCCCGTACCCCAGCCGCCCCACCGAGGAGGCCATCTGATCCATGATGCCGCAGCGCACGCCCACGTACTCCACCTCGGCCTGCTGGGCCAGCAGGGCGATCTGCACATCGTCGAGGGGAAGGCCATAAAGCGCGCGCAAGGCCCGCAGGGTGGCCACTTCCAGCGCCGCCGAGCTCGAGAGCCCCCCGCTCATGGGCACCTCGCTGCGGATGTAGGCCCGCAGGCCCGGCACGGCATACCCCTGCCGGCGCAGCGCCCACACGCAGCCTGCGAGGTAATCCAGCCAGTCCCCCTGCCGGGCCACCTCCAGCCCGCGGCTTTTGTGCTCCTGAAAGTTTTCGGCGTAGGCCTCGAGGCCCTCGGCGGGGGCGGCTTCGATATAGGTCTGGTAGGGGAGGGGGGTGGGGAGGACAAACCCCCCGTTGTAATCGGTGTGTTCGCCCAGCAGGTTGACGCGGCCGGGAGCCGCGACGGATACGGCGGGATCGGTGCCAAAGATATCTTTGAACATAACCTGGTCAGGATAGAGAAGACAGGGGTATTAGCCCTCGAGCACCATCGGACGCCAGCGCCCACTTATCTGCATCGTCGGCCAGTTCGGGTCTTGAGTGAGGTTTTCCAACCCCGTTTCTGTCAGCAAGAAGGTGTCCTCGACCTTGGCGCCGGGCAGGCTGGGGTTCCAGGCCAGGGCCATGCCGGGCTCGAGCCGGGTGGGGTTGCCGGGCCGGGCCAGCACCTCGCGGCTTTTGTAGCCGGTCAGGCCGCCCTGGTGGTGGTTTTCAAACTCCTGGGGCTGGCCGATGGCCTGGTAGGCGGTGCGGATGCTTTCCAGCACCTCGCCCAGGGTTGCGCCGGGCCTCGAGGCCTCGAGGGCGGCGGCCTCGATCTGGCAGACCTGCTGGTTGAGGCGCTGGGCCTCCGGGTGACCGAAGCTGCGCAGGCGGCTCACATTGGCGATCAGGCCGTGCCGCCGCCCACAGATTACCCCCATAAACAGCCGCCCCAGGGGCTGCTGCTTGGGGATGGGGTGGCGGTAGCGGAAGAGCCGTTCCTCACCGGCGACCAGCAGAACCAGGGGCTGGATGCCCTTGGACAGGAGCTCCTCGCTGATGGCCCCGGCCAGCTCGTACTCGCTCCAGCCGGGGTCGGCGAAGCGGAGGCTCTCGCCCAGGGCCGCCGCGGCATCCCGCCCCAGGGCGCGGTAGCGGGCCTGTTCTTCCGGCGAGAGCACCAGGCGCAAAGGGGTGAGGTCGTGCTCGCTGTCGCTGGGCCCCTGGGGGGCGGGCGGGCTGTACCAGGGGTAGCGCACGACCTCGAGGCCCGGTACCTCCTCGTCCAATAGCCGCCCGGCCTCGATCTGCGAGGCGTGGAGCCGCACGCCGTCGGGGGTGACCTCGAGCCAGGCCGCCACCGGGCGAAAGGCGACCACGGTGTTGTCGCCGCCGGTAAGCCAGGCGAAGTTCTCGGGCTGCTGTACAAAAAAACGCGCAAAACCCTGGCCTTCCATCCAGGCCCGCAGTCGGGTGAGTGCAAAATCGTTCATACCTCAGGCTATCGCTTTCTTGTTAGGCACACTCATAAAAAATCCAGGGTAGACCAAGGGCCGTGCTCAGATCGCCACCTCGCGCAGCACCCGCGCGGTCTCCTCGGGCAGGGCATCCATGGCAAAGGTGCCGGCGGCCAGCTCGGTGCCGGCCAGGTACTTGAGCTTGTCGGCGGTGCGCAGGGCCGGGTAGAACTCCACGTGAAAATGGAAAACGTCCTCCGCGCCTTTGGGGGCGGCGTGCAGGGCCATCACGTAGGGCATGGGCTTGTGGAACAGGTTATCCAGCTTCTGCACCACCTGGCCCAAGGCTTTGGCGAAACTGCGGATCTCCTCCTCGGTAAAGGCCCACAGGCCGGGGCGGAACTGTTTGGGGAAGAGCAGCACCTCGTAAGGGTAGCGGGCAAAAGGGGGGATGCAGGCCAGCACGTGCGCATCCTCCAGCACCGTGTAGGGCCCCAGGTGCGGCAGCAGATTGAGCAGCAGGGGGCTTTTCTGGAAGGCCTCGAGCTCCTTTTGCAGGATGGGTGGAACCCAGGGGTAGGCGTAAATTTGCCCGTGGGGGTGGTGCAGCGTGACCCCCATCTGCTCGCCCCGGTTCTCGAAGGGCATCACGTACTGGATCTGGGGGCGGGCGTACAGCTCGCGGTAGCGGTCGGCCCAGACCCGCACCAGCAGCTCGCGCCGCTCGGGGCTTAAAGAGGCCAGGCTGCCGCTGTGCTCGGGGGTATACACCACCACCTCGCAGTCGCCTTTCGCATCACGGGTGGGGATGACCAGGCCCTCGGGCGGAGCCCCGGCGTGGGGGGAGAGGGAGGGCCAGCGGTTCTGAAAGACGGCGATCTCGAAGTCTTCGAAGGGAATCTCGGTGGGGAAGCCGCCGGGCCTGCTGGGGGCCAGGGGGTCATATTCTTTGGGAGGCAGGAAGGTGCGCCCCTGGCGGCTGGCGGCAAACACCACCCACTCCTGCCGCAGGGGGTGCCAGCGGGCGTGGGACTGGGCCTGGCCGGTGTTTTCGCCTTCCTCGAGCGCCGGTAGGGTGTGGGGCTTCAGGCCGTACAGATACAGCATCCGGCCGTCTTTTTTTGTATACACGCGCTTATGCATGGTCTCCTCGAGGGTCATAAGGCGCGAAGCGGGGCTAGATCTCCAGCCAGCTCGAGAAATCCACTTCACGCCCACCAATCTTGAAGGTGTAGGGGCCGGTCTGGAGGATGGAGGGGGTGGCCTCGAGCCACTCCCTGAGCTGTTCCCGCTCCTCGCCGTCCAGCCACTCGGGGGGGTCGGAGGTGGCCTTGAAGCCCGCGACCAGGGCCAGATCCTGCAACGCCGCGCGCTGGGCCGGGGTGAGCAGGTTGTAGCGGGTGCGGAAGTAGGCCACGTCGGGGTCGGTGTGCACCAGCGGCTTCAGCCAGAGGCGGTGCAGACTGGTGCGCAGGGCGTTGTAGGCGCTGGGGCCGGTGGGGTCGTGCAGGTACACCCGCCGGTCTTCGTTGTCCCAGTAAGGGGCCACGTCCGGCCCGATGCGCAGCCCATCCACCAGGCCCAGCGAGGCCAGGATGGGGGCCCCGCAGGCCAGGATGTACACATCGTCGCCGGCGGCCTCGCGGATGAGGCGCAGGGCTTCGCGGTAGGCCTCCTCGCGGGACTCGTTGGCGTGCCGTTTGCCGGGCAGCGCAGCGGCGAACAGAAAGTCCAGCTTCAAGTAGCGGTAGCCCCAGCCCCGCACCTTCTGGATCAGGCTCTGCAGCCAGCTTTGTACGGCTGGCAGGGTCACGTCCAGCGCGTAGTAGCCGCCCCAGTTGCTGCCCGCCGAGACCAGCTCGCCCTGCTCGTCGCGCAAGAACCAGTCGGGGTGCTCCTTGAACAGGCTGGAGCTGGGCCGGGCGATAAAGGGGGCCAGCCAGAGGCCGGGGGTCAGGCCCTGGCTCTGGGCCCGCAGGGCGATGGTGCTCATGCCCGAGGGGAACTTGTGGTTGGGCTCCCAGTCGCCCATGTTTTGCTGCCAGCCGTCGTCGAGCTGGAACACCTCGAAGGGCAGGCCCTGCAAACCGGCGATGGTCTCCAGCATCTTGCTTTCTGAGATATCGCTGTAATAGCTATACCAGCTACACCAGACCCGGGGGGCGGGCTGCTGGCCCCGGACGCCCAGGGTGTTGGCCAGCAGTTCGGCGTAGCGGGTCAGCACTTCTTGCTGTTCGCCGTAGGCCAGAAACCACTGGGTTTCGTGGTCGCAGATACCCTTCAAATAGAGGCGGTCGGCCTCGATGCGCGCCCCCGGACGCAGAGCCCCCAGGAAGAGCATCCGCCCGTCGTGGCCCTCGAGGCCCCCCAGGCCGCTGCCGCCGTGCACTGGCGAGAGGGCGTAGGCGGGGTCGTCGCACTGGGGCCGCCGCTCGGGGGGCTGGATGGGCTGGGGGCTCTCCTTCAGGCTCACCCAGCCGGCCTCGCTCCAGCTCTGCCAGCCGTGCTTGAAAAATAGGGTGCGTCCAAAGGGATGCCCGATCTGGACGGTTTTGCCGCTCAGCAGGTAGCCGCCCAGGGTCTCCTCGAGCCGGCCCGCGCTGATGTTGAACTCGTAGCCCTGAATCTGCACGGCGTCACTCCTCGATCCAGATACTTAGATCATAAGGGGCCACGGTGGGGCCGCCCAAAATGAACCGGGCGCCTGGGGGGGTTGGGGCGGGCTGGGGCTGGTTGGTGTAGTTGAAGGCAAACGCCCAGGGGCCCCGCCGCCGCATGCGCAGGCCCTCGGGCAGGGGTTGGATCGGCAAGCCCAGGCCCTGGGCCACCCCGGCCAGATAGCTTTGCAGAAACTCCCGGCCCGGCCAGAAGGCCAGGTAGTGCCGGTTGTGGTGCTGGTAGATGGCCCCCTTGCCATCGGCAAAGGTGGCCACCGGGGTGAGGCTGGACTCGAGCCACTCCTTCCAGACCCCCACCGGCCAGGGCCGGCCCTGCCAGACAACGGTCTCGCTCAGGCCGGGGCGCCAGCTTTCCACCCGGGTTACCTTGATGGGCAGCAGGGCCTGCAAAGCGCCAGGGGGCAGCTGGGCCGGTATGCCCAGGGCCTCGGTTTTTGAGCCGGTGCGCGGCCCAAACACCACAGCGCCAGGGGCCTCTTGGAAGGCCTGCAGGGCCGCTTCGCGCAGGATGGGCAGGCTGGGCACCACCACCAGCCGGTAAGGGCTCAGGCGGGCCCCCGGTGGCACGATGTCCACATCCAGCCCCAGGCTGCGCAGGGCCTGATAAAAATTCCAGACCAGGTCGCGGTACACAAACCCCTGGCCCTGCGGCTGGATCCGGTAGACCCAGTCGGCCTCGTAGTCGAAGACCAGGGCCACAGGGGCCGGGGCGCTTGGGGGTAGGGGCAGCTGGCCGAGCTCCTGGGCTACCTGCCGGGCCTCGAAAAAGCCCAGGTCGGGCTCGAAATCGGGCCGGTTCAGCCCGGCGTGGAACTGCTCCTGGGCCTGGGGAAACTGCCGCCAGCGGAAGTAGCTCACCACCTCGGCGCCGTGGGCCAGGGCTTCCCAGGTCCACAGCCGCACCATGCCGGGGGCCGGGGAGGGGTTGTGGTGGGCCCAGTTGACCGGCCCCGGCTGCTGCTCCATCACCCACCAGCGCGGCTTGACCCCGCGGTAGAGGTCGTGGTGGAAGGCGGCCATATCGGGGTGGCCGCTGTGGGCGTAGCGGAGCTTTTCCTCTGTTGTGCAGGGCAGCACGTCCATGTCGGTGAAGCCCAGGGGGTAGCTGTCCCAGCCGGCGATGTCGAGATCCTGGGCCAGCTTGAAGTGGTCGAAGTCCGGGGTGTAGCCCATGAAGTTGTGCACGATGAACTTCTCGGGGGCATACTGCCGCAGGATTTCAGTCTGCATGCGATTAAAGGCGGCCACCTGATCCGAGCTAAAGCGGTAAAAATCCAGCCAGTGCGAAGGGTTGGCCTCGGTAACGGTCTGGTTGGGCAGGTCGATCTCACCAAAAGCCCGGTAGGCCATGCTCCAGAACACGTTGCCCCAGGCCTGATTGAGGGCCTCGATGCTGCCGTAGCGGGCCTGTAGCCACAGCCGGAAGGCCCGCAGGTCTTCGGGGCCGTAGCTGCGGGTGGTGTCGTGGCAGCCGTACTCGTTGTCGGTCTGCCAGCCGGCCACATAGGGGTTGGGGCCGTAGCGCTGGGCCAGCAGGGTGACGATGCGGCGGGCCTCCTCGCGGTAAACCCGGCTGCTAAAGCTGTAGTGCCGGCGCGAGCCAAACTTGCGGGGCCGTCCCTGGATGTCGTAGGCCAGGATGTCGGGGTGCTGGTCGATGAGCCACTTGGGTGGGGTGGCGGTGGGGGTGCCCAGCACCACCTTGAGGCCGGCTTGGCCCAGGGTTTCTATGGCCGCATCCAGCCAGTCCCAGGTAAAGCGGCCCGGGTCGGGCTCTATGGCGCTCCAAGCAAACTCGCCAATGCGTACGTAGGTCAGGCCCAGTTCGCGCATGCGCCGGGCATCCTCGGCCCAGCGTTCGCGGGGCCAGTGTTCGGGATAGTAGCAGACGCCTAACATAGCTCAGGGTAAAGTGCGCGGTCGCGCAGAAGGGGGAATGGGCTCGAGGGATCAACCTTCACCGAAGGAATCCCAGCCGCGGGTGGGCTTTGTAGAGTGCGGAACAGGGTGTGTATCAATCCTTCACCCCTCCCGCGGTAATGCCCGCAATAAAGTAGCGCTGCAGGAACAGGAACAGCACCAGGAAGGGCAGGGTGGTCATGACCGCCCCCACCATGATGCCCCCCCACGAGACCCGTGTAAGCCCAATCAGCGAGCCCAGCGCCACCGGGGCGGTCTGCATCTCCCGATCCGAGAGCACCAGCAAAGGCCACAGGTAGTCGTTCCAGGAGGCCAAAAAGAGGATGATGGCCAGGGCGGCCATGGCCGGGAGCACCAGCGGCACGGCTATGCGGAAGAAGATGCGAAACTCACCGGCCCCATCTATACGGGCGGCCTCGAGCAGGCTTGCTGGCAGGCTCAGGAAGTTCTGCCGCATGAAAAACACCCCCAGGCTGTTGGCCAGCGAGGGCAGAATCACCGCCCACCAGGTGTTGGTGAGGCGAAAGTCGAAGGTCATGGCCTCGCGCAGCGCCGGCACCCCCAGAAAGAGGTAGGCCAGGGCCGCCAGCGCATACCCCACCCACAGCACCCGCCCGAGCGCGGGTGAAAAGCGGAGCCAGGCCAGCAGGGCCGCGATACCACCAAACACCGCCATCCCAATCAAAATTGCCAGCAGGGTTTTGGCCTCGCGGGCTACCAGGATGAACTGGGGGATCACCACCGCAAAGTAGGGGATGGTCAGGGTGGCAATCACCAAGGAGAACAGCAGTCCCTTGCCCCAGAACTCAAAACGCGCGAAGGCGTACCCGGCCAGGCTGGTCAGGAAGATGGAGAGCACCGTGTAGATGCTGGCCACCATCACGCTGTTGAACAAGGTGCGCAGGAAGTTGGTGTCGGACTGCAGGCTTTGCAGGTTGGCGGCAAACTGGTTGCTCGGCAGGATGGGGGTGGGGGTGCTGAAGATGGCGGTCTCGGGGTGGGTCGAGAAGACGAACATTAGCCACAAGGGGGCCAGCCACAAGAGGGCCAGGGGGGTCAGGAACAGGTGCAGCCAGAAGCTGCGCCACCAGAGCCGCCGCTTCATGATTCCCTCCCAAAGAGCCGGAGCTGGATGATGGAGAAGACCAGCGCCAGCAGGGTGATGGCGTAGGCAATGGTGGAGGCGTAGCCGAAGTTGATGTTCTGGAAACCCTGGCGGTAGAGGTAGACCCCCAGGGTGGTGGTGGCGGTGCCGGGGCCGCCGTTGGTAATGAGCCAGGGCTCGGTAAAGAGCTGCAGGGTTCCGATAATGGAGAGCACCAGGCAAAACAGCAACACCGGACGCAGGCTGGGTACGGTAATGCGCCAGAACTGCTGCCAGGGGCTGGCCCCGTCAATCTCGGCGGCCTCGTAGAGGTCCTTGGGGATGCTCTGCAGGCCGGCCAGGATGATGATGGCGTTGTAGCCGGTCCAGCGCCAGGTCAGGGTGATGATGATGACCGCCATGGCCCCCACGGGGTCGAAAATCCAGTTGAGATCGAGGCCCGTGGCCGCATTAACTGCGCCGTTTTGGTTAAAAAGCAGACGGAACACCGCCGAGTAGGCCACCGCCCCCACCACCACGGGCGCAAAGAAAGCGAAGCGAAAAAAGCCCCTGGCCCGCAGCAGTTGCGAGTTCAGCGCAACGGCCAGCGCGGTGGCCAGGGCCAGCATCAGGGGCACCTGGATGACCAGGATCAAAACCGTGTTGCGCAGGGCATCCCAAAAGGCGGCGTCGCCCAGGATGCGCCCCCAGTTGACGCTCAGGTTCCAGACCGGGGGGGAGACCCGGGTGTTCTGGAACGACAAAAGCAGCGACTCGAGGATGGGCCAGGCCCAGAACAAAGCGAAAATCGCCAGGTAGGGCAGCAGAAAAAGGTAGGGGGTCGCGCTACGTTTCACGCGTCCTCCAGGTCAAAAGTCTGGGTATATTGCACCTCACGGGAGGCTCCAAAGCGATTCTACTGTTGTAAAAGCGAGGGGGTGGGGCTGCCCCCACCCCCAAAGTGGTTTTAGCGTGCGATGGGCAGACCGGTGGCCTGCGAGATCTGCTGGGCGGCGGCGTCGAGGGCGGCCTTGGCGCTCGGGAAGCGCCCGGCTACGTAGTCGGCCTGGGTCTTGACCATGATGGCGCGGGCTTCCTGGAAGAACTGGGTGCCACGGGCGGCGGGCACGTTACCCAGGGTGCCCAGGATCACCTGCCAGATGCGCTGGTTGCCCCAGTAGGGCTGAGGCTGGTTTACATAGGGGTCGCGGGTGGCGGCCAGCAGCGAGGGCACCAGGCCGAACTCCTTGAGCATGGTTACCTGGCCCTCGGTGGTGCCCAGGGCATAGCGGACGAAGGCCCAGGCGGCTTCCTTGTTGCGCGAGGAGGCCGGGATGGCCAGGGCCGAACCGCCCAGGTTGGCGGCGCGCACCCCACCGGGGCGGGAGGCGGGCATCGGGTACACGCCCCACTTGCCGCTCTGCTCGGGGGCGTTGGAGCGGATGGTGCCTTCGTACCAGGCCCCGAACATGCTGGTGGCCACGGTGCCGGCCTTGAAGGCCTGAATCTGCTCGTTCCAGCCGCCTTGCATCACGATACCGGCGTCGATCAGCTTTTTGACGGTCTCGAGCGCGGTCACACAGCCGGGCTGGTTCACGGTTACCGCGTTGGCTTCGTTGTTGAAGTAGAAGCAGCCGTTCTGGTTGGCCAGCATGCGGAACCATTCGTCGTCCTGCCCGTTGGCAATCACCCCCACCTTGACGCGGTTGTTGGTGGCCTGGGCTATGCGGCGGCCCGCGGCGATGAAGTCGTCCCAGGTGCGGATGGTGGCTGGATTGACACCGGCCTGGTTGTAGATGTCACGCCGGTAGAACATGACCACCGGGCCGGAGTCCCAGGGCATGGCGAAGACCTTGTTGCCCACGGTGAGCTCGGTCCACTTGAAGGCGGGGAACTGGTTGCGCAGGGTGGAGGCGGCGGGCTGCAGGGTGTTCAGGTCGGTAAAGCAGTTGGGGAAGCGGGCCCAGAACACCTCGGCCTCGTTGTTTTCAACGGAGTAGACATCGGGCAGGTCGCCCCCGCCGGCGGCGCAGCCGGCCAGGCCGCGGTCGTAGGTGGCCTGGTTGCCAAGATCAAGCACCCTGACTTTTACGTTGGGAAAGAGCTTGTTGAAGCCGGGGATGTTGGCCTCCAGGGCCTTGGCCGCAATGTCCCAGCTCCACACGGTGATCTCGCCGCGCAGGTTGGGGTTCCCCTGCATTTGTTGAGCCGAGGCCACCGTGAGGGCCAGGGCCGCTCCCATAACCAGTAGACGTTTCATGTATCCCTCCTTAGATACCAGCCTTTTCGGGGCCACACTTCAAGACAAAACCACATTGGATGGGCAGGAAGTTTTTCCCCGTTAAGGTTCAAGCGGAGTCTAAGGGCGGAGCCCAGGGCTTGTCAATAGTTGTGAACACTTACGAAGGTTTTCGAAAAAGCCCCCCTGCTTTAGGGTTGCCGCGCTACCGCGACCTCGAGCCCCCGCTGCCGCAATAGCTCGATGTCTTCTTTTTTAGCCTTGCGGTCGGTGATGAGCAGGTTGGCTATTTCCAGCGGCCCGATGCGGGCGGCGGCGATCTGCATGATCTTGCTGTGGTCGGCCAGCACGATAATCTCACGGGCCGCCTCGATCATGGCCCGCTTGATCTCGGCCTCCTGCAGGTTGGTGTTGGTGAAGCCTTTGTCGGGGTGTACCCCGTTGCAGCCAATAAAGGCTTTGTCGGCGTTGATCTCGCGCAACAGCAGGGTGCCGTAGGGGTTGACCAGCGAGTGCTGCAAAGGCCGCAGCGTACCACCTGTCACGATGACGGTGAGGCCGGGGTGCGACTCCAGCAGCAAGGCGATGTTAAGGGCGCTGGTAATGACCACCACGTTCTTCAAAGAGGGCGGGAGGGCTTTGGCCAGCTCGGTGGTGGTGCTGCCCACGTCCACAATAATTGTCTCACCGTCGCGCACCAGGCTGGCGGCGTAGCTACCGATGTTTTCTTTTTCCCTGGCGTGCACCTGGCGGGTTTCCTCCAGGGGAAGCTCGAAACGTTTGGTCTCGGCGGGTACAGCACCCCCCCGCGTGCGCCGCAGCGCCCCCTGTTGTTCCAGGTACTCCAGGTCGGTGCGGATGGTGACCGTAGAAACACCGAAGTGCTGGGCCAGCTTGCGTACCTTGACCCGTCCATCCCGGCGGAGCATCTCCAGGATGTCTTGATGTCGGAAGGTGGCCTCGAGGGAAGGCATAGCGAAAGAATACGAAAGTTTGCGAAGGGATGCAAACAAAAACTATTCCTCTTCAGCCAGCAGGGGCAGGAACACGGTAAAACGGGTCTCGCCGGGCCGGCTGGCTACGCGGATCTCGCCCCCATGGGCTTCGGCAATTTGCTTGGCGATGGCCAGCCCCAGCCCGGTGCCCCCCTCGGGGCCGCGGGCAAAGCGGGTAAACAGGCGCGGCAGCACCTCGGGGGCGATGCCCGGCCCCCGATCCACCACGGCAAAGGCCGCCCAGGGCTGCTTGGGGGGCTTCATCTCGGGGGTGGAGGTGGTGCGCAGCTCGTCGGCGGACTCGTAGGGGTCGGGGGGGTTGTCGGTGGGTTCCTTGACCATCCAGACCCGCACCTGCACTTTCTCCGGGCTTCCTGCGGCCCGCACGGCGTTGGCAATCAGGTTGCGGGCCAGTTGCAGCAAGCGGTCGGGGTCGCCTAACACCTCGGGAAACTCGCGGGGCATCTTGAGAACCACGCCCGGATATTCGCCCACCGCCTGCCGCAGCAGGTCGCCTAGGTTGATGATGTGTGGGTTTACGCTTCGTTCGGCCTCACCGCGGGCCAGGGCCAGGAGATCCTGCACCATGCGCACGGTATGGGCTGCAATCTTGCGGGCGCGCTCGAGCATCTCGGTATCGCCGGGGTTGCGGCTGAGGCGCTCGAGGTAGCCATTGAGCGAGGTCAGGGGGGTGCGCAGTTCGTGCGAGACCTCGGCCAGGAAGGCCCGCTCGCGCGCCTGGGCCTCGCGCAGCTCGCCCAAGAGGTCGTTGACCTTTTCCACCATCACCCCCAGGTCGTCCTTGGGGCCGGTGTAGTGGATGGGCTCGAGGTTGTGCGGGCCGCGCTTGTCCACCTCCGAGGCCGCGCGGTGCAGCGGAATGAGTGAGAGGCGGGCCGCCAACACAATCAAAAGAGCCCCCAAGGGCAATAGAAAGGCCATGCCCTGGATCAGGGTGTTGCGCACCGTGCTTGAGATGCTCTCGATGTAGCGGGTGTCCTGGCTGACCACCACCACCGCCCCTGGTATGGCCTGGTAGGCCGCCATAAAGGTAGGGGCGTAGTAGGGCTTGGCGGTGCTGCTGGCGGAACGGATAAAGTGTTTGGGTACGATTTGCTCAAAATCGGGGGTGGGGGCTATCAGGAGTTGCCCGCCTGTGCTGTAAAAGCTCACATTAACCGGGCCGCGGGGTAAGCTAATCTCCCCAGCCCGCCCTGAAGCGTACAGCAAGGCCACCTCGTTGACGTAGCGCAGGAGGGTGCGCTCGACCTGTCCATACAGGCCAAAGTTGATGCTGTAGACAGCGATGCTCAGGGTCAGCAGCAGAATCAGCACCCACAGGATCGTATAGGCCAGGATCAGTCGGGTGCGGAAGGACATAGGGGAATGGGGTGCTGGAGCCCCGGCTCACTCGGCCTCGCGCTGCCGCAGGGCATAGCCCACCCCGCGCACGGTGCGTAGGTAGCCGTAAGCACCGGCCTCGCGCAGCTTGGCGCGCAGGTTGGCAATATGCACATCGACCACGTTGGAGTCACGCTCGAGCTGCCTTCCCCACAGGTGCTCCTCGATCTCCTGACGGCTGAACACCTTGCCGGCACGGCTCACCAAAAGCGACAGCAACTCGAATTCCTTGGGTGAAAGGCGCAACTCCTGGCCTTCGAACAGCACCTGTCGCTTGGCTAGGTGGACTTCTAGGCCCCCTACGCTGATCTGCTCACCCCCCTCGCGGTGGCGGAGCTGCACCTGGATGCGGGCCAACAGCTCGGCGGGGTGGAAGGGTTTGACGATGTAGTCGTCGGCCCCGTCGGAGAGCAGGCTGACCTTGCGCTCCACCGCGTCGGCAGCGGTGAGGACGATGATGGGCACCTCGTAGCCCGCCCGGATGCGGCGGGCTACCTCACCGCCGTCCAGGTCGGGTAGGCCCAGGTCGAGGATGACCAGATCCGGTGTGGCCTCGCGTAAGCGTACCAGGCCCGACATTCCTCCCGAGGCCCAGTCCACGGTGTAACCGGCCTCGCCCAGCTCGAGTTGCAAGAGGTGTGCGATCTCGGGGTCGTCTTCAATTAGCAAAATACGTTTCATCGTACCTCCGGCAAGACACGCCCGTTGGGCAGATTCAGGCGGTATGTGCGGGTTAAAAGCTCGTTAAGGCTCACGCGTTCTCCTTGAATGACTAAGGCGACGTCCCCCCTAGGGGTGGTGATTCCATTGTAGGGCGGGCGATAGCCTCCATCTACCCGGAACAGCACCCGCACCTCTCGGTTGGCAGGGGCGGGCAGCTTGCTTTGTAAAACCAGGTTGCGTTCCTCCACTTGCCAGACCACATACACCGTGAGCAAATCTGGAGACACCACCCGAATCTCGCTGCCTGACGGAATGAAGGGCAGGTTGGGTAGCGGTGCGAGCGCTAATACGAAGGCCAGCAAAAGACTGCGCATCGTCTCACCACTATGCAAGCCTACCCAAATAGACGCATGGGATTCCAGTAAAGGGCATTTTATACGCGCTGAGGGGGTGCTTCATAGGTCTTTGGCGCTACCGCTGGCAATACCCACCGTCATGGTAGTGTAAATGGAAGCCCTAGAAGTTTAGCATTTCTTAAGCCGCGAATGCCCCGGCGAGCCATATAGCAACCAGCCCCCCCAGGGTGGTGGCCAGCAGGTTGGTGAGGTCGTTGCTCCACCAGGGCAGTTGATCTTCGCCCAGCCCCAGCAGGGTATCGGCCAGCGCGCCGGTGATGCCTCCCAGCACCACTGCCCAGATGGGTACCTCGAGCCAGGCCGCCCAGGGGGCGAACAGAAGCGCCCCGCCCAGCAGGGCCAGGGTGCCCGGCCCGCTGATGGCAGCGTTGGTTCCACTCTCCACGGGGCCTTTTAGCAGATGCCAGGCCCGCGGGCTTCGGCCACCCAGTTCAGTCGCCAGGGTATCGGCTGCGGCGGTGGCCAGGGCTGCGAGGAAAAAGGTCGGTGATCCCAGCACCAGGCCCAGGGCAGCTGGAAGCCCATTGGCCAGCACCTGTAAAGCCGTTCGGCCTGCGCGGTCGCGGCTGCGCGAGTTGAGCCGGCTGGCCAGACTGCCCAGGGCCACAAAGAACAGCACGGCCAGGGCCGCGGGGATTCCGCCGGCCCACAAGGGTAAGCCCCCCACCAGCGCGGCCGCCCAGGAAGCCCCCGGCTTGAGCCAGCCTGTGCGCTCGGCCAGCAGCCCGATTCCAAAGGCGATGAACAAGGCCAGGAACAGACTCATCGGGGCTTCCTGGGGTTGCGCGTACGGTTCACAGCACCTGCGACCATCGCACCGAGCGCACGTTGGGCACGCTGCGCAGGCGTTCGTCCAGGGCTTTTTGCTCGCCCTCGCTCAGGTCGATGCGGGTGCTGATGCGAAACAGCGAGGAAAGCGGCGAGGTGGGGCTCGAGTTTACGCCCATGGCGCTTTTGCCCATCCAGGCGATGGCATCCATGATGTCGCGTAGCAAACCAGCCCGGTCGTCGGCCAGCACCTCGAGCTGCATTACCCGGCCCAGCCCTTCCCAGTAGGCCGGCACCACCCGCCCGGAGTCGTGCTCCATCAGCCGGCGCATGTTGGGGCAGCCCGCTTTGTGAATCGTGACCCCCCGGCCCCGGGTGATGTACCCCAGGATGGCATCGCCCTTGGCGGGCTCACAGCAGCTGGCCAGCTTGATGGGTGCGTTGAGGCTGGATTCCAGGCGGATGCCCAGGGTGTTTTTAACCGGTCTGGGCCTGATGGCGGCGGATTCGCTTTTAGGTGCCAGGATGCGGGCAACTTGCTGGGGTGCCACCCGCCCAGTTGCGATGGCGGCGTAGAGGTCTTCTGGCGACGAGCTTTTGATGAGCTTGCGCCCCACCTCCTCGAGCTGGCTTTCCAGCGGCCGGGGCAGGCCCCGCCGCTTGAAGTACTTCTCCAGCATCCGCATGCCTTTTTCCAGGGTCTCGGCCCGCTCAAAAGCCCGGAAATACATGCGAATTTTTTGCTTGGCCGAGCGGGTTTTGGCGTAATCGATCCAGTCTTTGGAGGGGTGGGCGGTTTTGGCGGTGAGAATCTCCACGATCTCACCGTTTTGCAGTTCGTAGCTAAGGGGTACGATGCGCCCGTTGACCTTAGCCCCCACCATGTGGTGGCCCACCTCGGTGTGGATGTGGTAGGCAAAGTCTACCGGGCTCGAGCCCTTGGGCAGGTTGATGATTTTGCCCTTGGGGGTGAAGACAAAAACCCGATCCCCTAGCAGCTCTTTGGTCACGGCCTCGACAAAATCGCGCGAGCTGCTGTACTCCTGCTGCCAGTCCTGGATGCTTTTGAGCCAGCCCACCCGCCGCCGGAGTTCTTCGGGGTCGGTTACACCTTCCTTGTACAGCCAGTGGGCGGCCACGCCAAACTCGGCGACCCGGTGCATCTCCCGGGTACGAATCTGCACCTCCAGCGGCAGCCCGTTCACCGCGATAACGGTGGTGTGCAGCGACTGGTAGCCGTTGGGCTTGGGCACCGCGATGTAGTCCTTGACCCGGCCCGGAATGGGCTGCCACAGGGCGTGCACCAGGCCCAGCACGTGATAGCAGACCTGCTTCTCACGCAGGCTGGTTTCCTCAGGATCCTGCCCCTGGCGCGGATCCAGAATCACCCGCAGGGCCAGCAGGTCGTAGATTTGCTCGATGGTTTTGCCTTCCCGCTCCATCTTTTTCCAGATGGAGAACAGGTGTTTGGTACGGCCGGTGACCTCGAATTTTTTGATGGACTGCTTGAGGATGAAGTCGCGGGCCAGGGCCTGTTCGAGCTTTTCCCTGGCGGCCTGCACCGCGGCTTCCCGCTCGGCCCGGTGGCTTTTGAGACGGCGCTCGAGGGCCTGGTAACTTTCGGGGTCGAGGTAGCGGAAGGAGAGGTCTTCGAGCTCGAGCTTGACCTGCCCAATCCCCAGCCGGTGGGCCAGCGGGGCGTAAATCTCCAGGGTTTCGCGGGCGATGCGCTGCTGTTTGTGGGGGGGCATGAACTCCAGGGTGCGCAGGTTGTGCAGCCGGTCGGCCAGCTTGACGATGATGATCCGCACGTCCTCGGCTATGGCGATGAACATCTGGCGCAGATCCTCGGCGTGCTTTTCCTCAGCGTGCTTGTCTTCCTGGGCGGCGTGGGCCAGCTTGTAGAGTTTGGAAACCTTGGTCTCACCCTCCACAATCTTGCGCACCGCAGCTCCGAAGCGCTCCTCGATTTCCTCCGGCCGTACCTGGGTGTCCTCGATGGTGTCGTGCAGGAGCCCGGCCAGCAAGGTCTCGACATCCATACCCAGCTCGGCCAGGATTTGCGCGACTGCCACGGGGTGGACAATGTAGGGGTCGCCGCTCTTGCGCTGCTGGCCTTCGTGGGCACGGTAGGCGAACTCGAGGGCCTCCCGCACCTGGGCCTTGGACGCATCGTTCAGGTAGTGAAGGTGGGGCTCGAGCTGCTGCCACAAGGCCTCAACTGCAGAATGCGCTGTGGGCGATGGGGGCGCCGCGGTAGGCTGGGTAGGCTCGGTCATATTGAGGTTTCAAGGTTCCGGGTCTGCGCAGGTCAGCCCTTATATGGACACGCCTCTCAGTCTAGCACCTTGCCAACAACTAGCCAATTTCGCCCTGGACGCTGCATGGGTGTGGATGGGGCCTGGTGTGTTATACGCCAATTTTTTGAAGGACAGGATACACTGGTCGCATGCTGCGGCTAGATCTGGCAAACGTACTATTCGAACGCATTGGCCCAAAGGGCATCGACTGGCCTTCGGCCCTGGCGGCCCATGCCCGGCGCTTAGAAGCGGCCCGCGATGCGCTCTGGCAGCGCAAGTCCAACCCTGCCGAGTTCCTGGGCTGGATTGACGTACCCGAGGACACCGAGACCCTGCGGCGGGTGTTGCGCTTCCGCGAGGCCCAGGCCTGGGTCGAAGATCTGGTGGTGCTGGGCATTGGGGGCTCGGCCCTGGGGGCCCAGGCGGTGGCCGCGGCCCTGGGTAAAGGCCCGGTGCGCCTGCATTTTGTGGATAATGTCGAGCCTGAACCCATCCTTGAGCTGCTGCGAAAGCTCGAGCCTTCCAAAACCCTGGTCAACGTCATCTCCAAGTCGGGCTCCACCGCCGAGACCATGGCGGCTTTTCTGGCCTTCCGCAGGTGGTTGGAGGATCGCCTGGGGCCGGAATGGAAGCGGCATGTTGTGGTTACCACCGACCCCGTCAAAGGCATCCTGCGTCCCTACGCCCAGGCCGAAGGGCTCCCGGCCTTCGAGGTGCCGCCTGCGGTGGGGGGGCGTTTTAGCGTGACCTGCCCGGTGGGCACCCTGCCGCTGGCGTTTGCCGGGGTAGACCTGGACAACCTGCTGGCCGGGGCCCGCAAGTCCAACGAACAGGCCGGGGCGGCCCTCGAGCACAACCTGCCAGCCCAGACCGCGCTGCTGCACCACCTGTTTAGCCAGAAAGGCCATCACATCGTGGTGTTCATGCCCTACTCCACCCGCCTGCGCTACCTGCCGGACTGGTTTGTGCAACTGCACGACGAGTCGCTGGGCAAGATGCACGACCGGGCGGGCCAGGAGGTGCGCACCGGCACCACCGCGGTACGGGCCATTGGCACCACCGACCAGCACGCCCAGGTGCAGCTTTTCCGGGAGGGGCCGTACGACAAGCTCATCAATTTTGTGCGCCTGCTAAGCCCCAGCGAGGATCTGGAAATCCCAGCGGTGCGGGGGCTCGAGGCCCTCGACTACCTCTTTGGCAAAAGCTTCTTCGAGCTGCTGGACGCCGAGGCCAAAGCCACCGCCCACGCCCTGGCCAAGGCCGGCCAGCCCAACTACACCCTCACCCTGGACAAACTCGATGCCTACCACCTGGGCTGGCTGCTGCAACACCTGATGTGGCAGACCGCCTTCCTGGGCGAGCTGTGGAACATCAACGCCTTCGACCAGCCGGGGGTGGAGCTGGGTAAGGAGTACACCTACGCCCTGATGGGGCGCCGGGGCTGGGAGGTGCTGGCCCAGGAGTTGCGTGCTGAAGGGGTGGAATAACAGCACCCAACCAGCTCATACCGGATTCAAAAAGATAATCTTCAAAACAAAAAACATTCAGAGGCTATCTTTTTGAATCCTAGAGCACACCCCTCGCTACGCTCGGCGAAGAAAGCGTATCCCTTCGGTCGGGTTAGTTCGCCACCATTCGGTGACGAACTAACCGAATCTGGTATCAGTGACCCAGCAGTTGGCGCATGGCCTGCGGAACGGTCTGGGGCTGGCGCGTCTGGGGGTGGGCCGCCACGTAGATGACCTCCCCGCTAATCAGGTGGGCCTCGCCCCGGAAGATGCCCAGCACAAACTGCATGCTGCTATTGCCGATGCGCCCGACCCGCACCCCGATATCCAGCTCGTCGTCGTAGTGGGCGGGGGCGTGGTACTCCACCGTTGCCTTGACCACGAATAAATCCAGCCCAAAGCGCTCCACCGTACTGGGGTAGGGGATGCCAATGGCCCGCCAGTACTCGGTGATGGCCACATCAAAATAGGTCAGGTAGTGCCCGTTGAAAACGATACCCTGGGGGTCGGTCTCGGCCCAGCGAACCCGCAGGCGATGGAAGAAGCTAAAATCTGTGCGCTGCATGTTCATCAATATAGCGCCATAAAGAAAGCCTCCCCTGTCCCCAGGGGAGGCCAGTAGTGGGTGATTGTTACTCTTCTGTACCGTTCACGTCCCAGTGCTCGGGGGAGCGCCAGAGGTTGGAAATCAGCAGCTCGCGCATGGCCAGAAACTCCTTGGGCATCCGCTCGTAGAGCTTGATGAAGAGTTCCTCGTGTGAGAGGATCTCCTTGAGCCACAGCTCGCGGTCGATGGCCATGAGTTCCTGGAACTGCTCCTTGCTGAAGTTCAGGCCGCGCCAGTCCAGGTCTTCGTAGTGGGGCACATAGCCCAGCGGGCTTTCGGTGGCGTAGCCGCGCCCGTTGGCCCGCTCCACAATCCACTTCAGGACGCGCATATTCTCACCATAGCCGGGCCACAGGTAGTTGCCATCTTTGTCCTTGCGGAACCAGTTCACGCTGAAGATGCGGGGCGGATCCACCACCCGGCGGCCCATGTCCAGCCAGTGGTTGAAGTAGCTGGCCATGTGGTAACCGATGAAGGGCAGCATGGCGAAGGGATCGCGGCGCACCTCCCCGATCTGCCCGAAGGCCGCAGCGGTCATCTCGGAGCCCATGGTGGCGCCCAGGTACACCCCAAAGCTCCAGTTGAAGCTCTGGTAGACCAGCGGCACCACCGTGGCCCGGCGCCCGCCAAAGATGAAGGCTTTGATGGGCACCCCCTTGGGGTTTTCCCACTCGGGGTCGATGGCCGGGTTCTGTCGGGCCGGGGCAGTAAAGCGGGCGTTGGGATGGGCGGCTTTGCGCCCACAGTCCGGCGTCCATTCGTTGCCCTGCCAGTCGATGGCCCTGGCCGGCGGGGGGCCGTCCATGCCTTCCCACCAGACGTCGCCCTCGGGGGTGAGGGCCACGTTGGTGAAGATGGTGTTGGCCTTGATGGTTTCCATGGCGTTGGGGTTGGTGGCGTAGGAGGTGCCGGGGGCCACCCCAAAGTAGCCGGCCTCGGGGTTGATGGCGTAGAGTCGTCCGTCGGGGCCGGGCTTGATCCAGGCGATGTCGTCCCCCACGGTGGTCACCTTCCAGCCTTCCTCCTGGAAGGGCTTGGGCGGGATCAGCATGGCAAAGTTGGTCTTGCCACAAGCGCTGGGGAACGCGGCCGCCACGTAGGTTTTCTGGCCTTTGGGATCTTCGACCCCTAGAATCAGCATGTGTTCGGCCAGCCAGCCCTCGTCGCGCCCGATCACGCTGGCGATGCGCAGGGCCAGGCATTTTTTGCCCAGCAGGGCGTTGCCACCGTAGCCCGATCCGTAGCTCCAGATGCTGCGCTCTTCGGGGAAGTGCACGATGTACTTGGTGGTGGGGTTGCAGGGCCAGGGAACGTCTTTTTGTCCGGGCTCCAGCGGCATCCCCACGCTGTGCATGCAGGGTACAAACTCCCCATCCTCGCCCAGCACGTCGTAGACAGCCTTGCCCATGCGGGTCATGATGCGCATATTGACCACCACATAGGCCGAGTCGGTGATCTCGATGCCGATGTAGCTGATGGGGGAGCCCAGCGGCCCCATGCTAAAGGGCACCACGTACATGGTGCGGCCCCGCATGCAGCCATCGAAGAGGCTCTGCAGGGTGGCGTGCATTTCTTTGGGATTGACCCAGTTGTTGGTGGGGCCGGCGTCTTCTTTGTTGATGGAGCAGATGAAGGTGCGATCCTCTACCCGGGCTACGTCGCTGGGATCGGAACGAGCCAGAAAGCTGTTTGGGCGCAGCTTGGGGTTGAGGCGAATAAAGGTGCCGGCCTCAACAAGCTTATCACACAGGGCGTTGTACTCCTCTTCCGAGCCGTCGCAGAAGTGCACCGCATCGGGTTTGCATAGTGCCACGGCTTCGGTGATCCAGTGTTTGACCCGTTCACTCTTGATATAAGGAGGGAACTCGAGGTTTAACATAAGCTCCTTTACTCTAACGGTAGCTTTGAGATATTTCACGGGTATGCGAGCCTTCTCGAGGTCAGTTTCTGCTTTTCGTCGGTCTGGCTGCCGGGCTTAAATGTCCTAAACTGGGCGCGTGCGGATTCGCTTGCGTGAGAACGGGCCGCTGGTGATAGACCTGCCCGAGGGCAGCCGGTACCTGCTAGGCGGCGAGGAGCGGGTGCTCGAGCGGGCCAAGCTGGCTTTATGCCGGTGCGGTCATTCGCAAAACAAGCCTTTGTGTGATGGCAGCCATAAACGGGTGGGTTTTTTGGCAACGGGGGGCGAGCTGGAGTTAGATCCCCGGTAGCTTTTTGTTATGCTGGGTCTGCCCATGAAGCCAGGCCGATTTAACGCCATCACCGATGTTCCAGGTATCCAGGTGGGCCACTACACCGACCTCGAGCACCTCACGGGGGTTACGGTCATCTACCCTGAAAACGGTGCGGTGGCAGGGGTGGATGTGCGAGGCAGTGCGCCGGGCACGCGCGAAACCGATTTACTGAACCCGGTCAACCTGGTTGAGCGGGTTCAGGCCGTCGTGCTCTCGGGGGGGAGTGCGTATGGCCTCGAGGCCGCCTCGGGGGTGATGCGCTGGCTCGAGGAGCAGGGCCAGGGCTTCCCGGTAGGCCCAGCCGTCGTGCCCATCGTACCGGCGGCGGTGATCTTCGACCTCTTGGTGGGCAGCGCTGCGGTGCGGCCCAATGCCCAGTACGGCTACCGAGCGGCCCAGAACCTGAAGGGCGGGCCGGTGGAGCAAGGGGTGGTGGGGGTGGGGACGGGCGCCCGCAACGGTGGGTTGAAAGGGGGGGTGGGCACCGCCAGCCTCGAGCTGCCCGGCGGGGTGGTGGTGGGGGCCATTGTGGCGGCCAACGCCTTGGGGCGGATCCACGACCCGATAACCGGCGAGCTTTACGCGCGTTTTTTGGAACAACAGGGCGAGTTCCGGCTCAAGCACCCCCCCCGGCGCCTGTCGGCCCCGGATTACACCGAGGTCTTCACCGATACCTTTGTGCGCAGCAACACGGTAATAGGCTGCGTAGCCACCAACGCCCGACTGAGCAAAGCCCAGGCCCAGAAGGTGGCCCAGATGGCCCACGACGGCATCGCTCGAGCGGTTTTCCCAGCCCACACCATGTTCGACGGCGATGTGATTTTCTGTCTGGCTACCGGCGAGGTGGAGATTGCCGGCCCTGCCGAACTCAGCCGGATTGGTGCGGTGGCCGCCGATGTGTTTGCCCGGGCCCTGGTGCATGGGGTGCTGCACGCCCATTCGGTAGGGGGGCTGGTTGCCTACCGGGATCTGTACGACTGCTGAAAACCCTAGAGCCTGCTAACTAGCTGTTCGTAAAAGCTCCACAGTTTTCGCTGTCATCAGAATCGAAAAAGCCAACCAGTGCCAACCTCGCAAGGTCTCAGCCAGCCGCTCATAGTCTCGCGCCAGCCTGCGAAACCGGGATGTCCAGGCAAACGAACGTTCCACC
>AXWR01000041.1 GCA_000482765.1 Meiothermus taiwanensis DSM 14542
TGCCTTTAGGATAGCGAGGGTAGGGCACGGCTCACCTCGGGACATGCACGTACACGCCCACCGCCACATCCTTTGCCCAACTGCGTAAGTCCTAATGGTATTAGATGTTCAGTGCAAAAGTCGCAAGAGGTTGTCGGGAACGGTAGTACGCTTAATTTGCCTCTCCCAGGGCGTGAGTCTAGACTCCTTTTATGGCTTGAAGGCCGAAAAATTTGGAAAAAAACAGGGCGGGTGTTGTTATTTGCCCCAACGGGTAACTTCTTTTGGGTAAGAATCTCATCGATTATGAAAACTTTTGTAGCGTTTGATCTTGAGGCTACCTCTACCGACGCAAAAGCGGCTGAAATTCTGGAAATTGCTGCACAGGATGTGGAAGGTAGAACCTTCCACCGTTACGTGGCCACTTCAGAAGACCTCGATGCTGAGCACGATGCTTTTCACTTTACTGGCATTCCCTTTGATGAGTATGAGCGAGAAAAGATGCCTTTGGAGGCGGTGCTACGGGACTTCCTTAGCTTTCTTGGGGATCGTCCTTTGCTGGGCCACAACCTGTTGCACTACGACCTGCCCGTGCTCGAGCGCGCCTTATCAGCGGTTGGGATGGAGCTTCTCCCGGCCGCAAGGTCCGCGCTGGATACCCTTCGACTGGCCCATCTGGTTTTCCCCACGCCACCGGAAGGACTTGCAGGCTACCGCTTGGGGGACCTCTACGCGTATTTCACAAAGGAAGAACTGAAGGATGCTCACCGCGCCCAGGCCGATGTCGAGGCGACCTGGCGCGTACTCTCCGGTTTGCTGCTGCAAAAGCTGCCAGATGGTCTGGCTCGAGCCTGGCGGGAACTGAACCTGATTGAAGGAGAGCTTTTTCCTGATACCCCGGGGCTGGTCAAGGATCTCCTTGCCACCCCAGCGCTGGTAAAGCTGATCGACTACAGAGGATCGGCCCTGCCATCCCCTGCCAACCTGGGCGAGGATCTGCTTCCCAAGCGGAGGGAGGCGCAGATGCAGATGTTCGAGAAGGTGCAGGGGGCCTTGCGATCCGGGCATCGAATCCTGCTTGAGGCGCCTACAGGTACCGGTAAGACCAAGGGCTACCTTTATCCGGCCCTTCATGTGGGGGAAAAAACCTGGGTGGCCACCCACACTAAAGTGCTCCAGCTCCAGGCCCTGAAAGAGCTCGAGGAGGTGGGAAAGAGGGGCTATGCCGTTCGCGCAGCGCTGGTGAAGAGCCCCAAAGACACCCTCTGCCCCGAGGCCCTGTTCGATCTTTTTCTGGACGCCAGGGAAGAGGACGAAGAGGATTTCAGGGCCGCAGTGGGCCTCCTCCTGCACTACGCGGCCCTGGGTGGGCACGACCTCGAGGCCCTTCCCCGCTACTGGCATTCCTCCAAGGGCTTCCGCGAAGCAAAAGACCGCGTGGGCACCAACCCCCGCCGCTGCCGGGCAGACTGCCCCTTCTTCCACACCTGTGCCTTTCAGCGCCAGCTCGCGCACCGCAAGGGAGCGCAGATCCTGGTAACCAACCAGGCTTACCTGCTGGCCAACTTTCTGAGCCAGGATGAACCCGATGCGGTCGAAGACCAGGCCCATCTGGTGCTCGACGAGGCCCATCACCTGGAGGATGTTGCCACGGAGGCGCTGACCCAGGCCCTGGGTTACGAGGACTTCATCCACCAGCTCAACCGCCTGGCCCACCCCCAGAAGGAGCGGGGCCTGCTCAGGGACGGCCGGCGGCTGCAGGAGCTTAGCGAGGAGGAGAGAGGCAGGGCCAAGGAGATAGTCCAGAAGCTTCTACCCAGCGTGCACGAGGCGCTCAAGAGCTACACCGACCACCTTGTGGACTTCATCAAGAACCGAGGCACCGGGGATCCGCGCTATGGCATCACCCTGGGGGTTAGCAGCCAGTGGAAGCGGCTCGAGGAGTGGCCCCTCATCAATCGCGAGGAGCAAGCGCTGATAGGGGCCTTGATCGAGCTGAAAAAAGCACTGGAGGAGATCGGCCAGAACCCCACGGGGTTCGTGGCCCGTGAGCTTGCGCCCATAAAACAGTTTCTGAAGGACGCCCTGGGGCTTTTATTTGAGCGCCGCCGGGTGCTGGGCCTGGCCTCTGGGGAGCCGGATCAGAACCTTCTCCACCTCTCTGAGTGGGATCCCACCACCGAGAGCTGGCGGCACCTGGCGCAGCCCATCGACGTTTCCCGGGAGCTGAAAACCGGCCTGTGGCCTCGCTTCAAAGGCGTTGTGCTGACCAGCGCAACCCTGAGCGTACCCACCAAGGACGACCCCGAGGGCTTCGACCTGTTCAAGCGCGTGCTGGGCCTAAAAAACGCTCTTTCCAAGCGGCTACCGCCCTCCCTTCCCTACGAGAAGGCCCACCTGCTGGTGCCGCGCCACCTCCCAGAGGCCCGCGAAAGCACGCTGCCGCGCTTTCAGCGCATGTTGCACGAGGAACTGAAGACCCTGCTGCCTTTGTCCCACCGCAGCCTTTCCCTTTTCACCAGCCTCAAGCGCCTGGAAGACGCCAAAGGCGCCCTGGACAGCCTGCCCAACATCCTGGCCCCCCTGACCCGGAAGGAACGAGAGGACGTGGCCAGCCGCATCAAGCAGGACCCCGAGGCCCCGGTGGCCGCCCTGGGCTCCCGCAGCTACATGGAGGGGGTGGATTTCCCTGCCTTGAAGCTGGTGAACCTCGAGCGCATCCCCTTCCCCCTGCCTTCCTTGCTGCTCACCAGGCGGATGGAGTGGGTCTATGAGCAGGGGTTGGATAAGTGGTGGGACTACTACCTTCCAAAAGCGGCGCTCTCCTTTGCCCAGGCCTTTGGCCGGCTGATCCGCGACCAGCGCGAGCGGGCGGGGGATGGGGCTTTTGTCCTGTGGGATAAGAAGCTGCTCAATGCTGCCTACCAGGGGATCTTCTATCGCGCCCTGCCCCCTGGCGTACACCGGCACATCCTCGAGGATAGAAAGAATTTTTACGACCAGATCGCAAGAATCCTGCAGGTGGATCGGGCCTGGCTCCCCCAGGACGAACTGGAAGAAGAGACGCTGCGCAGGCTCAGGGAAATTCTGCTGGCCGGCCTCGAGCCCATCGAAAAAGCCCGCCGCGTTGCCAGAGAGGTCTACGAACTCAAAGTGGACGAGGAACGCTGGGCCAAGCAGGCCGAAGCCATACAGGCTGCGCTGGATGGGGAAGACCTGGTGGCTTTGTTGCCCACGGGCTTTGGTAAGAGCCTGGCCTTTCAACTCCCGGCCCTCATGCAGGGCGGGCTTACCCTGGTGGTTTCACCGCTGGTCGCCCTGATGAAAGACCAGACCGACCGCTTGCTGGAGATGGGGTTGCCGGTCGGGGCGATTCATTCGCTGATGGGCTCCGGGGAGCAGCGCAGCATGCTGGATGAGGTGAGATCGGGCCGGGTACGGCTCCTCTACGTAAGCCCGGAGCGGCTCAACCGGAGCGAGGCGCTGTGGAAGCTGCTCCAGGAGAAGCACGCGGCAGGGGAGCTGAGGCGGGTGGTCTTCGACGAGGCCCACTGCCTGGTGGAGTGGGGCTTCGACTTCCGGCCCGACTACCTCAAGGCGCTGGAAAAGCTAAAGGATTTGCAGGGGGTTCCCAGGAGCTTCTTCACCGCCACGCTCACGCCGGAAGACCTCAGAAGACTGGAGAAGGCGGCAGGGCTGGCGGCCCACAGGTTGATCAAACCGCAGAGCTTCCACCGCCCCAACCTCCGCTTTGTGGTGAGGAAAGTGCAGGGGGAGGCGGGCAAGTTCCAGGTTCTGGCCAAGGCCCTGGCCTGGCTAACAGAGAAAGGGGAGGGGGGCAGCGCCATCGTCTACACCTCCACCCGTGCTGAGGCCGAGCGCTTGGCGTGGGCCCTGGGCCGCCTTTTCCCCGACCTGACGGTGGAGGCCTACCACGCGGGGCTGGGCCCGGTGCCCCGGCGCGAGGCCCAGGAACGCTTCACGGAGGGGAAGACCCGGGTCATGGTCGCCACCACCGCCTTCGGTATGGGCATCGACAAGCCGGACATCCGGCTGGTGGTCCACTGGCGGCCCCCGCGCAGCCTAGAGGAGTACATCCAGCAGTCGGGGCGTGCGGGACGCGATGGAAAGGAGGCCTACTGCCTGCTCTTGTATACCAAGGGGGACTGGGGATTTCTGGAGTGGACGCTGGGGTTGGGCCACGGTGGGCGGGCCCATGAGGAGTTTGCCCGGCGGCTCATCCGCCTTTTGGAGGAGAGAAGAACCCTGGTGGGCTACCGCCAGGAGATTTACCGGGAAATTTACGAAGAGCCTGAGGAAGGAGAGATCGAGGAGGAGCTGCCTGAGGGAGACGAAGAGGAAGAGGTGACCGCACCCTCCCGGTGGGAGGTGGGCCTGGATAACCTCGAGCGCGTCCTCACCAGCCTCGAGCGGGCTGGTGTTCTGGAATATGACTTTCTACCGGGCAAGGCCCTCCTGCTGGAGTCCAGGGACGTCTTGGAGAAGCACCTGCCGCAGGAAGCCCTGGCCGTGCTTCACAGGGCCGGTTACGAGGGTAGCGAGCGAGGGGATGAGCTGGACTTCTCGCGTATTTCCCTGGAGGAAGCCCTGGAGCTGGATCGGAGGCTGTACCAGCTCTTCCGGCAGCAAAATATCTACCTCTACCACTACCGGGAGCCCCTGCTTCACATTCGGATGGGCGGTCGTCTAAAGGACGGCTACTTTGACTGGCACGAGGAGCAGGAAAAGTTAAGGGCTCGTTCAAAGGAGCGCCTCCGCAAGGTGCAGGTTTACGCCGAGAATGGACGGTGCCGCGCCCAAGTTCTCCTCAAACATCTGGGCGAGTCCCCAGGCAGCTGTGGGGACTGTGACATCTGCACCAAGAATGCCGGTCCCTGGGAGGCTTTGGAAGGAGTAGATGAAGAGGAGCTCGAGCGGGCCTACCGCCCCATGGACACCCTGCTGGCTTACTTTGCTTTGGCGGAGAAAAACGCCTGGTCGCAGGAGGCCCGCTACATGTATTTGGGCCGGCGCAGCACCCTGATGGCCCTGCGCGGCAAGGATCGGGGCAAGAGCGGCGCCCTGGGCCGCAAGTACACGGACAACCGCTTCTTTGGCCATCTCTCTTTCATCAAGCCCCGGGAGCTGGAGCGGGCCTTTGAGGAAGCCCTGAGGAAGGGGTACCTCGAGGTCAAGGGGGTGTATGAGGCCAATCAGCTATACGGCCTGACCGAGAAAGGAAGGAGACACTACGAGCGCTGGCAAAGGCGGGAGGTAGGGGATGTCGGAGCTTGAGGAACTCTTGAAGATGCTCGATCGTCCAGTTGAGGCATATGACTCGATACATTCCTTGAAAAAAGCCCTTTGTGCACTGTCTCCAAATACCAAAGAATTGCTCGCCGCTTCTGTTACCCTGGAAGCTCCCTCTGAGAAGGGCTCAAAGCAAGAAACCCCTGTTGTGACCGAGCCAAAGCCGCCGGCCCAGAGCGCACAGGCCCCAAACGCCCGTGAGCAGGAGCTTTTGCGCAGGTTGCGGGAGGGGGAAAAGAAATACCAGCAAAAGGTCAACGAGGCAGAAAAGCTCAGAGTTAAACTGCAAAGAGAAGAGAAAGCCAGGCAAGAAGCGGAAGGGTTGAGGGGAAGGGTCGAGCAGGAAGCGGCCCACCTGCGCAAGGATCTCGCGCAAGCCCACAAGAATGAAGAAGCCCTGCGCGATGAGCTGGTGAAAGTCCAGGGAGAACGCAGCCGCCTTCAGGAAGAAAACGAGGTGATGAAAGGCCGTATAGAGGACTATGAAAAGCGGGTCAGGGAGCTCGAGGCCCGTATAGGAGCGCTGGAGGGTGCAGCGGCGCAAAGGGAGCTGCTCGAAGCCCGGCTGGCCCAGCTCCAACGCTTCAAAGAAGCCCTACCCGAACCTTTCCCGGAAGAGGCGCTGCTGCGGGTTTTGGTACTGGACTATCCCAGCCTGGGCGGCAGGGCAGAGGAACGGGTGACGGCCCTCATCGAGGGGTACCGCGCCTTTCTTGCCGGGGAAAACCACCCGGCGCTTCTCCACAGCAACCGGGATCTGCTGCAATGCGAGGCGGAGGGGATTGTGCTGGTGGGGCTCGAGCGGCTGCTTTTGGATCTTTCGGAGCTTCCCCTTGCCCGCTGGCTGCGCACTCACGCCTTCCGCCTGGAGACCCTGCTTCAGCCCGGGCCGCGGCCTACTTCACCCCGCTTTGAGGAGGTGCCATGAGTCACGACGAGGTGAGGTGGTACGAAAAGCGGTGGCTGGAGGATCGCCGTCGGTGGGAAGAGGAGAGGCGCAGTCTTCAGAAGCGACTGGATGAACAGGCCGCGGAGATCCTCGAGCTCAAGAGGAAGGTTGCAGAATGCGCGGACGAGAGGGTTGAAAAGCTCCAGCGCCAGGTTGATACGCTGCAACAGCAGCTGAAAGAGGAACAGGCCGCCCATATGCAGTGTGCAAAGGCCCTGGAGCAGGCTAAACAGCAGCTTGCAATGCTCGCTCAACCGCCGCTGGGTGAGGGCTTTTTCCGCTACCTGGGGCAGAACATCGGGCTGTGGGATCAGACCCTCGTGGAGGAAGCCCGCAAGCTGGAAGGGTGTGGGATAGAACCATGGCTGAGGGCCATCTGGGAGGAGCGAGAGGGGGCGCTTTCCCGGGTTTTCGCGGGTGAGATAACCGATTGGCAGCGGGTTCGAACCGGCCTGGTGCTGGAGTGGGCACTCCTTGCCTGGCTGGAGGGGGTGCGGGATGGTTGATCTCTGGTTGCACGCGCTGAATCTGGATCGGGCGGTGCAACAGGGGGGTGTGGCCCAGGCCTGCATAGCCCAGGAGGACTTCGAGGGGGCAAAACCCCTCATGCAGAAGGTTTGGCGGGGTGAACGCTGGGGGGATTTGCTCAAGGCGGTGCGCTCGCAAGGCGAGGAACTGGTGCCTGCGCGAGTCCTCCTTGGCTATCTGCGGGGGTATTTCTTTTACCGGGAAGTTCCGGAAAACGACGATGCCCTGTGGTCTAACTTCCTGCAAGATCTGGGGATCAAAGACCAAAACCTACCTACCAAAGCGCAATACGACCGCCTTTGGGAAGCCCTGGAATGGCATCCCGAAACCCGGTTCCGCCTACAGTGGAGTAAGGGCGGTAAGCGGGATTTTATAAGCACCCTGGATGCGATCTTTCACTTCCGCGCTCTGCGCCTGAACGTCCTCAAGGAGGCCTTCCTGTCTTTCTACTCCTCCGGGGAGCTTCCCGCGCAGGCCCAACCCTATAAGCGGGTGTTTCGCAGGCTTAAGGAGGCTATGGAAGTCCTTCTGGAGGAGGGGCAGCCGCCGGCTCTGGACAATGAACAGGCGGTGCTGGGCTTTCTCGAGGCCGCCGGCCTCTACCTGGGGGAGCCCCACCCGGTGCGACTTCTTTTCAACCGCTCGGATCAGGCCCTGAAGGATCTGTACTGGAAGCTCAAAGGAGAGCGGCCGGTCTCCAAGCGGCCCCGTCCACGGCACAGGCAGGTGAGGGTAGAGCTCCTGAACGCCCCCCCGGGCCTCGAGGAGATCCAGCCTGCCCTGAGCCCGGCACCCCTGGTGGAAGGCTGGAGGGTGTATGGGAAAGTGGTGTTGGAGGACGGGCGCTTCAAGCGCTTTTCCTGGGTACCCCGTCGCACCCCGGATGGAGCCCCCCTCCCCGAAGAGCTCGAGGTCTCGTTTGAGGAGGGCGAGACCGTGCGCTTCCGCCTGCATCACAAGGCTTTCGCGGTTCGCTTTTCCCAGCCGGTCTGGAGCCTTGGGGAGCCCCTCGAAGTCCATCCCGTCGATTTCGATCCCGCAGAGCACCCTTTGCGCTACCTTTTTGCTTCCGGTGGGGAGGCCAGAGAGAGCCTGGAAAAGCTGGCAGAGGAAATAGGGGAGACATCAATCCTGGAGGATGAACTCATCGTCGAGATAAGGATCGACGGTCGGGTGGAGGAGTGGCGTGGGGTTGCACGGCTGCCTTTTGTGGTGCAGGCACGCCTGGAGGCCTGGGTTGAGCCCCATGGGGCCTTTGTCCGCACCCATCCTCCGGGCTTGGCCGTGTGCGCTCGAGTCCTGGCAGGGGAGCGCCTGGTAGAGGAGAAGCAGATAAGGCCTGAAGGCCAGGGTGCCTTGGTCGCGCGGGCGGGGCTTTTTCCTCTGCGTGTGGAGCTCGTGTTGCGCGATAAGGCCGTCTCCCTTTCCCTGCCTCCGAAAGGCCGGCCTCGAGACTGGTGGCGGCTTGGCCTGGGGCTGGGAGGGGCAGCCAGAGGTGTCTAAACCAACAACCCCACCCGCGGTGCAGGTGTGGCCTGGGGAAAGCCCCAGCCGAATCTGCCCGGTCCCTTAACGGGGCCGAGGATCGTGGGGATGATGTGCGGATCTGGTATTTACAGTGATAAGTGATATTGACAATATAAAGCGTAATCATTACTCTTGGGATATGGACAGCCTCGAGACCCTGTTGCGGCGCGGTGCAGAGTGGGATCTGCAGGAGCTGGTGCACGAAGCCAACGCCCGCCTGCCCCGCTACCTGCCGCAGGAGTTCGGCAGCCAGCGGGTACGCGAGGAGGTCACCCCCCGCCTGGTGCGCCACTACACCAGCCTGGGGATGCTCGACGAGCCCCTGCGGGCAGGGCGGGAGGCCCGTTACACGGTGCGTCATCTGCTGCAACTGCTGGTTCTGCGGCGCCTGTTAGCCGAGGGACACGGGGCCAGCGCCCTGGGCGACCTGGCCCGGCGTAAGAGCGATGCCGAGCTGTTGGCGATGCTGGAGGGCGGGGTGGATTTCACTGCCCGGGAGACCCCCGCGCTCAACTACCTGGCGGAGTTGCGCAGGCAGTACACCCGGTCCCCACTGGTGGCTTATGACGCCCCACCTCCCCCGCCTCCGCCCCTGCTGCGCTGGCACCGCTTCGAGATTGCCCCTGGCCTGGAGCTGCACGTGCGCGAAGACTTTCAGCTGCCCAAGACCACCAGTGAAACCGAAGCGCTCTTTCAGGAGATACGCAGGCAGCTCATGAGCGTAAAACCGCGTCGGCGCTGAAGCCCGCGTAAAGGAAGGAGGTAAAGATATGCAAAACAACCCAAGCCCAAAGACCCAGCCCCAGCTCGAGCTCATCCCCCTCAGACCGGGGGTAAGTGCTCACCGGCCGCTTCCGGTGCTGCTGCGCATTCACACCCCCGAGCCCCAGGAGCGCCCTGAGCGCCCGCTGCTCAACCTGGCCCTGGTCCTCGACCGCTCCGGCTCCATGGGTGGAAGCAAGCTCAAGTTCGCCAAGGAGGCCGCCATCTACGCGGTGCACAACCTGCTGCCGGAGGATCGGGTGGCGGTGGTGATTTACGACAATAGCGTAGAGGTGCTGGTGCCCAGTACCTTGGTGGGGGAGCAGCGGGGGAGGATAGCCGAACTCATCGGAAGGATCTGCACCGGTGGCAGCACCGCCCTGCACGCGGGCTGGCTGGAGGGGGCCACCCAGGTGGCGGCCTACCAGGAGACGGGGCGGCTCAACCGGGTGGCGCTGCTCTCCGACGGCCTGGCCAACGTGGGTGAGACCAACCCCAAGGTCATCACCGAGCAGGTACGGGGGCTGGCTCAACGGGGCATAAGCACCAGCACCCTGGGGGTCGGCCTCGACTACAACGAGAACCTCATGGCCGCCATGGCCGAGGCCGGGGAGGGGAACTACTACTTCATCGAAAGCTCCGCCGACATACCCCGTATTTTCGCCCGGGAGCTGGGCGGGATCTTGGGCAGCGGGGTGCGGCTCCGGCTAGGGCAACAGGCCCGGGTCCTCGGCGAACTGAAGCAGGAGGCCTCGGGGGATTACATCCTACCCAACCTGGTATCCGGGGCACCGCTGGAATTTCTCCTGGAGCTGGAGGCCCCCGAAGGCCGGGAGGCCTCCCTGGAGCTGGAGCTGGGCTGGGAGACGCCCGCGGGCCAGCGGGAGCGCCTCGAGGCCACCCTAAGGCTGCCGGTGCTGGAGGCGGCGGAGTTTGAGCGGCTCGAGGCCCACCCGGAGGTCGCCGCCGCGCTGGCCCGGCTCGAAAACAGCAAGGCCATCCGCGCCCGCCAGCGGGCCGTGCTGGCCCAGTATCAGGAGAAACTCGCAAGGTTGCGGCGGGAGTTGGAGCAGATCGTCCAGACGTGCGATCCTTACGAGGAAGATGAGGAGGATTTCGACCCCGAGCAGCTGATTCGGGAGCTCGAGCGCCTATCTCAGGACAACCCTAAGACCCCTTCCGGCCGCAAGGGCCGCAAGTAGATGCTTCGAAAGGGGTGTGGATACGCGTGCCTGAGCCAGACAAACCCCACGACGAGCCATCCCAAGCGGGGTTTGACCACACCCTGTGGTTCCCCGCCAAGGGCCCGCTACAGCGCGCGGCTTTCGGGGGCTATGGGACTGGTGAGCCCCCTACACCTCCCCTCGACTCCGAGGCCGTGCGTGGTATGGTCGAGCGCGCACTTCCCTACCTGCCCGGGATCCGGGAGGACCTCGCAATACAGGAAGAGATACGCGAGGACCCCGACGACCGGATAAGGTTGGCGTTCGGCGCGGTGGCCTTCGCAGTCCTTTCTAGAGGGGCCTCCTTCAAGCAGGCGATGGAGGCCTACAAGAACCTGGTGGATCTGACAAACTCCATGGGTTACGAGAGTCTTTGGAGGTTCGTCGATTGGGGGAACTACAAGCATGAGATGCATCGTCCGTCTCATGAGGCCTTTCGGTGGTATACCGGCGAGGTGAGAAAAAGGCTTTTGTCCATCTACGATGCGGTCTCATCCTTCGGGAGGAACGCCTACGGAACCCTTGCTTCGAACCTTTTTGTTCTTTTGTACTTGCTACCCCTAGATAAGAGCGAAGAGGACGTCGTCAGATACAGTGAAGAGCACTTTCATCCTAGTAGTAGCTTCATTCGCGTATCCGCACTCTCTTTGGCTGAAAGACTCGGAAGGTATTGGCTCCCGAGAAGCGTGGCTAGACTGGCTCTGCAGCTCTACGATCACCGTTTCGAACTTATCTCGCTCGACAGGTATATGATGGTGGGCGTCGACATAGCCTTTGGCGGGCCAGGCCACACGGCACAGCCCGCGGAGCAGTACGGGAGGTACGAGCGCTGGTACCTGGATCTGCTGCGGTACTGGCGGGACGAGAAGGAGGCGCTGCCAGCCGATACCACTCCCTTCATGTGGCAGTACGCCCTCTGGCTTTCCTTCCAAGGGGTGGGCTTTGAGCCGCTCCGTGAGGTCTTCCTGAAGGCCAAGGGACTGATCTTGCCCAGGGAAGCAGGGAGGTCATGATGAACGAGATGGAGGCCATCTTCCGGGAAGAGGTTGAGAGTTTTCTGGAGCGGTTCACCAAGAACCCAAGCTCCTTTGCCGTCGCCCCTGTCTTTGTGAACCCGGATCCCGCCTTTGCGGGCAGCGAGCTGGAGATCCCTGAGTTGGAGATCCCTGGGATTCCTAGCTCAGACATTCCTGATCTCTTCGAAGATCGCTGGGGTTATGAGTACGATGACCAGTATGATTTTGGTCTTGATTTTGTTTTCGATAGGTGCGAGAAAAGGGTTGTAGGAGTCGTCATTCATTGCAAACTGGAGGATTGTGAAGAACCTGCGCCAGGGCATAGCGACAGCGACCGCGGCTTGATTTTCTACCCCGAGTTTTTTGAGGAGTGGAAAATGCAGGAAAAATTGCCCTGGTCACTGCGGCCGTTGGCGCGCCTTGGGGCCTTGGACATGCTCGACTTGCAGGTGAGGGGGCATCTGGAGTGGGACGGCGAACTGAAGTATGAGGATCTGGAGAACCTAAGGGAGCTGTACAACGACGTAAAGTGGCTGCTGGAAGGTCGCGTGTGGAGTTTTATAAGCGAGCATCTACTTGACCGCCTCCATGAGCTCTACGAAGACGCGGAGTGATTGAGTATTGAGTATGGCCAAGATCAAGACGGGTGGCTTTTTCGACTTGCTCATGAAGGACCCAGGTCACTTCTCGCTCTACCTTTACCTTACTTATCATCTCACAAGGGTGGATTGGGATGAACTTGCCGTTGAGAGACACGGGGGAGAGTGGACGGTCTCGAGTGGCCTTCTGGGAAAAACGTGGAGAGCCCCGGCTTACCCCAGTGGGGCGTCGGTGTTGATAAAGGAAGAAGAGTCAGAGAAGAGAGAACCAATGGGTATTAATTTGTCTTTTGGTGGCGGTGGGCCAAGGGCAGTGCGTATCGAGGGTGGCTTCATCGAAACCCCTGACAGCTGGTTCGTTTTTGAAAGGCAGGATCAGAGGCCAAGGCTGGTAGGGGCCGTTATCTCCGACCTAAACCTAGAGCTGGGGGGACCGATCATCTTCATCGAAATCTTCTATCCCGAGGTCTTGGAGGAATGGAAGAACTCCCCGGAGCGTAAGAACTTCATGCAGAAGTTTTCTCGACACCAGCACGTCGAAAGCGACCTTGAGGAGGAGCTAGGGCGCTTTGTCACAGTGAACGCCAAGGCCATGGGGTATAACCTGATGCACATGCTGGAGTTCTTCAACCAGAAGTATCGCTCCCTTGAAGGAGGGCAGGCGGGGGGGTGAGCCTGACGGGGGAAAGCGGCGGGATCCCTCTTTAGCACAACAGCTCCTACGCGCAAGAACATCTCGAGCCCGCAAGGGGCGGAAGGCCTTTAGGAAGGGTTGCGCCATGGCCCGACGCACTTGGTTACAGGCACGACCAGAGAACCTCGATTTTCACGCCTCCCCCGACCGGTTGGTCTGGTTTCCCTTTTCCAAAGCCCCGAGGATTCTTTGGTAGAGGCCCGTAGCCTCTTCTACAGGAACCTCCTCGTACTCTCTAGTCTCTTCCTTTGCATTTTCCATATCGCTCCAACGGATAGCCTCTAGAAGAGGGACAATCACCTTGTTGAAAGCCTCCTCGAAGGTAAGACCGTCTAGCTTGTGCCTGTCGAACCAGAAGGCGATATAGGGCCAGATAAACTTGAAACGATCGGTAGGGTCGGCTATTTCGACCAGCGACCTTTTGTACCGTTTGATTTCCTTGGCGACGTGTTTGAAGGCTTCTTCCTCGCTCTCGCCATACCCGATGGAGTTCTCATAGCTATACAAGGCAAACAAAAGCAAGGGATCCACAGGAGAGTTGGCCAGCCTGTGCCACTGGGACTTTAGTTCATTCAACCAGTTGAGGCTACTCATGCTCCAAGGATAGTGTTTACACTATATATTGTCAATATCACTAAAAATTGTCATCATCAAGTCCGTACATAAGCACTGGAGTACCTGGGGAGAGGTTGTGCCCTTTGATGAGGAGCAAGCGGGAATCGGCGGCTACTACAGGGTTGACCTTCTCCCCGGGCTGAAAGTCAGAGATACCGGCGGTACTATTGAATTGGTAGGGTTCTAGGTCGAGCGCTTACCGCCACCTGCGTTGCATTGGCCAGCGCGCTGAGATCGGGGGCTGCTGGGAGATTTATCGGAACCCAGCTGGCGTTGGCCGCAAGCCCGGGCGTAAATGTGGCCGTCACGGCCCCTGAAGCAGTTTCTATCCTAGCTGCCATGGGATGAGGTTCCCGGTGGTAGCCGGTGGCAGGATAGCAAGGCCAGCGTCATTCCAGCGTCACTGAGCGGTAACGTTCGATGGGAGCATGGTTGATTGCAGGCCACCGTCACCACGCCCCTGGCCTTCTGCGCCTGGGCGATCTTTGCCCTGCCCGCACAGTGGCAGGATGCTTGGCGAGCCCCCTGGCTATCTGGTGCAGTCCAGGTTGAAGCGGAACGAGGGGTTGGGGGTGGAGTATCTCACCCCGAGGCTGGCTTGCAGCCGGGCCGGGTCTATCTGTACCAGGAGCTTGGTGGGGGCCTCGGTCTGGGGGCTATCGAACTTGAGCTGGTAGATCACCGAGGCCCCCTGGGCGATGCGCTGGTTGCGCAGGCTGTTTTCGTACTCGCGGGTGATTGCGCTGATGCCCATCCCGCTCGTGGAGCCGTCGGCGAAGGCCAGGGTGAGGCCCGAGGCGTCGAGCACCCCGGTCTGGCCAGGCTCGAGGGTGCGATTGGTTCCGTTGCGCACCTCGACCGTGACCCCCCAGCCCTTCTGCCCGGAGATCTCGATGGCCTCAACCTTGGTCACACGCATCCGCCAGATGCCGTTGAAGGCGAACTCGTTCAGGCAGGCCTCGAGGCTTACCCGCTGCTCGGCCCCGCCGGGTGCGGCCGTGGTGAGGGTGAGGGTGGTGCCGGAAACGGTGGCATTGATGCCTAGGCTTCGCAGGGCGCTCACCGGCACGTAGTTCTGCCCGTTTACCACGATGGCCTTGGCGCTCTCGGCCTTTCCATTGATCACCAGATTGAGCTGCCGCTGCACGGTCTGGGCGATCACCAGACCCAGGGCGATGATGGCTAGCCAGGCGAAAAGTCTTTGCATATAAACCTCGCTTTTCTGCTTTGGGGACGTTTGGATCAGTGCTTTACTCTATTCTTGTACATCTGAGCGGGGCGAGGCAACCCAGGAGCCTCCGGCTGCTCGGTTGCCCCGCCATGACGGTGGGGTGCTGGTGGGTGGGAGCGGTGCGCTCAGGGGTTCTGCACTGTGCCCATCGCGGTCAGGAAGGTGGCGGTGAGGGTGCGCCTCGAGACCGTCCCCTGTGCCGCGGTGTTCTCCTCGGCCAGCAGGTAGAAGGTCTTGGGGCCGGGGGTGTCTACCGGGAAGACCCGCTCGGCGCTCACGATGTAGCTGTACGTCCCTGCCGGGAGACCGGCGGGCATTGCGATGCGCCGATCCTCCGCGGGCCGGAAGGTGTCGGCGGCGTTGGCGACCCCGAGGGTGAAGGCCGCGTTGCTGCCCCCACTGTACTCGATGTTGAGCTGGGCGGTCGCGCTGACCTTTACGAAGCCGGGGCCGGGCACGTTGATGGTCACACTGTCCACGGCGGGCGTGGGTGTGATCGGGACGGCATCGGGGCTGACCGTCTGGGCCACGCCGGGGAGGCCGCGGCCCAGGGCCTGGAAGTTGGCGTTGACCTCGTTGGCGCGGATGGTGGTGCCGGAGGTAAAGGTATGTGGTAGCGCGATTTCGGCCAGGGCACCGGCCCCGAGCAGGCCCAGCGCGAGCCCGAAGACCAGGTTGCGGAGTTCTTTGCGGGTCATGTGGAGGCTCCTCGAGGTCAGCGCTGCTTGATCACCAGCACGTTGAACTTGGCCCCGTCCGGCATGTTGTTGCCGTCGGCGCGGAAGATGCGCCAGCGACCCGCGCCGCTGTCGTAGCTGACACCGATGGGGGCGTTGATAAACGGATCGGCTCCGCTGCTGACATGGGTGACGATCAGGATGGCGTCGGGGTCGTTGTTGGTCATGGGGTTGTCGAGGGTGGTGCGGCTGGCGTTGATGTTGCCGGTGGTGGCGGTATGCAGGAAGGCCGGGCGGTTGATGTTGTTCGGCACTGCAATGGGACCCTCGATCAGCAGGGCGGTTCCGCCGGAGACTGCCCTGGCCGAGACTCCGACTCCGAGGCCTTGAGACCTGCCCTCCACCCCTATTCCCGAGCCATTGGTGATGCCCCGAACCCCCCAGCCGGTACCGGGAACAAAGCCTTCAACTCCTGCGCCAAGCGCCGTCACGGCCTCGCCGCGTACACCTATGCCACTGCCACCGGCCTTACCGAGCACCCCGTACCCAGTGGTGGCTACCTCACCTTGTATACCGGTACCGGCGGTTGCATTATTGAGTACCCGCAGGCCCGGGTTGGTGGTCGAGTTGCCCGTAAGGTCAACCCCGAAGCTGACCCCGCCGGTGGCATCGTCGGCCCAGACCAGGTTGCCGCCCTGGGCCTTGATCACCTTGCCGTCGCCGATGGTGCCGCCGATGCTCAGCCGGCTCACCCCGATGGGGGCCTCGAGGGCCTCGATGGCCGAGCGCAGGGTGCTGAAGTTGGCGTTCACCTCTGCCGACTTAATGGGCGTGCCCGCGCTAAAGCTGGTCAGAGGCCCCACGCTCAGACCCCACAGCCCGCTGGCGACGAGACCTGCACCTAGAGTGAAGAAAAACAGGTTCTTTCTACGCATAACATTCTCCTTTTGCGTCCTTACTGCCACGTGGCCTGATCCCATTTGCTGCTATCCCAGATGCCGTTGTTGCCACCGCTTCCACCGCCCCCACAGGCCGCCAGGGCGAGCAGCAGGGCGATCAGGGTAATGAGGCCGAGTCGTTTCTTCATAGCGTCTCCTTTCGCATATCCCTCCTATCGAATCCCGACCACCCGGCCGCCGGACTCCCGGCACAGCCGCTCGAGGTACTGCAACAGCTCGAGGGGGCTGGAGAACTCCGCTCGCTGGTCGGTCTCGAGGTCGAGCAGGGTCGCCCGCCAGGGCCGCTCGGGCTGCGAGGGCTCGAGGCGGATCACCACCATCAGCGGCACGGCTTGACCTTGCTCCGACACGCCCAGGAGCTTAGAACATCCAGCGTCATTTCATCGTCATTGCTTCGTTATCCCAAACCAGGCCAGATGGCTCGTTAGATCAACCTGTGGAAGCAAACCCTGCCCCGAACCGGGTCAGGGCGAGACGGGCTTGCAGAGCCTCGAGCCGCACCGCGCGAAAACGGTGTATGCCGCCGTGCAGTTCTATGGCCCGCTCGAGGTCGGCCCGGGCCTTGGTTCGCTCGCCCAGCGCCAGCCATGCCCCGCCCCGGCTGTAGAGCCCGTTGATCTCGTGAACAATGTTACGGGCCGCGTGCTCGAGGGCCCGCTCGGCCCAGCGGAGCGCCGAGGGCCCGTTGTTGCGGAAGAGCTCGAGCTCGGCGTATAGCTGGCCTACCTCCGACCATCCCCAGTTCAGGTGCCGGGCCAGCTCGGTGCAGCGCTCGAGGTCTTGTGCGGCCTCCTCGGCCCGGCCCAGGCCCAGCCAGCCCTCGACCCGCACCAGCAGGCCGACCAGCTCCTGCCGCTGCACCCCGCCCTGGCGGGCCTTCTCGATCACCTCTGCGGTCTGCGGAACAGACTCCTCGAAACGGCCCAGGCTGTTCAGAACCCTGGCCCGCGCCACCCCCAGGCGCTCCTGTAGCAGCCAGAAGACCGCAGGTGCGGGGCCGTTCTGCCGGAGGAGGTCTTCGGCCTCCGCGAGCAGCCCTATGGCCTCGTCCGGGCAGCCTTGCAGCATCCGCGTCAGGGCGTGGCAGAGCTGGGCCTCGGCCAGGTGGAAAGGGGAGAGCTGCCGGGCCAGCGCGAGGGCCCTATGCCCGTCGGCGGTGGCCTCCTCGAGCAGCCCCAGGTCGCGCTGGTAGTGGGTCACAAAGATCAGCGGGTAGAAGGCCTCGGCGGGTGAGGCCTCGAGGCCGTATTGGTAGGCCTTGCGGCTGGCCTCCATCGCGCCCTGGAGGTCTTGCTGGTCGTCGAGCACCATGCCCCGGTAGAACCAGACCCGGCAGCGCTCTTCGGCGCTGCGGGCGCTTGCCGCCATGGCCTCGAGCTGTTCGAGCTGCTCCTCGAGGCAGGTGTTTCCCACTTGGCGGGCGAGGTAGAAGCGCCGGGTCTGGATCTCGAAGCGCTCGGGGTGGTCGGGGGGTAAGGCCGCCAGGGCCAGCACGTAGTACCGGTCGGCCTCGGCAAAGGCCAGCACCCCGTGGGCGTGCAGGGCGGCCCTGACCCACCACTGCGCGGCCTCAAGGGGCATCGCGGCCTGCTGGAAGTAGCCCGCAACCCTGGCCGGATGTACCCCGCCCTGGGCGTAGTGCTGGGCCAGCCGGGCGGCGATGAGCCGCCTGCGGTCGGGCTTGAGGGACTCCGCGATAGCCCTCGAGATGAGTTCGTGCGAGAAGCGATAGCCCTGCCCAGCGGCCTCGATCAGCCGCGACCCGCTCGCGCGCTCGAGGGCCTCCGAGACCTCCCATTGCGAGAGCGCGGTGGCCTCGGCCAGCGTACCACTGTTGAAGGTCTCCTCCTCGATCAGCGCGGCCACCTCCAGGCAGCGCCTCACCGAAGCCCCCTGGCGCTCGAGGCGGCTCAGGATGGTCTGGCGCACGCTGGGGGCGATCGGCAGCTCGGCGTAGTCCTGCGTGGCCTCGTCGTAGGGGGTCTCCCAGACGCCCCCCGGGCCCTGCCGGAGCTCGCCCAGCTCAAACAGGTTGCGCAGGGTCTCGAGCACGAAGAGCGGATTGCCCGAGGTGGCGCGGTAGAGCCGCTGCGGGAACAGCCGCGCGGGCCGACCCGAGAGGTGCGCGACCAACTCGGCCACCTCCTGCTCGCTCAGGGGCTCGAGCTCCAGCCACTCGGCGGCGCCGCTGCCCTGCCACTCCTGGTAGCGCTGCGCGACCTCGGGCAGTACCTCATCGGGCCGGAAGGTGGCGACCAACCGCCTCGAGCCCTGCGATACCCCGAAGGCCAGGGCCTTGAGGCTCCAGGGATCGGCGAAGTGCTCGTCTTCGCTCAGAAAGATTTTCGAGCCCCCGCTGGCCTGCGACAGGAGCTCGCACAGGGCCTGGAAAAACCTCACCTGGCCGCCCTCGTCGAGCTGGGGTGGGGCCTCGTCGGAGAGTTCGGGGACGAGGCGGGCGGCCTCGAAACGCACCCACGGCCTGAGCTCGAGGCCCGGCGCAGCGCCCAGCGCCTGCCGTACCCAGCGGGTCATCGAGGCATAGGGCGTTCCTGCGTCGCCCGGCCGCCCCGAAAGGGCTACGTAGCTGCCCTTGTCGGCCAAGAACTCCTGCACCAGGCGGCTCTTGCCTACCCCAGCCTGCCCCGCGATGAGCAGAATGTTCTTGCTTTGCCATGCGGCCTCGAGGCGCTTCAGGGCTTGCTCCCGGCCCACCAGCGGCGCTCGCAGGCTGGGGCTGTTCACCGCCAGGGGCTTTGCTCGAGGCACCTCCCTGCGCTGGCGGATCTGCTCGGCCAGGGCCTGGGTCTCGGGCAGGGGCTCGAGGCCCAGCTCGTCGCGCAAGACCTCGGTGAGCCGCTTGAACTGGCAGAGCGCCTGCTCGGGCTGCCCCAGCGCCGCATAGAGGCGCATGGCCTCGCGGTGCGGCTGCTCCTGCAGCTCGTCGAGGTGGATCAGGGTCTGGAAGGCCTCGAGCGCCCCCCGGAGGTCGCCCTTGCGCTCCAGCTCTCTCGCCTGGTGCCCCAGCGCTTTGGCGTAGGCGCTGCCCAGCCGTTCGCGCTGGTGCCGCAGCCAGACCTCGAACTGAGACGCGTTGTCGAGCTCGAGGTCTTGAAGAAACTCTCCGCGCCAAAGCCTGAGGGAGTCGGCGCAGCCGTGGCCCTCGAGGAACTCCTCCACATCCAGCTCGAAGCCGCACAGGCCGATCTGCGCCCGCCCGACCTCGAGGTGCGCTTGCACCGGGGTCTGGCCCAGCTGATACAGAACCTGCCGCAGGTTGCGCCGCCCACCCTCCTCGTCGCTTTCACTCCACAGCAGGTCTACCAGCCTCGAGCGCGGCGTGCAGCCCTCGATCGCCAGGTAGGCCAGCAGCGCTACCGCCTTGCGCGGTAGTCTCAACTCCACGGCATGCAATATCCTGGGCTGTCCCAGCAACTCGAGCCGCAGCATGACCTTAGCCCTACACTAACATCTGCTCGGAGTTTTTTCTGTGGCATTTGGATTGACATCCTCCCCCGGATGAATCCGGGGCCATCCCTGGTCAGGCCACCAGGGGAGGTTTGTGGTTTGTATGCCGTCCCAGACGGAATGACAAGACCACGGGCCGTGCCACTTGGTGTACGGGCTCCCGCCCGCCCTGTAGGGTATCGTTCCCCCGGCCACTACGCCGCGTGATCGGAGATACCGGGAACGCCTGTTTTAGCACCCCAGACCCACCGCGAAGTAAGCCTCACCCTAAAGGCGAGGCTTACCGAAGGGTGGACTTTGCTAGAGAGGAAAACTCAGCTACCAATCACCCCGCCGTCCAACTTGCGCACAGCCACCACCGAAGGGCGCGGCACGTTGGTGCCGTCCGGCCACGAGCTGACCGGCTTCTCCAGGGTACCGCCCTCGCCGGGGTGCTGGATGCCCGCGAAGAAGTTCTTGTTGTCCAGGGTGAAAATGGGACCGCAGATCTCTGCACCTACTGGGGCCGACATGAACTGGCGAACATAGCCGCGTTCAGGGCCCTGGGTTGGCACAGCGTACACCGCGTCATTCTTGCGGAAGGTGCCGTCCTGTCCATCGGTGGCGATCCACATATTACCGGCCTGGTCGAAGGTGATGTTGTCCGGGCAGGAGACCGGTGAGACCTTGTCCTTGGGGAAGCCCGCAAAGTAGGTGCTGGGGTCGGAGGGCTCCCCGCAAACCAGGAACAGGGCCCAGCGGAAGGTGGTTGCGGTGGGGTCGTTGCCGTTCTCGAGGATTTCCACAATATGCCCGTGACGGTTGTCAGCGCGGGGGTTCACAGCGTCCACCTGGGCAGCGGTACGGCGACTGTTGTTGGTCATAACGGCGTAGACTGCCCCTGTGACCGGGTTGCGCTCCACATCCTCAGGCCGATCCATCTTGGTGGCACCCAACAGGTCGGCCGCAAGGCGGGTGTTAATGAGCACATCAGCCTGGCTGGCGAATCCATTGGCGGCGGTGAGGGGGCCGTTACCCTGCACCAGGGGGAGCCAGACCCCGGTGCCGTCACTGTTGAACTTCGCCACGTACAGGGTACCCTCGTCCAAAAGGTTCATGTTGGCCTTGCGATCGGCGGGGTTGAAGCGCCCTTTGCTGACGAACTTGTACAGGTAGTCGAAGCGCTCATCGTCGCCCATGTACACCACCACCTGCCCATTGGGGGCTACCGTGGTCTCGGCCCCCTCGTGCTTGAAGCGGCCTAGGGCGGTGCGCTTTTTAGGGGTGGAGGTGGGGTCGTAGGGATCGATCTCCACGATCCAGCCGTGCCGGAAGGGCTCATTGGGTTCCTTGGTGAGGTCGAAGCGGTCGTAGAAGAGCTCCCAGCGGCGCCCGCTGTTACCCTCAGGTAGCCCATAGCGGGTGTGGCTGCGCTTGATGGGGCCCTCGGGTAAGGCGTTGTTACCGGCAAAGTACTGGTTGAAGTTCTCCTCCGCGGTAAGGATGGTGCCCCAGGGCGTGGTGCCCCCCGCGCAGTTGTTGAGCATGCCCAGCACCCGCCGGCCGGTGGGATCGGCCTTGGTCTGAAGCAGCGGGTGGCCGGCCGCAGGGCCCGAGAGCTCCATGGGGGTGGTGGCGGTGATGCGGCGGTTGTAGACCGAGACCGGCAGGTAGTAGATGCTGCCATCGGCGTTCCGGCGCACCTCCACGGCCGTGCCCCCGTGGGCGGCCAGCTCGATATCCACCTGTTCCTTGCTGGGGCTCCCTGGTTTGTAGCCGGGGAACATCAGCTCGGGGTTGGTGTACTCGTGGTTGGCCCAGAGGATGGCCCGGCGGGAGTTGCCCGAGGCATAGCCGGGCAGGGGCAGCCAGGAGATATAGTCCACGTTGTAGCCAAAGGCGTTTTCCTGCGAGCGAACGTCCCAGTTGTTAACGTCGAAGCGCCGGGCCCCCCGCCCGATGGGGTCGCCCCAGCGGATGACAACATTGGTGGTGTAGCCTTCGGGTACCAGAACCCTGTCCTCGGTTGAGAGGCTGATGGGCTTGAAGCCAAGGCTACCGGCTGATTTTGCCCTGACCAGCCCCGAGAGCATGAACAACCCCCCCAGGCTGGCCGCCATGAAGCTACGGCGGGTAAGGGCCTCCTCGATCACACTCCGCACATACGGGTTCTCGCTTTGGTTAAGAACGGGTTGGGCACAGGCATCGCCGCATTTCCAGTGACAGGTGGCCGGGGAGCGCCCGCCGATATGTGCATCCTCGGGGTGAAACTCCTTTTCGATCCGGATCATGTTTGCCCTCCTCGGGACTGTTATGAAGCTTTGGTTTATAGTTCCCTCGCCTGAGAAATTTAGATACCCAAAGTCAGGGACTTGTCAGACTGGGCCAGACCATACCTTCCTGGTTACTGGTTTTAAGCTTAGGAGTTACGCAGTTGCCCCTCACCCCTCTACTCGGCTACCCTTTTCTGCAAAGCAAACAGGCCAAGAGGAGTTAGCTGC
>AXWR01000042.1 GCA_000482765.1 Meiothermus taiwanensis DSM 14542
GTTAGTTCGGCGCCGGATGGCGGCGAACTAACCCGACCGACGGGAGTGCTCTAGGATTCAAAAAGATAGCCTCTGAATGTTTCTTGTTTGAAGATTATCTTTTTGAATCCGGTATGAGACATCTGTAGCCGGGCGGGACGGCCACGGCTTGCGAGTGTACCGCCCCGCTCAGGCAAAGCGGATCCCACAGCCTTCAAGCGGGGTTTTTCTGGGCCAATAAGCCCAGAAGCCGGGTCTTAATCGCCGGCCACTCCTCGGCCAGAATGCTGTACATCGCACTGTCGCGGATGCCGCCATCGGCTGCGGGCCGGTGTGCGCGGAGAATCCCGTCGAGGTGCGCTCCCAACCGCTCAATGGCCCGGCGTGAGCGCAGGTTGCGGGCGTCGGTCTTGAGCGTTACCCGGCGTACCCCCAGTTTTTCGAAGGCATGGGTGAGCATCAGGAGTTTGGCCTCGGTGTTGAGGCCGGTGCGCTGGGCCGGTGGGGCCAGCCAGGTGTGGCCGATCTCCACCGCGTCGGGCCGCAAGGGGCGGTGGTGGGGGCTGTTCTTGGGCCAGGGCCAGTACTCAAAGGCCATAAAACGGGTGCTGCCCACCACGCGGCTGGCGCGTTTATCCACCGTTGCAAAGGGCAGGGCCTGCCCCTGGGCCTGCTCGTCCAGGGCAGCTTGAATATACCGCTGCATCTCCAGCTGCGATTTGGGTACGGCGGTGTAGGGGTAGTCCTCGAGCTGTGCGATCTCCAGCAGGGCGGGCAGGTGCGCCATGGTGAGGGGCTCGAGCCGCACGAGCTTGCCCTCCAAGGTGATAGCCTGGGTTAGGTCGGGGTTCATGCCTGCTCTAAATGCTTTTTCATCTGCCTGGCGATGGCCCGGTCATCGAGGTTGGGGCTTTGTTCCAGGGCTGCTATAACCCGCTCCCGGTCGGCCCGGCTGCGGTTTTGCGATAGCTTGAACTTGCCCTCTAGCTTTGTAATCTCGATCTGGAAAGCCACAATACCTTTCATCATGCCGTGCAGGTAGTCTGGGGGCAGCTCCTCCATTTTCCACTGCCGCTCGTACTGTACAACCAGATCATGCAAGAGGGCTTTCACCGCGGTGGGCTCTTCGACTATCTGCACCTTGCCGTAGGCGTGGACGGTCATATAGTTCCAGGTCGGTACGCTGGGGTGTTTTTCGTACCAGGTGGGGGAGATGTAGCTGTGGTCGCCCTGGAAGATGACCAGCACCTCCTGGTTCCGGTCAAAGCTGGTCCACTGGGGGTTGGCACGGGCTATGTGGCTGGCCAGCAGATTGCGTTCGGGGTAGACCGTAAAGGGTATGTGGGTGGCAAAGGGCCTGCCCTCATGCACCGAGACCAGGGTGGCAAAGCTAAACTGCTGCATTAAGTCGAACAGCACCGCAGGGTCGGTCACGGCAAAGTGCTGGGGTAGATACATGCGTCCAGTTTACCCCTCCGACAAAGGGCCTGCCAAAAAGCTGGGGATCTGGCCCCGTGTGTTCAATAGCCTCTGCAGGAGAAAAGGGGCTTATCCTGGCGCACTGCTGTGCTAGACCATTTGGTGGACGTCATAAGCCAGGTGGTTTTGAACCGGGTACACAAAACTCGAGGGGTCATAGTATTCTAGGTGCACAACACAACCGAAGTTGCTCTCAAGGAGGAAGCGCATGAAGATGAACCGTCGGCAAGTACTTAAAGCTGGTCTAGCTGCTTCTGCTGTGTACAGTCCCTGGATGATCGCCCGTGCCCAGGCCCGGCCAGTCAAGTTCGCGGCCATCCTCCCCCTTACGGGCGCTTTTGCTTTTGCCGGTAACGCAGGCCTGGAGGGCTTCCGCGATGCCGCCGACCGGATCAACGATGCCGGTGGCATCGGCGGGCGGCGTCTTGAGCTGGTGGTGGAGGACAGCGGCTACGATGTGGCCCGTGCCACGGCTGCTTTCAACCGGATCGTTCAGCGGGAAAGCCCGGAGGAGCTGGTGTTTGTCTACGGTGACTCCACCGGTACTTCCAAGGCCCTGGCCCCCGAGATCACCCGCTTGCGCCTGCCCTACTCGGCCACTTCCTTCTCCAACGAGCTGGCCGATCCCAACACCTACCCCACCATCTTCGTCTTTGGCCCCACCTACAACGATATGGCTGGAGCCTTGCTGCAGCAGATTCGGTTGCAAAGAGGGCGTGGAGCCAAGATTTTCCTCTGTTACTCCAACTCTGAGTTCGGCCGCGACCCGATTCCCTTCATAAAGGATCGTGCGGGTAAGCTGGGCTTCCAGATCGTGGGGGAAGAGGTCACACCCCTGGCCATCGCCGATGCCACCCCCATCGTAACCAAGCTGCGCCAGACCCAGCCCGACTTCGTGATTATGCAAGGCTACGTGCTCACCGTGGAGCCGCTGGTGGTACGGGCCGCCCGTGAGCAAGGCATCCGGGCTACCTTCATGGGCACCTACTACTCGGCGGAGCTGGCCCTGATGCAACGGGCCGGGGCGGCGGCCGATGGCTTCATTGTGACCTACCACAACGCCTACTACTACGACACCACGGTGTCGGCGGTGGAGCAGATCCGGGCTTTGCGCCGGGCCAAGGGGCGGGATCTTTCCTACCGCACCACCTACTACATGGGCACCTGGATGGTGTTGGATGCAGTTGCCGAGGCCATGCGCCGGGCGCATGCGGCGGGCAGGCTGACCCGCCCCGGCCTGATTGAGGCCCTGGAGAACCTGGGCGATTACAACGCCGGCGGCCAGGCGCGCAATATGCGCTGGGTCAACCACCGCCTGCCCTTTACCAAGCTCTGGCGGGCCAATGTGCGCGATGGCCGCTTTGATGCCATCACCGACTGGGTGGACGGTTCAAAACTCTAAGCTGCTTTGGGGGCTCGAGGGCTGGCCGAAGGTTGGCCGCGCCCTCGAGCCAGCCGTAAAGGAAAACATGGATCTGGCCCTTGTCATCCAAACCGCTTTCAACGGTCTGGCCAACGGTGCACTGTACGCGGTGATCGCCTCCGGGTTTGTCCTGGTGTACCGTGCGACCAGCGTGGTCAACTTTGCTATTGCGGAGTTCATGCTCATCGGCGCCTACCTGACCTACACCATGTCGCTTTTTTTTCCGCTGTTGCTAGCGCTTTTGCTGGCCTTACCGCCGGCCTTTATCTTTGGGCTGCTGGTGGAGCGGGGGTTTGTGCGGCCCCTTCTGGGGCGCAACGTGGTGGCGGTGGTTATGGCGACCATTGGCCTGGCGGCCGCCCTCGACGGGGCCACCCTTCTTCTGTGGGGCCCCGACCAGAAGGCCATGGGGGCTGCGGATGTTTTTCAGCTGCCCAAGGAGATGCCCAACCTGGCCTTCAGCCTGGGGGGTGTGTTCCTCTCCTCCAAAGCGGTGTGGAGTCTGGTTCTGGCCTTGCCTCTGGCCCTTTTGCTGGTTGTGGCGCTCAAATATAGCCGTTATGGGGTGCTGCTGCGGGCGGTCTCGGAGAGTGAGACCGCTGCGCTGGCCATGGGCATCAATGCGCCGCGGGTGGTGGCGGTGGCCTGGGGCCTCTCGGCGGTGATGGCCACCATTGGCGGGGCCTTTCTGGCCGGGGCCGCAGGGGGGGGTGGCCCCGGGCATCACCTTATTCTGCTCGGGCTGATTGTCTTTCCGGTGGCCATCCTGGGGGGCTTCGACTCGGTGCCGGGCGCGGTGGTGGCGGGCTTATTCATCGGCTTGATCGAGGCCTTCTCGCAGCTTTACCTCGAGTCCCTCCTGCCGGGCATCACCCAGGCCATCCCCTTCCTGATCGTGCTCTTGGTGTTGCTGTTCCGCCCGTATGGCCTGTTTGGTCAGCACCGCATCGAGCGGGTGTGAAGGGAGGGCATCCCCCTAACCAAGGAGTGTTTGAATGGCCGAAATTAACGTTGAGAACCTAAAAGTGGTTTACCGGGGGGTCATCCTGGCCTTGCAGGGTGTGAGCATGCGGGCCGGGGCGGGCGAGGCGGTGGCGCTGCTGGGGCCCAACGGCGCGGGCAAAAGCACCCTGGTGCGGGCCATCTCGGGGTTGCTACCCCAGTACGACGGGCGGGTGCTGGACGGCAAGATTGTCATCAATGGTCAGGAAACCCAGCACCTGCCTGCCCTCAAAGTAGCCGGCCTGGGCCTCACCGCCATCCTCGAGGGCCGCCCCATCTTTCGCTACCTCACCGTGACCGAAAACCTGCGGGCCGCGGGGCACAAACTAACCCCGCAGCGCCAGAAAGAGCTGACCGACGAGATTTTTACCCGCTTTCCCCGCCTCTATGAGCGCCGCTTCGAGCAGGGGGGCTACCTTTCGGGCGGCGAGCAGCAGATGCTTCTCTTGGGCATGGCCCTCCTCACCGAGCCCCGGATTCTGGTGGTGGACGAGCCCAGCCTGGGCCTTTCGCCCAAGCTGACCGAGGAGGTCATGCGGGTGCTGGACGAGTTGCGCCGCGACAAGGGCCTTACTTTGGTGCTGGTGGAGCAGAATGCGCGGGCGGCTTTCTCCATCGTGGAGCGGGTTTATGTGATGGAGCAGGGCCGGGTGGTCTTTGAGGGCACCGCCAAAGAAGCCCAGGCCGATGCCGACGTGATGGAGTTTTACTTAGGGGGTGCGGTGGCCGGAGGTTTCGCAGAGGCCAAGCGGTATCGGAGGAGAAAGCGATGGGTATAGTCTCGAGAAAAAGGTGCGTGGTAAGCGGGGGGGCCGGTGTGAAACTTCCGCCCATCCTTCCCGTGCCACCGGCTTACGACAAGGAGGCCCGCCATGTCTAAAACCCTGCTCGAGGCCCACGACCTGCACCTCTCCTTCCGGGGCGTCAAAGCGCTGGTGGGCGTAAGTTTTAGCGTGTCGGAAGGCGACCTTTTCGCGGTGATTGGCCCCAACGGCGCGGGTAAGACCAGCCTGCTTAATGTGCTGTCGGGGCTGTACAGGCCCCAGCAGGGCCGGGTGGTGTTTCTGGGTGAGGATCTGGCCGGCCAGAGCCCCCAGCAGCGGGTGCGCAAGGGGCTGGGGCGCACCTTCCAGAACCTCGAGCTCTTCCGCGGTATGACCGTGCTGGACAACGTCAAGCTGGGGGCCGAGCTGGCCGTGGGCGGCTACACCGACCTGGTGCCCAAAGCCCAGATCGAATGGAAGATTCGCCACCACGCCGAAGAGGTGCTGGACTACCTGCACCTCTCGCCGTACCGCCACGTGCCCGCCGGGGCCCTGCCCTACGGCCTGCAAAAGCGGGTGGAGGTGGCTCGAGCCCTGGCTGGACGGCCCAAGCTGCTGCTCCTGGATGAGCCCATGGCTGGGCTGAGCCTGGAGGAAAAGCAGGATCTGGCCCGTTTCCTGCTGGACGCCCGGCGCGAGTGGGGCGTCACGCTGGTGCTGGTGGAGCACGATCTCAGGGCCGTGCTGGAGCTTTCCACCGGGGTTTTGGTGATGTCCTACGGGGAGGTTTTGTACCAGGGGGCCCCGGCGGGGGTGCGGGAGAACCCCCGCGTGGCCGAAGCCTATCTGGGGAGGAGTGCATGAGTCAGACCCTGATTGAATTCCTGGCCCATCACGCCCAGACCAAGCCCAATGCCCCTGCCATGCGGGTCAAGCGCCTGGGGGTATGGGAGACCACCTCCTGGGCCCAGCTCAAAGAAAAGGTCGAGTGCCTGGCAGGGGGCCTCTTGGAGCTCGGCCTGAAGCCCGGAGGGGTGCTGGCCATCCTGGGCCAGAACGCTCCGGAATGGGTCATCGCCGAGCTGGCCGCCCAGACCGTGGGGGCCATGCCCATGGGCATCTACGCCGACGCCATGCCGGAGGAGGTGGGCTACTTTATCGAGTTTTCCGAGTGCGCGGGCATCGTGGTCTCGGACGAAGAACAACTGGATAAGGTGCTGCCCCACCTGGACAAGCTCGGGTTTGTGCTGGTCTGGGAAGAGGCCGGCATGAGCAAGTACTGGAACGAGCGGATACGGCCCTTTAGCAGCGTGCTGGGGCTGGGCCAGAGCGAGAAAAACCGCCAGGCTATGCGGGCCGCGCAAGCCCAGGTCAAACCCGATACGGTGGCGCTGTTGGCGCCCACCTCCGGCACCACCGCCCGCAGCAAGCTGGCCATGCTGACCCACGCCCAGCTGATTGCCGGGGCCGAGGCGGGCCGCCAGACCATCAGCATCCGCGGCGGGGAGTGGGTGTTTTCGTACCTGCCGCTGCCCTGGATCGGCGAGCAGATGCTCACGGTGGTGCGCAACCTCACCGACGGTACGGTGGTGCACTTCCCCGAGGATGTCATCACCGTGCGCGAGGACGTCAAAGAGGTGCAGCCCGACTTTTATCTGGCCCCGGCAAGGCTGTGGGAGGATGCCGCGGCCATCGTGCGCAGCCGGATGGAGGACGCCGATGGGCTTAAGAAAGCGGTGTACCGCTGGGGGATGGGGGTGCTGCTCGAGTGCGCCCAGCGCGAGTTCCGCAAAGAACCCATCGGCTTTGGGCTGAACCTGGCCCGGGCCCTGGCCTACCCGCTGGTGGCCCGCCCGCTCCGGGCCCGCATGGGGCTGGCGGCCTGCCGCATCGCCGCTACGGGGGGTGCCCCGCTGGGCCCCGAGGTCTTCACCTTTTTCCGCGCCCTGGGGGTGGATATCCGCCAGGTCTACGGCCAGTCCGAGACCGCGGCCACCAGCGTGGCCCACCTGCCCGGCGACACCCCGCCCGAGACGGTGGGCAAGCCCCTACCCAATACCCAGGTGCGCATCGCCGAGGATGGCGAGATCCAGGTCAAGGGCGGGCAGGTGTTCGCGGGGTACTTCAAGAACGAGGCCGCCACCCGGGAAACCTTCACCGAGGACGGCTGGTTCCGCACCGGTGATGCGGGTTTCTTCAACGAAAACGGTCATCTGGTGCTGCTGGGCCGGCTCAAGGAGGTGGGGGCCCTGGCCGATGGCACCCGTTTTGCACCGCAGTTCCTGGAGAACCGCCTCAAATACTCACCATACATCCGCGAGGCTGTGGTGATCGGCCACGGTAAGCCGTTTGTAACGGCCCTGATTGAGCTTGACCCCGAGAACACCCAGAACTGGGCGCGCAAGCGCGGGATTGTCTTTACCACCTACCAGAGCCTGACCTCCAACCCCCAGGTTTACGAGCTCATTGCCCAGGAGATCAGGATGGCCTGCGAGAGCCTGCCCGAGGAGCTCAGGGTGCGCCGCTTCGCCGTTTTGCCCAAGGAGCTGCACGCCGACGACGAAGAAATAACCCGCACCCGCAAGGTCAAGCGGGGCACGGTGGAGTCGCGCTACGCCGCACTTTTGGCCGCGCTGTACGATGGCTCCAAAAAGGTAAAGCTGACGCTGCCCATCCGCTACCTCGAGGGCCAGGGCACCCTCGAGGCCGAGGTGCGGATTGCCGATGTGGGCAGGCCGGTAGAAGAACCCAAGGTACAAGCGTAGAGAAGAGGAGACCCCCGATGTACCGCCTGAGTCAGACCCTAACCGATGCCTTTAGTCGCCGCTTTTCTCGCACGGTACGCGAAGACTATCGCCAGGATGAGGCCTATGCCAGCACCCCGCAGGGGCGCTTCTGGCTGGCCGTGGCGATCGTAGGCGTGCTGGCCCTGCCTTTGCTGCTGCCGCCGTACCCCCTATTTGTCACCACCCAGATTCTGATAGCGGCCCTGGCCGGCCTGGGCCTGCACCTGCTGGTGGGGGGCGCGGGCCAGATCTCGCTGGGCCAGGCTGCCTTTGTGGGGGTGGGTGCCTATGTCTCGAGCCACCTCACGGGCGACCTGGCCCCCTTAGGTATCCTGGCCGGCGGGCTGGTGGCCGCGCTGATTGGCATCGTGCTGGGTATCCCCTCGTTGCGCATCAAGGGGGTCTACCTGGCCATCGCCACCCTGGCCTTCCAGTTACTGGCCGACTACGTCTTCAAGCGCTGGACGGGGTTCACCGGAGGTGTGGCGGGCCGCACCCTGCCGGCCGAGGCCACCTTCCTGGGGCTGCCTCTGGCCGACGACCGGGTGGTCTTCTACCTGGGCCTGGCCTTTGCCATCCCCATGTTCTTCTACGCCAAGCGCCTGCTCTCCACCCGGGCGGGCCGGGCCTGGTTCGCCGTGCGGGACAACGACCTCTCGGCCCAGCTCTCCGGTGTAGATCTGGTGCGCTCCAAGCTCACGGCTTTTGCCCTTTCGGCCTTCTACGGAGGCATTGCCGGCGGCATCTTGATGCACCTGATTGGAGCGGTGACCCCTGAGAACTTCGTGCTGGCCTTTAGCATCCAGTACCTGGCCATCGTGATCGTGGGCGGGGCCGGAACGGTGCTGGGTGCGGTTCTGGGGGCTTTGTTCATCGTCTTGATTCCCGAAATTTTGAGCGTGATGGCCGGGGCTTTCGGGCCGCAGTACGTGGCCCAGCTCTCGGCCTGGCGCAGCGTGGCCTTTGGCGTGCTAATTCTCCTGTTCCTGATTCTGGAACCCAGGGGGTTGGTGGGCTTGTGGGGCCGCATACGGGACTACTTCCGCACCTGGCCGCTGCCGTATTGAAGATTGGGGGTCTGCCTGTCCGAACTGCTTTCTGGGGGTGGGTGCGCTCGAGGCTCACAAGCAGGTAAACTACGGGCATGGTGGACTACGACCTTTCCGAATCGGCCCTGGTCAGCCTGGTCACGCTGGCCCTGGAGGGGCAAAAAGGACTGCGCCTGGCCCAGGCAGGTAGCCGGAGTGTGGGCGAGATGCTCTCGGGGCGGCGCTCACGCCCGGTGCGCGTGGAGCGTGAAGGGGATACCCTGGTAGTGGATCTTAACGTGTGCGTGGATTACGGCAAATCCGTAATTGAAGCGGCCAAGGAGGCCCAGCGAACCGTGGGTGATGTTTTAATAGCCTCCACGGGCCTCAAGGTTAAGGCGGTCAACGTTACGGTGGTGGCTGTGGAGTATAAGGAGCCCCATGCAGCCTAGCGTGTTTTTTGCCGGGCGCTTCGTGCGCGTTGACCTAAGCTGTGATCTGTGCTGCTGGAGCCGGGGGTCGCATGCGGCGTAAAGCGCGTGAGCTGGCCTTTAAGGTGCTGTTTGAGCACGCTGTGGGCGGGGTTCCGCTCGAGGCCGCCTGGCAGCATGCCACCCAGGAGGTCGAACCCGAGGAGGCTGACCAGGAGGCCGATGTGCTCGATCGCGAGGGGCTCTTGTTCGCCCAGCGCCTGGTGCAGGGCTATGCAGCGCAAGAGCAAACGGTGAATGAAGCACTGGCCAGTACCATTGAGGGGTGGAGCTTCAGCCAGATGGCTAAAACCGACCTGGCGGTTTTGCGCCTGGCGACCTATGAGATGCTCTTTGAGCCCACGCCCTACGCCCCTTTGATCGAGGTGGCGGTCAAAATCGCCAAGCGCTACGGCGGTGAGGACTCTGGACGCTTTGTCAATGGGGTTTTGGCCCGTTTGCTCAAGCGTATTGAAGCGGGTGAGCTATCGGCGGTAGCCAAGAGCGACTAGGCCGCTTGCATAGCAAAATCTTTTTTTCGACCTCGAGGTGCGCCATGCTAGAACTATCCGGCCCTCCCGTCGCCGAGGCGGTTTATCAGGAGTTGCAAGCCCTGCTCGCTACCTTACCCTACGTGCCCCACCTGCGGGTGGTGCGACTGGGGGATGATCCGGCCTCGGTGGCCTACGTGCGTTTAAAGGATCGGCAGGCCAAAAGACTCGGACTTTCCAGCCAGGTGGACGTGTTTCCCGAAAGTACCTCACAAGAGGAGTTGTTGGCTCACATCGCCCAGCTCAACGCCGACCCCCAGGTGGACGGTATCCTGGTGCAGTCGCCGGTGCCCAAGCAGGTGGACTTCAACGCGGTACTGGAAGCCATCGATCCCCAGAAGGACGTAGACGGCCTGACCCCGGTCAATGCCGGGCGGATGTGGATGGGGTTGGAGGCCCTGGAGTCGTGCACACCGGCTGGGATCATGCGCATCCTGAAGCACTACCAGATTCCCCTCGCCGGCAAGGAAGTGGTGATTGTGGGGCGCAGCAACCTGGTGGGTAAGCCCCTGGCTGCGCTGATGTTACGAGAACACGCCACCGTGACCATAGCCCACTCGCGCACCCAAGACCTGGCCGCAGTTTGTCGCAGGGCCGATATCCTGGTGGCGGCGGTGGGGAAAGCCGGTCTCATCACACCCGAGATGGTGCGGCCGGGCGCAGTGGTGGTGGATGTGGGCATCAACCGTGTGGGCCAGAACGAAAAAGGCCGCGACATCCTGGTGGGGGATGTGGCCCCTGGGGTGGCGGCTGTGGCCTCGGCGCTGACCCCGGTGCCCGGTGGTGTGGGCCCCATGACGGTGGCGATGCTGCTTTATAACACGGTGATGGCGGCTATGCGCCGGCGGGCCAGACCCATGGGCGAGCGGTTGCAGACAGCGCGCTAACCCTATGAGGGTAGAATCTAGCAGGTAGCGCTGACTATGGGTGAGTTGCTCTCTAACCAGGTGCTCTGGACGGCCATTCTGGCCAGTGTTTTTGCCCAGCTCCTCAAGCTGTTTATCTACTATTGGGTGGAGCGCCGCTGGGAGTGGGAGCGTCTGGCCGAGACCGGGGGCATGCCCTCCTCCCACTCCGCGACGGTGGCCGCTTTGGCCACGGGGGTGGGCATTACTGAGGGGGTGGGCAGCGCCTTTTTTGCCATTGCGGTGGTGCTGGCTATCATCGTGATGTACGACGCCACCGGCATTCGCCGGGCGGCCGGGCTGCATGCCGCACGCCTGAACGATCTGTTCGAGGAGTTTCGTGCGGTTTTTGCACACGGCCCGCGGCCTGAGCCGCTCAAGGAGCTGCTGGGCCACACCTACCTCGAGGTGGCCGTAGGTGCGGTCTTGGGCATTCTCTTTGCCTTTGTCAGCTTTGCCCTGGTATAACCCCCTGGTTGCTCGCGGGGGCGGTGGAGTGGTAAGCTCTGGGCAATTTTATGGGAAAGGCGAGCTGGGTGCTCATTGTTTTGAGCTGTTCGGTGGCCATGGCGCAATCCACTGCCCAGCTCGAGGCGCAAATTCTCTCCCTGCTTAATGATGCGCGGGCTCGAGGGGTGGTCTGCCGTGGGGGGGGTGGTGGTGTCCGGCTACCCCCCTTGAGTCATAACGCAACCCTGGCCCTGGCCGCCAAGAAGCATGCCCTCAACATGGGGCGTTACGGCTTTATGTCGCACTACTTCCAGGGGGTGGGGCCGCGGGTGCGGGTTGCCAGGGCCGGTTACGGTTACCTGCGCATGTCGGAAATCATCTTCAAGGGCCGTAACAGCGACCCGGCGCGGGCCGTGCGCTGGTGGTTGCGTTCCCCGGTGCACTGCCGGGCCATCATGAACCCCCACTACACCGAGGCCGGCGCCGGGCTTTCCAGGGTTGGCCATGCCTGGGCGGTGGTGCTGGCCCAGCCGCGCTAGGGCTGCCGCTGTGCCAGGCGCATGATCAGCAGCATCCCGATGCTCTGCAAAAGCGGGAACGACATCAGGGTTAGCGCCCCCGGCCACAGGGCAAAAAGCGCCACCGGGATGACCGTGGCGACTGCACTAATCCACATCAGGTCGGTGCGGTTGCGCTCCCGCAGGAGCCGGTAGATGATGTAGTTGTTGAAAGCCGCAAACACCAGCAACAACAGCCAGGCCAGCACGAAGGTACTCATCGCCCTGCATTGTACGATGGGAGGCATCGGAGCCCCCAGACTTGATATCCACGGAGGCGACCTCTAAACTTATACCCAGTACAATTTTCTACCGGAAGGGAGTCTCATGCTAACCACCCCTGAGAAAATCCTCTTTTTGCTCCTGGTGCTGGCCTCGCTGTATTTTGGCGGGGGGGCGCTGTACCGCGTCTACAGGGCCATCCGCCGGGGCCAGCCGGAAGACCGTTTCGACAACCTGCCGGCTCGAGCGGGCCGAGCTTTGTGGCAGACCCTCACCATGCAGACCGTCTTCAAGAAACGGCCGCTGGTGAGCCTGTTGCACGCTTTTGTGTTCTACGGCTTCGTGTTTTACCTGAGCGTGAACCTGGTGGACGTGCTCGAGGGCTTCTTCCCCTTCAAGGCCCGGGGGGGCTTCTGGAACGGCTACAACCTGGTGGCCGACATCCTCACCGCCCTCATCCTGGTCGGCATTGCCGGCCTGCTTATTCGGCGCTACTCGAAGGCGGGGCGCAGAACCTTTAGCTGGAACGAGAAGACCCCCCTGCACGAGCGGGTGCGCGAGGGAATCCCCACCGACAGCGCCATTGTGGGCGGTTTTATTCTCTTCCACGTGGGCAGCCGCCTGCTGCACAAGGCCGCCCAGGCCGCCAACCTCGAGTACGGCCCCGACCCCTTCCAGCCGGTAGCCAGCCTGGCCAGCAACCTGTTTTTGTGGGTGGATGTAGACCAGCTGATCGTCCTCGAGCACCTCTTCTGGTGGTTTGCCATCGGTTCCATCCTGGTCTTCATCCCTTACTTTGCCCGCTCCAAGCACATCCACCTGTTTTTGGCCCCCCTCAACCTGGCCTTCAAAAAGGAGAAGCCGGGGGCCCTGCTGCCCATTGCCAAGGACTTCGAAGAGCTGGAAAAACTGGAGAAGTTCGGGGTCGCCAAGCTGGAGGACTTCACCTGGCCCCGCCTGCTGGATGCCTATAGCTGCATCATGTGCAACCGCTGCCAGGAGGTCTGCCCGGCCTACACCACCGGCAAGGCCCTCTCGCCCTCGGCCCTGATCATCAACGAGCGCTACGAGCTCAACCAGATCCTGCCGGCTTTTGCCGCGGGAGAGGAGAGCCCCCGCCCGCTTCTCTCCTTCGCCCTGAACGAAGAGGCCCTCTGGGCCTGCACCACCTGCAACGCCTGTGTGGAGGTCTGCCCGGTGGGCAACGAACCCATGCTGCACCTCCTGGATCTGCGGCGTGAGCAGGTGATGATGCAGGGGGCCTTCCCCACCCAGCTCAACAACGCCTTCAAGGGCATGGAGCGCAACGGCAACCCCTGGAACCTGGGGGCCGATAAGCGCCTGGCCTGGGCCGAAGGGCTGCCGTTCCCGGTCAAGACCGTGAGCGAGAACCCCGAGGCCGATGTGCTCTACTGGGTAGGCTGCGCCCCATCCTACGACCCCCGCGCGCAGAAGACCGCTCGAGCCTTCGCGGAAATTCTGCACGAGTCCGGCACGAGCTGGGCGGTGCTGGGCAAGCAGGAAAAATGCACGGGGGATGCGGCCCGGCGGGCCGGCAACGAGTTCTTGTTCATGCAGCTGGCCACCGAAAATGTGGAGACTTTGAACGCGGTCATGGCGGATAAGCCCAAGACCATCGTGACCACCTGCCCCCACTGCTTCCACACCCTGGCCAACGAGTACAAAGACTTTGGCGGCCGGTACACCGTCAAGCACCACACCGAGTTTATCGCCGAGCTGATTGATGCTAAGCGGCTCGAGCTCCTTCCCATGAGCGGGGCGGTCACCTACCACGACCCCTGCTACCTGGGCCGGCACAACGGGGTGCTGCAGGAGCCCCGCCAGGTCATCCAGGCCGCCGGATTGGCCCTGAAAGAACCCCCACGCCACGGCACCAACAGCTTCTGCTGTGGGGCGGGTGGGGCCCAGTTCTGGAAGGAAGAGGAGCCCGGCTTCGAGCGGGTCTCTACCAACCGCTACCGCGAGCTTAGGGGCACCGGGGCCGAGACCATCGCGGTGGGCTGTCCCTTCTGCATGCAGATGATGAACCTCGAGACCGCCCAGGAAGCCGAAGGCCAGGCCCCCAGGGTGCTGGATATCTCTGAGCTGGTGGTGCAGCAGCTAAAAAGCAAGCAGGCCAGCCCGGCTGGCGACTAGCTGCGCTGCTTCAAGACCCTGGGTGTAAGCGTCGCGCCAGGTATTGAAGTTGGCTGTGCAAACTGGGTAAACTGACCCCGTACCAGATGAATCCCCGATGGGCTCGCTAGGGCGAGGTCTCACAGCGTGGGAGCGCGGTACGTGCCAAGCCCGATAAGGGCCTGGCATCAGATTGGAGGCCGATAATGGCAAAAATCCGACTGGAGCACATTTATAAGCGGTACGGCAAGGTGACGGCGGTCAAGGACTTCAACCTGGAGACCGAGGACGGCGAGTTCGTGGTGTTTGTAGGCCCCTCGGGCTGCGGCAAGACCACCACCCTGCGCATGATTGCCGGCCTGGAGGATATCACCGAGGGCAAGCTCTACATCGGCGACCGCCTGGTCAACGACGTGCCTCCCAAAGACCGTGACATCGCCATGGTCTTTCAGAACTACGCCCTCTACCCCCATATGAACGTCTACGAGAACATGGCCTTTGGCCTGCGGTTGCGCCGGGTACCCAGAGATGAAATCGACCGCCGGGTCAAAGAGGCGGCCCGCATCATCAAAATTGACCATTTGCTAAACCGCAAACCCCGCGAACTATCGGGTGGTCAGCGCCAGCGGGTGGCCATGGGCCGGGCCATCGTGCGCGAGCCCAAGGTGTTCCTGTTCGACGAGCCCCTTTCCAACCTCGACGCCAAGCTGCGCGTAGAGATGCGGGCCGAAATCTCCAAGCTCCAGCGCCGCTTAGGGGTGACCACCATCTACGTGACCCACGACCAGGTCGAGGCCATGACCCTGGGCCAGCGCATCGTGGTGATGAAAGACGGCGAGGTCTTGCAGGTGGACACCCCCCTCAACCTCTACGACTTCCCCGAGACCAAGTTTGTGGCGGGCTTCATTGGCTCTCCTTCCATGAACTTCATCCGCACGAGGGTGCAGGTCGAGGGCGGCAACGCCTACTTCGTGGGCGAGGGCTTCAAGGTCAAGGCCAATCAGACCCTGGGGGCCAGCCTGATGCCCTACAACGGCAAGGAAGTCTGGATGGGCATCCGCCCCGAGCACATCGGCCTTAAGGGCTGGACCACCGTTCCCGAAGGCGAGAACGTGATTAAGGGAAGGGTTGAGGTGGTCGAGCCGCTGGGGGCCGATACCGAGGTACACGCGGATGTGGCCGGGCATATGATGACCGCCAAGGTGGATGGTCACGCCCTGGTGCGCACCGGCGACACGGTGGAACTCCTGGTGGACACCAGCAAGCTCCACGCCTTTGAGGTGGAGGGGAACGAAAAGGCCATCGGCCATGCCACGGTCAAGGACAGCCGCTCGGTGGCGCGAGTCTAGAAGGTTTCTATACCCCTGTTCACACAACCCCGGCTGGACGTCCGGGGTTGTTCTGATACCAGATTCGGTTAGTTCGGCACCGGAAGGCGGTGAACCAACCCGACCGAAGCAGCCACCCTAACCAAAACGCTCCCACCAGGCCTGTAGGGGCTGCTCGGGGGGGCTGGCCCCCTCCACTGTGCAGGTGATGGCGGCGAGGTGGCAGGAGGCGGCCAGAATGACCGGCAGCTGGGTGCCATCCCAGGTCAGGAGTTCCATCCTCGAGCCAATGTCTTGCTTCATCATGCTGTAGATGAGCCCGGCCATAAAGGCATCGCCCGCCCCCACGGTATCGACCACGGCTACCCGCACCGAGGGAACCCGCGTCATCCGGGTGCGGAAAGCGGCCATGGCCCCGCCGGCCCCCAGGGTGAGCACTGTAACCGGGGCGCCAAGTTCGACCAGGTGCTCGAGCAGAACCTGGGGCTCATCGGGCACCTGAGGGAAGATCTGCCGGGCGTCGTTCAGGCTGGCCTTCAGCACTGAAACATACGGCATATAGCCCAGCAATTGCTCCCAGTATGCGTCGCTGGGAGGGGCGTGCAGGTTGAGGTCGAAACTCACCGGCACGTCGAACTCGAGGGCGATCTCCAGCAGACTTTGGAGGCCCGGGATGTTGCGCGGGTCAAAGGCCGATGGCGAGCCAAAATGAAACCACCTGGCCCGGGCCATGGCTGCACAATCCGGACTGAAGCGACTCGTGCCAAAAGTACGATAAAAGCTCAACCGGGCGTCGCCCTGGGGGGCCAGCTCGGCCAGTCGTAAAGGGGTGGCCACCTCCGGAAGTTGCTGGATAAAGCGGGTTTCGATCTTGTGCTCAGCAATACGGGCCAGGGCCCAGTCGCCCAAAAAATCCTGCCCGAGCTCGCCCACAAACCGCGTTGGCACCCCGAGGCGGGCCAGAATGGTGGCGGTGTTGAGGGCTGCTCCCCCCAGCACCCCACTGTAGGAGAGCGTGGCTTTCGATAAGGCGTTGCGACCTGTGAGCTCAACGAGAATCTCTCCGGTGATTACCACCATTCCGCCGTATACTCTAACAAATCTGCGAAATTGCAAAAGACCTGGCCGCTCGAGCCTACCCAGGCCCGGTTGCAGAGCGTATGATTGGCTTTGTGAGTCGGGCTTTTGTGATTGGAATTGCCGGTGGAACCGGTAGCGGCAAAACCACCGTAACCGAGGCGGTGATGAGAGCGGTAGGGCCGGAGCACGTGGCCTTATTGCCGATGGACAACTACTACAAAGACAACGCGCATTTACCTTTTGAGGAGCGCCTTAAACAAAGCTACGACCATCCCGATGCCTTCGACCTCGAGCTCTACCTTAAGCACATCCGCCAGATCGTGGCGGGCCAGCCGGTGGCGGTTCCGGTCTACTCGTTCAAGGAATACACGCGCTCGCACGAAACCATACTGGTAAAGCCTGCGCCGGTGGTGGTGCTCGAGGGCATTATGCTGCTGGTGGATGCCACCCTGCGAGCCGAGATGAACCTCAAGGTGTTTGTGGATACCGATGCCGATGTGCGCTTTATTCGGCGTTTGCAGCGCGATATTGTTGAGCGTGGGCGCACTGTGGAGAGCGTTATAGCGCAGTACCTCGAGCAGGTTCGCCCCATGCACCTGTCTTTTGTAGAGCCCTCCAAACGCTACGCCGACGTGATCATCCCCCACGGGGGGCATAACCAGGAGGCCTTGGCCATGCTGACCGCGCGGGTGCGCAGCCTGGTGCAGGACAGGCGGGTGGGTCATGGAGGAAGCCTATGAACTTTCATTCAGTTCTCAGAGCCATCATTTTGCTCTCGGTGGTGTTGAGCCTACCGGCCTTGCTGCCCCGGATGCAGGCCGAACGGCCCGGGCCGGTGGTGCTGGTGATGGACGGTGAGGAAGTTACTGAGCAGGCCCGTTTTGTCGGCAAGACCTTCCTCCAACTCATGGAGGAGTACCGCGCCCTGGGGGTGGAGGGGGTGGCGCTCTATGAACAGCCGGTGCGCAACTGGGTGAACCGGGGGGTGCTCACCTACCACCCCGCCAACACCCTGCAATTGATCTACCCCAATGCTCAGATTAAGCCGGGATGGTTTTACCTGGCAGGCCCGCCGGCCTTGCTGGATGCCATGGTGGCCCGCTGGAATATCCCCACCGAGCGGGTGCTGATCGGAACCCAAACCTGGCTGGCGACCCCGGTAAACGTGGAGTTTTTCCCGGCTGGCTACGACCAGGCCCTGGCCCGCGAGCTAAAGGCCCAGGGCTTTTACATTGTGGCCCGGCCCTTTGACCACCCCTACCGCACCTACGATGTGGAGCTGGTGCCCCCCGAAGCCGACGCGGTGGCGTTTGCGGGGCTGGATGCGCTGGGCTATAAGGATCACCTCGAGGCCGTCGCAGCCGGACTGCGGGGCAAGCCCATCGCCTGGATCGAGGGCACCCCCCAGCGGGGATTCACCCAGCTCGCCCAGACCCTGCCGGTCAAACGGCTTTTTAGCATCCGCCCGGAGTGGCAGGACAAGCTCACCCCTGCCGAGACCGCCGATAAGTTTGTGCTGGCGGCCCGCGAGCGCGGACACCAGTTGCTCTACCTGCGGCCCTACCGGGAACCGGGTGATACCCAGGCCTTCCTGAGCTTCCTGCGGCGCGATCTGGAGCGTTCCGGTATCCCCATTGGCAAGCCCTCGGCCCGCGACTTTACACCCTCGCCATTTCGCTACATCGCCCTTTTGGGCATCGTAGCGGGTCTGGTTTTGCTGGCCAATGGGCTGCCACAACCCTTCGGTGTACCGGTGGTTGTGCTGCTGGTGCTGTTGGCCCTGGGAGTGGCCCGGGGGGACGCGGCCCCTCTGCTGGCCGCCATGGTTTTCCCGGCCCTGGGCTTCCTCGAGCGCCATCTAACCGGCCTGCGCTTGTGGCTGGCTGCGGTGCTTTACTCCCTGGCCGGGGTGGTCTTTCTGGCCGCGCTGGGTAGCACCCCCCAGAGCGTGCTGGGCCTGGAGCCTTTCCGGGGGGTCTCCCTGACCCTGGTGGTGCCACCCCTTTTGGTGGCCCTCTCGTTCTTGCCCAGCAACTACAAGCCTGTTCTGAACTTCCTCTACAACTACCAATTTAAGCTGGGCGAAGCGGTTCTCGTGCTGCTGGGCCTGGCGGTGGTGGCCCTGGCCGTCTTACGGCGCGGCAACGACGCCGCTCCCTCCATCGTGCCGGAGTGGGAATTGCAGCTCAGGGCCTTCTTGCAAGACGTAATGGTACGCCCTCGTTTCAAAGAGATTTTTGCCCATGCCCTGGCCCCTATGGCCCTGCTGCTGCCCTGGCCGACCTGGATGAGGAATGCGTTGCTGGTGCTGGTGGCGGTGGGTATGGGTTCCATCCTGAACACTTTTTCCCACTACCACACCCCTTTGAGCATCTCTTTTTTCCGAGTGTTGAACGGAATTCTCATCGGCCTGTTGCTGGGCCTGGTGGGGGTCTGGGTACTCCGCCGCCTGCGCGAATGGTGGCTCAGGTAGAAGCATCTGATGCCCGGCCATGCCAAGATGAAAGGGAGGGTTTATGCGCGTCGGGGTTAGCGGCTATTACGGCTTTCAGAATGCGGGTGACGAGGCCATCCTCGAGGCCATTGTGCAAGAGGTGCGGGCCCGTGGGCACCAGGCCGTGGTGTTTTCCAACAACCCCGCCGAAACCGCGCAGCGCTACGGGGTGGAAGCCGTCAAACGCACCCACCCCCTCGAGGTCTGGAAGGCCCTAGGCCAGATCGACCTGCTTTTATCGGGCGGTGGGGGTTTGCTGCAGGACAAAACCTCTGGCCTGAGCCTGTGGTACTACCTGACCATGATGGGCCTGGCCCGGCGGCGGGGCAAGGCTGTGTACGTGTTCAACCAGTCCCTGGGCCCCCTGAGCAAGCGCGGCGAAGGACGGGTGCGGCGGGCCCTGCGGGGGGTGCCCTGCTTTTTTCGGGACGAGGGCTCGCTCGAGTATGGGCGCAGCCTGGGTCTGGAGGTACACCTGGGGGCCGACCCGGCTTTGCTCCTGCCGGTGCCCCCGGTGGAGCGCGAGCCCAACATGGTGGTGCTGGTACCCAAGTACGGCACCGAGGAGGCCAACACCAACCTGCACAAGCTGGCCGACCGGCTGCGGGTGGAGGGCCTCGAGGTGGTGGTTCTGGCCCTGCAACCGGGCTTCGATGAACCGGTGCTGGAAAGGTTCAGCAGCTTCACCCGTGAGCTGGCCTGGGATCCGCGCCGGGTGAGCTACCTGCTGGCCCAGGCCGGTTATGTGATCTCGGTGCGCCTGCACGGGGCCATCCTGGCGGCGGCGGCCGGAACACCCTTTGCCGGCATCGCCTACGACCCCAAGGTGGCCGGCTTCTGCCGCGACGCCGGGGCGGTGTACGTAGACCTGCCCGGCGACCCCGATCTGCTGGCTAGGGCGGTGCTTACCCAGCGCCAGCCCAACTGGGGTGCGATCGAGGCCATGAAGGCCCGCGCCCGCAGCAGCTTCGACCAGGTGTTGTCAGGCCGCCCCCAGGGGCGGATGCAGCGCTCGAGGTAGCGCTACAGCGGGATGTTCCCGTGCTTCTTGTAGGGCCGCTGCTCTTGCTTGCTGGAGAGCATCTCGAGGTGCCGTATCAGGAGCCGGCGGGTATCGGCAGGGTCAATCACATCGTCAATATAGCCCCGGCTGGCCGCCACATAGGGGTTGTCGAAGGCTTTCTTGTACTCGGCAATTTTGGCCTGGCGCGTCGCCGCGGGGTCGGGTGAGGACTGGATTTCCTTGCGGTAGATGATGTTGGCGGCCCCCTCCGCCCCCATCACCGCTACCGCTCCGGTGGGCCAGGCCAGCACCACATCGGCCCCCATGTCGCGGGAGTTCATGGCCAGGTAAGCCCCGCCATAGCTCTTGCGGGTAATCAGGGTGATTTTGGGCACGGTGGCCTCGGCGTAGGCGTAGAGCATCTTGGCCCCGTGGCGGATGATGCCCTGGTGTTCCTGGGCTACGCCCGGCAAAAAGCCCGTAACGTCCACCAGGGTCAGGATGGGAATGTTGAAGCTATCGCAGGTGCGAATAAAACGGGCCGCCTTGTCCGAGGCGTTGATGTCCAGCGCACCGGCCATGAAGCGGGGGTTGTTGGCGACAATCCCCACACTCTGGCCCCCCAGGTGGGCAAAGCCCACGATGATGTTTTTAGCAAACTGGGGGTGCAGCTCCAAAAACACCCCCTCGTCCACGATGGTCTCGATGATCTGGTGCATGCTGTAGGGGCGGCGTGGGTCGGGATGAACTAGATTCAAAAGCTCCGGGGTTTTGCGCTGTTTGGAATCGTTGTTTTCCCGTATGGGGGGTTTTTCTCTAGCATTTTGCGGCAGGTATACCAGGAGTTTTTTGATGGTGTCCAGCACCCCCTGGTCGCCCTCGCACTCGAGGTGGGCTACGCCCGACTTGGTGGTGTGAACCTCCGAGCCCCCCAGTTCTTCGAAGGTGACCTCCTCGCGGGTCACACTCTTGATCACCTCCGGCCCGGTGATGAACATGTAGCTTTTGCCTTTGCTCATCAGCACAAAATCGGTAAGGGCCGGGCTGTACACAGCCCCCCCGGCACAAGGCCCCAGAATGGCCGAGATTTGCGGCACCACCCCGGAGTAGATGGCGTTGCGGTAGAACACCTCGCCATAGCCCGAAAGACTGTCCACGCCCTCCTGGATGCGCGCCCCTGCCGAGTCGTTGAGGCCGATGATGGGCGCGCCTACTTTGGCAGCCATATCCATGAGGTGGGCGATTTTTTGCCCGTGGGTTTTGCCCAGGCTCCCGCCTAGCACAGTGAAGTCCTGACTAAAAACGAAAACCGTGCGGCCCCCAATCTGACCATAACCGGTAACCACCCCATCGGCGGGTGCCTGAACCCCACGCATCAGCTCGCTTTCGGGGTGTTCGGCAAAGGGCTGCAGCTCAACAAAGCTATCTGGGTCGAGCAGGTATTCGATGCGTTCACGGGCGGTCATCTTGCCGGCTTCGTGTTGTTTTTTTAGCCGTTCCGGCCCCCCACCAGCAACGATGCGCTTGCGGCGTTCTTCCATCTCGGCCAGTAGCTCCTCCATCAAAGCCCGTGTGTTGTCTGCCATAATGCCTGTATCTTACCAACCTGTTTAGTGCCACCCTGGCTGAAGCCTACCGGCCCAGGCTTTTATCACAACCCTCGGATTAGCTTCAGTAGAGCCTTAGGATTAGCCGAGAACTTTCTAACCGAGCGCAACACCGGCCACTTTTTGAGATGCAAGAGGCTCAGGATTACATCCCGTAAGTACATCAGCCCCACCGCCCCCTTGCGGCTGCGGCAGGCATCTTCTCCCAACACCGTGTCTCGTTTATGGTGTAAGCGGTTCTCC
>AXWR01000043.1 GCA_000482765.1 Meiothermus taiwanensis DSM 14542
TTGCGGCTTTTGGGTTTGAGGCCGGCAAGGTCTTGTTCTTCGAGTCTTTTTTTCCAGCGGTGGTAGGTGGCCTTGCTGATGCCTACCAGCTTTTGGACTTCGTCCCAGGGAACTTTCTTTTTTCTGAGGGTCTCTACCAGTTTGAGCTTCCGCAGGCGCTCGGCCACGACGGGGTCGCCGGCGCCTGCTTGTTCGAGCTGGCTGGCTTGGTTGGCGGCTTTGAGCAGGGGTTTTCCAACTGTAGTAAGCTGCATCTGGGGGAACCTCCTTTCCAGAGTCGGTTCCCCCTATTCTCTTTCGCTCAGAGTCTCACATGTATCCGGCCGAGCACAATCAAGACCGTGGGTCATCACTCCCCGCTGGAGGTTCGGCTCGAGGCCCGCCCTTCCTTGCGCAGCAGGGCCCGAAAGGTTTTCATAGCCGCCAGCGCGTTGGGAAATCCCACAAACAGCGCCGACTGGATGATGGTCTCGCGCACTTCTTGCTCGGTCGCGCCGTTGCGCAAAGCCCCTTCTAGGTGGGTGGCAATCTCCTTGGGTGCGCCCAGGGCAATCAGGCTGGTGATGGCCAGCAGTTCGCGGGTCTTCAAGTCCAGGCCGGGGCGGGCCAGCACCTCTTCGTAGGCGAAGTCGCGGATGTAGGCATACAGGTCGGGGTCGACCTCGCCCAGGTTTTGCTCGATGGCTTCGAAGTTATCCCCCCAGATGGCCTTGCGAACGCTCATGAAGGTCAGTTTCTAGGTTCTATGGGCCGGGCGTCAAGGGCTTGGCGCTACAACCAGTCCACCCGGCCTGTGGCGTACTCGATCACCCAGGCCAGATCGCCCACCGCATTGGGGTTCTGGCGGTACGGGTCGAACAGGATGGGCCGTACCCCGGCGGCCCTGGCCCCGGCGATATCGTCCTCCGAGTCGCCTACGTGAATCGCTTGCTGCGGCTCCACGCCCAGATGGCCTAGCACGATCTGGAAAAAGCGCGGGTCGGGCTTGGCCACCCCCTCCAGCGCCGAGACCCCCACATAGTCGAAGAAATCGGCCAGGCCTGTGGCCCGCAAAACCCCCGGCAGCGTCCAGTCCCAGTTGGAGACCACCCCCAGCTTGAAGCCCAGGCTCTTAAGCTCGCCCAGCACCTCTTTGGCCCCCGGTGTGAGCGGCCAGATGTGGGGGCTCTGCCAGTGTTCTCTTAGGTAGTCGGCCACCTCGTCGGCGTAGGCCCCCAGCCCAATGCCGTTCATGACCTCCCGGTGAAAGGCCCGCCAAAACGAAAGGGCCGTGGCCTCGTCGGTGGCGCTCATATGGTGGTCGGAGTAGTGGGCATAGGCGTCCTGGATGGCCTGAGGAAGGCGCTTGAGGTCGGCCTGGTGGGCGATGCCCTTGGCCTCCAGAATGGGCCATAGCCAGTATTTGGGGTGCCCCAGAATGAGCGTATCACCCACGTCGAACAACACTGCACGGATCATGGCCCCAATACTAACCCGCCAGGATGAAAACAACTCGAGGCCCGCGGTTGCCCCCACCCCCGGAGCATGATAGGCTCATGACGTTGTTCACCAGATTGTCCAGCGAGGCAATGAAGAACAACAAGTGATCCCGCGTGGAAAAAACCAATCCTACGTTCTTTGATCGGACGGCGAAGGGGGTAATGGGGCCATGATTGAGCGTTATCAGACCCCCGAGATGCGTGCGCTTTGGAGCGAGGCCCGCAAGTACCAGGTCTGGGCCGAGGTGGAAATTCTGGTGATGGAAGCCTGGGAAAGCCTGGGGCAGGTGCCCATCGGCACGGCCCAGCAGTTGCGCCAGGCCCTGCAGCAAAAGCCGCTGGATGCGAGCTTCGCCCGGCGCGTCGAGGAAATCGAGGCCGAGACCCGGCACGACATTGTGGCTTTTACCCGTGCCCTTACCGAGTGGGTGGGTAGCCTCGAGGTGGCCCGCTGGCTGCACCTGGGCCTGACCAGCACCGATGTGGTGGACACCGCCCAGAACCTGCTGTTGGACGAGGCCCTGGGTCTGATCGAACAGGAGCTGGATAAGGTTCTGGCCGCCCTGAAGCACCTGGCGGTGCGGTACAAGCACCTGCCGGCGGTGGGGCGCACCCACGGGGTGCACGCCGAGCCCACCAGCTTTGGCCTGCGTTTTCTGGCCTTCTATGCGGCTTTGCTGCGCGACAGGGAGCGCCTGAATAGGGCCCGCGAGGGCATCCGGGTGGCCATGATCTCGGGCTCGGTGGGGAATTACGCCCACGTGGAGCCCGCCGTCGAGGCCTGGGTGGCCCAGAAGCTGGGCTTTCAGATTGAGCCGGCCTCGAGCCAGGTGGTACCGCGCGACCGCCACGCCGAGCTGATGGGCGCGCTGGCCATCCTGGGGGCCGACCTCGAGCGCATCGCGGTGGAGCTGCGCCACCTGCAGCGCACCGAGGTGCTGGAGGCCCAGGAACCCTTTAGCTACAAGCAGACCGGCTCCTCCTCCATGCCGCACAAGAAAAACCCGGTGGCCCTGGAGAACATCTCGGGGCTGGCCCGGCTGCTGCGCAGCAACCTGCAGGCCGAACTGGAAAACGTGGCCCTCTGGCACGAGCGGGACATCTCGCACAGCTCGGTGGAGCGGGTGATCCTGCCCGACACCACCACCCTGGCCCACTACATGCTGCGCCGGCTTTTGCGGGTGCTGGAGGGGCTGGTGGTGTTTGAGGAAAACATCCAGCGCAACCTCGAGCGCACCCGCGGCCTGGTCTACTCCCAGCGGGTGCTAAGCCTGCTGATCGAGGCCGGCCTGGATCGCACGGCGGCCTACGAGATCGTCCAGCGCAACGCCTTAAAAAGCTGGGCCGAGGGGCAGGACTTCCGGGCCCTGCTCGAGGCCGACCCGGCCTGCCCCCTCAAGGGCGCGGCGCTGGCCCAGGCCTTCGACCCCGGCTACTTCTTGCGCCATGTGGATACCATCTATGCCCGCTTTGGGCTGTAGAGGGGTAGTATGGAAGAGATTCGGATGGAGAAACTCTACGAGGGTAAAGCCAAAATTATCTATCCCAGTTCCGAGGCGGGGATGGTGCGGGTCTATTTCAAGGACGATGCCACCGCCTTCAACGGGCAGAAGCGGGCCCAGATCGCCGGTAAGGGGTCGGTGAACAACCAGATTGCTTCGGCCCTGTTTGGCTATCTGGAAGGCCACGGCATCCCCACGCACTTTGTGCGGCAGCTATCCGAGCGGGAGATGCTGGTGCGACAGGTAGAGATCGTGCCGCTCGAGGTCATCGTGCGCAACCGCACCGCCGGTACCTTTGCCCGGCGCTACGGAGTGGAGGAAGGCCGGGTGCTCCCCAAGCCCCTGCTGGAGTTCTCCTACAAAAACGATGCCCTGGGCGACCCCCTCATCTACCCGGAAGCGGCTCTGGCCCTGGGGCTTTTGAGCGAGGCCGAGCTGGAGCGCATCCGCACCCTGGCCCTGCAGATCAACACCCTGCTAAAAGACTATTTCGCCCAGCGCAACCTCGAGCTCGTCGACTTCAAGCTGGAGTTTGGCCGCCTACCGGACGGCCGGCTGGTGCTGGCCGACGAAATTTCGCCCGACACCATGCGCCTGTGGGAGATGGGAACCGGCGAAAAAATGGACAAAGACCGCTTCCGCCGCGACCTAGGCGGGGTGGAGGAAGCCTATCAGGAAGTGCTGCGGCGGGTGCAAGGGCTATGAAATACCACATTACCCTCCTAATCGAGCTCAAAGACGGCATCCTCGACCCCCAGGGGCGGGCCGTGGAAGGGGTTTTGCAGGGCCTCGGGTACCCGGTCGAGAACGTGCGGGTGGGGCGGGTGCTGGAGATGGAAGTGGAGGCCCAGAGCGAGGCGGAGGCCAGAACCACCGCGCATAACATCGGCAAGGCGCTGTCCAACCCGGTGATGGAAGTGTTTGTGGTGGAGGCGGTGAAGGAGCTGGCATGAAGGTGGCGGTGATTCAGTTCCCTGGCTCCAACTGCGACCAGGACGCCCTGTGGGCCCTGCGGCTGGTGGGGCTAGAGGCCGAGCTGGTCTGGCACACCGAGCGAAACCTGGAGGGCTTCCAGGCCGCCCTGCTGCCGGGGGGGTTCTCCTATGGGGACTATTTGCGGGCGGGGGCGCTGGCCAAGTTCTCGCCGGTGATGCAGGAGGTGCGGCGGCTGGCGCTGCGCGGCTACCCGGTGGTGGGGATCTGCAACGGCTTCCAGGTGCTCACCGAGGCCGGGCTGCTGCCGGGGGCCCTCCTGGCCAACACCAACCTCCACTTCACCTGCAAGGAGGTGTTTTTGCGGGTCGAGCGCACCGACCTGCCCTTTACCCGCGCGTATACCCCAGGGCAGGTGCTGCGGATTCCCATCGCCCACGGCGAGGGCCGCTACTATGCCGACGCAGAAACCTTGGAACGGCTCGAGCAAAACCACCAGGTGGTCTTCCGCTACACCGCCCCTCAAGAAGCGCCCTCGCAGGAGGGCTACAACCCCAACGGCTCCCTGAACGACATTGCGGGTATTGTGAACCCAGCGGGCAATGTGCTGGGCCTGATGCCCCACCCCGAACGGGCGGTGGAAAGCGTCCTGGGCTCTGCCGATGGGTTGCCGTTTTTCCAGAGCCTCAAGCAGGCCCTCGAGGTCGTGGTCTAAGCCGGGCAACAGCAACAATTGAGCAGGAGGTATGGGCATGGTAAAGGCAATCACCTTCGATTTTTGGGGCACCCTTTTCATCGAAGGCCCGGAGTATGCCGGGCAGGTCAAGAACCTGCGCAACGAGATCCTGCTGGATGCGGCCTCCGAGGCCGGCGTGCCCGCCGAGCCCGCCGCGGTGATGGAGGCCTGGCGGCAGGCCGCGCTGGACTTCGAGGCAGCCTGGAACGCCGGTCAGGCCATGACCCCCTTCGAGCGGGTCACCCGCATCTTTGCCTACCTGGGCCTGCCCTACGACGAGGGTCTGGTGGCCCTCACCACCCAGCGCATCGTGGAGGCGGCCCTGCAGGGGAGCCTGCTGCCGCTGCCGGGGGTGCTCGAGGCCCTGCCCAAACTGGCCCAGCACTACACCCTGGGCATCGTCTCCGATACCAGCGTCTCCACCGGGCGCATCCTGCGCGAGCAGCTCATGCGCCACAAGCTGCACGACCTCTTTAGCGGCTTTTCCTTCTCCGACGAAACCGGGGTGGTCAAGCCCCACCCCGAAGCCTTCCTGGCCGCCCTGGACGAGATGGGGGCCAAACCCCAGGAAGCCCTGCACATCGGGGATATCCCCCGCACCGACATCGCCGGGGCCTTCCAGACCGGCTACCCCTACGCGGTGCTCTACACCGGACACACCCACCGCAACGGGCCGCCCGAGCCCAGCGCCCGCATCGCTAGCCACCTCGAGCTTTTCCCGCTGCTCGAGAAGGTTTTTGGGCATCCACCGCGGGCCCTGTGAACCCTCGCGTGGACCAGAAGACTGTGCTTTAGAGATGATCGGTTTATGACCCAAGAAACCCAACCCCCTTTCCTCCAGGAGACCGGCATTCCGCTGGGTGAGTACCAGGCGATTGTGCGCCTGCTGGGGCGCGAGCCCAACCGGCTCGAGCTCTACTTGTTCAAGGTGATGTGGAGCGAGCACTGCTCCTACAAGAACTCCCGCCCGCTGCTGCGGCTGCTGCCCAAGGAGGGCCCTGCCGTGCTGCAGGGCCCCGGCGAGAACGCCGGGGTGGTGGAGATTGGGGAGGGCTGGGCGGTGGCCTTCAAAATCGAGAGCCACAACCACCCTTCGGCGGTGGAGCCGGTGCAGGGCGCGGCCACCGGGGTGGGGGGCATCATCCGCGACATCGTGGCCATGGGGGCCCGGCCCATCGCCCTCTTAAACTCGCTGCGCTTCGGCCGGCCCGACGACCCCCGCACGCGCTACCTGGTGCGGGGGGTGGTGGAGGGCATCGCCCACTACGGCAACGCCATCGGCGTGCCCACGGTGGGGGGCGAGGTCTACTTCCACCCCGACTATCAGGAAAACCCCCTGGTAAACGCCATGTGCGTGGGCCTTTTGCGTATAGAAGAACTCAAGAAGAGCCGGGCCTCCCTGGGGCGGCCGGTCTACTACGTGGGCTCCAAGACCGGCCGCGACGGCATTGGCGGGGCGGCCTTTGCCTCGGAGGAGCTCTCGGAAGAGAACGAGTCCAAACGGCCTAGCGTGCAGGTGGGCGACCCCTTCCTGGGCAAGCTGACCATGGAGCTGACCCTGGAAGCCATCCGGCAGGATCTGGTCGAAGGGGTGCAGGACATGGGGGCGGCCGGGCTTACCTCCTCGCTTTCCGAGCTGGCCCACAAGTCGGGGCTGGGCCTCGAGCTCAACCTCGACCGGGTACCGCAGCGCGAGGCGGGCATGAACCCCATCGAGCTGATGCTCTCGGAGTCGCAGGAGCGCATGGTGCTGGTGCCCCGGCCCGGTAAGGAGCAGGCGCTGGAGGCCCTGGCGGCCCGCTACGGGCTGGACGCCGTCCCGGTGGCCCATACCATCGCCGAGCCGGTCTTCCGGGTGGTGCACGCGGGCCAGGTGGTGGCCGAGGTGCCCACCGCAGCCCTGGCCGACAGCCCCACCTACACCCGCGAAGGGCAGGAAGACCCGGCCATCGCCCGGCTGAGGGCGGTGGATCTGGGTGCCCTACCGCTTCCTTCCGACCTGCAAGATATTCTGCCCCGGCTGCTGGCCTCGCCCAACCTGTGCAGCCGGGCCCCCATCTACCAGCGCTACGACCACCAGGTGGGCACCAACACCGTGCTGGTACCCGGCTCGGGCGACGCGGCCATCCTGCGCATCAAGGGCACCCGGCGGGGGCTGGCCGTCAAGGTGGATGCCAACCCCCGCTACAGCAAGCTCTCACCCCGCTTAGGGGCCATGCACGCCCTGGCCGAGGCCAGCCGCAACGTGAGCGTGGTGGGCGCCCAGCCCCTGGCCTACACCGACGGTCTCAACTGCGGCAACCCCGAGACCCCCGAGGGCTACTTCGAGCTGTCCGAGACCATCCAGGGCCTGGCAGAGGCCTCGAGGGCCCTGGGGCTTCCGGTGGTCTCGGGGAACGTCTCGCTCTACAACGAAGGGCCCAACTACCGCATCCCGCCCACGCCCATGGTGGGGGTGGTGGGGCTTTTGCAGAACCTCGAGCAGCGCGCCCAGCAGGGCTTCCAGCATGCGGGCGATTTTATCGTGCTCATCGGCGCGCTGGAGGGGCATCTGGGGGCCTCGGAGTACCTCTGGGTGGTGCACGGCCAGGAGGCCGGGAGCCCGCCGCCTTTGGATCTGGCCCTGGAAGCCAGGGCCCAGGCCGCCATCCGCGAGCTGATCGGGCGGGGCTGGGTCAGCACCGCGCACGACGTGGCCGAGGGGGGCCTGGCGGTGGCCCTGGCCGAGATGTGCCTGCCTTATGGCCTGGGGGCCACCCTCGAGCTGCGCAGCCCGGCCCGGCCCGATGCTGTGCTGTTTGGGGAAGCCCCCAGCCGCATCCTGTTCAGCGTGAACCAGGCCCACTTGCAGGCCGCGGTTAAACTGCTGGAGAACCACGGCCTGCCCTACCACGTCCTGGGGCAGGTGGGCGGCTCAACCCTCACCATCCTGACCCCCAAAGCGCGCCTGGAGTGGCCCGTGGCGGCTTTGCGGCAGGCCTGGGAAGCGCCCTTGCGGGAGGTGTTGCCATGATGGACAAACCCCGGGAAGAGTGCGGGGTGCTGGGCCTGTGGTCGCCCGAGCCCCTGCCGGTGGCCGAGCTCTTGCAGCTGGGGCTCTTCGCCCTGCAACACCGGGGGCAGGAAGCTGCGGGAATTTGCGTTTCAAACGGGAAAGACCTGGTGATCGAAAAAGACCTGGGCCTGGTCAGCCAGGTCTTCGACGAGACCCGGATGCAGCGTCTGCGCATCCAGGGGGCCAACCTGGGCATCGGGCACACCCGCTACTCCACCACCGGTTCCAACCTGCGCTTCAACGCCCAGCCCTTGAGCGTGCGCAGCTCCAAGGGGATTCTGGCCATTGCCCACAACGGCAACTTTGTGAACGCCCTGCAGATCCGCCAGCAGCTCCTCGAGCACGGCGCGGTCTTCCAGACCACCAACGACACCGAGGTGATGATCAACCTGATCGCCCGCTACGCCAGGCTCAGCCTGGTGGAGGCCACCGCCCGGGCCATGCGGGAGCTAAAGGGGGGCTTTAGCGTGGTGCTGATGGATCGGCAGACGGTGCTGGCACTGCGCGACGGCAACGGGGTGCGACCCCTGGTGATCGGGCGACTGGAAAATGGCGGCTGGGTCTTTGCTTCGGAGACCCCGGCCCTGGCCCTGATGGGGGCCCGCTTCGTGCGCGACGTGCGGCCCGGCGAGCTGGTCTGGGTGGAGTCGGGGGAGCTCTGCTCCATGCAGGTGCTCGAGCCCCGTCCCACCCCCTGCGCCTTTGAGTGGATCTACTTTGCCCGGGCCGATGCAACCCTGGACGGTATCGCCACCCACCCCGCCCGCATCCGCATGGGCGAGGTGCTGGCCCAGGAAGCCCCCGCCGAGGCCGACCTGGTAGTACCGGTGCCCGACTCCGGGATTGGGGCGGCCATCGGCTACAGCCGGGCCTCGGGGATTCCTCTGGACTACGGCCTGCACAAAAACCCCTACACAGGCCGCACCTTTATCCAGCCCACCCAGGAGATGCGCGACCTGAAGGTGCGGCTCAAACTGGCCGCCACCCCGGTGGTGGCGGGCCGGCGGGTGGTGCTGGTGGACGACTCCATTGTGCGGGGCACCACCTCCGGGCGCATCGTGCAACTGCTGCGCGAGGCCGGGGCCGCCGAGGTGCACGTGCGCATCTCCTCCCCGCCCATCAAGTTCCCCTGCTACTACGGCATCGACACCGCGGCCCGCAAGGAGCTGGTGGCCTCAACGCACAGCGTTGAAGAGATCCGCCAGCTTATCGGGGCCGACTCGCTGGCTTTTTTGAGCGAGTCCGGGGTGCGCCAGGCCATCGGGGGGCCGGTCTGCCTGGCCTGCTTCAACGGGCAGTACCCGGCCGGCCAGCCCGAGGAAGAGGTGCGCAAAGAGGCGCTCGAGCAGGCCTGAGCTCAAAAGATCGCAGCCATGGCTCTATAGCCCGCCAACACGGTAGGCTACTGTTATGAACGATCTACACACGCTATACCAGCGCCGCGCCAGCGTGCGCAAGTTCAAGCCCGAGCCCCTGCGCGAAGGCGACCTGGAAAAGATACTCTTTGCCGCCCAGCGGGCCCCCACCGACGCCACCGCGCAGATGTACAGCCTGCTGCGCATCAGCGACCCTGAGCTACGCCGCAAGGTTTCAAGCCACTCCGGCCACAACCCCCACATCGAGACCTGCGCCGAGTTTTTCCTGATTCTGGCCGACGTCTACCGCCTGCGCCGGCTGGTGGAGCACCGGGGCGGGGTGTTCGGGCACTGGCCCCGCACCGCCCTGCACTTTGCCATCACCGATGCGGTGCTGGCCGGAAGCGCCCTGGCCACCATGGCCGAGAGCCTGGGCTATGGCATCGTGTGGATTGGCGGGGTGCTGAACGGCATAAAGGAAATTAAGGCGCTGTGTGGACTGCCGCAGGGGGTGATACCGGTGGCCGGCCTGTGCGTGGGGGTGCCGGACGAAAGCCCGGCCCCGAGGCCCCGCCTGCCCCGGGAGATGGTAGTCCACGAGAACCGCTACCACGACTATTCCCCGGAGGCCCTCGAGCAGGCCTATACCGCCATGGCCCCCATCACCCGCAGCGGCGACTGGTACAGGGTGCTGGAGCGCTATTTCGCCCAAGGCGGCACCATGGAGCAGCGTGAGCCGGCCTATCAGCAGCTTTCCGCCCAGCAGGGCTTCGAGCCGGATCTACCGCCCGACCTGCTCGAGGCGCTCAAAGAAAAGGGCCTCGAGGCCGGCTCGCTGGGCCAGCTCATCGAGGCGGCCTTTGCCCAGGGCTTCCGCAGCCTGCAGTTCCACCACCAGGGCTACGCCTGGATCGAGAAAGAACCCGAGGCCTACCGGGGCGACGGCAAGCCCGGCGAGGCTTTAGGCAAAGCCTTGCTACAGGCACCCCGGGAGCGGGTTATACCCTAAGCTCCTGGTAAACCCGTATAGCCACCCCAGAGGGGTCGAGGAGGGTGAACTCGCGGGTGGCCCAGGGCTTGTTTTCCAGCCTGCCATTGGGGTGCACGATGCCGGCGGCCTCGCAGGCCACATACAGCAGGTCTACCTCGTCCACCTCGAGCCGGAAGGCATAGTTACGGCTGATTTCGGGGTTGGGCTCGAGGTAGAAGTGCAACCGCAGCCCGTCCCGGCTCACCCCGCCGTACTCCACCGGGTTCTCGCCCCAGGTAAAAGCATCCTGGAAGCCCAGGTGGGTCTGATAAAACCGCAGCGATTCCTGCACGTCGCGGCTGGGGATCACCGGTATACACGCCGATACTTTTATCGTCATAATCTACCTCGAAGTTGCTTCCACAACCGTTCAGGCATAGGCCTTTTGCAACTCGGCCAGGTCAAGCTTTTTCATCTGAAGCACCGCCTGGTTAATCCGGTTGACCCGTTCTGGGTCGGGGTCTTGCAGCATCTGCTCCAACGCCCGGGGCACTACCTGCCAGCTCAGACCATACCTGTCTTTGAGCCAGCCACACTGCTCGGCCTCCGGTACCGCTGAGAGCTTCGTCCAGTAATGGTCAATTTCGGCCTGGGTGTCGCAGTAAATCATGAACGAGATGGCCTCGTTGAAAGCGAAGTTGTGCGGGTAGGCGCTGTCCATGGCGGCAAACCACTGGCCCGCCAGCATGAACTCGCTGTACATCAAGGTACCTTCGCGCTCGGGCGCCATGCCCGCCGGATAGCGCATCGTCGCTCCCCGTCGAGCGTTGGGGAACACCGAGGTATAGAAGTCCTGGGCCTCCTCGGCCTTGCCGCATACCTCGCCCACAAACAATAGCGCGGGCGTGATAAAAGGACGCGCCTCGCCACCGGGGTCGGAGAGGTTAAGCTGCCAGGAAAGGCCGTAGCGGTCTTGAATCCAGCCGTAGAGGGGCGCAAAGGGATAGGCCTGTAATGGCATCAGCACGCTACCCCCTGGCAGCAACTTGTTCCACAGGGCCTCGAGGTCTTGTCGGGTGCGCCCCTGGGAGGGGTCGAAGTTGAGGATAAACGAGATGGAGGGATTGAACTTGAAAAGCGGCCCCGCGCTGATGGCCATGAAGGGCTGGCCGGCCAGCTCAAACGAGACCAGATCGCAGTCCCCCGAGGGCGTATCGCGCAAAACAACCAAACTATTTATCCTGGAACCCGGAATTGCATCGCAATAAAACCGAGCGGCCTCCGCGGCCTCTTTGTCGAACCAGAGATTGGGCACGATCTTGAACATTCAGCACCTCCTGGTGCGCTTACAGGACGCCCTTCAGGCCGCGAGTTTGACTGAAATCTTACGAACACCGGGGGTGGATTGCACTTCGGTCAGCAGTGACTGCAAGGCCTCAAAATTGTGCCGCTCCACCACCAGCACCGCCTCGGAGGCCCCCAGCAGGGCATCGGCCTTGATCACCCCTGGCAGGCGGCGCAGGGCCCGTGCAAGGCGTTTGGGTTGGGCGCAGGAAACGAACACATATGCCGAAACACGACGGACATGCTCCATAGCCGGAGCCTGGGTTTGCTGGGCGAGTTGCATCATGCGGGCCTCCTGTACTGTTTGGTGGATAGCGGGGCCAACCCCCAAGGTTTCCTCGAGCAGACGCTCGTGCCGATAGCGGGCTTCTATTTCTGCAAAAAAAGTAGAAAACATGGTCACCCCGCGGGGCTAACTTGCGAAGGGAAGGGGCCGTTGTTCGGGCTGAACGAAACGGTGAAACAGCCTGGATAGGCGGCCCTCGGAGTAGAAGGTGGTGCGGTAGAGGACGGTGGCCTCGAGCCAGGCCTGGGCCAGAGGCCGGGCCGCCGGGCGAAGCAGGGGCATTTTGGCGCGCAGTTCGTTCTCCAGAGCCCACAGCCCAATCTGGCCTTTGCGGTTATCCAGCTCGATAAGGGCATTGAGCACCTCGCTGGGGTGTGCTGCACCACGCCCTACGGACTTCCAGATGATTTCGCTAACGTTCATATGTCCGCCTCCTGTTATGATATTAGCATAATCTATCTGCATAACGCAATATCCAAGCAGAACATTACGTCTTGACCGTAGAAAATTTTTATGCTACCGTCAGAACCATGACACTAGCCGAACGCCTTCGTGAGCTGCGCACCCAGCAGGGCTGGCGCCTCAAAGACCTCTCCGAGAAAAGCGGGCTCTCGGTGCCCTACCTGTCTGACCTCGAGCGGGGCCGCACCAACCCTTCCCTCGACACCCTGCAAACCCTGGCGACTTCCTACAACCTATCGGTCAACGACCTGCTGGCCCCGGTAGACTTCTACGGCGAGCGCACCGAAGCCTCGCTGCCCAAGGGCCTGGCCGAACTCATCGCCGACCCCATCCTGGGGGCCGAGATCACCCCCGAGTGGCAGCGCACCCTAGCCCGCATCGAGCTACGGGGCAAGCGCCCGGAGTCCAAGCGCGACTGGTACGAGATCTTCCTGCACCTCAAGCGGGTGCTGGAGGGCTAGGACATCTTTAGAAAACTCCCAAAGATGGTGGCCGCTGGTCATCATCTTTTTTGTACATACAGGCAAAGCCCCGAAGGCGTTGCAAAAATGGTCTTTACCCTGAAAGGATCGGCCTCGAGGTGTTCCGCCACAGAGAAGCGCTGTGGCTTGTTTTGCACGCCGTGTGGTCGCAAACCCGATCCCCCGGCCATAATGAGTGTATGGAGCGCCCTGTCCACACCCTCGAGTCCGGCTTTTTTGTCGCAGGGTACGAGCTGCGTACCAGCCTGGCCCTGGAGCAAGACCCCCAGACCGCCCGGATTCCTCCGCTCTGGCACAAGATAGAAAGCGGGGCGCTCGAGCTGCTCATCCCCAAGCGCCGGGCCAGGGGAAAGCCTTTTGTGGTTTATTTCAACTACGAAAGCGAGCAGGGCCCCTTCTCGGTGCTGCTGGGCTACCAGGTGATGGGGCCGGACGACGTGCCACCCGGCCTGAGCGGCCTGAACGTCCCTGGGGGCCGGTATCTGATGTTTAGTGTGCCCAGCGCCAAACCAGACTCGGTAAAAGAGGCCTGGCAGCAAGTCCGGGCCTATTTCCGGCAGCCCGGCGCGCCCAAGAGGGCTTTCACCTTCGATTACGAGGTCTACGAAAACACCCAGCGGGTTTCGCTTTTTGTAGCCATCCAGTAATCTGGCGGGAAGATGTCCAACGATCTCAGGTTGAGGGTGATTGCCCTGGCTGAGCGGTACCGCAAGGCCCACGCCCCCCTAACCCCCGAGCGCTTGGCTGCGGGCATCGGCGCCAGCCTCTCTTACGGCCGATTGCCAGAGGGCAAGTTTGGGGCCTGGATGCCAGGGCAGAATCATATCCTGATTGACCAGGACTCCCCGCCCAAACGCCAGCGGTTTACCCTGGCCCACGAGGTCATGCACATACTGATCCAGCAGGACGACGACCTGCTCTCCGACCTGCACGAAACCTACGAAGGCCAGGCCCTGGAAAAGGAGCTCGAGGCCCTGTGCAACCTGGGGGCCGCCGAGATGCTGCTGCCCGGCCAGGCAGTGCAGGCGGCCATCGCCCAGAAGGGCCAGACCCCCCGGCTGATACCCGAGCTGGCCGAGCTCTACCAGGTTTCGGAGGAAGTGGTGATGATCGCTTTGGCCGAGCGGGGCCCGGTTCCTTCCATCGTACTGATGGCCGGTAGCAAACCCCTGCGGGTTTACTTCAGCGCCAAGCACCCGCAGGTTGCGGGCTGGGTGAGCCGCGGGGCAGGCTTCCGCCGCGATGACCCCCTGGTGGTGGCCTTTGAAACCGGCCTGCCACAAAAGACCACCGCGCGCTTGCCCAATCACGGGGTGCTGTATGGCCTCGAGGCCTATCCCAAAAATGGGCGGGTCTATGCGGTCTACAAGGTGTTGCAAAACTAGCCTTCGGCACCTTCTGCCGGGGCCCGGCGGCGTAGCCTAAAGCCCGGTATGGAGCCAAGATATCCGATTCCCACCGTGGGCGCTTTGGTGAAAGGGCCTTCGGGCCGGGTGCTGATCGTCAAGACCGGCAAGTGGCAGGGTTGGTGGGGGGTGCCGGGGGGCAAGATTGAATGGGGCGAATCTCTGGAGGCCGCTTTACAGAGGGAGTTTCGCGAAGAGGTGGGCCTCGAGCTCACCCAGATCCGCTTTGCCCTGCTGCTGGAGGGGGTGTTCGACCCCCAGTTTTACAAGCCCATGCACTTTCTGTTCATCAACTACTTCGCCGAAAGCCCGGATGAGACCATCCGCCCCAACCAGGAGATCCTGGAGTGGGCCTGGGTCAACCCGGAGGAGGCGCTCCGGTATCCCCTGAACCGCATCACCCGCACCCTGCTGGAGGCCTACCTGGGAAGGGGGGCGGTATGAGCCGGGTGGCCCTGGTCACCGGCTCGGCCAGGGGCATCGGGCGGGCCATTGTGCTGGCGCTGGCCCGGCAGGGGTTCGATGTGGCCGTGCACTACCACCAAAGCGCCCTCGAGGCCGAACAAACCCGCCAGGAGGCCCTTCAGCACGGGGTGCGGGCCATCCGGGTGCAGGCCGATGTCACACGGGTCAAGGAGGCCCAGGGGCTCATCGAAGAGGTAGCCGAACAGCTCGGGGGTTTACAGGTACTGGTCAATAACGTTGGAAACTACCTCAAAAAACCCATCGAACAGACCACCCCCGAGGAATGGCACTCCATACTGGACTCCAACCTGAACGCGCCTTTTTATCTGACCCAGGCCGCCCTCCCCTACCTGAGCCAGACCGGCTATGGGCGGGTGGTGAACATCGGGTTTGCCGGCGCGCAAAACCTGCTGGCCCGCCCAGAGATTACCCCCTACGTGATCGCCAAAACCGGCCTGATTCTGTACAGCAAGGCCCTGGCCCAGCGCCTCGCCCCCCGGGGCATCACGGTGAATGTGGTCGCGCCGGGGGTGGCCGAAAACTCCCTTTCCAAACCAATCAACGAGATTCCCATGGGCCGGCTGGCCCAGCTGGAGGAGCTGGCCCGGGCCGTGCTCTTCTTTGTGGATGAGCAGAGCAGCTACATTACCGGCCAAGTGATGGAGGTTTCGGGCGGGTGGAATCTGTAGCAAACAACCCAGGCCATTGGCGAGAAAAAGCCCTCTTTGACACAAAATCGCCCCGCCGGGTCGCTGGGCCGATGGTGGTGGTACCCCACTTTAAGAAAACTAGCGTCCAGGTTACGTTCAGTTTGTGTATAAGGTGGCATGCTATGAGGGTGCAGTTAGGCTAGACTGCGATTGGTTCCGGAGCCGGTTTGAAGGGAAGCAGCTCAGGACACCACACAATAGATTCCCTTCGCATACCTACTCGTCAGACTGCTCGAGGTTGCTGACGAAAAAGGAGACGCCCTTGCTTAGCTTCGACAATAAGCAAATCCTCGATACACCCCCTCTCAAAATCGAAAAAAACGGTGGCAAAAAAGCCTACCTGTTCCGCAACACCGACGGCGCCGAACCCGTCATCACCCGCCACTACGACCACCAGTTCCGGCCCGATGCGGCCTACAAGGCCAGCCTGCCCGACATGACCGAGACCGTGGACTCGATCGAAGGGGCCAACGTCGCCATCCAGCAGGTGGGCATCTCGGGCTTCCGGCTCCCGCTCAAGTTTGCCACCCCCGCGGGTGAAGCCCTGACCCTCGAGGCCCGTGTTACCGGCACGGTATCGCTTCAGGCCAACCTCAAGGGCATCAACATGAGCCGGATCATCCGTACCTTTTATGCCCACAAAGACGAGGTTTTTAGCCTGGATACCCTGGCCCGGGTGGTGCAGGACTACCGCCGCGACCTCGAGAGCATGAGCGCCCGGGTCAAGGTGGCCTTCAGCTACCCCATGCTGGTTCCGGCCCTGCGCTCCGGCCTCGAGGGCTACCAGTACTACAGCGGCAGCTACGAGGCGGTTTTGGAAGAAAACGGCACCTTGCGCCGCTTTGTCGAGCTCGACTTCGTCTACTCCTCGGCCTGCCCCTGCTCCGCCGAGCTGGCCGAGCACGCCCGCGATGTGCGGGGGGTGTACGCCATCCCCCACAGCCAGCGCTCCAAGGCCCGCATCAAGGTGGAGGTGGCGCCGGATACCTCGCTGCACCTGGAAGACCTGATCCACCACGCCCGCGCGGCCCTCAAAACCGAGACCCAGGTGATGGTCAAGCGCGAGGACGAGCAGGCCTTTGCCGAGCTGAACGGGGCCTACGTGAAGTTTGTGGAGGATGCCGCCCGGCTGCTCTACGAGCAGCTCATTGCCGACCGGCGCATCCACGACTTCCAGGTGGCCTGCTCGCACCTCGAGAGCCTGCACTCCCACGACGCGGTCTCGGTCATTGCCAAGGGCCTGCCCGGCGGCTTCCGTGCCGATTTCAACGACTTCAGCACCCTCTTGTGCTAGGTGCCCTGGGCCTTGGTTCGGGCTTCCTGGGCCGCTTGCTCGAGGGCGTTCCAGGCCAGGGTGGCGCACTTGACCCGGGCCGCCAGCTTGTGCACCCCCGACAAGGCCGCTAAGTCGCCCAGCTCAGGTGCGGGCGGCGCACCGTCCAGAATCATGGACTTGAACTTGCGCTCGAGCTCGAGGGCCTCGGCCCAGGTCTTGCCCTTGACCAGGTCGGTCATCAAAGAGGCCGAGGCCTGCGAGATGGCACAGCCCTGCCCGCGAAAACGCACATCGGCAATCTGCTCGCCATCGGTCTCGACCTGTAGCTCGATCTGATCGCCACAGGAGGGGTTATCGCCCACGACCCGCACATTGGCCGATTCCAGCGGGCCGTAGTTGTGGGGCGACTTGTAGTGGCGCAGGATGATGTCTTTGTACAGATCCTCCAGGAGGTTCATACGGTTTATTGTAAGTCCCTGTGCTATAGCCAGTCTTTGAAAAAGTCGCGTACCTTCTTCAGGGCCTCGATGAAGCGATCCACATCTTCTCGGGTGGTGTAGACGTAAAAGCTGGCCCGCACCGTAGCGGCAACCCCCAGCTTGCGGTGCAGGGGCTGGGCGCAGTGGTGCCCGGCCCGCACCGCAATGCCGTACTGGTCGAGGGCGGTGGCCACGTCGTGGGCGTGGATACTGCCCAGCACAAAGGGAATCACCCCGCTGCGATCCTGGCCGCGGGGGCCAAAGGTGCGCACTTCGGGCAGCTCCTCGTCGAGGCGCGCGAGGGCGTAGGCGGCAAGCTCGAGCTCGTGTTGCCATACGTTCGCCATACCCAGGCGCTCGAGGTATTCCACCGCCGCAGCCAGCCCAACGGCCTCAGCCACCGCCGGGGTTCCGGCCTCGAAGCGCTGGGGCGGCTGGGCATAGGTGGAGCGGTCTACGTAAACTTCGCGAATCATGCTGCCGCCCCCCAAAAAAGGGGCCAGGGTTTCCAGCACCTCGTAGCGCCCCCAGAGCACCCCGATGCCGGTAGGCCCCAGCATCTTGTGCCCGGAAAACGCATAGAAATCGGCCCCCAGAGCCCGTACATCCACCGGCATATGCGGGGCCGACTGCGCCCCATCCACCAGCACCAAAGCCCCCACGGCCCTGGCCGCCTGGGCAATCTGGGCCACCGGGTTAACGGTTCCCAGCACATTGGAGACGTGCATCACGCTCACCAGCCTGACCCGCTCGGTGAGGAGGGTGCCGAGGTGCTCCAATTCCAAGCGCCCATCATCCCCAAGCGGTATGGCTTTGATCCTGGCCCCCGTGCGCTCGCAGACCAGGTGCCAGGGCACCAGGTTGGCGTGGTGCTCCATCTCGGTCAGGAGAATTTCATCGCCGGGCTGCAAGTTACGCAGCCCCCAGGCGTAGGCCACCAGGTTGAGGGCCTCGGTGGTGTTGCGCACGAAGATAATCTCACGCTCCTCGGCCCCAATAAAGCGGGCCAGGGTACGGCGGGCCTGCTCGTAGGCCTCGCTGGCCTGCGCCGAGAGGGTGTAGGCCCCCCGGTGCACGCTGGCATTGAGCTCCCGGTAGTAGCGGGACACCGCTTCGATAACCGCTTGGGGCTTCTGGCTGGTGGCCGCCGAGTTGAGGTAGACCAGCTCGGGATGGTGCACGAGCAGGGGAAAGTCCTGGCGAAGGGTCTGTGGCGTAACGATAGCCATGTGACCAGGGTAGCCCATCTGGAGCCGGGTATTTAGGGCAGAGGATTCATTTCCCCTGCCACACGCTGCGCTGGGGGCCTCGAGCCAGGAGGCCGGGGCGGGGTATCGCCAAAATTAACGCCAGAATAACGCCGGGCAGCATATCTTTAAGAAGAAGGAGCCGTGTATGCGCCCATTGCTTGTAACCTCAATACTGATGCTAGCCGCTCTAGCCTGGGCCCAGTGCGATCACCCCTTCTTCCCGGTGCGCGAGGGCTGGGTCTGGAGCTACCGGTTGAGTGTGGATAACTCAACCTATACAGTCAGCTTCACCAACGTCAGCGCCAGGGGTTTTACCCAGCGCCAGACCCTCAAAGACATCGTTATCGAGAGCCGCTGGAGTTGCGAAAGCAGCGGCCTTATCCAGCCCGAGTACATCCAGCCGCTCAACAACCGAGGGGTACAGATGAACCTCAAAACCCGCAAGGCCGACGGGGTGACCATTCCACAAGTTATGCAGGTTGGAACCACCTGGAGCTACAGCTACGAAGTCAGCGGAGAGATGAAACAACAAGGCATGACCATGCAGATCGAACAAAGCATCAGTACCACCAACAAGGTGCTTGGGCAGGAAAGCGTGACGGTACCCGCCGGGCATTTCACCGCCCTCAAAGTCGAGAGCACCACAACCATCCGTGGGAGCATGAAAATGGGGGAACACAGCATCCCGCTCAGCACTACCCTCAAGACCTATGCCTGGTATGCCCAGGGGGTGGGGCTGGTTAAGAGCCAGTTTGAAGGCGGCACCACCGAACTCCTGAGCCTAAAACGCTAGCCAGACCCACACCCCCAGCGCAAATAAGGCCGCCAGGCCCAGCACGAGCCGGAAGAGCCGCACCAGGTGAGCGGCTCCAAAAAAGAGCAGCCCGCCCACCCCGGCCATCCAGGCCCCGGCGGTGGCCAGGTGGCGGGCCAGCCCATCCAGAAAACCCGGCAGGTCGAGCCGGATGCGCAGCAGGTTTTTCTCCAGGCTGGGGTCAATGGTCTGGTTGGCCAGGGTGAAGGCCAGCCACGCGAGCAGCGCTCCCAACACCACCAAAAGCCCGCCCAGGAGCTCGAGCCACAAAACAGACGCCGTATTGGAGTTCATGGGGGTAGGATACAGAACATGCCGGCGGCTTTTCGGATTTTTGCAATCCTGTTGTTGGCCTACTTCCTCTCCTACTTTTTCCGCGCGACCAACGCGGTCATCTCGCCCGACCTACGGCGCGACCTGGGCCTCACCTCGGCCGAGCTGGGCCTGATGACCAGTCTGTTTTACCTGACCTTTGCCATGGCGCAGTTGCCCTTAGGCGCGCTCCTGGATCGCTTTGGCCCGCGCTTTGTGCACCCGGCGCTCATGCTGTTGGGGGCCGCAGGGGCCCTGATATTTGCCTCGGCCCAGGACTTTGTGACCCTTTCGGCGGGGCGGGCGCTACTGGGGATTGGCTTTGCAGCGGCCCTGATGGGCGCTTTGAAGGCCTTTTCGCTGTGGTTCCCTGCCCACCGCTACGCCAGCATCAGCAGCCTGTATGTGGCCCTGGGGGCCTCGGGGGCCATTGCGGCCTCGAGCCCCCTGGCCTGGCTCAAGGAGCAGATCGGCTGGCGCGGGGTCTTCGAGTGGGGGGCCCTGGTGATTGTGCTGGTGGCGCTGGTGGTGGCCCTGGGGGTACGCAACGCCCCCAAGGGCATGGCGCTGCCCCGGAGCACCCAGGCCGGCAACGCCAGCCTGATCTGGCGAAGCAGCCAGTTCTGGCGCATGGGCTGGCTCAACTTTATGGTGGGGGGCGGGTTTCTGGCCTGGCAGACCCTGTGGGGCGGCGACTTTTTGTTCAAGGTGCGGGGGTTGGGGAGCCTCGAGGTCGGCAGCGTGCTCTTCACCTTCTCACTGGCCGCGCTGCTGGGCTTTTTGCTGTGCGGCCCCCTGGCCGACCGCTGGGGTCTGCCGCGGGTGTTGCTCTCGGCCAGCCTCGGGTTTACCCTGGGGCCCCTGCTGCTGGCCCTGTGGCCCCAGATGCCCGCCTGGGGCCTTTACCTGATCTACGGGCTGATGGGCTTCACCGGCGCCTTTAACATCCTGAGCCTGGCCCAGGCCCGCCTGGCCTTCCCCACCGAACTCACCGGACGGGCCGTTACGGCCATCAACTTTATGGGCTTCATGGGGGTGTTCTTGCTCCAGTGGGGAATGGGGGTGGTGCTGGGCCTGAGCGATTACAGCACCGCTTTGCTCGTCTGGGCGACCCTCATCGCCCTGGCGATTGTGGGATATTTACCCCTGGCTCTTGGGCAAAGGAAAAGCGCCCTTTAATCTGTTTTCATAGCCTGTGCAAGACCGGGTAGTAGAGTGAGATTATCCCAGACAGGGGTTGAAGGGGAGGCCGTTTTCAACGCAGATTGCGTTGTGTGAAAACAAACAAACCTCCCCTCTCAAGTCTGGCATGCCCGATAGAAGGATGCAAGCTGTACGGGAAAACCGGACAAGGCAATCTCAAGGTACGCAAAGTGTACAGCGCAGAAAAGATACGATACCTGCGTTGCAAGAGCTGCGGGCAGGAGTTCAGCGAAAGGAAGGGAACGGCCCTCTGGAACTGTAAACTGCCCGAATCCAAGGCCGTAGCGGTCGCAGAGCAACTGAGCGAG
>AXWR01000044.1 GCA_000482765.1 Meiothermus taiwanensis DSM 14542
GTTGTTGGTCTTGATCCAACCAGGCTCGACTGACCTTGACCCCCCAGCCCGGTACGCGCTTCAACACCTCCTGCAATCCCCCGGCCCGATACCAAGCCAGCCACCGGTTGAGGGTTTTACGTCCAATCCCCACTTCTTTGGCCGCATCCTGTGCAGCTTTGCCTCGACGTACCAGCCACATCGCCTGCAGCCGTTTACGTCGTTCCAGGTGCTTCTCCCGTCTATACTGTGCCTCCAGCTCCTCTGCGCTTTCAGTCCAATCGATTGGGGCAATCCTACGACCCATTCCCCAATCCTACTATAGGTGTCACCTCGAGGGAGATTTGGTAATAGTTCTGGATTTTCTCCACTGGGGTCTCTGGGTGAACCTCGAGGCCATGCGCCCCCAGCCCCGGGGGCACCAGGCGCTTCTGGCCCCAGCGGGCCAGGCTCTGCCCGATGACCCGTCCCTCTGCCATCAGGTCTTCGGGGCCTTCCTCCGGCGGGGGCAGGCCCGCCTCCTGCAGGGCCTGAAAAAGGCCGGTGTACTCTGCGGGCAGCAGGGCCTGGAGTTCCGCCCAGTCGAGCCGGGGGGGTGGGGCCTGGGGCTTGCGCGGAGGGAACTCATCCGGGTTCAGGCGGTGGAGCTCCTCGTAAACCCTTTCGCGCAGCTCGAGGGCAAACTCCAGGAGACCTTTCACCCGCTCCTCCGGCCAGACCCGGTGGGGGTAGAGGAGCTTTAGCAGGGCGGAAAGCCACTTACGCACCGCGCGGATGTCCCGCTGGGTGTAGCTCGAGGGCAGGCTCACCTCCGCAGAGAAGGCCAGGGGGCGCAGGCGGCGCAGGGCCGCGGCCAGGTAGTCCACCACCAGGGCCGGGCCCTGGTAGAGGCGCTCCGGGGTGATCTTGGGGAACTCGTGGCCTGGAAGGATCCCGTGTATCCGATCCAGGAAGGCCGTGTCCCCCCGCAGCCCGTTGGGCAGGGCGCGGGTCACAGGGGGGGTGGGGTCGTCGGCGTTGCCCAGGAAAACCAGCGAGGCCTCGGTGGCCAGGGTTCTGCCGCCCCGGCTGAACTGGCCCGACTCCATGTAGTCCTTCAGGATAGAGATTACCGAGGGATCCTCCCAGGCGGTGTGGGCGATCTCGTCGAAGATCACCACCTCGTAGGTGGGCACCAGGCCCGGGCGACGGGTGAGCTGGTTGTAGAACAGAACCGCCGGGCTCACCTTGCCTCCGGAGACCACGAAGGCCTCGGCCGAGGTGTTGCGCAGAAGGTAGGTCTTCCCGGTCTGGCGGGGGCCCAGCTCGAGGTAGTGCAGGTTGGGCTCCACCAGGGGGGCCAGGCGGGCTAGGTAGAGGAGCTTCAGCCGCTCGCTCAGGCCTTCGGGGTTGATGCCTACGCTCCCCAGGAGAAAGTCTGTCCACTCCTCCTCGCTGAAGGCCTGGCGGCCCCGCTGGAAGGGCTCGAGGTCCTTCAGATGCGCCTCGAAGGGCACAAACTGCCCCAGGCGCACCTTGCGGGTGGCCGGGTCGTACAAGAGCTCCAGGGTGCCCCACATCCCGTAGAGCACCCCCGGGTGCTCCTCCGCCAGGCGGGGCCGCACCTCCAAAAGATGCTCTCCCAGGCTGGGAATCCGGCCCCGGTAGGAGCCTGTTTGCAGATCCACCTGTACCTCGAGGCGGTCGATGAGCACAAACCGGCCCGTGCGCAGGAGCTGATCCTTGATCCACTGCTCGTGGCCGGGGCCCAGGTAGCGCTCCTCCAGGAGCTTTCGCACCTTTTCCACGGCCTCGCGCTGGCCCCCCATGCGGGCCAGCAGGTACTCCACCACGTAGCGGGGGATGCGGTAAAAAACCTCTTCCTGAATCAGGCTTTTATCCAGAATATGCCCGGGGAACGCACGCTCAGCTTTTTCCAGAACCACCACTTCCCACCTTCCTCATCCCAAAAGCCCCTGCAGCTCGTCCAGAAGCGGGTTGGGGCGCAGGCTGTCCCTGGGCTGTCCCGCCTGCGCTGGGGCCTCTTGCAAGGACAGCTCCCCCTCCTCGGAAAAGGCCCCGGCCCCTTCCCGCCAGAGGTCTGCGGGCGCCAGGGGATAAAGGAGCCGGAAGAGCACCACCTCCCCCTCCCGCCCCGGCTCTTCCGCGTAAGCCTCCCCCCAGCGCCTCCCCTGGGCGCTTCCCAGCACATAGGCGTAGGCCCGGTGCTCCGGCCAGGTGCGCACCGGCACCTGGGGGGTGGCCGCCTCCACCAAAAGGGCCCAGGTCTCGGGCGGGGGGTTCAGGGGCTCGGGGGGAGGGGTGTGGGCCAGGAGGCGCTCGGCCCCCTCCAGCAGCTCCTCTTCCAGGGCTTCGAGGTCGTCCCCGTACCACAGGTGCTCCAGAATCCCCTCCTGCAAAAGCCGTGCGGCCTCCTGATGGTAGGCAAAGCGGGGAGGCCGGGGCCCGGGGAGCCGAACCACCAGGGGGTTGTGAGTTCTCGAGGGGGCTCGAGGGCTAAAAGACTGGATGCGCTCGAGCGTCTCCTGAAGCTGGCGCTCCTCCTCGGCCAGAGCAGGCAGCAGCGCGTTCAGGTAACCGACCTCGCGGTAGATACGCCGGTACTTTTCCAGCCTGGCGGCATAAGCCACATACCGCTCGTGGGCCTCCCCCAGGATGCTCCAGGCCGCGTCGCAGAGCTGCTTGCGGGCGGAGGGGGTCTCAGGGGTAGTTGGACGCCTGGGAAAGAACCACCGGAACCCTCGAGGCTGCGACTGGGATGACGCAGCGGCCTCCTGCTTGTCCCATTCCTTCTGCCCTTCCTCCAGCTCGGCCTTCAGGCGCTCCAGTTCCTCCCTGAGCGCCCGGGCCTCCCCGTCCCTTTCCAGCAGAACCTCCAGCCGTCCTTCCCCCAAAGCCCCATCGAGTTCCTGGAAAAGGGCCTCGAGGCGGTCAAACTCCTCTTCATCAACGGGCCGCCCCCGCTCTTGGCGGGCCTTCAGGCGCCGGTAGCGCGCCCGCTGGCCCCGGAACCCCAGGGCCTCGTCCATCTCGGCCAGCGCCTCCTGTAGCCGCTTCTGAAGCTCGCCCTGGGTCTCCCGCAGGCCCGTTAGCACCGCCTGCAGGGCCTTGGGGCCTTTGAAGAGGGCCTCGCTTACGCTGGCAAACCGGATGGGGTTCTCCAGGGACAGCAGGGCCTCCTCCAAAGCCGCCTCCTCCTTCCGGGCCTGCTCCGCCAGGGCCTGCTCCCAGGATGAGCCTCGCCACTCGGGGTAGCGGAAGCAGTCCTGGCGCTCCGGCTTGGGGGGGTACTGGGCCTTGGGGGTTTGTGGGGGCGGCGGAAGCTGGAAGGCCCCCGGATGCCCTTCGCCGGCCCCCTGGATGGCCTCCCAGAGCCCCGGCACCAGATCCTGGGCCTGGGGTTGGGCGCGCTCGATGCGGGCGACGCCCAGCCCCATCCAGTCCCGGCCCTGGGTGGGCTGGAGCGGGGCCCTGGTATGAATCAGGGCCTCCACAAAGTGCTGCACCCATACCTGGAGGTACTCCTCCCGGGCCAGCCGGCCCCCCCGCCGGTTCCAGAGGGCCAGGGGCCAGACCCGGCTGGGCAGGGGGTGGGCGGGGTTCGGGGGAAAGCGGCCCGCCGCCTGAAACTCCTGGGGGTCGCGCAGGAGGAGCACCAGGTGCAGCCGGGCCTCGAGGCCCTGGCTGCCCGCACCCAGGAAAAACGCCTCCAGATCGGCCAGGGTTTCCTCGAGGGCCTCGTCCAGGGGGCTGCCCAGCACCACCAGGGTGGGGGCGGGATCGGGGGGAAAACCCCGGGCGCGCAGGGCCAGAAGGCGGTTCTGATTTAAAAGCCGCCCGAGCCCCTCCCGCCAGGCCTGGGGCTGGGCTTTCTCCAGGGCCAGGGCTTTAGAGCCCAACCGCTTCTCCCACACCGGATAAAGGGGCTCCAGCAGGGAGCGGGCGCTGGGAAAGAAGAGCAGCAGGGTGGGGTGAACCATAGCTAGAGGGAGGGGAAAAGATCCTGGCCGCTGCGGGGGTTAAAGCGCCTTAGCTCCTCCAGCAGGGCCTGAAGCGCCTCCTTCTCCCGAATAAAGACCTTCCGATCCTTCTCCGTCCAGGACTCCCCGCTTTGCAGGTTCTCGCGGCTTTCCAAAGCCTCCCGCACTTTTTCCAGGTACTCCTGCAGGCGCTCCCGCCGCAGGGCCCGATCCTTTTTCACCACCTGCCCCTCCACCTCTTTGAAGGCAAAGAAGTCCTGGGCAAAGGCCTCAAAGGCTTCTCCGGGCGCACCGCCCAGGGTCACGCGCCGCCCACCCACCTCGCGGGTGTCCTCGTAGCTGTACTCCCCCTTGTTCTCGCGGATGATGCCCAAGAGGCGGGCTTGGGTCCATATCCGGGCGGCCTCCTCGGGGTCGGGCAGGGGAAAGAGATCCTCGAGGCCCTCCTCCCAGGCACGGTGCAGGTGGAAGCTGCGGTCTTTGGAAAGGGTCTGATACTTCTCCCGATAGACCTCAATACCCCGCAGGGCAAAGGCCGGGATGGAGGCCTCGATGCGGTAAAGCAGCACCCGCCGCCCATCTCCGGTGGAGACCTTCTGGAGCTTGCTCCGCTCGTGGATGTTGCCCGCCAGGATGTTCAGGAGATCCTCGGAGACCTCGAGGGGATCGTGGAAACCATCCTTCTCCCCCACCCCCAGGATGGAGACCATCTCCCGGTAGCCCAGGTTGGGGTTGGAGACCCAGGCGTCCTGGTAGTCCCAGGCGGGGGCGGCCAGCTGATCCAGCTCGCGGAAAGCCCGCTTGATCGACTCCTTCAGGGCCTCGTCCCCGCTTTGCAGCGCTCCGCGCAGCCAGTCCGACAGGCCGACTTCCCCCGGGTTCAAAGCCTGCAGAACCTCGTCGGTGTTTTCCAGCAGAGCCCGGAGGCCTTGCTGCTTCAGGGACTGAAGCTCCACCCGCCCCTCCTGGACGGCCTGGGGCTCCCGGGCCAGGTAGGGCGGGGGCAGGGTGAGGGTGAAGGGAGCGCGATCCCAGCCTGGGACGGGGGTCGAAGCAGCAGAAGGGGCGGCCTGCGCGTGGTTACTCAGGCGCCGATGCAGCGTTTTTATGCGCTCCAGGGTTGCTTCCAACTGCCTCAGGAGTTCCTGGGCCAGCTCCACGCGGGCCTGGGCAATGCCCACATCCCAGGCCAGATTCAGCGTATCGTTGACGCGTGCGCTCGTAAGCAGGGGTACGGATGGGGGCGGGTTCCAGGGCCAGCGGAATCCCTTGGGTTGGGACAGGCCAAACCGCCGCTTTAGTGAATCCAGGCTTTCTTGCAGGCTTTGCTCGCTTTCTTCCGCTTTAGCCTTGAGGGCGTCTTTGCTTTTATTCAGCTCCTCCTTCAGCCACTCCATCCCCCGAACCAGACCCCCCAGGGGGTAGTCGCGGAAGGCCTCCTCCAGGTAGAGCCAGGGCTCGAGGCGGGTTTCTTCCCAGGCAGTCCGGGCGGCCTCCCTGGCCCGGTTTTTGAGGAGGTTCAGGGCCGCCTCGAGCTCTGAGATGACCCGCCCATTCTCCTCCGGGCTCGAGGCGCCCCGCACCCGGGGAAGCTCCTCCGGCTCCGGGGGGCTCTGCCCCAGAGCCTTCTCAATGTCCTGCCGTAGCCCGGCCGGCTCCCAGGGTGGGTTCTCGGCCAGGAGCTCCTGGATGGCCCTGGCCGTGGCCTGCTTTCGCGCTGCCCCCAGCACCTTCTCCAGCTCAAAGCGCAGCTCCGCCGCCCCAAAGCTGGCGTAGTGGGCAGTCTTGCCGTAGTAGCGCCCCTTCTGCTCGTTGAGCTGGTGGGCGATGTTGTCGAACACATCGGCCTGCTCCTTGCCCATAGGGCCCGCCTGGAGGAAGAGCCCCAGACCCAGGAGCTCGGTCAGGTCGTCCACCTCGTTGAAGGTCTTCCCGGCGCGGTTCTGCCGGTTGACCAGAAAAACCATGTCGAAGGGCTTTTTCTCCACCTGGATGCGCCGCCCGCCCAGGGTGTAGCTCAGGTTCTCCCTGAAGTTCATGAAGTGATCCAGCTCCTTCAGGGCTGCATAGGCGTTGGCCTCCACGTTCTGGGTGCCGGGGCGGTTGGTGTAGATATCGGGCAGGAGGAAGTAGCCGAAGAGCTGATCCTCGTCCTTCATGAGCTGGCGCAGGAGGAAGGCCACGTCCAGGAAGGTGCCCGAACCCGTACCCCCCGCCAGGGAGCCCACCACCGCCACCGTGAGGTGGGGGGTGTAGGGCTCGTAGATGTAGTGACGCTCCCCGCTGGGGCGCTCGTCCTTGTAGTCGCGGGCCAGGGCCAGCAGGTCGCGCAGGTTCTCGTAGACCAGGCTGGCGTTGGCGAAGAGGGCCAGGCGGCCCAGGGCCCTGATCTGCCCGGCCCCGGCCAGGATGTTGGCCTTGAGGTCGGCCTTGGGGGGGAACCACTCGCGGATCTCGTCGTGCACCTTGGGCAGCAGGCTTGCACCCCGCGCCTCGATGTGTAGGATCTCGCTGGCCTGCAGGCGGGCCTTTTTGCCGTCGGCGGTGAGAAGGTGATCGTTGTTGGCGGCCGTGGTGTCGATGAGCAGAAACTTGACCAGAGGGGGCTCCTCGCCAAACGCCTCGAGCAGCTTCTTCTTGGCGTAGAGAAGGGCCCGCTTGCCCGTCCCGCCCAGGCCGATCAGAACCGTGCGTTTAAGCTTTTTTGTCTCCATACGACTCGTTCCTCAGGATTCAACTACGAAACTTGCAATCTCCTGCTGGCCGTCATAGAAGTAAATCCGGGTGCCGCGAGAAATGGGTTCATCACTTTCCAGGAGCGTTTTCCGTTGCCATTTGTTTTCGTATTTGGCCTCGAGATGAGAGGGCAGATTGAAGGCTACATTTTCACCTTTTTGATACACCTTCACACCTTTGAGGTTTGAATCCACCCGCCCCAGGTCAAACCGGCCTTTGAGGTTTAGGGTTTTTTCCGCACAATCCGGAGGGGGCCCAATGTACTTGCCCTGGCCCCAGGGCCGCTGAGCCGCCAGCCAGCGCACCAGAAGGAAGGCAAAAAGGAGCAGCAGCGGCAGAATAAGCCACCAGTAGTCCAGGAGCCTTTCCCAGAGGGTCTTGGGCTGGGTTACAGACGGCAGGGGGGGCAGGGGGTTGAGCTGGCTGCCGGGAGGGGCCTGGGCCTGGAAGCTGAGCTGCGCGTTCTGTCCGGGAGCCAGGCCCTGGTTGGTGAGGCGTACCTCGAGCCCCTCCCCCGGCCTCAGCTCCACGGGGCCTTTCTGCCCGTTTAAGGTGGCCTCGAGGCCCTTGGGAGCCTCGAGGTTCAGGGAGAGGGGCTCCCTGGCCCAGGCGTTGCCCTCCAGCCGGTACTGCAGGGTGGCACTCTCCCCAGGGCGCAGATCCAGCCGCTCGGGGGTGTTCTCGGGCCGCAGGGTGTAGGCCGCGGGGGGGTGGTAGGCGAAGCGCAGCGGAACGGCCTCCGGGCGCACTAAGGTGCCCTCGGCGGCCTCGAGGCAGAGCCAGGCCGTGTACTCCCCTTCCCTGAGGCCCTGGCCCCGCAGGCGGAAGGTGAGGGTGTGGTTGCCCGCCTCCAGCCGGTTGGGGGAGACCTCCAGGAAGGCCCCCTGCTTCTGCAGGTTCGCATCGTCCAAAGCCAAACGCAGAGGCCGGGGCTGGCCCTGGGCCTCGAGGGCCACCTCCACCCGGGCCTCGGGGGACTGCATCAGGTTGCCGAGCTGAAGCGCCGTGGGCTTGAAGGTGTAGGCCCCCAGGGTGGGTACCTCCCCTACCCCGGCCTGCTGCACGCGCGTGCGCGGCAGGCTGCCCAGTCCCCGGCGCACCTCCTCCGGCACCGAGGCCCCCAGGGCAATGTAGTACACCCAGTCGTAGGGCCCCTGCTGGAGCCGGAGGGTCTGCACCACATCGGTCATGCGGAAGGGCCCCTGGCGGTCGTTGTCCACCCCGTCGGTGAAGATGTAGTAGATGGTCGCCACCCCTTCCCTGGGTGGAGTGGACCTCAGGGTGGACATCAGGGTGCGGTAGATCCAGGTGTTCTGTCCATCGGCCTTGAGGTTCTGCACATAGGCCACCGCCTGCTTTAGCTCATCGGGCAGGCGGAAGCGACGCTCCCCCTGGGGCCCCTGGTGAAAGGGCACAAACACCACCTCCGAGGCGGGCAGGGTTCTCAGGAAACGCACCAGTTCGGCCTGCACCTTGGGGAAAATAATCGCCTTCCCATCCCCCAGGCCCATCATGGAGCCCGAGGTATCCACCAGGAAGACAAAGCGGTACCGATCGATGGGCGGGGGTACGCCCTGGGGGCTCTGTTTGGGTATGCAAGCGGCCCAGGAAGCTGCCAGTAGCAGCGGCAATATAAACCCCATGCAACGATTTCTCATACTGCTAAAGATTAGCAGCTTGTCAAAGTATCTTGGGTTATTTTGCACAACTGAGGGCAGCTTCTTTACAGTCACTGGACATACCCGCCGGTGCTCGAGCCTAATCCCACGGCCACCGGCAAGCGACAAGTTTGTATCCCGGGCAGCTACTCGCACAGTCCCTGACTCGGTGGGGTGCTGGCATCCCGCGCGGCCATACCAAACTTTAGGTAGATAGTCCCACATTGGAAACCCGCCTGAACCTCGCCACCCTCGAGATGATCTCGAGGCGCTCCTGGCGCTAGGGACACGGCCCCGCCAGACGCTCTTGCAAAGCCTCCAACCTGGGGAAGCTTCCATTGGCTTCCTTGCAGGTGGTAGCGCTGTCGGCGTACCTCCAGACGCAGGTGGGGGTGGTTTTTCTAGACATACTACTTATGCACTATGTAGGTAGATTTGGTGTGGGCTCGGCGTTGCTGGCCGGGCACCCATCGCGCGCTTCCCCCGCACGAACCCGGCTGATTGGTGTCTGGAAGCTTAAGGCTTTTACCAACACCTCAGCTGCCATCCCACAGTCGGGTCATGAGAAGGGGAAGAGGTGTCGCCTCCACCCCCTCCCCCACGGGTATAACTTCATCACCTGGATAAACCACAAAAGCCCGGCTGGGCTTCAGATCCCCCAAAGCCGTGCGAAAGCCCGGTCTGGGTTTGGGGGTCAGGCTCCGCTTGATCTCTATCATCCACATCTCTCCTGAGCCTAAGCGCAGCACCAGATCCACCTCGGCCCCCGCCCGGGTGCGGTAGAAGTAGGCCTCTCCCCCTTCTGGCAACACTCTGAGAAGGTTCTCCACCACAAAACCCTCCCAGCTCGCCCCCACCACCGGATGCCCCAGGAGATCGTCCAGGGTTCGCAGGCCCAGAAGGGCATGAACCAGCCCGCTATCGCGCAGATACACTTTGGGGCTCCTGATCAGTCGCTTGCCCACATTGGCCTCCAGGGGGGGCAGCCTTCGCAGCAGGTAGAGGTCGGCCAGCAGATCCAGGTAGCGGCCTACCGTGCGGCCGTCCAGGCCCAGGCTCCCGGCCAGACGGGAAAGGTTCAGGAGTTCCCCCTGGAGGTGGGCCAGCATGGTGAGGAGACGGCGCACCGTCTCCACCGGAAGTCTGCCTCCCAGGAGGGGTATCTCCCGTTCCACATAGGCCCTCAGAAAGTCCTGCCGCCAGCGGAAACTCGCTTCCTCGTCCGGGGCCAGATAGCTCTCGGGAAAACCCCCGCGGAGCCAGAGCGTCTCCAGGGCTTCACTGCCCACCTCCAAGGAATCGAAGGGGGCAAGCTCGAGGTAGCTGGCCCGGCCCGCCAGACTCTCCCCGGCCTGACGGGACACCTCGGGCGAGACCGAGCCCAGAAGGAGATACAGACCGTTCCTCCGGCCCTGCCGCCTGGCCCGATCCACCAGGCTGCGCAGGAGGGGGAAAAGTTGGGGCATCCGGTGTATCTCGTCCAGAATTAAAGTGCGGTTCAGGTAGGTTTCAAGGTAGAGTTCGGGTTCCAGCAGCCTGGCCCGATCCCGGTCGGACTCGAGGTCCAGATAAAGGGCCCCCATCGCCTCCCCCACCGTCAAGGCCAGGGTGGTCTTGCCCGCCTGACGCGGCCCCGTCAGGACGACCACCGACGAGCGGGCCAGGCGGTCTTCCAGGATGGGCTGCAGCCTGCGGATTATCACCTTGCTAATTGTACATTGCAGTGCTTATATAGCAAGGTATAGGCCTGTAGCGGTTGGTAGAGCTCCCCGACCCGGTGGGGTGCTGGCATCCCGCGCGGTCACTCGTCCTCGAAGCCAAACTGCTCGAGCCTGAGCGCCTGGCTGTTCTCCCGCACCGTCCGTATGAGCTGCTCGCCGAAGCCCGAAGGGTGCTGGGCCCGGATCTCCAGGGTCACCTCCACCCGGGCCCCCTGCCCTGCCAGGTGGGCGATGATCTCCTCGGCAATCCGGCCGGCCTCGGCCCCTACCCTCGTGGGATTCAAGCGCACGCTGCCGTAAAAGCGGGTGTTTTTGGGTTTTGGCGGCAGCGGGGGCCTGGGATCCTCCAGCGCGGGCTTCTTCTCTCCCTCTCCTGGAGTGATGCCGGTAGGGCTGCCCGCGCTCACGACCGGCGGTTTTTCCCGCTCCATCTGGCGGGCGGCCACCTCCGGCCTGACCAGGAGGCCGGTATCCTCGGGGGTAAGCGGCAGGGCCTGACCCCCGCGCAGGCCACGGTAGCGTTGCTCGGCCTCGTCGTAGCCCTCGGCATAGGCGAAGGTCTCGCTCTGCCAGGTGAGCATGGAAAGGCCGTTCGAGATGGCGCTCAGCAACACCCCGGGGCCGGCCAGGCGGGGCAGGTAGAGATAGGTGGCGAAGTCCTGCACAAGCTGCCGCACGGGCACGTGATCGCCGCGCCAGAGGGGCACCTCGTCCAGGTGCTTGCGCAGGATGGTAGCGCCGAGGCTGGTGACCAGCAGCTCCTCGTTCTTGAGCCTTTTGCTGGCCCTGGCCGCCAGGGCCTCGTTGCCGGAGAGGCGCAGGGCCTGCCAGGTGATCCCGGACTGGGGGGTTTTTTGCTCGGGCACCAGCAGCCAGCAGTAGGCCTCGGGAATCCGGGCGGTTACGGCCTGGTCGGCGGCTCTGCGCTGGGTTTCGGCCTGCTTGGCCTGAAAGGGCGAGAGGTTAAGGGTTTCCCGCTCGCTAAAGATGGAGTCCCAGGCCAGGAATTTGCGCAGGGCTTCGTCCAGATCCTGTAGCCGCACCTTATCGGCAGCCAGAAACACCAGGGTGTTGCGGTAGAGCCGGGGCGCATGGCCGCGCGACTCGAGGATGGCCTGGGCCGCCCTCTCCGCGGGGCTACCCTCTTCCTTGCTGTAGGGGTAGTCCGGCGGCAGCACCACCAGCCGGGTATCCAGGTCGTCCGGCACGTCGGCGCCCGAGCGCGGCAGCGGGTGCACCCGGGAAAACTCCCCGGTGGTTCTAAGCTCGGCGCGCAGGCGTTTTTCCAGCTCTCCGGCTACTTTATCGGGGTTGCGCTTCAGCTCCTCGGCGCGGTCTTCGGCCAGCTTGGTCACGGTGGGCTGGGTGTCGTACCAGAAGTGCGGCCCGTCCTGGTAAAGGTAGGTGGCCCTTGCGGCCAGGCGGCGCAGGGCATCCCCAAACACCGCCGGCGACTCCCCCGGCAGCACGCACCCCAGCTTCACCCGGCGATCCTCCAGGCCCCGGTGGGCCGCGCCCGCCTTGGGCGCGGAGCCCAGGTAGATGGTGCGGGCCACCCGCCGCGTGGCCGATAGCTTGCCCAGGATGGCCACCTCGGCGTCGATGCGCAGGGGCAGGGAGTTGGGCCCGTCCACGTCCTTCTGGATGATGGGCACCCAGTTGTCGGACAGGTAGCGGGTTAGCTCGAACTGCACGCGCGGGTCGTCCATGGGAATGGTGGAGGGCAGGATCAGCGGGCTGCGGTCGCCTTTCTCCCACAGGGTATGGATGACCGCCGCCATCAGCCGCAGCACACCACGGGTGCGCTGAAACTTGACCAGGGTGGACCAGTCCTCGTACAGCCGGTCGAAGATCTCGGGGTGGATGGGGAAAGCCGCCTGGATGCGCCTCTCGTAGTCGGAAGTGGGGCATTCGGAGGGGAACTCCGCCGCGTGCGCCCGGTAGAAATCGGCAAAGGCCCGCGCGGTGACATCGCGCAGCTTGAAGGCCTCCGGCCCCGAGAGGGGCTGGAACAGCCGGCGCCGCACGATCTCGAAGCCCTCCTCGGCGCTGGCCGGCCGCCACGACGACTCCAGGCGCCCCACCACGTTGCGCAGGCGCTCGAGGGCCTCCCGCCCGCGCAGGCCCCCCACCTCGACATCGTCGGCCTGGGCGCCCGCCGTGTCCGAGGCGGGCAGCGAGATCACCAACAGGCAGTTCTTGGCCAGCTTGGCCGACTCGGTCAGGGCCTGGGCAAAGGAAAACTGGGTCTCGAAGCTCCCGCCCGGCAGGTCGCTCTGGTCGTGGAGCTGGCGGGCGTAGGCCACCCACTCGTCAATCAGGATGAGGCAGGGGCCATAGGCGTTGAAGAGCTCACGCAACCGGTCGCCGGGGCTGGTGGCGTTTTTGTCGTCCTCGGCGATGCGGGCGTAGGCCTCCCGGCCCCCGAGCTGCCAAGCCAGTTCGCCCCACAGGGTGCGCACCACCGTGCCGTCGGGCTTGGTCACGGGGTTGCCGGGTGAGATTTTGTTGCCCACCAGCACCACCCGGCGCACCCGCGGCAGTTCCTGCACGCCGGCCTCGGCCAGCAGGGCATCCACCCCGGGCAGCTCCGCGGGCTTGGCCCCGGAGAACAGGTGGTACAGCGCCAGCATGGAGTGGGTCTTGCCACCACCAAAGTTGGTCTGGAGCTGCACCACCGGGTCGCCGCCCTTGCCCGAGAGCCGCTCCACCGCACCCACCAGCAGCCGCTTCAGGCTTTCGGTAAGGTAGGTGCGGCGGAAAAACTCCTCGGGCTTGCGGTACTCGTCGCTCCCCTCGCCTAAGTGCACCTGCCAGAGGTCGGCGGCGAACTCGGCCTGCTGGTAGCGCCCGCTGGCCACGTCGGGGTGGGGGGTCACGATCTCCCGCCAGGGCTTGAGCTCCCCGCTGGCCGCCACCTCGATCAGCGAACCGCCCGCCTTGCGCTTCTCCCCCCGCACCTGCTCGTCGAAGCGCAGCCGCAGCAGATCCATCTTCATCCGCTCGATCTCATCGGCCTGCGGGGCCGAAACAGCGCTCAAGAGCCGGGCCGCCGAGTCCAGCGCACGATAGGCATCGTCGCTGGAAAAAGCCTCCTGGTGTGCCCACTTGTTGCGCCAGTCGCGCAGCTCACTCACCAGGCTGCGCTCGGGAAAGCCCAGGGTGTTGCGGAAGACCTCGTTCCAGGTATCCCACATCAGCTTCAGCAGGCCCGCGCTGTCCCACTCGGCGATGGGTTTATCCCGCAGCATGGGGTCTTCGGCGAAGCGGCGCACGGTTTCCATGTTCACCGCGCCCGCCCGGATGGCCTCCTGCACCTCGCGCTCCACGAAAGGGGCCAGCCCCTCCCGCAGCAAGTCCAATGCTTTGCCCACGCGTTCACGGTTGGTAATAGCCATACAGTCTTACTCCTGCACTGCAAACAGCCCCGCCTGGGCCTGGGTTTCCTTGTCCCTCTCCCCTGCCAGCCGCACAATCTCGGGCCAGCTCTGCACCAGGGCGTTGTACAAAAGCGCTTCGCTGGCCCAGTTTTTGCGCTCGCAGATGGTGTAGAGCCGGTAGGCCAGCTCACGGGCGGTCTCGGCCTGGCTGCCCAGCCTGGCTACCAGCTCGGCGGCGGCCTCTTCGCCCCCCTGTTCCAGGCGGCGGATGAGATGGTGCAGCACCTCCCAGTGCGGAAAGCGCTCGTCCAGGGCCGGATCCCAGTCTTCGGGCAGCTCCTTCGGTTCGAGCAGCCGCACCCTCCCCCGCGCCGACTCCAGGATGCCGGCCTCCAGCAGCCCGGCCACGCTGGTGTTCTTGGCCTTGGTAAGGGTTTCGGCCACGCCGAACTCCCCCTCGCCAAACCCAAACTGCTCAAACCAGGCCAGGGCCCAGCGGGTGTCGGGGTCAAAGTTGCCCTCCTGCTCCGCCAGGGCCTCGTCCAGCACCTGATTGATAAGGCTCAGGGCTTCTCGCACGGCAACCGGGCGGCCCTCCGCGTCCAGCACTTTGGCATAGCGCGTGTACACCGCCATCCCCGGCCCGATGGCCGCCTGGGCCAGATCCACAGGGGCGATGTTGCCCGCCTGGAGAAGGCGAAGGGCTTTGGGAAGCTCCTCCTTGAGGGCCGAGAGGAACTCGCGCCGGGTGGCGGTGGGGGCGTTCTCCGGGCGCTTGCGGCAGACCAGGACGATGCTTGAGGCTAGAGCAGCAACATTTTTCTTGAGGTTACCCGTGTACTCCGTGCGCATGGGCCAGGTGCCCGTGATGGAAAACCCTGCGCGGATAACAGCTTCCAGAAAGGTTTCCCACCCCGTGCGCCGGGCCTCGCCGTTCCCTTCGCTTTCCGACTGCTTGAAGGCGTAGTAGATGGTGACCGGAAAAGCCGGGTGCGCCTGCTCCGCCAGGCGGGCCAGGGCCTTGGTCATGCCCTCCAGAAAGAACTTCTCCGCCTCTTCCTTGCCCCCATGCCGGTAGGGCGTGGCTACGAGCTCCTCCGCCTTGGGAACAGCCATAGTGGCGAATAGCTCAGGGAAAACCGGGCGCAAAGAACGGCGGAGCCAGACATAGAAGAAGTCGGAAAGATCGGCGTAGCCGATGTTGTCGTAGTAGGGGGGGTCAGTAGAGACGATTTTGTCTTTGCTGATGTTTTGGGTTTGGGCATCAGATTGTCCAGCCCGCCCAATCCAATCTGTTGTTATGTTTCCAAGAAGTTTTGCCGCCTGTTCAAAGCCGCTAAGCAAGTTTCCAGACGATTCACTGAATGGGTTGGCCTCTGCAAAATCCCATACCATCGGTATTGCCTGGCGGCCGTAAGTACTTGTAATTTTTTCAAAACCTGAATTCCAAGAACATAAGCTAGACCAGTAATTTGCTCCCTTATCAACAGCAAGCGCCGAATACACCCCTACCGCCTGGGCATAGGAAGTGGCACCTGTGCCGCCCTCATCCAGCCCAATACCATCATCTGGCAGGCCAGCTTGAATGGCATCCTCCCGCACCTTGGCGATGGCTTCGTCCACCAGGTCGGAAAAGGTGGTCAGCGCCACCAGTTGGCGGGGGGTGAAGAGGTCGCCCCATTGACGCATGCCGTAAGGCACACATGTACCGCCAGTCAAGCGCGCTGGTACATCGCCAGACGGTTTCCATTGAGGCAGCGCTTCACGTGCACTGGCTTCATGTTCTCTGATGGGTGCCAAGTATACACGGCCTTGCGGGCCTTCAGCCACAATCGCCATCAGCCGCGCGCCCATGCGCCCAGCTTGGCCTTCCGCTTTGATGTAGTTCGGCTCAATGGGCGTACCCGACAGGATGCAGCGGAAGTTCGCGCCTCGCGCCAGCTTGGTGCCGTTTTTAGCCCCTTCCGGCGGCTTGCCCACCTTCACCGTAAAGCGGTAACGGTCGCCTTCCACTACCGGCTCCACATAGGCCTCCTTGCCGGGCTTGCTGGATAGGATGAAGGTGGAGGCCAGTGGCACTTCCACGTGGCCGAAGGCCGGGTTGGGGCTCCGCACGGTGCGGGCCCAAATCCAGGCGATAACGGTAAGCTCCTGGCCCACCAGGGGCTTGAGGTCGGGCCGTTCCTGGGCCATCTCGGGGGTGATCTTCACCTTGGGGTACAGGTGGCCGATGCGCCGTTCGGCCTCGTCGCGCATCCACTTCCCGTAGTAGCGCACGTCCTCGGCCAGGCCCCGGGCCCCTTTCCACTCCCGCTCCATAAGGGCCTCTTTCGTCCGGGCCTCGGGGTTCACCGGGGGCCTGCCCGCAAAGCGGGGGGGAATCTCGATCATGGCCTTGTTGATGAGCACGGCCACCGGGTTCAGGTCGCTGGCGTAGGCCTCGAGGCCCAGGCGCTGGGCTTCCAGGGGCAGGGCGCCGCCTCCGGCGAAGGGGTCGTGGAAGGCGGGGAGGCGATTGGGGTTGAAAAGCTCTTCGGCTCGGGGATGGTGGGCGTTGTCGCAGCAGGCCCTTTGCCAGCTCTTCCAGATCTCCTGCCGGGCCTCCTGCAACAAGTCTTCGTTGTTGGTGTTTTCCCACTGCACCAGCTTTTCTATCAGGCGGAAAAGGCGCTCGCGCTCCTCGGCCTGGGCCGCCTCGGTGGGGAACTCCTCGGGGCAGGCCGAGGGGTCGTCCACCATCTGGGCGAAGATGACCGCCCGCGCCGAGGCCAGGGGGCGGCGGGCCCACCAGAGGTGCAGGGTGCTGGGGTGGCCGTGGCGGATGGACTTTTCCCGCGCGGAGGCGGTGTTGATGGCTTCCAGGGGTAGGGCCACTTCAATGAGCTTCTTCCTCGTCATCGCATAAACCTTACAACAGGTTTCTCCACCGCTGTGTTCAATGCGGCTCCTCTGCTCGAGCCAGCAGTTCTGCGAAGTCGTAGTTGACGCTGGTCACCCCGAAGTCGGGCTCGCGCTGGAAGGGGCGGCGCAGGTAGCGCACCTGGTGGCTTCCGTCCTCCTGGAAGACCACCAGGGCCAGGATGAAGTCTTCGGGCTTGTTGAGGGCGGTGAGAATCTCGTTGCGGGTTACGGTGACGGTCTGGGCCCCGTCCAGGCGGCCCTTGACCTCTATAAAGCGCAGCCGGCCGGTGCGGGGGTCGCGGCTTTCGATGTCGTAACCCAGGCGCTCGAACTCGAGATCCACGGGCTCGTAGCCCAGGCTGCGCTCGGTCTCCATCACGATGGCGCGGGCCCGCGCGGCGGCGGCCTGGGTGTCGGTGGGAAGGCCCCCGGCGACCGGCCGCCCGGACAACTGCGCCAGCAGGCCCCTGGGCACCACCACCACACCCCCCAGCACCGTGGGGGGCAGGGCCGAGATCTGGGCCTCGCGGTCCAGCTCGGCCATGCGGCGCTCGAGGCGGGCCTGCAGCTCGTCGGCCCGCCGGCGCGCCTCCCCTGAGTTGAGCCGGGCGCCCACCTTACCGGCCTGCTCCTGGAGCTTGAGCTCCTCGGCGCGGCGATCCCAGTAGGCGATCTCCTTGGTCAGGCGATCCTTCACCGCGGCACGGGTCTTCTCGACCCAGGCCAGCCGCCGCTGGCGCACCTCGCGCAGATGCTCGGGCACCACCTGCGCGACGGCGTAGTCCTGCACCCGGGCCTCGAGGTCGCGGGTCAGCCAGGCCAGCTCGGGGCGCTCGAGCAGCCAGGCGGCCCCGGGTTCGCCCTCGGCCAGGGGCCGGTAGTCGAGGTAGGGCGCGTACTGCAGGTGGCGGGTCTGGCCCTGGGCGTCCATCTCCACGTAGAGCAGGCGGCGCGAGATGGTGCGCCGCTCGCCGGAGGGCAGCAGGCTGGCGTCCTGGATGGCGTGCTCGAGGAAAAACAGCACCCGCGGGGTGGTGCCGGGATCCGACTCGTCCACCAGCACCGTCCCCTGGCGCAAAAGGTCGCGGTGGCGCTCGAGGGTGAGATCGATCACCGCCTCGAGCAGCGGATGGCCGGGGCAGACAAAGGCCGCCAGCGGCTGGCCGGGGGGCGCGATGAGGGGCTTTTCGAAGACGATGCGCTCGTAGCGCGGCAGCACCGGGTCGCCGGTGGCGCGCTGGCGGATGGAGGAGGGTACGTGGGTCAGCTCGTAGCGGCGCGGCTCCCGTTCAAAGGCCCTGCCGCCCAAGCGGCGGAAGGCCTCGAGGAAGAAGGACTCGATGTAGTGCGGCTGCAAGCGCCGGGCCAGGGCCCGCTCCATCTCCTCGCGGATGCGGGCCACCCGGCTTTTGTCCATGACATCGTGGGCCAGGGCCCGCTCCTCCAGCAGGTCGCGCAGGTGCTCCCGGTCCACGGCCTGCTCGACGGCGCGGGTGAGCCGGGCCCGTACCTCGGGCCGGTCGCCGTAGCGGATGGCCTCGATCATCAGGTCGCGCAGGGGCCGGCCCTCGAACTGGAGTTTGCCCAGCACGTCGAAGACCTGGCCGCCCAGGGCCTTGCGGGCCTCCTCGAGCTTCTCCAGCAGGCGATAGTACACATCGCCCTCGCGGGTCTCCAGGGCCACCAGGTTCCACAGGTGGCAGACCTCGGTCTGACCGATGCGGTGGATGCGGCCAAAGCGCTGCTCGAGGCGGTTGGGGTTCCAGGGCAGGTCGTAGTTGACCATCAGGTGCGCGCGCTGCAGGTTGATCCCCTCGCCGGCGGCGTCGGTCGCCAGCAGCACCCGCACCTCTGGGTCGTGCAGAAAGCTCTCCTGGGCCCGGCGCCGCTCCTCGCGGCCCATGCCCCCGTGGATCACCACCACCGCTTCGGGACGGCCAAAGAGGCTGCTGATTTTGCTCTGCAGGTAAGCCAGGGTGTCGCGGTGCTCGGTGAAGACCACCAGCTTCTGGCTGGGCGAGGGCCTGGGTTTGGAGGCTGGGCCGTCCTCGGCTGCGCTCGGCGGTTCCATCCGGGCCCGATCGCCAAAAAGCTCGCCCAGCAGCTGCGACAGCTCGCGCCATTTGGTGTCCTCCCCGCTGCGGCGCACCTCGGCGGCCAGGGCTTCCAGGCGGGCTAGGGTCTGGATCTCGCGCTCGAGCTCGCCGATGGTGCGCGCGGCCGTGGCCTGGTCGAGAATCTGCTCCTCGGCGCTGGCCACCTCGTTCTCGGGTGCGTCCTCCAGATCCTCCAGGTCTTCGGGCTCGAGGGCCGTCCAGCCGGGCACCTCGGCGCCCCGCTGCTGCAGCGCGAGTTCGCGCAGGCGCTTCTCCAGCCGCTCGCGCCGGCGGCGCAGGGACTGGTAGATGGCCTCGGGCGAGGAGGCCAGCCGCCGCTGCAGGATGGTCAGGGCAAACCCCACGGTGCCCGCCTGCTTGTCGTTCTGCAGCGCCTCGGCGCGGTTGAACTCCTCGCGCACGTACTCGGTGACCTCCCTGTACAGCCGGGCCTCGAGGGGCGAGAGCCGGTAGGGCACGGTGTAGGCGATGCGCTCCGGAAACAGCGGCGTGCCGTCGAACTTCAGCAGGTTCTCCTTGACCATGCGCCGCATCAGGTCGCTGGTGTCCACCCGGTGCACCCCATCGCGGAAGCGGCCCTCGAAGCGGTCGGCATCCAGCAGGGCCAGAAAGAGCTGGAAGTCCTCCTCCTTGCCGTTGTGGGGGGTGGCGGTCATCAGGAGGAAGTGCCGCGTGAGGCCGGAGACGAGCTGGCCCAGCCGGTAGCGCTTGGTGTACTTGACCTCCCCTCCGAAGAAGGTCGCCGAGAGCTTGTGGGCCTCGTCCACCACCACCAGGTCGTAGCGGTTGTCCGGGGCGGCCAGCTTGGCCTGCACCGCCCCGTCCCGCGCGAGCTTGTCGAGCCGGGCAATCACCAGGTGGTTTTCCAGGAACCAGTTACCGGTGCGGGCGGCCTCGAGCTTGTCGTTGGTGAGGATCTCAAAGGCCAGGTGAAAGCGGCGCGAGAGCTCGTCCTGCCACTGCTCCACCAGGCTGCCGGGGCAGATGATGAGGCAGCGCTGGAGGTCGCCACGGGCCATCAGCTCTTTGATGAGGAGGCCGGCCATGATGGTCTTTCCGGCCCCCGGATCGTCGGCCAGCAAAAAGCGCAGGGGCTGGCGCGGCAGCATGGCCTCGTACACCGCGGTGATCTGATGGGGCAGGGGCTCCACCAGCGAGGTGTGCACAGCCAGGAGCGGGTCGAAGAGGTGGGCCAGGCGGATGCGCTGGGCCTCGGCCACCAGCCGGAAGAGGGCCCCGTCGCCGTCGAAGCTCCACGGGCGGCCCTGCTGGAGGAGCTCGAGGCGGGCCTCGTCGTGCCGGAACAGGAGCTCGTGGGCCACCTTACCGGCCGGGTCGCGGTAGACCAGGGTCAGGGCCTCCGATCCGTGCCACTGCACGCTGACCACCGATACGGCCGCATCCGGAAGTATGCCTCGCAGGACAGCACCGGGCTGGATGTCTTCTAGGCGCATACCAGACTGGGGTTGTTCGGCGTTCAACCTCACACACACCGCACCTGCCCCGTTTGCACGCATTATAGGGAGTCCGGCGATCCCGCCGGTAGCGTCGGGGTCGTGTGCGGCAGCCTCTGTAGAAGGAAAGCACTGCTCTTTCTGCTCTTTTGCCCCGGCCAAGCCCCCTGTGTTACGTCCACCCCCAGGCGCTAAAAATGCCTTTCGTAAAACGACCCATTCCGTTTTGCGGGTAGTAGAGTGAGATTATCCCAGACAGGGGTTGAAGGGGAGGCCGTTTTCAACGCAGATTGCGTTGTGTGAAAACAAACAAACCTCCCCTCTCAAGTCTGGCATGCCCGATAGAAGGATGCAAGCTGTACGGGAAAACCGGACAAGGCAATCTCAAGGTACGCAAAGTGTACAGCGCAGAAAAGATACGATACCTGCGTTGCAAGAGCTGCGGGCAGGAGTTCAGCGAAAGGAAGGGCACGGCCCTCTGGAACTGTAAACTGCCCGAATCCAAGGCCGTAGCGGTCGCAGAGCAAC
>AXWR01000045.1 GCA_000482765.1 Meiothermus taiwanensis DSM 14542
TGGCTTTTTCGATTCTGATGACAGCGAAAACTGTGGAGCTTTTACGAACAGCTAGTTAGCAGGCTCTAGACTGAACTCATCTGCCTCGGTCGAGCGGGGTGGGTAGCACAATGTGATTTATGCACTTTGTAAACGAAGTGCAGGTTTTGCCTTGTCGGTATTGACCGCACAGGGGGTCGTGGGGTATTTTCTTCTCCAAGGTTGGAAGTCAAAAAATAAAAGCGCTTCCACATCGTCTAGGAGGAGGAAACTATGAAGAAGCTCGCCTTCAAAATCGCCACCCTGATCGCCGCCCTGGTCGCCCTGGCCGTAGCCGCTGGTGCCGACACGACCTGGCAGTAATCACGTAACGCTTCAGCGGGTGCGGATGTGCAAACCGCACCCGCTATCTTTTTTTGGTGCCATAGACTGAAGCAGTGAAGGCCCTGCTGCCACTGCCCCCTTTACGCGTCCTACTCTTTTTGTTGTGCCTGCTGGGGGCCTTTGTGGGCCTGCTGTACGCGCTGCGCCTGCAGCCAGGCCCCTACCCCCCAGAAGCCCTGGACATGGTCTTCTGGGCAGTGTTGATCGTCCTTGCAAGGCGCATCCACGTACCCCTGCCCTTCAATGCGGCCATGTCCCACGCCTTTGTGGTGGCCCTGGCCACGGTCACCCTCTTCCCCGCCTGGCTGGCTGCGGGCCTGATGTTTATCTTTAGCTTCAACAAGGACTTCGGCCGGCCCGGCTACACCTGGTACAAAGACCTCTTCAACCGCACCCAGTCGGGCTTGGCCACCGGTCTGGCCGGTTGGGCCTGGGGCTGGGCGCAGGCCCACCTTGGCTCCCACCCCTACCTGCAGGAGGCCGTGGGGATCGTGGCTGCCTCGCTGGTGTATTTTTTTGTCAATGTGGGCAGCGTAACCTACGTGATCCACCTGGCCAGCGGGGTGGGGCTGCGCAAGGTCTGGTTTGAGAACTACAGTTGGCTCTGGGTGAGCTATCTCGTGCAAGCACCGGCGGGGCTGCTGCTGGCCAAGGCCTATCAGACTCCGCTGGTCTGGGGCTGGGGGGGCTTTACGGTGCTCTTCTTGATGCTGCTCCTCTACTTCTCGCGCTACTACTGGGACGAGAAGGTGAAGCTGGAAGAGTCGTTCGATACCACCATCGAGTTGCTGGTATCGGCGCTGGATGCCAAAGACCCCTTTACCCGCCTGCACTCCGAGCGGGTAGCAGCCATTGCCAGCAGCCTTGCCAAGCGCATGGGCTTCGACGAGCAGGACACCAAGCGCATCACCTATGCGGCGCGTATCCACGACATTGGCAAGGTGGCCATTCCAGATTCGGTCTTGCTCAAGCCCGGCAAGCTGTCTGCGGAAGAATTTGCCCTGATCAAGAGCCATCCTGCCAAGGGCCTCGAGGTGCTCCGACCCATGCTCAGCCGCTTGTCTAAAGATATCCAGGGGGTTATTTTGCATCACCATGAGCGCTGGGATGGAACCGGCTATCCCCACGGGCTCAAGGAGGAGCAAATTCCGCTCTGGGCACGCATTATAGCGCTGGCCGACGCCTACGAGGCCATGACCGCGGGCCGGGCCTACAGCCCGGCCAAAACGCCCCAGGAGGCCCTTAATGAGATAATCATGCAGGCGGGGCGGCAGTTTGACCCGCAGGTGGTGCGGCATTTCGAGGCTTTGTGGCACGAAGATCTGATCTGGAAGGATCGGGGGGAGTTCTTACGACGCTATACCTTGCCAGCGCACTTATCGGGGTTGTCCTCGCTCTTGGACTCCGGGCCAGCCTCCGCGACATCGCCAACCTCGAGCTCAGGTCGGCCTGGGTCTTTGTAGCCGCGGCGCTGTTGGAAGGGGGCCTGGCCTTTGCCACCGTTCGCGGCCTGGTGGCCCCCGAAATTGCCGGCCCGCTGGCAAAAACCCTGGTGCTGGTGCTGGTGGGCTATGGTTTGTGGGCCAACGCCCACCTGCGCGGGCTATGGTTTGTGGGGCTGGGTCTTTTTTGCAACGCGCTGGTAATTTTTGCCAACCGCGGGCACATGCCTGTAAGCAGCGAGGCGCTGTACAAGGTAGGTCTGGAGTCCTATATTCCCAGGCTCCAGCAGCAGTACGACGCCGTCCATACCCTGATGACCGATTCCACGCGGCTATGGTTCCTGGCCGACATAATTCCGGTGCGCATACTGGGCTACACCAACGTAATTAGCCTGGGTGACGTCTATCTGATGGTGGGCATCGCGCTCACCATCGTGGGTGGGGCCTTGGAAAGCAAAAGAAAGGCGCAGGAACCTATAGACATCGATCTGCGCTTCTAGAGTAGCCTGCTTTGGGGGCGCGAAAAAGAAACAGCATATGGTTCCGCATGGAGGCCATTCCGCTTGGGTTAGTTCACCACCATTCGGTGACGAACCAACCCGACCGAAGGGAGTAGAAAAGCATTTCGGTAGCGGCATTGAGGCTTGCCAAGATGGGCAACACCACCTAAATGCGTATTAGAGGGCAAAGCTCCAGACTATCGCCAGGCCTGCCCAGCGACTTTAATCCAGCCACTTCTCCATGAAGATCAGCTCGTCGCAGCGGTAGCCCAGCCGCTCGAAGAAGTCCTGGGCTCCGGTGTAAGAAGGCTCTATCAGCAGGTTGAGCTTCTGGCAGCCCTTGGCTTTGAGGCGGGCCTCGAGCTCCTCCAGCATCCGCTTGCCCCAGCCCTGCCCCTGGCCGAAGGGGTGGATGGCCATGTGGTACAGCCAGCCCCGCCGTCCGTCGTAGCCTGCCAGCAAGGCCCCCAGAATCTGGCCGTCTTCCTCGACCACCAAGAACAGATCGGGGTCGCGCTCGAGCTTCTTCTGTAGACCCTCGAAACTATCCGAGGGGTTGAGCTCCAGGCCCGCGTCTTGCCAGAGGGCCAGTACACTCGTGTAGTCGGCCATGCAGAACTCGCGGATGGGCATACTTCCTTCAGAGTAGCGCAAAACCCCACACAGAAAAAAGGAGGCCTCGGGGATGAGATCGCGAAAGCAGTTACGGCTTGAACACCACCTTGATGCCCCGCCGGGTGGCCGCGGTTTTGATGGCCTCGGGCCAGGCCTCGAGGCCAAATTGGTGGGTGACCATGGCCTCCACACCCTCCATCTCGGGCAGCAGCTTGACCGCCTCGGCGAAGTCGTCCCAGCTATAGGCATAGCTGCCCACCAGCCCCACCTCGCGGAACCAGTAGGGCGAAAAGTCGTGCAAAGCGGTGGCCGGGGCCCCCAGCAGCAAGACCCGCCCCCCTTCCTGCACAGCCCAGCTGGCCTCCTGCAAACCCTGGGGGGAGCCCGAGGCCTCCACCACCCCCTCAAACCCCCCCCGCCAGGAGGTGGCTCGCAAAATACCTCGGTAACGCCGGGCACCGGCCGCTTGTTGGGCCGCCTGGGTGGAGGGAAAGACCTGGCTGGCACCAAACTGTCGGGCCAGCTCGGCCTGGCGGGGGTGGCGGGCCACCGCCCACAAAGGCCCCTCAAACCCCAGCACACGCAGCATTTTCACAGCCAGCAGACCGATGGTTCCGGCCCCAATGACCAGTATCTGAGCGGGCCAGTGCATGCGGTGGATGGCTGGGTTGGGCCGGGGTTTACCTTCCCCCCAGGCCTGCCGCAGTCCGTGCAGCACCACCGCCGCCGGTTCAGTCAGCACGGCGCGCTCGTCGGGTACGCTTTCGGCAATGGGAAAAATGCGCTCGCGGTGGGCTACCATGCGCTGGGCCCAACCGCCCCCCAGGTCTTTGCAGAAGCCCAGCATACCGGGGCCAAAGTTGCCTTCGGCCACGTTGAGGCAGAGGTGATCGTCACCCCGGGCACAGGCCGGGCAGTCCGGCAGGCCGCGCTCGAGGCAGGCCAGCACCGGATTGACCGCCACCCGCACCCCTCCCAGCTCGGCCAGAATCTCGTGCCCCAGAATCGCCGGGAAGGAGAACATCCCGGAAAGGGTGGGGGCCTGCTTGCCGTAAAGCAGAGCCAGGTCGCTCCCACAGATGCCCGATAGCCGCACCTTGAGGCGCTCAAAACCCGCGGGCCGTTCGGGTTCGGCCAGGGTGGCCAGCTGCAGGGAAAGCGCACGGGCCGGGTAGCGCTTACCCAACAGCCTGGCGGCGACATAGCGGGGCACCGAGGGTGTAAAAAGCAAACCGCGCATAAGCACCCGCGAACCAGCGCTTAAACGGGTCAGGCTTTGGGTGGTTGGCGCCGTTGTCGAGGTTTGCATGCCCCTCCATTTTGCTCCCATTTGTGGCCTGGGGAAAAGTCACCGCAGAACCATTTGCAGGTTTTGCATAACCCTTCGCGTGGCCGGCGATTTGTTGAGGGTGTAGAGGTGCAGGCCCGGAACCCCGGCCTCGAGCAGCTCCTGGGCCTGGCGGGTGGTGTGCTCGACCCCAATCTCCAGCACCTCCTCGGGGCTTTGGGCACGCTCCAAGCGCGAAAGCAGCGGCCCCGGAATGCTGGCCCCGCACAGATCCATAAAGCGGCGCACCTGGGCCAGGTCGGTGATGGGCATCAGGCCCGGCACGATGGGCACCTCGATGCCAATGCGGCGGGCCCGCTCCACAAAACCAAAGTAAAGGGCATTGTTGAAGAAGAGCTGCGTGACCACGAAGTCGAGGCCGGCCTCCACTTTTTGCTTCAGGTGGTGCAGGTCGGCCTCGAGGCTCACCGCCTCCGGATGCCCCTCGGGGTAGCCGCCCCCGGCCAGCGCAAAGCGGTCGCCAAACTCGGCCCGGATCAGGGCGATGAGATCGGCGGCGTAGCGGAACCCCCCCGCCACCGGCTGGAATTCCCGCACGCCTTTGGGGGGGTCGCCCCGCAGTGCCATGATGTTCTCTACCCCCGCCTGGGCGTACTCGTGCAGGCGGGCCAGCAGCTCCTCGCGGGTACTGCCCACACAGGTCAGGTGGGCCATCGCCACCAGCCCCACCTCCTTCTGGATGCGGGCGGCCCACTCGGCGGTTTTGTTGCGCTCGCTGCCCCCAGCGCCATAGGTGATGGAGACAAAGGCGGGATTCAGGGGCTTGAGCTCGTGCAGGGTGCGGAAGAGCGCGGCCTCGCCCTGGGGGGTTTTGGGCGGGAAGAACTCGAAGGAAAAAATCGGCCGGCCGCTTTGCAGCAGGGTGCTAATCTTCATGGCCCACCTGCTCCACACCAGCCAGCGCCTCCAGGAGCATCTGCTGGAGATCCTGGGGGCTCTCGAGGCCCACCGAAAGGCGGATGGTCTCCGGGCCCACCCCCGCCGCCCGGCGGGCCGCCTCGGGGATGCGGCTGTGGGTGGTGGTCCAGGGGTGCACCGCCAGGGTGCGGGCGTCCCCCACATTGGGCGCCTGGATGATCTTCAGGTTAGCAAGGAAGCGGCTGGCCCCCTCGAGCCCGCCCCGGATGCCAAAGGTCAGAATGCTGCCATACCCACCGCGCAGGTACTGGGTGGCCCGGGGGTGGGCCGGGTCGGTGGGCAGGCCGGGGTAGCGCACCCAGGCCACCTGGGGCTGGGATTCGAGCCAGCGGGCCAGCATCAGCGCGGTCTGGCTGGCCCGTTCGATGCGCAGCGCCACCGTCTCGAGGCCCTGGAAGAGCAAATAGGCGTTGAAGGGCGAGAGCACCATCCCGCCCAGCGAGAGCCCCAACTGGCGCACCCGCTCCAGAAAACACCGCGCCCCAAACTGCTCCCAGGGGATTTTTCCCTGGGCGTCGGGGCTGGTGAACTGCGGGTAATGCTGCCAAAGGGTGGTTTCCCGCGAGAGCACCGCCCCCCCCAGAATCGAGCCGTGGCCGCTGGCCCACTTGGTCAGGCTGTGCACCACCACGTGCGCCCCGTGCTCCAGGGGGCGGGCTAAGGCCCCCACCGCGCCAAAGGTGTTGTCCACCACCAGGGCCACCCGGTGGGCCTCGCAGAGCTCCGCCAGTCCTTGCAGGTCGGGGAGCTCGAGCGAGGGGTTCCCCAGCACCTCCACGAAAACCGCCCGGGTCTTCTCGCTCAAGGCCGCCTGCACCGCCGCCACCTCGGGCGCTACAAAATGCACCCGCACCCCCATCAGGCCAAACACCTGGTTCAAAAGGCCCACCGTACCGCCAAACAGGCCGGGGCTGGCCACGATCTCGTCGCCCGAGCGCACCAGGGCCAGCAGGCTGGCAAAGCTGGCAGCCTGCCCCGAGGCCAAACAAACCGCCCCCAAAGCCCCCTCGAGGGCGGTAAGACGGGCCTCGAGGGCCGCCACCGTGGGGTTCTGGATGCGGGCATAGGTATAGCCCTGGTTGGTGGCAAACTTATGGGCGCCGTCCTCCAGGTCGGCGAAGCCATAGGCCGCCGTCGCATAGATCGGCACGCCCACCGCGTTATGGGGATCTTGTAGGGGAAGCCCACTCAAAACAGCTAGACTGGAAAACTCCATCTACCCTCCTTCAGTCCTGCGCGAAGAAGGGCTTTTTTTTCCCTTCTTCCATCTTTCCCCTGGTGCCTTTGCTGTGCCTAGCGACACCGGGGCGGATTTGGCACCAAGCGCGGGGGTTTCTCGGTAATGGGCGATTGCCCCCGCAGGTTGCCGCAGCTTCATCGGGCCGTTCCCTCCGCTGCTCTGGATAGAAGAACTGCTTACCCTGGGCGGGTAAGGTTCTATGCAATGGTATGGGCTGGAAGGGTCATCGTCAAGATAAATACAGGGTCAAAAAGACAACCAAACAGCCGCATCGGTACCGATGCGGCTGTTTCAGCCTTGGGCAGGGCCGGTTTTGTCCACAAGCAGCTTCCGTGCTACAGGTAGCCTGCCCGCCGGAGCTCTTCCTCCACCACCGCCAGCACCCTGGGGTAGGCCTCTTCCAGGGTCAGGCCGCGCAGGGTAGCCCCCGCCGCCGGCACGTGGCCCCCGCCGCCCAGCTTGACCGCCACCGCCTGGGCCGAAACCCCGCCGCGGCTGCGGATGCTGATCTTCACCCCTTCCTCGCGCTCACGCAGAAAAACCGCGATCTGGCTGCCCTCGGCGTAGCGGATGATGCCCACGAAGTCGTCGGAGTCTTCCTCGTTGATCCCAGGGGGCATATGGGCTGTCACCAGCAGCCCCCCAAAATGGAACCCCACCGTGGAAAGCACCGCCCCCATAGCCTTGAAGTAGCCCACCGGCCGCCACTGCAGGCGGTCGGTCAGCTCGGCCAGTTGCACCCCGTACCCCACCAGCTCGGCAGCGGTGTGCAGCACCTCAGGGGTGGTATTGGCAAAGCGAAAGTTGCCAGTGTCGGTGATCAGGCCGGTGAGCACCGGGGTGGCAATCTCAGGCGTCCAGGTGACCCCCAGCGCATCAATCAGGTCTTTGACAATCTGGGCGGTGGCGGCCTTGGAGGGATCTACCACCGAAAGGTAGCCAAAGCGCGGGTTGGTGCCGTGGTGGTCAATGTTGATCACGAATCCCTCCACCGGCGCGCCCGCCACCCGGCTGGGCTCCGCCGAGTCCAGCACCACCAGGGTGGCCCCCTCCGGCACGTGCTGGATGGGGTCGCTGTACTCGTCTTCCCGCACCAAAAACCGCAGGAAGCGCGGGGGGTCGGCAATCCAGGTCACTTTTTTATCCAGGGCTTGGAGGGCTCGAAAGAGCCCCAGCGACGAGCCAATCGCGTCGCCATCGGGGTCTACATGCGAGACCACGATGATGGGGCCCTCGAGCTCGCGTAAGGTATCAGCCACGGTTCGAATCTTCTCCCAGTAGCGGGGCTCGGGGGCGTTGTGTGCAGCGTCCATGACACCCCACTATAACGGCAAATCATCCAGCCAGGCGAGTACGCTATTCGCCAACTCCCCTCGTGCGCGTACAGGCTATAATCCCGGTTGGACTTATGGAACGGCTTATTCCCCCTACCTCCTCCCTCAAGGGCACCCTTCGCGTTCCCGGCGATAAATCGGTCACCCACCGCGGCCTTATGCTGGGCACGCTGGCCCAGGGCGAAAGCACCCTCTACTACCCGCTCAAGGCCGGCGACACCCTCTCCACCGCGCAGGTGATGCGCCAGCTTGGGGCGGAAATTACCGAGCAGGGCGAGCATTTTCACATTAAAGGGGTGGGCCTGCGGCTCAAAGAACCCGGCGACGTGCTCGACTGCGGCAACGCCGGCACCCTGATGCGGCTGGTGGCGGGGCTTTTGTCGGGGCAGGATATATTCGCGGTGCTCACCGGCGATGCCTCGCTCCGGCGGCGGCCCATGGGCCGGGTGACCCTCCCCTTGCGGCAGATGGGTGCCCGCATCGAAGGCCGCGAGAACGGCCAGCTGGCCCCCTTGGCCATCCGGGGCGGCGGGCTGCGGGGCATCCACTACGAGCTGCCGGTAGCCAGCGCCCAGGTCAAAAGCGCCCTTCTGCTGGCAGGGCTTTTCGCCGAAGAAGACACCGAGGTGCTGGAGCCCGCCCCCACCCGCGACCACACCGAGCGGGTCTTCAGGCACTACGGCCTGCCGATCGAGGTGGAGGGCCGCCTGATCCGCACCCGCCGGGCCGAACCCTTCGCCGCCAAAGACCTGACCGTACCCGGCGATTTCAGCAGCGCGGCCTTTTTCATTGTGGCCGCCCTGATCACCCCCGATTCCGAGGTTACCTTGGAGGGTGTGGGCCTCAACCCCACCCGCACCGGGCTGCTCACGGTGCTCAAAGAGATGGGGGCCGACCTGAGCTGGGAAGTGACCGAGGGACAGGAGGGCGAGCCGGTGGGCTGGATTCGGGCCCGTTCGTCGGCGCTTAGGGGGGTGGCGGTAGACCCCAGACTGATTCCGCTGATGGTGGACGAGGTGCCCATCCTGGCGGCGGCGGCGGCCTGGGCCGAGGGTGAGACCTATATTCCGGGCCTCGAGGAGCTGCGGGTCAAGGAGTCCGACCGGGTGGCGGCCATCGCCAAAAACCTGCAAAACCTGGGCGTGCCGGTCGAGGTAGGCCCCGACTGGCTGCGGATTCGCGGCGGCAGCGTGGCGGGGGGCGGCCTGGTTGAGCCCTTCCACGACCACCGCATCGCCATGGCCTTTGCGGTGTGTGGCCTGCCCAAAGGGGTCACGGTGCAGGACGCCGAGTGGGCCAGCATCAGCTTCCCGAGCTTCTGGCAGGATCTGGATCGCCTGGCCGGCCAGGTATAGTTTCTGCCCCACCCCTTCCAGCCCTTCACCCATGAACGAGGTTATTACCATAGATGGCCCCTCCGCCTCGGGCAAAACCAGCGTAGCCAAACTGGTAGCCCAGCGCCTGGGCATTCCCTACATCTCCAGCGGCCTGTTGTACCGGGCGGTGGCCCTGATGTGCTTGCTCGAGAATGTTTCAGCCGAAGAAATTGAAAAACGCCTGCCAAAGCACCGCCTCGAGCTCCAACCCACCCCCACCCAGAACCTGGTTTTTCTGGACGGCCACGAGGTGAGCGAGGCCTTGCACAGCCTCGAGGTAGACCAGGTTGTCTCGGCGGTAGCCGTGCGCCCCGCCATCCGGGAATACGTCAACCAGGTGCTGCGCAGGATACCGCCCCCTTTTGTGGTGGATGGCCGGGACATGGGCAGCACGGTGTTTCCCCAGGCCCGCTACAAGTTCTACCTCACCGCCACCCCCGAGGTGCGGGCCCAGCGCCGCGTCCCCGAGCGGGGCGCCGCCTTCGACACGGTGCTATCCGAAATCATCCGGCGCGACGAGGCCGATAAGCACCAGAGCGCCCCGGCCAGGGATGCCATCATCCTGGACACCAGCTACCTCGACCTCGATGGGGTGGTGCAAAGGGTGCTCGAGCACATCCATCCCCTTTCCTAGCCGGACAGGCCAGGGCAGGGAGGGTCGGCTCCAGCCCGCCCAGCCGACCCTCCCACCCGGATGAAAAACCTAAAGGTTAGCCCTCAAACCCCAGCAGGAAGGGGTCTTCCAGCATCTCGGCCACAAAGCGGCAGAAACGGGCCGCATCGGCCCCGTCAATCAGGCGGTGGTCGTAGGAGAGGGAGAAGGGCATGATGTTGCGCGGCTCAAAGACCGCCTTCTCGGCGTTCCACACCGGCTCCAGGCTGCTGCGCGAAACGCCCATAATAGCCACCTCGGGCCAGTTGACGATGGGGGTGAAACCCGTACCACCAATACCCCCCAGGTTGGAGATGGTAAAGGTAGCCCCTTGCATCTCCTCGGGGGTGAGCTTGCGCTCGCGGGCTTTGGCGGCCATCTCGCCCAGCTCCTTGGCCAGGGCAATCACCCCCTTCTTGTCCACATCGCGCACCACCGGCACCAGCAGGCCCGTGGGGGTGTCCACCGCCACGCCGATATGGATGTAGTCCTTGTAGATGATCTCGTTGCTCGAAGTATCAATCGAGGCGTTGAACTTGGGGAACTGCTTGAGGGCCGCCGCGGCAATTTTAAGCAGGATGGCGGTCATGGTAACCTTGGCCCCCCGTTGTTCGGCCCTGGGGGCCATCCGCTTGCGCAGGGCCTCCATCTCGGTGATGTCGGCCCGGTCAAAATGGGTGACCATGGGGATGGTGCTCCAGGCCTGGGCCATGCTGCGCACGGTGGCCCGGCGAACCCCTGACATGGCCTCGCGGCGCACCGGCCCAAACTTGCTGAAATCGGGCAGGGCAGGCGCGGGTGTGCTGGGGGGCTGTTGTGCCGGGGCGGTAACTTCCCCGGCCGCAAAACGCCTAAGGTCGTTTTCCGAGATGCGGTAGGCCGGGCCGCTGCCCACCACTTCCAGCAGGTTGATGCCCATCTCCCTGGCCAGCCTGCGTACGCTGGGAGCTGCCGGAATCAGCCTGCGCTGGCCTGCCGGTACCGCCGGAACCGACGGCCTGGGTGCGGCTGCGGGGGCCGGCGCTGGCGCGACTTTTTCCTCTTTGGGTTCCGGCTGTTTTTGGGGCTCTTGCTGCTCCGCGCTGGGTGCGGCATCCCCCCCCAGCACCGCAATTACCTGCCCACTTTTTACCTCGTCGCCGGGCTTAACCAAAACCTTGGAAACCGTACCCCCCTCAGAAGCAGGGGCCTCCATCACGGCCTTGTCGGTTTCCAGCTCCAACACCGGCTGGCCTGCCGCAATGGTATCGCCTTCCTTAATCAGCACCCCCACCACCACAGCGGAGGCTACGTTATCGCCTAGATCGGGTAGTTTCAATTCAGCCATGTTTGCTCCCGTATATCGCGCCAACAACCTAAACTTTTAGCGTTTGTGCGGGTGCTCCCGCTTGGGATCAATGCCGAGCTTCTTGATGGCTTCGGTAAAGGTACCGGCGCTAACCTTACCCTCACCGCGCAACGCCGAAAGGGCTGTTATCACCACATGCTTGGCGTCCACCTCGAAGAAGTCGCGCAGGGCCTCGCGGGTTTCGGAGCGCCCGAAACCGTCGGTACCAAGGCTGTGGATGGGCCGGTTGAGGTAGCCCGATAGCAGATCGGGCAGGGCCTTCATGTAGTCCGAGGCCGCCACAATGGGGCCTTCGGTGGGGTTCAGGCACTGGGCCACATAAGACTGCTTGGGCTTGCTGCTGGGGTTGAGGCGGTTGGTGCGGGCGGTCTCGAGGGCCTCGTAGTAGAGGGTCTTGTAGCTGGTGGCGCTCCAGACATCGGCTGCGATACCGTAGTCGCGCTCGAGCATCTCCGCTGCTTTGATCACCTCGTTCAGGATGGTGCCGCTACCCAGGAGCTGCACCCTGGCCTTGGGCCTTTTCAGCTCGCTCTTCTTGAACAAATACAGGCCCTTCAGGATGCCCTGGCGGGTTTCCTCGCGCGGTTCGGGCATGGCGGGCTGGACATAGTTCTCGTTCATCAGGGTGATGTAGTAAAAGATGTCCTCGCCGTCCTGGTACATGCGCTTCATCCCATCCTGCAGGATGACCGCCAGCTCGTAGGCGAAAGCCGGGTCGTAGGCCGGCATGTTGGGCACCGGCAGGGCCAGCACGTGGCTGTGGCCGTCCTCGTGTTGCAGGCCCTCGCCGTTCAGGGTGGTGCGGCCAGCCGTGGCCCCTAGCAAAAAGCCTTTGGTGCGCTGATCGGCCGCCGCCCAGACCAGGTCACCCACCCGCTGGAGGCCAAACATCGAGTAGTAGATGTAAAAGGGAATGGTGGGAATGCCATGGTGGGCGTAGGCGGTTCCGGCAGCGATGAAGCTGCTCATGGCCCCGGCCTCGTTGATACCCTCCTGCAGCAGTTGGCCGGTCTCGGACTCGCGGTAGACGGTCACGGTGCCGGCATCCACCGGGGTGTAGAGCTGACCCTTGGGCGAGTAGATGCCCACCGAGCTAATCACGCCCTCCATGCCAAAGGTGCGGGCCTCGTCAGGCACGATGGGCACGATGTATTTGCCCACCTCGGGGTGGCGCACCAGCTTGGTTAGCATCCGCACGAAGGCCATGGTGGTGGAGATCTCGCGTCCACCGGAGCCGGCCAGAAACTCCTCGAAGAAGGCCAGGTCGGGGGTTTTGAGCCGGTACTCGCGCACCCGCCGCTCGGGGATCAGACCGCCCAGGGCCCGGCGGCGCTCGAGCATGTACTTAACCTCCGGCGAGTCTTTGCCGGGGTGGTAGAAGGGGGTTTTCTCCAGGTCTTCGTCGGGGATGGGAATACCCAGGTGATCCCGCGCCTCGCGCAGGTCTTCCAGGGTGAGCTTCTTGACCTGGTGGGCCACGTTCTTGGCCTGGGCGGTGGGGCCTAAGCAGTAGCCCTTGACGGTGCGGGCGATGATGACGGTGGGCGAGCCGCGGTGTTCCATAGCGGCTTTATAGGCGGCGTAGATCTTGCGGTTGTCGTGGCCCCCACGCGAAAGGGTCAGGCGGTCGAGGTCTTCGTCGCTCAGGCCCTCGATCAGTTTTTTGAGGGCGGGGGTGTTGAAGAACTTCTCGCGCAGCTCTTTGCCGCCGTAGGCCGCGTAGCGCTGGCTCTCGCCGTCCACCAGCTGCTCCATGCGCTCGAGCAGCACGCCCTCGGTGTCCTTGGCAAAAAGCTCGTCCCAGGCGCTGCCCCACACCACCTTGATCACGTTCCAGCCGTTGCCCCGGTAGACGCTCTCGAGCTCCTGGATCACCTTGGAGTTGCCCCGCACCGGCCCGTCGAGGCGCTGCAGGTTGGCGTTGATCACGAAGATCAGGTTGTCGAGTTCCTCGCTCGCGGCCACCCGCAAAGCCCCCAGGGTCTCGACCTCGTCCTGCTCACCGTCGCCCAGGAAAGCCCAGACCTTGGCGTTGGTTTTTGGCTTGAGGCCCCGGTCTTCCAGGTAGCGCATGAAGCGGGCCTGGTAGATGGCCTGTATGGGCCCCAACCCCATGCTCACGGTGGGGAACTCCCAGTAGTCGGGCATCAGCCAGGGGTGGGGGTAGCTGGAAAGGCCCCGGCCCGGCCCGCCCAAAAGCTCGCGGCGGAACTTGCCCAGGTCGTCCTCGCTCAGGCGGCCCTCCAGGTAGCTCCTGGCATAGATGCCCGGCGACATGTGCCCCTGGTAGAAGACCAGGTCGCGGTCGGGAGAGTCGTGCCCGCGGAAAAAGTGGTTGAAGCCCATCTCCATCAGCTCGGCAATGCTGGCGTAGGTGGCGATGTGCCCTCCGATGCCGTCGGATTTTTTGTTGGCCTGCTGCACGATGGCGATGGTGTTCCAGCGCAGGATGTTGGCGATGCGCTGCTCGAGCTCGAGGTCGCCCGGATAGGGGGGCTGATGCTCCACCGAGATGGTGTTCACGTAGGGGGTGTTGACCTTGTCGTGGATCACCACCCCGTTGCGGTAGGCGTAGTTCTCGAGCATCTCCATGAGCTGCGCCACCCGGTCGCGCCCGGCGGTGCGCAGGACGTACTCGAGGCTCTCGCGCCACTCCTGGTTTTCGAGGTCTTCGAGCTTGATCTGCTCCTCGGCAGACAGCCCGGCACGGGCGGCAATCAGTTCGCGGTCTTCAACCATGGGGTACTCCTTCTGGTTCCGGACAGATGGTTTTCAGCTTTTGCCGGCGGTTCTTTGTCATCAACCTTACATTACAGCAGATTCCTAGCCGGCCAATCGTAAGGAGGTATGTTTTTTACGGCTCATAAAAAACTTTTACCAAATGACAAATAATACTGCATGCAAAACTGTGTCAGACGGCTTTTTTGATATCTCACGCCAGATTCGGTTGGTTCGCCGCCGGAAGGCGGCGAACCAACCCGACCGAAGTTATCCGCGTAGCAGAGGGCGATACCGCCCCTTGGAAGGGATACGCTTTCTTCGCCGAGCGTAGCGATCGGTTCGCTTGAATCCTTCGCCTCCGAGCGCGTCCAACGGTGAGGGGAACGGCAGCCCAAAAGCCGGCCCATCACGGCCCAAGCTTGCGTTTCAAGTACAGCAACAAATCCTCCAACGCCGTACGCAAAGCCCGTTGTTCACGCAGAATGGCCTCGATGCGATCCTCTGGGGTAGCCAGGGTGAGGGTTTTGAAGATCATGTTGGTGTTACCGCAGCGCGGGCAGGGCACTGCCGGAGGCGAGCTGGCAGGCGCATAAAAGATGCGGGTGTTGTCGCGTGTGCAGAGCATGTACTTGGCCCCCGCGGCCTCCCCGCGCCGGATGGCCTCGGCCAGCTCTTTGGCCTCTTCGGAGGCATAGCCTAAAAAGAAATCACCGCCTACCTCTTCGATAGAGGGCAGCACCTCGCGGGTGGCGGTCAGATCGGCCTTAAGACCCCGGGCCGCTGTCCAGGAAACACCGTTCCACTTAAAGTGGCGCAGGTGGCGCTTGCGGGCCTTGTCCTCTATCTCGACAATCAGATTGACCTCGGGGTCTTTGGGGTAGTAGTACAACCGCACCGCCGCCACCCCGCTCAGGGCCGGCTCGGGCGGCATGGTATAGGAGAGCGGGCCATCGGTTTTGAGGCGACTGTTGTAGCCCACCAGGTTCTGCAAATCGTAGAGGGTCAGGCCGGGGTGCTCAAAATCGCCCTCCAGAAAAGCCCGCACCTTGGCAAAGGCTTGCTCGAGGCCCACGTCTACCATAGCTGGCTCGAGTCTACCACCCCTGTGGATATAATAGCCTCTTGTGTTGATTCGTCTGGGCGAGACCGAGTTTCCCCTGCCCGCAGCACCGCAGGTGCTCGAGGTTGGTTTTGGCGACGGGCGCTTTACCGCCCAGGTGGCCCGCCTGTACCCTGAGTGGCAAATCCTGGGGGTGGAGATTTCGGCAGGCTCGGTGGCCCGGGCCCTCAAGCGCTTGCGGCGTGAGGGCATCACCAACGTGCGGGTTTACCACGGTGCTGCAGGCTTTGCCCTGCGCAACCTGGTCGCCCCCCAGAGCCTACAGCGGGTTTATGTCAATTTTCCCGATCCCTGGCCCAAGTCCAAGCACCAGGAAAACCGCCTTTTGCAGCAGAGCTTCTTTCGACGCCTTTCCACCCGCCTGGCCGCAGGGGGCGAGCTGCTCCTCACCACCGATCACGAGGAGTACTGGAGGTTCGCCCAGGCCGAGGGCCGGGCCAGCGGGCTTTTCGAGATCGAGACCCCCCCGCCCCCCGAACACCACCTCACCACCAAGTACGCACTCAAATGGAAAGCCCAGGGCCGCCAGTTTTATCATGCGGTGTTTCGCAAGATCGCCGAAGACCCCGCCCCCTGGCCGCCCCTTCCGAGGTACCCTATGCCCCATGCCCTGATGTCCGGTACGCTGCCCGAACTTGGAAGCTTCGAGAAAACCGTGGTTCGCTTCGATGGGGGTACGGCGGTGCTGCTCGAGGCCGCCCGCGCCCTTGGCCCTGAAGGCGGCTATTACTTCCACACCCACCTCGAAGAGGAGGATCTCATTCAGGACGTGCTTCTGGAGGTTCGCCCCAGCGCCCACGGCCTGTATGTGGGCATCGGTCGTTTTGGTGCGCCCCTGAGCACCGCGGGGGTCAAAGCTGCGGTGGAGTGGCTGGTGGGCTGGCTCGAGGGTCAGGGACTCCAGGTTGTGCAGCGCTCCTATTAGGAGCTTTGCCGCAAGGCCACATCTATCTTGCAGATATGCTGGGTCAGCCAGCTGGCCAGCGTGGCGTGCAGGGTCTCTAGAGCAGCGACCGTGATGTTCTGCGGCGCATATGCATGGCTAAACTCTGCCCAGAAAGCCAGAAACCTGTCGTGGGCTTCTTTATTTTTTTGCGCTATCTTACAGCCGCGCAAAGTCATACACAGCTCCTCATAGGCAAAGTGGGTGTTCACATACGCATCCAAAAAAATAAACACATGCTCCACCTCCTGGCGATTGAGCTGCCCGGTTCTGCCCTGCTCAATCAGCTGTTCGATGCGATTGATGTACTCAAAAAGGTTCTGGTGCTGGCTATCGGTTCGAGGGTCTCCTACTTCGTATTGTTGGCTCCACTGGATAGGCATACCCACCCCCGCAGCGCATTGTAGGCAGTGGGGGACGGAAAAATGTCCTTTATGGGGTAGACCCTGTACCGAATTGGTTGAACAAAACAAAGCCCAGCAGACCGAACCACAGCAGGAGCAGAATCAAACTACCCCAGCGCTGCCAAAAAGTAACCCTCCTCTCCGGCTCTACAATCTGGGTGGTGAGCACCTCAGGGTCGCTACCGCTCTGCAGTCGCACAGGGCGCCCTTCGCTGGCTTCCAGCGGTAAGGCATAGGGCCTGGGATTCTCAGCCACCTGGCTGCCAATCGTCACCACCACCGCGCTGATGTTGTCGGGGCCTCCCCAGTCGTTGGCCAGCTTCACCAGCTTAACCACCGCCGGCTCAGGGGGATTGGTCAGGATCATCTCGGCCAGCACCCTGTCTTCCAGCACCCCGCTGAGGCCGTCGGAGCAGAGTAAAAACACGTCGCCGGGGCGCACCTTCAAACCCACCAGATCCACCCGCGCACTGGAGAAAGAGCCCAGGGCATTGGTAATCACGTTCCGCCAGCGGTGGTTGCGGGCCTCCTCCTCGCTCAAAAGGCCCTGCCGCACCCGATCGGCCACCCAGGAGTGATCCTGGGTCAGCTGCATTAGCTCGCCGTCGCGCAGCAGATAGGCCCTCGAGTCGCCCACATGGGCGATCAGGGCATAGGGCAGGTCGAGCCAGAGGGTTGTGCAGGTCGTGCCCATCCCCCGCGACTCGGGCTTCTGCCCAGCCAGATAGATGGCCTCGTTGGCCGCCTCGTAGGCCTCCAGCAAGCCTTGGGGCGAGGGCTCCTTATGCCTAAGGATTTCCAATATCTGACTGACGGCCATCTGCGAGGCCACCTCGCCGGTGCGGTGGCCCCCCATACCATCGGCTACGATAAAAATACCGCCGTAGGGCGTTACTAGCTGGGTAACCGCATCCTCGTTGAGGGCCCGCTTGCGCCCCGGGTCGGTCAGGGCCGCTGTGAACACCATGGGTAGGCTGTCGGAGCCCGGCATATAAGGCGCATTATAGGCCACATCCGGGCAGAAGGCGGCCAAAAAATCACAGCGATTCCGCCCCTCTTGCCACCAAGGGCCAGGTGCTACACAGCAGGTTCAGAGCCAGGCCGGGCTCGAGCGCTGGGGCCATCACCCTCCTCATCCCTTTTGTTTTACCCTGTCTAGTGTGAGACAGTTTCAGTTCAGGCTTCCACAGGGCCCCCTGGGGGTGTTGATACTACTGCTGGCGGGAACGGTGGGTTTGTTCCTGGTGCTGTGGCTCCTTACCACCTTGTGGGTGCTGGCGGTGGGCGCAGGCCTGGTGGGGGCGCTGGCCTATGGCTGGCGGCGCCTGGAGGTTCGTTTTCGCCCCAGGCGCTGGCGCAGGTTGCCACAAAAAATCCGCCGCTGGGATGACTAGCTACCAGGCCCCTTTGCTCAGACAGTCGTCGTACAGGGGGCAGCCCAAGCACAGCGGCTTACGGGCCGTGCAGCGGTAGCGGCCAAAAAGAATCAGGGCGTGGTGCACAAACACCCACTTCTCTTTGGGGAAGAGGCGCTCGAGGTCGGCCCCGATCTTCTCGGGGTCTTTCTGTTCCGAAAGCCCTAAGCGCCGGGCCAGCCGGGTCAGGTGGGTGTCCACCGCAATGCCCGGCACCCCAAAGGCCGCCCCCAGCACCACCGTGGCGGTCTTCCAGCCCACCCCCGGCAGCGCGCGCAGCTGGGCCTTGTCTACCGGCACCTCCCCCCCGTACTGCTCCACCAGGCGGCGGGCCAGCAGCACGATGTTCCTGGCCTTGGAGCGGTACAGGCCGATGGTCTTGATGTAGGGCTCCACCTCCTCGGGGGTGGCCTGGGCCAGGGCAAAAGCGTCGGGGTAGCGCTGGAAGAGGGCCGGGGTGGCCTTGTTCACCGAGGCATCGGTGGCCTGGGCCGAGAGCACCGTGGCAATTAGCAGCTCGAAGGGGTTGCGGTGCCATAGCTCGGTGGCGGCCTGCGGGTAGAGCTGCTCCATGACCACCAGAATTCGCGCGGCCCGCTCTTTTTTGGCCTTGAGCGATTCCCTGGGCAGGCGCGGCCCGCTCGAGCCCTGTGCTTTGGCCTTCGAGGTTTTCGGCATCGCTCAGTAGGCCTTGGCGAACAGAATCCGCTGGCCATAGGCGCTGGGCTTACCGCAGCGGATGCAGCTTCCGTGGGCCTCGGGCTCGTCGTAGGGGATGCAGCGGGTGGTGGCGGTGGTCTCGGCCTTGATCTGCTTTTCACAGGCTGCATCGCCGCAGTGGAAGGCCTTCACGAAGCCCTGTTCGACCTTTTCCTTGAACTCGTCGTAGCTGTCCACCGCCCAGGTGTGCGCGTCGCGGAACTCCAGGGCCCGCTGGTACAGGTCGCGCTGGAACTGCTCGAGCCGGGCCGGCAGCAGGCCCGGCAGCTCGGACAGCGGCACGGTTTCCTTACCCCCCAGGCGGCTGGCCAGCACCGCGGTGCCCGCCTCCACATCGCGCGGGCCGAGCTCGAGGCGCAGCGGCACCCCCTTCAGCTCCCACTCGTTGAACTTGTAGCCGGGGCTGTACTGGTCGCGGTCGTCGAGGTGCACCCGGATACCGGCGGCCTTGAGCTCCTGGTAAAGCCGCTCGGTGGCCGGCAGAACCTGCTCACGGGTCTCAGCCTTGTAGATGGGCACGATCACCACCTGGATGGGGGCCAGGCGGGGCGGTAGAATCAGGCCCTTGTCGTCGCCGTGGGTCATCACGATGGCCCCCACCACGCGGGTGGTGAAGCCCCAGGAGGTGGTGTGCACGTACTTGTTCTGCTGGTCTTTATCCTGGAACTGAATGTCGAAGGCCCTGGCAAAGTTCTGGCCCAGGTAGTGCGAGGTGCAGGACTGCAGGGCCTTGCCGTCGCGCATCATGGCCTCGTAGCTGATCGAGTAGACTGCCCCGGCAAACTTCTCCGACTCGGTCTTGGGGCCTTCCCAGCCCGGAATGGCGCACCAGTCGCGCAGCACCGTGGCGTACACCCCGGCCATGCGGCGGGCCTCCTCTTCGGCTTCTTCCTGGGTGGCGTGGGCGGTGTGCCCCTCCTGCCACAAGAACTCGGTGGTGCGCAGGAATAGTTTGGTGCGCAGCTCCCAGCGCACCACGCTGTTCCACTGGTTCAGAAGCTGGGGCAGGTCGCGGTAGGTGCGGATCCACTTGGCCCACATATGCCCGATGATGGTCTCGGAGGTCGGGCGCACCGCCAGGGGTTCTTCCAGGGTTTCGCCGCCGGCCTGGGTGACGATGGCCAGCTCCGGGGCAAAGCCCTCCACGTGCTCGGCTTCCTTCTGCAGAAAACTGATGGGGATGAATAGTGGGAAATAGGCATTCTGGTGGCCGGTCTCCTTGAACATGCGGTCGAGCTCGCGCTGGATGTTCTCCCAGATGGCATAGCCATAGGGCTTGACCACCATGGTGCCGCGCACCGGGCCGTAGTCCACCAGATCGGCTTTGAGCACCACCTCGTTGTACCACTCGTTGAAGTCTTGCGATTGTGGGGTGAGGCCTTTGTCCTTCGCCATACCGACCCATCATAGCCGATGCCACACAATCCGGTGCTGGCAATGAAAATAAAGCTGTAACGAATCCAGTCTCGATGAAACGTCTAAGTAACTGTAGCAGGTTACCCACTCCCTGCACTAAAAGCGCTAGGATAGCAGACGTCCTAAATAAAGGTAGGAGTTACGCAGTTGCCCCTCACCCCTCTACTCGGCTACCCTTTTCTGCAAAGCAAACAGGCCAAGAGGAGTTAGCTGC
>AXWR01000046.1 GCA_000482765.1 Meiothermus taiwanensis DSM 14542
TGCGGCGATGTCCTTGTGTCATCCGTGCGATCCAGGTGGATGGGGGCAGCGAGTTCATGGCGGAGTTTGAGGAGGGTTGTCGGGTATTGGGGATAGAGCTTTTTGTTTTGCCGCCGAGGAGTCCGAAGCTGAACGGGATGGTAGAGCGGCTGCAGCGGACGTTTCGGGATGAGTTTTACACGCGGGCTTTACCGCTGGGGATAGAGGCTATTCAAGGGGAGCTGGAGGGTTATCTGGAGCACTACAACCTGCACCGGCCGCACATGGCCCTGGGGGGGTTGGCGCCGGTGGAGTACCTGGCTAAGCTACAGGAGGTGTCGGTTCCCCTGGAGTCTCAAATGTATTGACCGATTACATGGGTTTGACACACGCTGCGAAGACCCCTAAAATACCGATTGCTGTCCTGCGGGGTTTCTGGCAACCCGATGGCGCCTCCTGCTGGGGCATCGTCTAATGGCAGGACAACGGTCTTTGGAACCGTCGGTCGTGGTTCGAGTCCACGTGCCCCAGCCAGCAGCAGGACGCAGCAACCCGAGGGATGTTCACCCTCGGGTTGTTTGTCTTACGACAATGTCACGCTAGGAAAGGCGCCTCCAGCCCCGCTGGCGCTTATTGCATGACTGTGATATTTGGGCCTGTTCTAAGCCCTGGGTTTGCTACCATCTAGCTAGTATGTCGGAAGCGATGCCAAGCAATAAAGTGTTGATAGTAACCTCGAGCCAGACCTTGCGGGCTTTGCTTGAGCTGGTCATCGAGGAGCAAGGTATTGAGGCACAATTCTTCGAGAGTGCTAAAGAAGGCCTGGATTATCTGAAAGCCCATACCCCCCGTGCCATCGTACTGGACGATGCGATTGAAATAGATCCCTTTTCGATTGCCTCCCGTCTCAAAATGAGCCGTCGCCTGCGAGAAGTGCCGGTGGTGCTGTTCATTACTGATGGTGACGAGCGAACCAAGCTAACCGCTGAGTTTGCCAGGGTGGAACACGTGATTTCCAAGCCGGTAGACCGTAGGGCCTTTTCCAATATCCTTCGCAACCTGGCAAAGCCGCAGCCCAGCCCTTAGGCCTTTGTGCTCACAACGAGCCTTACAAACCCTCTAATACAATGCTGCTAAACTAGGGCACGTGCGAAGATTGCTTCAGGTTTTGCGGCTGGTGCTACTCGCAGGGTTTCTGGGCGCACTGGGGGCCGCAGGGTATGTGACCTGGCTGCTTCTGCGCGACCTGCCCAGCCTCGAGACTCTTGAAGATTTGCGCTTCACGGCAACCTCTACCTTCTATACCCGTGATGGCATTCCCATTGCCGATCTGGCCTCGGTGGAGGATGGGCGGGCTATTGCCCGGCAGTTGGTGCGGCTTTCCGAGGTATCCCCTGCAGCGGCCGTGGCGGTGGTGGTTTCGGAGGATCAGCGCTTTTTCAGGCACTACGGCATAGACTTCATTCGTTTGCTGGGCGGGGTGTACTACACCTTACGCGGTGATCTACAGGGGGGCTCAACCATTACCACCCAGGTGGTCAAGAACACGCTGCTGCGTGATCTGGCCCTCGAGCGGCGGGGTATAAGCGGCCTCGAGCGCAAACTGAAGGAGTTTCCCCTGGCTATTCAGGTCGAGCGGCGCTACTCCAAAGAGGAAATTCTGGAGATGTACCTGAACGTGGTGCCCTGGGGCGGCAACGCACAGGGAATCTGGGCTGCGGCCCAGGCCTATTTTGGTAAAGAGCCGTCCGAGCTCAACCTGGCCGAAGGGGCCTACCTGGCCGTGCTGATTCCTGCTCCGAACACCCGTTACCTGGATCTCAGCTCAACCCGACGGCGCATGCGGGTATTGCTCAACAACATGGTCTCGGAGGGGTGGATCAGCCAGGCCGAGGCCGATGCAGCGTGGCGTTATAAGTTGGTGCCCAAGGGCTGGGAAGCGGAATACGACGAAAACGGCAACCTCAAAGAGGCCAAGCTGGTCGACCCCAGCGTGCGGATCGTACCTGAACGCAATGTGCGCCTGGCCCCTTATTTTGTATACGAGGTGCAGCGCTACCTGAAAGAAAAGATAGGTACAGCAAAGCTGCGTGAACAAGGCGGCCTGCGCATAATTACAACCCTGGATCTCCGGATGCAGACCGCTGCGGAAAAGGCGGTGACAGGCCGCCGTCTACCCGACCAGGCGCAGCTTGCGCTGGTCGGCCTCGAGCCCAACTCGGGTGAGGTGCTGGCCATGGTAGGGGCCCGGCCAGGCACCGAGGGTGAGTTCAACCGGGCCACCCAGGCCTGGCGCAGCCCCGGCTCAGCCATCAAGCCCTTTACTTACGGGGTCGCCCTGGAAGCTGGCTGGACCCAGGCCACCACCGTGCGCGACTCGCCGATTGAGTACCGCACGCCCCAGGGGGTGTGGCGGCCCAAAAATTTCGATGGCCGCTACCTCGACCGCCCGGTTAGCATCCGCTACGCCCTGGATCGCTCGTTGAACCTGCCGGCCATTCGCACCGCCGAGGCCATTGGGGTGCAGCGCCTGGGCGATAAGCTTCGCACCGCTGGTTTTCGCCTGACCGGCAATATGGCCGTGCTGGCCAACGCCATTGGGGGTGGTGCCGAGATCACGCCCATGGGCCTGGCTGCTGCTTACGCCAGCTTTGTCAATGGTGGCTACTGGGTGGAGCCCCGGCTGGTGCTTCGAGTTGAGGATAGCAATGGTCGCATAATCTACCAGCCCGAGACCAAAAAAGTACTGCTCTGGACACCCCAAGTGGCCTATCAGATTTGGGACATGCTCAAAGGCTACGTCTACGACGTGCCACCTGGATTCAGCTCGAGCCTGGCCTCGGCGGCGCGCATCCCTGGGCGTATTGTGGGAGGCAAAACCGGAACCAGCGACGAGGCCATCGACCTATGGTTTGCTGGGGCAACCCGTGGCCTGGTGGCTACGCTCTGGGTTGGGCGGGATGACCACAAACCCCAGCGCATGGGCGGTGTGGAGCCCAGCAGCTCGGTGGTGAACCCCCCCATCTGGCGCGACTTTGTAGAACAGGCCCTGCGCGGCCGCCCCGCCGGCGATTTTCCACAACCCCCGGGGCTGGCTACGGCCACCTTCGACCTGCTAACCGGAAATATCAGCTCCAGTGGTGTTGCAGCCTTGTTTCCTGCCCGCCAGGTGCAGCGCACCCAGGTGGCTGGTGCCCCCTCTGCTGTGCTGGAGTCCCCACCCCAGCCCACCTACATCGCCCGCCCCGGCCCAGCGGTGGCCTCCGGCCGGACTTACCTCACCATCGCGGTCAACCGCGTGACCGGCTGCCTGGCTTCCCCGGATACCCCAACGACCCAGGTGGCATGGCTACAGGTGCCCGAGGCGCGGGTCGGTGAGTATCGCTGCAACTGAGGGCTTATCTGCTTCTACCTAGGTTGAGTGGGGGTTGGGTTTGACTTTTGCTTGAGTTGCTTATATTGTTGTTCGCAGATGGTTTGGTATACCACCACCACCAGCTAAGCGGCGGCTCGCTCGAGTTGCCGCTACCTGCCAGTTCTGGCAGGTTTTTTGTTGAAGAGAGGTGAAGGCTATGAAAATCGCGATTGTAGGGGCGACCGGGGCGGTTGGTAGAGAGTTGCTGAAGGTGCTCGAGCAGCGAAACTTTCCGGTTTCAGAGTTGCGGCTGTACGCCTCGGCACGCTCCGCTGGTCGAGGCATGGTTTTTCGAGGAGAGGAAATCGCTGTAGAGGCCCTGCCGGAGGCCCCATTGCCGGTGGATGTGGTGTTGGCGAGTGCAGGCAGCGGCATCTCCAAGCAATACGCACCCATATGGGCTACCCAATCGGTGGTGATCGACAACTCTTCGGCCTTTCGCTATGAGCCGGATGTGCCCCTGATTGTGCCGGAGATTAACCCACACGCCATCCGGAGCCACAAGAACATCATTGCCAACCCCAACTGCACCACCGCTATTTTGCTGATGGCCCTTCATCCCCTGCACAAGGCCTTCAAGGCTCGAAAGGTGATTGTCAGCACCTACCAGAGTGCTTCGGGGGCCGGCGCAAGCGGGATGGAGGAGCTGTTACAGGGCACCAAAGAGTTCCTGGCCGGGCGTGCGGTTGAACATAAAACCTTTGCTCACCCCCTGCCCTTTAACGTGATTCCGCAGATCGATGCCTTCCAGGAAAACGGCTATACCAAAGAAGAGATGAAGGTGCTGTGGGAAACCCAAAAGATCATGGAGGACCCCGAGATCCGGGTTTCCTGCACAGCAGTGAGGGTTCCTACCCTGCGGGTGCACTCCGAGGCGGTTACGGTGGAGTTTGAAAAACCCGTAAGTCCAGAGGCGGCTCGAGCGGTGCTAAGCGCAGCCCCGGGGGTGGATTTGGTCGATGATCCCGCTACCAAACGCTATCCCATGCCCCTGAGCGCGACCGGCAAGTTTAATGTGGAGGTCGGGCGCATCCGTAAGAGCCTGGTTTTTGATAATGGGCTGGATTTCTTTGTGGCGGGAGACCAGCTGCTGAAGGGAGCGGCCTTAAATGCCGTGCAGATTGCTGAACTATTGCAAAAGCCAGTAGCCATCTAGGAAAGCGCCCATTTATACTTGGCGCGGAGGTTTGTATGCGTAAATGGCTGATCCTGCTGGTTTTACTGTTCGGTTCGGCTCTGGCCCAGAGTGTGCAGGTGACGGCTGGGAGCCCTTTTGGCGTTAATGCCGGTGTTCGTTTTTCCTTGGTGCCCTTGCTAGTGGATGGCCGGGTGTATGGCGGTGCCAACTTCTTTACTGGCGGGCCGGCTTCGCTGGGGGGTGGTGCCGATGTGCTGGTTTCGCTGCCCCTGACTGATCTTTACGCGGGTGGTGGTTTGTTTTATGCCTCCGGGACAACCGTATCCCTGCTATCACAAGGCCCCAGCAGCGGAGGCTTGGGGGCTCGAGGGGTGATCGGAACCTATTTGAATGTGGGCCTGCCGCTGGTGGGTATTTTTGTTGAGGTACACCCCATGCTGTTCTTTGGAAGCCCGAGCGCCTTTGGTTTGGGCGGTGCTGTGGGCGTAAACATCGGTTTCTGATCCGAACCGACCCATATTCGAGATGCCGCTTGCAGCTGGAATCCTTCATCACCGTGGGCAGTCCAAGGTGAAGGATTCCAGCCGAGCAAGAGGAGGGGTTCAGCCACTAAACCCGGATGTTGACCCTGGCGCCGCTTTCGAAAAGGTGAATAGAGTCGATAAACCGCACCACCCTGGTCTGGTAGCCCATCACGATCGAGTGGGTGCGGGCCCCACCGCCAAAGTAGCGCACCCCTTCGAGCAGCTCTCCGTGTGTGATGCCGGTTGCTGAAAAGACAATCTGCCGGCCCGGGGCGAGGTCGTTGGTGCGGTAGATCTTCTTTTCGTCCACCCCCATGGCATGGAGCCGCTCGAGCTCTGCGGGGCTGCTGGGCAGGAAGCGCCCTTGAATCTCCCCGCCCATACACTTCAAAGCAGCCGCGGCCAGCACCCCTTCCGGGGCACCCCCACTGCCCATCATGACGTGAACGCCGGTTCCACGAACGGCCACCGAGACCGCCGCCACCACGTCGCCGTCGGTAATCAGCTTGACCCTGGCCCCGGCTTCCCGCACCTCGCGGATGAGCTGTTCGTGCCGGGGTCGATCCAAAATGACCACCACCAGGTCTTCTACCTTGCGTTGCAGGGAGTCGGCAACGATACGAAGATTGGCCTCTACTGGAAAATCCAGGCTCACCTTGCCGGCCGCCGGTGGGCCCACCACCAGCTTTTGCATGTACATGTCGGGGGCCCCCACCAAGCCGCCTTTTTCGCTAATGGCAATGACTGTGATGGCGTTGGGCAGACCTTTGGCGGTGATGGTGGTGCCCTCTACCGGATCCACCGCAATGTCCACCTCCGGCCCGCCCCGTCCGAGGCGCTCGCCGATGTAAAGCATGGGGGCTTCGTCCATCTCGCCTTCGCCAATCACGACCCGGCCATTGATGGGGAGCTCGGAGAGCACGGTGCGCATGGCCTCGGTGCCAGCCGCGTCCACAGCGTCTTTTTTACCCATTCCGGCCAGCCGGCTGGCGGCCAGTGCAGCCTGCTCGGTTACCCGGGCGATCTCGAGCACCAGGAGCCGCTCAATGTCCATATCGGTATCGAATTCCACTTCCATATCTCAAGATTACCAAGCTTTGTGGCAGCACAGGCCTTGGTAACACTTCCAGAGCATTCCTATGCTGAGCCCTGATCCTTCGGTTTGTGGCGGCTCCAGAGTGTGCGGGCAAGATCCGCGGGGGTGACGCCTTGTTCAGCGAGCACGAACAGCAGGTGGAACAGCAGATCTGAGGCTTCCCAGACCAACTCCTCGGGGCGCTGGTTTTTAGCGGCGATAATTACCTCACCGGCCTCCTCACCGATTTTTTTGAGCAGGCGGTCGAGGCCTGCTTGGTGCAGCTTGGCGACGTACGAGCCCTCGGGTAGGGTCTCTAAGCGTTGCTGAATGGTGCGGTACACCCGCTGCAAAACCTCACCCAGGGGTGGGTCGGTAGCGGGGGTCAGGGGATGATGGAAGCAGCTCTCGGCCCCGGTATGGCAGGCCGGGCCCTCCGGGATTACTTTGTACACCACCGCGTCCTGGTCGCAGTCGAGCACAACCTCCACCACCCGCTGGGTGTGCCCTGAGGTCTGGCCCTTGACCCAGAGCGCGCCGCGGCTGCGGCTCCAGAAGGTGCTTTGTCGGGTCTGTAGGGTCTGCTCGAGGGCCTCGAGGTTGGCGTAGGCCAGTGTGAGCACCTGGCCGGTCTGTGCATCTTGCACGATGACCGGAACCAGGCCGTTGGTATCGAAGCGAACAGCAGCGAGATTCATAGGGCTCCTCTTTGCCCATTCTTGGCGGTCATGCGGGGGATTGCAACCCACCGGAAGCCTCGAGCCGAACGGGAATACCCTGCTGGGCCAGGTACGCCTTGAGCTGTGGGATGTGAATCTCGCCAAAATGAAATACGCTGGCGGCCAGGGCTGCATCGGCGATGCCATCCTGCAGCACCTCGACAAAGTGCTGGGGGCTGCCTGCACCGCCGGAGGCGATGACCGGTACATCCACCACCCGCGACACGGCCTGGCACAAGGCCAGATCGAAGCCGGCCTTGGTGCCATCGGCGTCCATGCTGGTTAGCAGGATTTCCCCCGCACCCAGGCTGGCGCCCCGCTCAGCCCAGGCCAGCGCGTCCAGTCCAGTGGGGGTGCGGCCCCCAGCCACGTAAACTTCCCAGGAGTGGCCGCTTCTGCGCGCATCAATGGCCAGCACCACGGCCTGGTTGCCAAAGTGCTCGGCCAGCTCCCGAATCAGCTCGGGTCGCCGAACAGCCGCCGAGTTAATGGAGATTTTGTCGGCCCCAGCCAGCAGCAGGGCCCGGGCATCCTCGAGGCTGCGCACCCCCCCGCCCACTGTAAAGGGAATAAACACCTGCTCAGCTACCTGGGTGGCTATATCGAGCATAAGGCCACGCTTCTCGTGGGTGGCGGTAATATCCAGGAAGACCAGCTCGTCGGCCCCGGCCAGGTTGTAGGCTTTGGCCGCCTCGACTGGATCCCCGGCATCCCGCAGGTTCACGAAGTTAACGCCCTTAACCACCCGCCCATGGTGGACATCGAGGCACGGGATGATGCGCTTGACCAACACAGCGACGATTCTCGGAGAAGCGGCCGCAAAGTGCAAGGGGTGCATTGGTGGAAGCCCACCGGCATCCTCAGAGCGATAGCAGACTTAACACCTCCACGTGATGGGTGAACGGGTAGAAGTCGTAGGGGCGGGCAAAGCGCAGGTGATAACCGCTCTGTACAAGCCGTCCGACATCGCGGGCCCAGGTGGCCGGGTCGCAGGCGATGTAGAGGATCTGTTGGGGTCTGTTCTCCAGCAGGCCAGCCAGCACCTCGGGGGCCAGGCCGGCTCGAGGGGGATCAACCATGACCAGGTCGGCGGGAAGGTGCTGGCCCAGCACCCTGGCGTCGTCCTGAATAAACACCAGGTTCTCTACCCCCAGCCGGTCGCGGTCGGCCTCCCCCCGCTTGACCGCGCTGGGGTTAATCTCGATGGCCACCATCTCGGTAAAGCGATGGGCCAGGTGCAGGCTCAAAACACCGCTGCCGGCGTAAAGCTCTACAGCTTTGCGGCCGGGCTCGACCACTTGGGCGGCCTCCTGGAACAGCAGCCCGGCTGCCTTGGGATTGACCTGGGCGAAACTTTGCACGTTTACGCTGGAAAGCACCCCACCAAAGTCCTCGAGGAGGTGGGGGGTTCCGGCCAGATGCTGGAGTGGCCCGCGGAAACGACCCCTGGGGCTCGAGGCACCCCAAACCACACCGGCGATGCCTTCCTGCACCAGGGCCTGCGCGGTTTTTTTGTAATGCCGCGCGTGCCCACCAATAAACCCGATCTGCACCTTTTGTTCATAGATTGAGCCCCGTAAGACCACCTCCTCGAGGTTAGCGAGCGGCCAACCGCTCAATAGTTCGAAGGCCGGTTGGAGGGGTTCGGCGATGAGGGGGTCGTGGGGTACGGGCACCAGCTCGTTGGAGCGGGGCAGCCGGTAGGCCAGCCCCCCCTGGGGGTGCAAGGCGTACTGGGCAGCCGTGCGGTAGTGAAGGCCGGGCTGGGCGGTGTAGCTGGGGGAGGGCTGAACCGGGGCCAGCTCAAATTGGAGCTTGCCAATGCGCTCGAGCGACTCCTGTACGAAAAGCTGCTTAATGGGCAACTGGTGGGGGTATTCCAACGGCAGATCGGCTGAGGGGGGCAATGCCTGGCGGTACCGCGCCGGATGTGCCTCCAGAACGCGGATCACCCGACCCTCGAGATGGTTTTTGCGCTGCCAAAGCTCTGCTTCTACCGTCTCACCTGGCAAACCACCCCGTACCAGGGCGGTTCCCGAGGGGGTGCGGGCCAGTCCCAGGCCGCCGGCCACCAGCTTCTCAATATGTAACCTGACCACACTTCACTCTACCCAATCGCTTCAAGCTAAGAACAGAGGTTGACGCAGCCCCGATACTGAGAAATAATCAACCCGGCTGACACAAGGAGGGAACGCAAATGAAAAAGACCCTGTTGCTTTTCACCTCGCTTGCGCTGATGGGCTCTGCTCTCGCGCAAACCTTCGTCACCATTGGTTCGGGTGGTACCACCGGGGTTTATTTCCCCGTGGCTACCGGTATCGCCAAGCTGGTCAACGATGCCAACATTGGGGTGCGGGCCAATGCGCGCTCTACCGGCGGTTCGGTGTTTAACATCAACGCCATTGCCTCGGGCGAGCTTCAGATGGGCCTGGCTCAGAACGATATTGCTTACTATGCCTACAACGGAACGGGCATTGCGGCTTTTGAAGGCAAACCGGTGAAGAACATCCGTGCAGTGGGCATCCTTTACCCTGAAGTGGTGCACGTGGTGGCCCGCGCCGGGGCCGGTATCAACACCATTGCCGACCTCAAGGGCAAGCGGGTGGTCATCGGCGATGTGGGCTCTGGAACCGAGCAGAACGCCCGCCAGGTGCTCGAGGCCTACGGACTCAGCCTGAACGACCTGCGTGAAGCCATCCGGGTCAACCCTAACAACGCCCTGGCCCTGATGCAGGACGGCCGCGCCGATGCCTTCTTCTTCACGGGGGGCCTGGGGGCTTCGGTGATCAGCCAGGCCGCCCAGACCCTTCGCATCCAGTTGGTGGAGGTGGAGGCCAGCCGGGTGCAGGAGCTGGCTAAGAAGTACCCCTTCTACCGCGCCTTCAACATCCCAGGCGAAACCTACCGCGGCGTGGATGTGACCACCCCTTCGGTGGCGGTGCTCTCGATGTGGATTGCGGCCGAGAGCCTGAGCGCCGACGTGGTGTACAACATGCTCAAGGCCACCTTCGATAGCCCCGATTTCAAGTCCATTCATCCCAACCTGCAGCGCTTTTTCAACGTGAACCTGGCCGCTCGCAACCTGCCGATTCCCCTGCACCCCGGCGCCGAGCGCTACTACCGCGAAAAGCGTATCATTCGCTAAATTCTTGAACCTGTCCGGGCCGACCGTTGAGTCGGCCTTACTTTTTGTGGGCCAAAAATGGACGTTGTGGGTTTTTGGGTGTAAAACTATGCCAGCTTGTGAGCCAGGGGGCTGCCTCCTGCTCGAGTTCAATAGGGGACGTGAAGATGGAGGTTATGAATGCATAACAATAAGCCGGAGGTTGAAGCGACCCGCTTGGTTGAGGAGACCGAGCTAGGGGGGCGAAAACCAACCGACTGGACCCGCTGGGTCATCCTGGGACTGGCGGTGGGTTGGAGTGTATTCCAGGTTTGGGCGACTTGGGTTGGTTCACTGGATCAGCTCTTCTTTCGGGCGGCCCACCTGGCCTTTGCTTTCGCCCTGGTGTTTCTGGTATACCCCTTCAACCGCCGCAGCCGGCGTGACCGGATTCCCCTGTTCGATTGGGTGCTGGGCATCACCGCAACCCTCTCGGCCGGCTATGTGATGTGGCAGTACAAGGAGATGATCGAAATCCGGGGTGGGCTGGCCAACCAGACCGACCTGATTGTGGGAAGTGTAACCATCCTGATGCTGCTGCTGGCGGGCTGGCGTTCACTGGGGCCGGCCATGCCTGTCATCACCGTTGTCTTTATGCTGTTTGCCCTTACCGGGCCCCAGGGGCTCTTCCAGGGGCAGCTGCCCGGTGCCTTGGGCCAGCTCCACGCGGGGGTGCAGTGGCGCTCGCTGGTGAGCCAGCTCTTCATGAACGCCTCGGATAGCATCTGGGGCACGCCCATTGGGGTGGCAGCCCGAACCGTGTTTGTGTTTGTGCTGTTTGGGGCCATCCTCGAGCGGGCCGGGGCTGGCAAATGGTTCACCGATCTGGCTTTTAGCGTCTTGGGGGGGGTGCGGGGCGGGCCCGCCAAGGCCTCGATTGTCTCTTCCGCGCTCACTGGGGTGGTCTCGGGCTCTTCCATCTCCAATGTGGTCACCAGCGGCACCTTTACCATCCCGGCCATGCGGCGGGCGGGTTACTCGGCAGAGAAGGCCGGGGCGGTCGAGGTGGCGGCCAGCTCCAACGGGCAGCTGATGCCCCCCGTGATGGGAGCGGCGGCTTTTATCATGGCCGACTTCCTGGGCATACCGTACTCGGCCCTGGTGCTGATGGCTATCGTGCCGGCCTTGCTGGCTTACACCACCCTGTTCATTCTGGTGGATTTAGAGGCGGTCAAACTGGGCCTTAAAGGACTGCCCAAGTCCGAGCTACCCAGGTTCTGGCCGACCTTCCGGGCGGGACTGCACTACGTCTTTCCCCTGGCCTACCTGCTTTACGCCTTATTGATTGTCGAGATGTCGCCCGAACGGGCCGCGCTCAACACCATCTTCTTGATGATTGGGGTGGCGCTGCTACAGGAGCTCTACCGTGCCCAGCGCAGTGGACAGGGGATTGTCAGTGGCTTGCGTTCATTTGCGCGGATCGTGATCGAGGGCTTCGCCAACGGGGCCCGCAACATGGTGGGCATCGCCATCGCCACCGGTCTGGCCGGCATCATCATTGCGGTGGTGCTCATCACCAATATTGGGTTTGGTCTGACCGACCTGCTGCAAACCCTTTCGGGAGGCAACCTGCTGGTGGCTCTGTTCCTGGCCCAGCTCATCAGTTTGGTGCTGGGCATGGGCCTTCCCACCACCGCCAACTACGTGGTGATGGCAAGCCTGGTGGTTCCGGTGATTACCAGAATTGCCGAGCAAAACGGCATCGACTATGGCTCCCTGACCTTCTCAGGTATAGAGGTGCCCATTCTGAAGATTGTGGCCCACATGTTTGCCTTTTATTTTGGCATTATGGCCGACTCGACCCCGCCGGTGGCCCTGGCGGCCTATGCGGCTTCGGCCATTGCCAAAGGCGAGCCCTTTAGAACCGGTGTGCAGGGCTTCGTCTACGAGCTGCGAACCGCTTTGCTGGCCTATATGGTTTTCTTCAATCCGGGTCTGCTGCTGATTGGGGTGGAGAGCGTGCTCGAGGGTGGGCGTATCATCACAACCGCCCTGCTGGGGCTTACAGCCTTCTCAGCAGCCACCCTGGGCTACCTGCTGGGGAAGGCCAACTGGCTTCAGCGGCTTTTGTACCTGGTAGCAGCGCTCATGCTGATGCCCAACAACCCCAGCACAGAAATTGTGGGCCTTGGGATGATGGCCCTGGCCCTGGGCTGGCAGTGGTGGGCCCGTCGCGCGCTGGCCCGATGAAGTCATGGACGAATCTGCTGAATCAAGAGGCGCCTCTGGCCTCGAGGCGGCGGGGTTTGTTGCAGCTAAGCGCGCTGGCCCTGCTGGTGCAGTTTTTTCACCTCGGCCTGGCCTGGCTGGCTCTGCCGGTATTCGTTGGGCTGCCGGCCTGGATGGTCTGGGCCCTCAATGGTTTTTTTGCCCTGCTGTGGGTGGCCGTTGGGGTGCAGCAATTCCGTCCATCCACTAAGCAGCCCCTCGAGCCCGTGCGCAAAGTTTTCCTGAATGCGCTGTGGCTTGGGGTGGCCTGCCTGGCGGCGATTTTTGCTCTGCGGATGGGGTTTGACTTAGGAGTGGTGCTGTTTTTGACCCTGGGTTGTGTGGGATACGGGGCTGCTTTTTGGCGCCTGTGGCTTGAGCTGGGCAAAACGTGACCACCAGGGTTTGCGGCTTGGGACGGGTCTGAACAGCAGCTCTTTGATTCTGGGTAAGGCGGCCTCGGCCCTCTGGCGGCCCAGTTCGTAGGCCCTCTGGGCCTTGGTATAGTCGAAGGTTTCGATGGGGGGGTCGGCCTCCAGGGCAATTACCAGGTCGGCCTGGGACAGGGCGATGCTCAACAGCCGGCGGCGCGAGGCTTCACCGGCTTGCAGGGCTGCTTCCAGGGCAGTTCTGGGCTCGCTGGGTATCACCCGGTTGGACACATCGACTGCAACAACTGGGCCGGCCTGCAAGGCTTTGGCGGCTGTGACCGGCACCTTTTCGGCCACGTCGCCATCAATCAGCAGCCGGCCATGCCAGGCCACCGGAGGGAAAATGCTGGGTACGGCGCTGCTGGCGGCCAAGGCTTCGGCCACCGGCCCGGCCCGCAGCATAACCGCCTCCCCGGTGGTCAGGTCGCAGGCCTGAATAACCAGGGGAATCGGGCTTTCTTCGATGCGCCGCTCACCGAACAGCGCGCGGTAGCCCTGGCGAATCTTGACCCCCTCGGCCAGATAAGGCCGCCGTATGAAATCGACCAGGCGGCTTACCTGGTGTATAGCGCCGTTTTTCTGTAAACGCTCGAGCTCGGGGTCTTTGAGCCACTCGCCCAGCTCGCTGTGGTGTACACGGATGCCAAAAGCGTATAAAGCCGCTGCCAGCGCGCCAGCGGAGCTACCGGCCAGCCCTGCAATTGGAATATTGGCCTCGCTTAACACATCCAGTAGGGCCATATGCGCGCTGCCCCGCACACCACCGCCCCCCAAAGCCAGCACAATACCGTTCATATTGTTATGCTAGCAAAATAATTGAACCAGGTGCAGTAATTTCGATTAAACTTTGACCGGGGCGGCTTCATGGGCGGGCATCGCGTGCGAGCAGGGTGCTAGAAGTTTCAGCAGTTTGTCATGTCGTGCTGGGCTATAAAGCGGTAGCATAAAACACATGATTCCAGAGCTATCCAGTGTACCGGGCGTGCTGGGTGAGATTGCACGCCGACGCTTGCGTGAAGTGGAAGGTTTGCAAGCCCCGACAGAGCCGGCGCTGCCCAGCCCGCCTCTGTTGAGCCAGGCCTTGCGTTTGCCGGGCCTATCGCTTATTGCCGAGGTCAAGCGCAAGAGCCCCTCGCAAGGCGAGATAGCGGTGGCCCTCGAGGCCGCCGAAGTGGCCCGTGCGTATGTGGCCGGGGGCGCTCGAGCCATTAGCGTGCTGACCGAGCCGCACTACTTTGCCGGTTCAGACCAGGATTTGCGGGATGTGCGGGCTGCGGTGGATGTGCCGGTGCTGCGAAAAGACTTCACGGTGCATCCGGTGCAGGTGGCCGAGGCCAGGGCCTTGGGGGCCTCGGCGGTGCTGCTCATTGTGGCGCTGCTGGGCCGGCTCACAGCGTCTTACCTGCAACTTGCCGAGCAGGCGGGGCTCGAGGCCCTGGTGGAGGTGCACGACGAAGCCGAACTCGAGCTGGCCCTGGCGGCAGGGGCCCGCATCATCGGGGTGAATAACCGCAACCTGATCGATCTGAGCATCGACCGTCGAACAGCCCCACGCCTGGGAGGTATAGCGCGTTCCGCGGGGTTTAGAGGTTTGCTGGTGGCCGAGTCGGGCTACAACCACAGGGCCCAACTGCAGGAGCTGGAGGGGCTGTTTGATGGGGTTTTGATAGGCACCAGCCTGGCCCGCAGCCACGACTGGCAGAGCGCGGCCTCGCAAATGACCGGGGTTTAGCAATAAGGGCGCGGCAAAGGTGATAGGGTTCTTGTGCGGTTGAGGTAGCCCAACCGGTGCGAGGATTGAATGGCCCTCTACCTGAGCCTGCTTGGTCCACCCCAGCTCTGGGTGGATGGCCGGCTGGTGCTGCTCCTGCCCCGGAAAGCGGCGGCGATGGCGGCCTACCTGGCGGTGGTGGGCCACCCGGTGGAGCGGGGTCGTCTGGCCGATCTGCTATGGGAGGGCGACGAGGTGGCCGCACGCAGAAACCTTCGCCAGGAGTTATTCCGCCTTAAGCGCACCCCATGGGAGCAGGTGTTTGTACAAACCACAGCCTCGATCGGCCTGGGGGTGGTTGAGACCGACCTCGAGGTATTTCTGCAGCGCATGGCTCAGGGGGCTTGGGCTGAAGCGGCAGCGCTCTGGCGGGGTGGTTTTCTGGCCGACCTGGAAGTGAAAACCTCAGAAAATTTCCAGGACTGGCTGATTCCCGAACGTGAACGCTGGGCTGGCCTTTATCGTGAGGCCCTGCTCGGCCTGGCCCGCAGCTACGAGGCGGGTGCTAATTACCATGAGGCCCTCAAAGTATACCTCCGGCTTCTGGGGGATGATCCCTTGCAGGAATCCGAGCAAATGGCGGTGATGCGCCTATACCTGCAGATGGGGGATCGTGCGGCAGCGCTGCGGCAGTTTGAACAGTTTCGGAGGCTGCTCAAGGAGCAGCTGGGCCTCGAGCTAAGCCAGGAAATGAAGGCTTTCGGAGCACAAATGCTGGCTGGCAGGCTCGCTGCTCCGGTAAACAACGGCACCAACCCCTGGGCTGAGCCGCCCCTGGTAGGCCGTGAGCCGGATATCTTTTGGCTCGAGACCCACTGGGGGCAGGGCCTGCTGCTGCTGCTGGGTGAAGCTGGGGTGGGTAAAACCCGGCTGGCCCTGGAGTACGCCAGGCGGCGGACGAGGGCCGGTTCTGCCGAGGTGTTGCGGATTCGCCAGCGCGAAAGCGGCCAGGGAATTGGCTTTAGCGCTGTGTTGGAGGTATTGCGCCAGGCCTACGAGGATCGCAGGCTTCACCATCTGGCATCACCGTGGCGAGAGGAGCTGGCTCAGCTTCTGCCTGAGCTGGGGAGCCCACCCGGTAACATGCACAAGACACGCTTATTTGAGGCGCTTTGCAGGGGTTTGCTAAGCATTGTTCGGCCCGGTGGGGTGGTGCTCTGGGATGATCTTCATTGGCTGGACTGGGCCAGTCTGGAGTTTCTGCCCTACCTGGTGCGCCGGGCGGGGAGGCTGGGCTTTGCAGTGCTGGGTACATCCCGGCCTGAGGTACTTCAAAACAATGAGCCTGTGCGGCGGGTGCTGCAAGAGCTGGCCCAGGAAGGGCGTATGCAGCAGCGAATCCTGGAACCCATCGACCAGTCGGCCCTGCTCGATCTACTGCGCCAGCTTTCGGGCCAGCGGGAGGGTGGCGAACGCTTCGCCGAACGCTTGTTTAAGGCCACCGGAGGGAATGTCTTTTATGTTCTGGAGACGCTGCGCTACCTGTTCGACCAGGGCCTGCTCAGGGCCGAAGCAGGGGCCTGGCATACCCCCTTCGACAGCTTTACCAGCGACTACCGCGAACTGCCCCTTCCGCCCAGCGTGCGTGATGCACTGCTGGAGCGGCTTAAGCGACTCGGCGAGGGGGCGGTTCCTATCGTGCAGGTCCTGGCGCTGGCCGATTTTCCCCTGCCGCCCGCACTGGCCGCTGGGCTGTTGCGCCACCTCGAGGCCCCCATCGAGTCCCTGGAGCGCCTGACCCAGAGCGGCTTCTTGCGACTAGACCCGACCGGCTATACCCTGCACCACGAACTGGTACGGCAAGCGGTGATGGCCGGGATGAGCGAGTCCCGCCGCCGCTGGTTGCACGGGCGTATCGCCAACGCCTTGCGCGAAGTGGGGGGGCCGTTGCCCCAGCTGGCCGCGCACCTGGAGGCTGCTGGTCAGTATGCCGAAGCCTACGTGGCCCATCTGATGGCCGCTCGCAGCCTGCGCCGGGGACCCCTGGCCCGGCAGGCTCTGGAGCACTATTTCCGCGCCCAGGTTTTGTGCCCGCCCATGGAGCCAGATGCGGAGCGCTTCCGTATGCTGATCGAAGCCGCCGAGACCCGTGTTGCACTGGGGCAACTGCAGATCCCCGAGCGCCAGGAGATGGCCCGTTTGCTTGAAAATTTGGGCGATCCTGAGCGTTTTCGTGTACATTTGCTGGCTGCGGATGTGGCCCTGGTCTCGGGCCGGGCGGCCGAGGGGATCGAAGCCATACGGGCGGCCATGCCCCTGGCCCAAACCCCCTGGCAGCGGGGGCATGCCCTGTTCAAACTGGCCTGGCTCGAGTACCGCGGTGGCGACCCCGATGCCCAGCTCGAGCCCCTACTAGCCTCTATACAGGCTTTCCACGATATCGGCGACCAGGCCATGCAGGCCCTGGCTTTGCGCAACCTCTCGGGCTACTGGTTTCGGCTGGGTGAGCTGGAGCAGTACCAACAGGTGTATGCCCAGGCCCATGCGCTGGCAGCCCAGCTCAAAGACGACCTCCTGCTGCGCCGGCTAAGGGCCGACAAGCTGGTGGTGGACTGGGTCAAAGGCGACTATGCCGCCAGCACGCAGATGGCCGACCTACTGTACCAGGAGGCCCGTGAGCGCGGCGACTGGTGGGCGGTGTGGGATGCGTTGCAGGGCCTTCTGCTCAATGCGGCGGTGCTGGGCCTGGAACCAGCGCTCGAGGCCACCGTGCAGCGGGCCATGGTTGAGGCTGCCGAAGTTGGGGCTTGGCGCGACCTGGCCCTGCTCCGCTCCGACTACGGCAACGCCCTCATGGTATCGGGCCGCCTGGAGGAGGCACGCTGTGAGCTCGAGGCCGCCCTGCGCGACCTGCGCGAGATGGGTGAGCGGGCCCGTCTGGGCCATGTGCTTTTTAACCTGGGCTTTACCCTGCTCGAGCAGGGGTATCTACAACAAAGCCAAGAGACCCTCGAGGAATCGGTACAGGTCTGGCGTGATAGAAAGGAATACCGCCACACCGCCCGCTCACTGGCAGCCCTGGCCCTGAACCACCTGCGGGCCGGTAACCGCAAGAAAGCCCGGCAAATTTCTGCCGAGGCCTACGAGCTGCGCGCACCGTGGGCACTGGGCGTCTACGACCTCCCCCTGGTGCTCTATGCCAGGGCGCGGGCCTTGGGTGAGAAGCAGGGGAGTGCTTTGCTGCGTGAGACCCAGAACCTACTGCGCGGTTTGGCGCAGCACCTGCCCCCCCACCTGGCCGAGCGGTTGCTGCAAAACCGCTACGTGGTCTGGGCGCTAAATAAAACACCTGCAAAATAACGGGTAGTAGAGTGAGATTATCCCAGACAGGGGTTGAAGGGGAGGCCGTTTTCAACGCAGATTGCGTTGTGTGAAAACAAACAAACCTCCCCTCTCAAGTCTGGCATGCCCGATAGAAGGATGCAAGCTGTACGGGAAAACCGGACAAGGCAATCTCAAGGTACGCAAAGTGTACAGCGCAGAAAAGATACGATACCTGCGTTGCAAGAGCTGCGGGCAGGAGTTCAGCGAAAGGAAGGGCACGGCCCTCTGGAACTGTAAACTGCCCGAATCCAAGGCCGTAGCGGTCGCAGAGCAACTGAGCGAGGGCAGCAGTCAGGCCGCCACCGCTCGCCTGCTTAAGGTGAGCCG
>AXWR01000047.1 GCA_000482765.1 Meiothermus taiwanensis DSM 14542
GGAGCGGGCCCAGGTGAGAAAGAGGGCCTCTATCCTGGGCCACCTTCTTCTGTCCCTACGTGCTTTTCTGAGGCTGGAGGTGTACCGCTTGCGAACGGGGGGGAGTTGGTATGAGTCCAAGGCAAGTATTATCCGCGAGGCGATACGAAGTTACCTGGCCAATCCCATACACATCCTTCACCCAACTGCGTAAGTCCTATAATAAAAAATGGGGCTGCGGGGATCAAAACTCAACGCACCATCACCGCCCCAGGCATCCGGCTTCCTAGTAAAGCCCAGGCCACCTCACGCCCCAGTAAGGCCCCCAGCACGTTTCCGGTTCCGCTGTAGGCCCCAACCGCCCACACCCCCGGCCGCACCTCCTCCGCCACCGGCAGCCCGCTGCTGGTGTAACCAACCGAGGCCGCCCAGCGGTGGGTGACGGGAGCCCCGATATCAAGCTGGCGCAGCAGCGCCTCCAGGCGCTGCTGTACGTCTTCGGTAGGCTCGGCCTGGGTCGTCCACTCGGCTTCACCACCGGCGTCGCGCATCCCCCCCAGGGCAATCCGGCCATCGGGTAGCTGCTGCCAGTAATCGTAGCCCCAGCGGCGATACACCGGGCGTGTATAGCGCATAGCCACCGGGGCCGTGGCCAGCATCTGCAAGCGGGCAGTGCGCACACGTCCTTTTAATTCGGGCAGCAGGCACTCCAGCCGCCCATCCACCGCTACCAGCACCTTCTGGCAGTGCACCCGCCCCTGGGGGGTCTGCACCATCCGACCGCTGATACTCAGGGCAGGGGTGTTTTCAAAAAGCCTGGCCCCAGCCTGCAGGGCTTGCTGGGCCAGCCTTCTGCACCGCTCGAGCGGGTTGAAAACCCCATCGCTGGGTATCAGCAAGCCCTGTCCCTCCGGGCCTTCATAGGGTTCCGCCGCAAAACCGTCGGCCCGGAGGGCCTCGAGGTGCGCCGTGCAGTCCTGCAGTTCCTCCTCCGAAGCCGCAATACGCAATGAGCCCACCCGCCGGATGGCTTCGGGCGTTTCTGCTTTCATTCGAGCGATCTGATCAAGGGTGGCTTGGTACACCCGCCGGGCAAAATCGCGCCCGTGTTCGGCTACACTCTGGTGGTAGAATTTCGCCAGTCCCGCTAGCAAAAAGCCGCCATTGCGGCCCGCCGCCCCCCCAGCCACCGGGCCCGCATCCAGGCCCACCACACTTCTGCCCAGCCGCAGCAACTCGTGGATTGCCGCCAGGCCCGAGCCACCCAGCCCCACCACGCACACCTCGGCCTCGAGGTCGCCTTCCAGGCTGGGTAAACCCGGCCAATTACCATCGTCCCAAACCGGCGTGTTCACCCCCTCAGCATAACCAACAAAAACGGGCTGGACTTCTGATATCCAGCCCGCACCTGGGTTCTTTGGTGGAGGCGGAGGGATTTGAACCCCCGACCTTGTCCTTGCAAAGGACCTGCTCTCCCGCTGAGCTACGCCCCCAAGCCAAGCATGGAGTATAGCAACGATTGGGGCTTCCGTAAAGAGTTCCCCTCGGTTATACTTCGACGTTGGGTGTGCCGGCGCGCAGCCTGGGGTTAGGGAACGGTGCCCAGGGGGAAAGTGCAGCCAGCACAATTCAACGCCCGCTCCAACCGTCCCGTAAGGAGAAACCATGGCAAACGTAAGCATCAAAGAATTGCTCGAGGCCGGCGTACACTTTGGTCACGAGACCAAGCGCTGGAACCCCAAGATGAAGCGCTACATCTATGCCGAGCGCAACGGCATCTTTATCATCGACCTGCAAAAGAGCATGGTCGAACTCGAGCGCACCTTTAAGTACGTGCAAGACCTGGCTATGCGGGGGGCCACCATCCTGTACGTAGGCACCAAAAAGCAAGCCCAGGAAATCATTCAGCAGGAGGCCGAACGGGCTGGGATGCCCTACGTCAACCAGCGCTGGCTGGGCGGCATGCTCACCAACTTCCGCACCATTACCGCTCAGGTCAACCGCCTCTCGGAGCTCGAGGCCCTCTTTGCCTCTGAGGAGATCAAAGAGCGGGTCAAAACCGAGCAGGTCAAGCTCCAGCACGAGCTCGATCGCCTTAAGAAGAACCTGGGGGGTTTCCGCAAGCTGCGCCGCCTGCCCGACGCCATCTTCGTGGTAGATCCCACCAAAGAAGCCATCGCGGTTAAGGAAGCCCGCAAGCTGGGCATCCCGGTGATCGCCCTGGCCGACACCGACTCCGACCCCGATGTCTGCGATTACATCATCCCCGGCAACGACGATGCCATCCGCTCGATTCAGCTCATCGTCAGCCGCATGACCGACCTGATTGTGGAGGCCCGGGGCGGTGGGCGCGAAGCACCTGCCCAGGCCGCCGAGGCCGAGGTAGCCGAAGCATAAATGGGGCCTTTTCCAAGAGGTGAAAACAATGACCCAACTTGAGCAGATCAAAAAACTACGCGAGCAAACCGGCGCCGGCATGAGCGACGTTAAGAAAGCGCTGGAAGATGCTGGCTGGGACATAGAAAAAGCCACCACCCTGCTGCGCGAACGGGGGGCCCTCAAGGCCGCCAAGAAAGCCGACCGCGAGGCCCGCGAGGGCATCATCGGCTCGTACATCCATCACAACCTGCGGGTGGGGGTGCTGGTGGAGCTGAACTCCGAGACCGACTTCGTAGCGCGCAACGAGGAGTTTCAACGCCTGGCCAAGGACATTGCCATGCACATCGCCATGGCCAACCCCCGGTATATAAGCGTGGAGGAGGTCTCGCCGGAGGATCTCGAGAAAGAAAAAGCCATCTACATTCAGCAGCTTCTTAATGAGGGCAAGCCACAAAACATCGCCGAGAAAGCCGCCGAGGGCCGCCTCAAGAAGTTCTATGAGGAGATGGTGCTCCTGGAGCAGCCTTTTGTGAAGGATGAAAAGGTCAAGGTTGGCGATCTAATCAAGGCCGCCATTGCCAAGATTGGCGAGAACATCCAGGTCAAACGCTTCTGCCGATTTGAAGTAGGGGCGTAAGCGATGCGCAGTCAGGGTCGAGAGTCGAGAGGCTTTCGACCCTTTCCTTTTTGCGGTGAGGGAAATTTGGAGGGCAGCAAAGGGGGGCTAGATGAAATACAAACGGGTTCTGCTCAAACTATCGGGTGAATTCATGAGCGGCAATGGCTTTGGTATCCAGCCTGAGGCCACCAAAGCGCTGGCCCAGGAGGTGGCCAAGGCCCACCAGCTAGGGGTGCAGGTGGCCATTGTGGTGGGGGGTGGCAACTTCTGGCGTGGGGCTCGACAAGGGGTGGGTATGGATCGGGCCAGCGCGGATTACATCGGCATGCTAGCCACCATCATGAATGCCCTGGCACTGCAGGACGCTCTCGAGTTCATCGGGGTACCCACCCGCGTTCAAACCGCCCTCACCATCCAGCAAGTAGCCGAACCCTACATCCGCCGCCGGGCCATACGGCACCTGGAGAAAGGGCGGGTGGTCATTTTTGGCGGGGGAACCGGCAACCCGTTCGTGACCACCGATACCGCCGCGGCCTTGCGCGGACTGGAAATGAACGTGGATGCGGTTTTGATGGCTAAAAATAAGGTGGATGGCGTTTACAGCGACGACCCACGCAAAAACCCGGAGGCCAAGAAGTTCGACATCCTCACCTACCACCAGGCCCTCGTCCAGGGTTTGCAGGTGATGGATGCCACCGCCATGGCCCTGTGCCAGGAACAAAACATGCCCATCGTAGTCTTCGACATGTTTACCGAAGGCAACCTGGAAAAAATCATAAAGGGCGAACGGGTAGGCACCCTGGTACACAGCTAGTTGGGGGTGCTGGGGGCTGTTCGGCCCAATCAGAAATAGCCTGCTTTTTGAATCCTAGAGGGCCCTCTTCTGTGGGGTTTTTCCACTGCCAAAGAGCGCTCAACTCATCCAAATCTGGTATAAGCTATCACAAATATAGGAGGAAACCATGCTCAAAGAGCTCTACAACGAGACCAGACAGCACATGCAAAAATCCCTGGAGGCCCTCGAGCACCACCTCACCACCATGCGCACCGGCAGGGCCAACCCAGCCATCCTCAACAACATCAAGGTCGAGTACTACGGTTCAACCGTGCCGCTCAGCCAGGTGGGGACGGTCTCCTCTCCCGACCCCCGCACGCTGGTGGTGCAGTCGTGGGATCCCAACATGCTCAAGGAGATCGAGAAGGCCATCCGCGACTCCGACCTGGGTCTGAACCCCACCAACAAGGGCGATGCGCTGTACATCAGCATTCCCCCGCTTACCGAAGAGCGCCGCCGCGATCTGGTCAAATCGGTGAAGCACTATGCGGAAGAGGCCCGCATTGCGGTGCGCAACATTCGGCGCGAGGCTTTGGACAAGGCCAAAAAGCTAGAAAAAGAAAAACACCTCTCCGAAGACGATATCAAGCGTGCCGAGGCCGAGATCCAAAAGATCACCGACGAGTTTGTGCACAAAATAGACGAGGCCTTACACAAAAAGGAGCAGGAAATCCTGAAGGGTTAGGGATTTCAACCACCCCCACCCATAAGCCGTCCAGCCGGTGGGCTGCTGGCTTGAGTCTAGCTGCCGGGTGGCTTTTTATGCCTGCTGATATGCTTTAATCGTGGTACCCAACGCCCGACCCGACCCTTCGCTGCCGACCCGCGTTATCTCTTCGCTGATCGGGGTGCTGGTCTTATTCGTGGTGCTGTGGGAAGGCCGTGTCTTCTTGCTGCTGGCCCTGATGTTGATTCTGGTGGTGGGTTCGCTCGAGCTGCGCTACATGCTACGCAACAGGGGCATCGAGCTGAACATGGCCTTTTTGATCGGGGGCGGTCTGGTGATGCTTCTGTTCAGCCTGCCCCAGCTCCACGATGCCTACCCGGGCGTACCCTGGCGGGAGATTGCCTTAGGGCTGGTACTGATTGGCGCGTTCAGTTCGGAGCTGATCGTGGGCGCCAACATCCAGCGCTTCGCCTACAGCCTGATGGCCTTTCTGTACCTGCCCTGGACGCTGGGTTTCTTCCTGCTTTTGCGCCACTCGCCCGACGGCAACGTAGGGCTATGGATTCTGGCCCTGCCGCTCATCACCAGCTTTGCCAACGACATCGGGGGCTATTTTGTGGGGCGCTATTTTGGAAAGCGCAAGCTGGCCCCCACCATCAGCCCCGGCAAAACCGTGGAGGGCTCGATTGGTGGAATTGCCACCAGTCTGCTGCTGCTCGTTCTCTTTACCACCATCGTGCGCTCGGCCTACCCTGAAAGCCCCTTTGCCCTGTTCAGGCCGGTGGAGCTGTTTGTGGCCAACCTGGTGCTCTCGTTTGCCGCGCAGCTTGGCGACCTGACCGAGTCTATGCTCAAGCGCTACTGCGGGGTCAAAGACTCCGGCTACTTCCTGCCCGGCCACGGCGGGCTGTTGGATCGGCTGGACTCGCACCTGTTCACGGTTCCGCTCACCTACTACCTCCTCACCATCTTTATTTGAGAGCAAATCGCCTCACCCGACAAACCGGTACACTGACAGGAAGATGAACGATTACCCTAAACGCGTTGTGGTGCTGGGTTCGACCGGCTCCATCGGCACCCAGACCCTGGAGGTCTGCCGCTGGCGGCGCTACCGGGTGGTGGGGCTGGTGGCCGGGAAAAACCTGGAGCTGCTGGCCCAGCAGATTGCTGAGTTTCAGCCCGAGGTGGTGGCCGCCGACCCCTCCATCCTACCCGCGCTCAAAGCGCGCTTCCCCCATTTGCAACTGGCCGAGCCCCTCGAGGTGGCCGCCTGGCCGGCCGAGGTGGTGGTGGGGGCCATACCGGGCCTGGCCGGTCTGCCGGGGGTGCGGGTGGCGGTGCAGCACGGGCGCCGCCTGGCCCTGGCCAACAAGGAGAGCATGGTGGCCGCCGGGCCGCTTTTGTGGCAGGAGGCGCAAAAAAGCGGGGCCGAGATCATCCCGGTGGACTCGGAGCACTCGGCTTTGTTCCAGTGCCTGCTGGGGGAGCCTTTTGCAGACCTGGCCGAGCTGATTCTCACCGCTTCTGGGGGCCCCTTCCTGCGCGAACCCGCCGATCTATCCAGCGTCACCCCCCAGATGGCCCTCAACCACCCCCGCTGGAAGATGGGGCCCAAGGTAACCATTGACTCCTCGACGCTTTTTAATAAGGGCCTCGAGGTGCTGGAAGCCGTGCAGTTGTTCAAGGTGCCCATCGAAAAGGTCAAGGTGCAGATCCACCCCCAGTCCTACGTGCACTCCATGGTGCGTTTCCAGGACGGCAACCTCAAGGCCCAGCTCGGCCCCACCGATATGCGGCTGGCCATCCAGTACGCCCTCACCTACCCCCAAAGGCCCCCCACCCCGCTGCGCGAGGCCCCCATCCCCGAGCGGCTGGAGTTTTACCCGCCGGATACCCAGCGCTTCCCGGCCCTGGCCCTGGCCTATGAGGCCGGGCGGATGGGGGGGCTGGCCCCGGTGGTGCTCAACGCCGCCGATGAGGTTGCGGTGGAGGCCTTTTTGCAGGGGCAGATCGGCTACCTGGAGATCCCCCGGGTGCTGGAAAAAGTGTTGCAGCAGACTCCAGTGGGTGCACTAACCTGGGACAATATCGCTTATGCCGACCTCGAGGCCCGCCGGTGGGCCCGGGAGTACTTGAAAATAAAGGTCTAGTCCTTCTAGCGCGGAGCAAAGCATGAGCATCCTCTGGTTTCTACTGATCATCTCCATCAGCATCTTCGTACACGAGCTGGGCCACTACCTGGCCGCCCGTGTGCAGGGGGTGGGGGTCAAGAACTTTGGGGTGGGTTTTGGCCCTACCCTTCTCAAGTTTGAGCGCTGGGGCACCACCTGGCGGCTCAATGCCATCCCGCTGGGCGGCTACGCCGAGATCGAGGGCATGATGCCCGGCGACACCCACGGCTACGCGCGCCTCTCGAGCCTGGGCAAGTTTTTTATTTTGGTGGCCGGCGTGGTCATGAACCTGCTCCTGGCCTGGGGGGTGCTGGCCGCGCTCTCCTCTATTCAGGGCATCCCCCAGACCCGTGCCGAGGTCACCGAGGTGCTGCCCGGCAGCCTGGCCGAGCAGGCCGGTTTTAAGGTGGGCGACCGCATTCTGCGCTTAAACGGGGAAGTGCTCACCTCCTACGACCAGGTCACCCGCTTCCGCCAGAGCACGGGCGAGAAGGTGTTCGTGGTGCTGCGCGACGGTGCTGAGGTAACCATACGTTTCAACTGGGACAACACCCAGACCCGGCTGGGCATCGTCTACCGGGCCGAGCTGGTGGGCTACACCCGCATCAACTTCTTCCAGGGGTTTGCCCGGGCCATCGGCGAGACGGTGGTGGCGGTGCCGCGCTTCGTGCAGGAGTTCGTGGGCAGCATGGCCCGCATCCTTTCGGGACAGCAGGCCCAGGGGGTGGCGGGGCCGGTGGGCATCGTCAGCATCACCGGGCAGGCCGCGCAGCAGGGGCTTGGCACGCTGGTAGGACTGCTGGCGGCCATCAACCTCTCGCTGGCGGTGTTCAACCTCCTGCCCATCCCAGGGCTGGATGGGGGGCGCATCCTGGTGCTCATCGCCAACGCTTTGAGCGGGGGCCGCATCAAACCCGAGACCGAGGCCCGGCTCACCTACGCGGGGTTCGTCTTCCTGATCCTTCTGATTGTGCTGGTCACCATCAACGACATCCGCAACCTTAGCGGCGGTTAAGCACGATAAAATAGCCCCCGATGGACACCACGGTGCTCATTCCGGCCTACAACGAAGCAGCCCATATCGGGGCCGTGGTGGCCACTGCCCGGGCGGCCGGTTTTCCGGTGCTGGTGGTGGACGACGGCTCCAGCGACGAAACCGCCCAGGCCGCCCAGGCCGCTGGGGCCAGGGTGCTGCGCCTGCCCGAGAACCGGGGCAAAAGCGAAGCCCTGGCCTTCGGCTTAGCCCATGTGCAAACCCCCTATGTGCTGCTATTGGATGCCGATCTGGTAGGGATAAAACCTCAACACCTGCTGAACCTGCTCGAGCCGGTGCGAGCCGGGAAGCTGGACATGGCCATCGGGGTCTTTAAGTCGGGGGGTCTGATGACCGACTTCGGCAACCGCGCCACCCCGTTTCTCTCAGGGCAGCGGGCCTGCAGCACCCAGTGGCTCCGCAGCGTGCCCAACCTAACCGAGCGGCGCTGGCCCGAGCCCGCCATCACCGATCACCTAACCCGCACCCAGGCCCGCTGGGCCTACGTAGAGCTGCACGGGGCCGGCCAGATTATGAAGGAACAAAAACGCGGCTTCTGGAAGGGCCTGGGTATGCGCCTCAGAATGTACGCCGAGCTTCTGAGGTACCACTTGGGACGGAAGACTCGAGCTTGAATTGCCCTGACCATAGACCCATAGCTTTGATACCAGCATGGAGGTGGCTATGCGGATCGAAGTGGCTGTGGTGATGCAGGTGAACGTCCCCGAAGACACCGACCTCGAGGATCTGAGTCTAGAGATCGACGAGGAGGGCCTGCGTTTCGTGAGCAAGGGTCAGGTGGTGGCCGACGCCAGCCAGATCGAGGACTGCTACATCGACGGTATCGAGTCGGAAGAAGGCGACGAGGACGACTGGGAAGAAGAGGAAGAAGACGAGCGGTGAGCCTCCAAACACCCTGCCAGCACATTTCCCTCATCCAAGGGCTTTCCAGTGACGGGCAGGGGTTATTTGTCCTACTTTTTCCAAAAAGCCAGTGGGTAGAATAAGCGCATGGACGTTTTGAGCCGTGCGGCAGCGGGCGAACGACTTTCGGCCAGCGAAATACTCGAGCTCTACCACCTCCCCCTACCCGAAGTAGCCGCCGTGGCCCACGAACTGCGGCTCCAGCGCAGCAATCCCCAGGTGGTCACCTACCTGATCGACCGCAACATCAACTACACCAACATCTGCAACGTGGCCTGCAACTTCTGCGCCTTCTACCGCACCCGGCGCCAGAGCGATGCCTACGTGCTTTCCTTTGAGGAGATCGGACGCAAGATCGAAGAGCTCATGCAAATTGGCGGGCGGCGCATCCTGATGCAAGGCGGGGTCAACCCCGACCTGCCTTTCGAGTGGTACCTCGAGCTTCTGCGCTACCTGAAGCAGCACTACCCCGAGGTGCGCATCGACGCCTTCAGCCCCGAGGAGATCCTGGGCCTGGAGAAGATTACCGGGCGTGACTGCCACGAGCTCTTGGTCGCGCTCAAGGAGGCCGGTCTGGATGGGCTGCCCGGCGCGGGGGGCGAGATTCTGGTGGACGAGGTGCGGGCCAAAGCAGCCCCCGCCCGCATCAAAAGCAGCGACTGGTTCCGCATCCTGGACACCGCCCAGAGCCTGGGGCTTTACACCATCGCCACCATGGTGATCGGCTTTGGCGAGACCTACGAGCAGCGCGTGGCCCACCTGCTCCAGATCCGCGAACAGCAGGATAAAGCCCTGCGCGCCTATGGGCAGGGCTTCGCGGCTTTTGCCATGTGGACGCTACAAACCGAGCACACCCGCCTCAAAGGTAAGGCCCCGGGGGCCACGGCCTATGAGTACCTGCAGCAGCTTGCCATTGCCCGCATCGCCCTGGACAACATCCCCAACCTGCAGGCCAGCTGGCCCAGCATGGGCTTCAAGGTGGCCCAGGCCGCGCTTTACTACGGCGCCAACGACTTCGGCTCCACCATGCTGGAAGAAAACGTGGTGAGCGCCGCCGGCGGGCACAACCGCACCCACGCCACCGTGCGGCAGATCGTGCGCCACATTGCCGACGCAGGCTTTACCCCGGCCGAGCGCGACCCCTACTACAACATCAAGCAGTACCCCGACGTACAGGCCATTCTGAACGAGAAACCGCCGGTGGCCCTGCCGCTGGCCTAGTTTCTGAAAACCACATCTTCCCGCTGGAAATTGCGATAGGCCAGGTGCAGCGCCAAAACTCCATAGGCCAGGGTGGAAAGCCAGTTCAGCCCGAGCTGCCAGGGGCTCGAGTTCCCCTTTACGATGGCATCCAGGGCCAGCACAACCCCCAGGCCGGGCAAGGCAAAAAACCAGTCCTGCACTTTTATATAGTCAAGCAGTATAAAGAACGCCAGGGGTGCAAACGCCAAAAAATCCATAGGGCCAAAGTAGATGCTGGCCTCCCGGTAGCTGCGGGCAAAAATGCCAACAGCCAGCATCACCGCCACGATGAAGAAAGCCAGCAGCAGCGTGGTTATGGCAATTGCCAGCAGATCGGCAGGTGCAAGAGCCAACGACCCAATCTGCATCTGCAGGTTCTCTGGCAGGGCTTGAACCCGTCCTGCTAGGTTGTGCTGTAGCAGCAGGTTCCCCAGTAGCACCCCGATAGACGAAATCGTGCCGGTGAAAACCGCCACCAAAAAAATCGCCAGGCCTTTGCCCCACAAGAGCTTTGCAGGGGCAATGGGCGCGGATAGCAGGGCCTCTATGGTGGCCTTTTCCTTCTCCCCTACGGTGGCCTCGAGGGCCACTGGATGGCCGCCTAAAATCACCAGCCCCACCACCACCATGGGAATCACCAGGGCCAGCAAACCCATGGCCTGCTCCTGCTCGCTGGCAGCTTTTTTGGTTTCGATGGCAAAGGGCTCGAGGTCGGATGGCGCCAGGCCTCGAGGCTGAATGCGGGTGAGCACAACCTGCTCCTTGTAGCGCTGCAAAACCTCCTTAGCCCGTTCGGTTGCCGCCGAGGGTTGCAGATTCATCACCCTGTTTGAGTCGTAAATGGTGTAGCGACCGTCCTCGTAAACAATACCGACATCGGCGAGTTTTTCGCGCACCTCGTGGCTAGGTTCAGAACTGAAGCGTATGGTAAAGCGGTTCTGGCGGAGAAGTTCGTGAAGCTCGAGGGGAACACCCTGCACCGCCACCACCATCTGCTTGTTTTCGACTTCATGGTAAGAGCGCGCTAAAAGCAGAATGGGAAGATTCATTAGCAAGGGTAAAATCACCAGCGGTACCAAGATGATAAGCGCAATGCGCTCTTCGCGCACGTAGGTCAGGATCTCTTTACGAGCGATTTTGAAGACTTCTTTCATGCAATAAATTTCCTCGTCTTACAACAGTACACCCCACCAGACTTGCGTCCAAACAAGCCGACGTATCTATAGCTTTTGCATTCGGGCTAGTTTCTGAACACCACATCCTCCCGCTGGAAGCTGCGGTAGGCCAGATAGACCGCCAGCCCCGCATAGGCCAGGGTAGCGGCCCAGGTGGTAAGCAGTTGGGTGGCAGTGGCCGCACCTCTGACAATCACGTCCATCGCTAGCACCACGTTCACAATGGGCAAGGCAAAAAACCAGTCTTGCAGCTTGAGGAAATCAGAGAACTGCAGGAACAAAATAGGAATAATCGTGAACAGCGACAACAACCCGGTATAGCTCTGGGCTTCCTTGAAGGTGCGGGCGTAGAGGCCCAGCGAGATCAGGACGGCAATGATGAGCAGGGCAAATAGCACCGCGGTGAGGAGGATGGATAGGTAGCCCAGCGGGTCAAGGGCCAGTCCGCCCCCTAGCTGAACCTCCCCACCTCCCCCCTGGATCGATTGAAGCGTTTGTAGCCGTCCAGCAAGAAAGTTGCGAACCACCCCACCACTCAACAAAAGCCCCACCAGGGAAGCAATGGTCGAGAGCATCGACATCACAAACACCGCCAGCCCCTTGCCCAGCAGGATCTGGCTGAGCGGAACAGGGGCCGCCAACAGGGCCTCGAGGGTTCCCTTCTCCTTCTCCCCTGCCGTAGCGTCCAACGCGACCGGCATGCCACCCGATTGAATAAACATCACCAAAAAAAACGGAATCAAAAAGGCAAACACACCAGCGGCCTGCTCCTGCGCACTCGAGGCGTCTTTGGTCTCGATGCTGAAGGGTTCCAGAATATCGGGGCCAATCCCCCGGGCCCGCAGCTGCTCGGCCACCACCCGGTCTTTGTAGGCCCGCAGCGCCGCCTGCACCTTCCCAACCACCAGCGCACTCTGGGAAGCCGTCCCACGCGAGAGCCGGCCGTAGAGGGTGTAGCGCCCATTCTCGAAGACCAGGGCCGCCTGCACCTCGCGGTTTTGCACCGCCGTCTGGGGGTCGGCAATCTGGACGGGCTCGAGCCTGGCTTTGCGGAGTTCCTCCAGCACCGCCGCCGGAACCCCCACCACCCCCACCTTCTGCACCGACTCCTGGGTTTGGCGGGCAGCATTGCCGAAGAGCAGGATGGGCCCGAACATCAACAACGGCATGATCAGGATGGGCAGAACCAGGGTGTTGAAGAGCACCCGGCGCTCGCGCACCACGCTCAGGAGTTCTTTGCGTGCGATTATGAGAATCTCGTTCATGGAGCATCTCCTTTACGCGGCCTGTTCCAGGCGGCGGATGAAGGCCCGCTCGAGGCTGCCCGAGCCGAGCTCGAGGGCCTCCTGCAGGCTGCCCTCAAAAACCAGCAAGCCATGGTCAATAAACCCCACCCGGTCGCAGACCTCCTCGGCCTCGCTCATCACGTGGGTGGAGTAGACCAGGGTCTTGCCCAGCCCAGCGTACTGCCTTACAAAGTCCAGCAATGCCCGGCGGGCGAATACATCCAGCCCCGCGGTGGCCTCGTCCAGCAGCAAGACCTGGGGCTGGTGCAGGATGGCCCGCGCGATGACGATTTTCTGCTGCATACCGGTGGACATCTGCCTGACCTGCTTGGAGAGTACGGAGGGCTCGATGTGCAAAAGCTCGGCGGCCCAGGCGATGCGCTCCTTGAGTTTGGGCCCCCACAGGTCGTAGAAGCTCCCGAAGAAGTCCAGCACCTCGTAGCCGGTGAGCTTGTCGTAGACCTTCATCCCACCGTTGACAATGCCCAGGTTGCGGCGCACCTCCAAAGGCTGCCGCACCACATCGAAGCCTGCGACTTTTGCACTACCCCCGGTGGGCTTGAGCAGGGTGGCCAGCATCCGTAGGGTGGTGGTTTTGCCCGCCCCGTTGGGGCCCAAAAGGCCATACACCTCACCCGGCTGCACCCTGAACGAGATGCCTCTGACCGCTTGCGTCTTCTGGTAGCTTTTTTGTAGATCGACCACCTCAATCATGTAACCCCCTGTCAATCGAAGTGGCGGCGCATCCCGTCCGCTCGAGCTTGCCGGTGCACCTGCCACACGTCTCGGCGGTGTGGAGAACCCACAAGCCCAGCGGTATCAGCACCATCCCCATCAGCAACAGAATACCGGTTCCGGCAGCACCGAGGAAAGTCGAGGATGGAAGCCCTTGCTTCGGATGACCATCTTTATTGAATTCGGTATAAATAGCCCGTAGCAAAGGCCCTGCAGACAGCATGTTTTAGGGTAGAATCGGTCTGCTGTTCGACCTGAAGCCAAAGCATTAAGCTACTACACGAGGTTAAAACATGGACGTCTTTCCCGCGTGGTTTATGGCTTTCAAGCAGGTGGAAATCTGGCCTGGCATGGATATGGCGGTGCTCTCCGGCCACAAGGGACAGGTGGGGTTCGCCCAGGTTGCTGAAGAAACCTTCGTACCCGAACACGCCCACGACGGCCAGTGGGGGGTGGTGCTGGAAGGCCAGGTCGAGTTCGTAATCGGCGGCGAGACCCGGGTGTTCCGCAAAGGCGACTACTACCACATTCCCGCCGGCGTTCCGCACAGCGCCAGGCTGGCAGCGGGCACGGCCTTTATTGACGTGTGGGAAAACCAGCGCTTCCCGGCAGATCGCCTTAAGTAGGGGGGTTTTATGTACGAGAACATTCTGGTGGAGACCCACGGGGCCGTCGGGCTGGTGCGGCTCAACCGCCCCAAGCAACTCAACGCCCTCAACAGCGCCACCCTGCGCGAGCTGGCTACCGCCATCGGGGCCTTTGAGCAGGATGCCGCCATCGGGGCCATGGTCATCACCGGCAACGAGCGGGCTTTTGCCGCCGGGGCCGACATTGCCGAGTTTCAACAAACCACCCTGGCCGAGCTGATGAAGGGGCTGCGGGCCGACCAGTACGAGGTGCTGCGCAAGGTGCGCAAGCCGCTGATTGCCGCCGTCTCGGGCTTTGCTTATGGGGGCGGCTGTGAGCTGGCCATGCTCTGCGACCTGATTGTGGCTTCCGATACCGCCAAGTTCGCCCAGCCGGAGATCAACCTGGGCCTCATCCCCGGCGGCGGGGGTACCCAGCGACTGACCCGGCAGGTGGGCAAGTACCTGGCGATGGAGGTGATCCTGGCCGGACGGGTGCTCTCGGCCTGGGAGGCCCTGCAGCACGGCCTGGTGAACCGCGTGGTGCCGGTGGAGCTCTATCTGGAGGAGGCCCTCGAGCTCGCCCAGACCATCGCCGAGCGAGCCCCCCTGGCCGCGCGGCTGGCCAAGGACGCCATAAACCGGGCCCAGGACATGAGCCTGGAGCACGGGCTGGGCCTCGAGCGCAGCAACTTCCTGATTGCCTTTGGTAGCGAAGACAAGCAGGAAGGCACCACCGCCTTTCTGGAAAAGCGCAAGCCCCAGTGGAAAGGGCGCTAGGGAGGAAGCATGGAGGTACTTCTACGCGAGCAAAACAACGGTATTCTGACCCTTACCCTCAACCGGCCCGAGGCCATCAACGCCCTCACCACCGAGATGCTGCGGGAGCTTAGCAAAGCCCTCAAAGAGGCCGCCGCCCCGGAGGTGCGGGTGGTGGTGCTGCGGGGGGCGGGCCGCGGCTTCTGTTCGGGGCAGGATTTGCGCGAGTTTGAGGGGCAGCGCATCTCGTACAAGAACCACCTGCGCAACTACCGCTCGGTGGTGGAGGGTCTGGCCGGACTGGAAAAGCCGGTAATCGCCGCCATTCACGGGGCCGCCGCCGGGGCCGGCCTGTCGCTGGCCCTGGCCTGCGACCTGCGCATTGCTTCTTCCGACGCGGTGCTGACCACCGGCTTTAGCCGGATCGGCCTGATTCCCGATGCCGGCATGAACTACCACCTGCCCCGCATGGTGGGCTACGCCAAAGCCTTCGAGCTGGCGGTGCTTTCGGAGCGCCTCAAGGCCGAGCAAGCCCTGGCCCTGGGCCTGGTGAACCGGGTGGTGCCGGTGGAGGCCTTTGCCGAGGAGGTGGCCCGGCTGGCGGGTGAGCTGGCCCAGGGGCCCACCAAAACCTACGGCCTGATCAAGCGGGCCCTGCGGCGCAGCGCGGGGGCCAGCCTGGAGGAGATGCTGGAGTACGAGGCCTTGCTGCAGGAGGTGGCGGGCCGCACCGAGGATCACCAGGAGGGCGTGCAGGCCTTCTACGAGAAGCGCCCCCCACGCTTCCAGGGCCGGTAGACTAGCAGCGTGGTTCGCTACCTAAAAGGCACCGTACTGAAAAAAAATCCCGGCAGCGTGGTCTTGCTGGTGGGGGGGCTGGGCCTCGAGGCGAGCTGTCCGGCCTCGACCCTGGCCCAGCTCAGCGAGGGCCAGGAAGCCGCTTTGCACACCAAGCTGGTGGTGCGCGAGGACGACCTGTCGCTCTTTGGCTTTGCCGATGAACGCAGCCTGGAACTGTTCGAGCTTTTGCTCTCGGTCTCGGGGGTGGGGCCCAAGGTGGCCCTGAACCTGCTTTCCTCCCAGACCCCGGCTCTGCTGGCGCGGGCCCTGGCCGAAGGCGACCTGCGCCTGCTCACGGCGGCCCAGGGGGTGGGCCGGAAGCTGGCCGAACGCATCGCGCTCGAGCTGCGCGGCAAGGTGCCGGCCCATCTGATGGGCGAAGGGGGCCACCTGGTGCGCAGCAGCCAGACCGAGGAGGCCGAGCTGGCCCTCATCACCCTGGGCTTCCGCGAGGGCCAGGTGCGCAGCGTGGTGGCCGAGATCGCCCAGAAGAACCCCGAGGCCGGCACCCAGGAGCTCATCAAGCTGGCGCTAAAGGCCCTGCGCTGACGCTACTGGGCCTCCAGCCAGGGCAGCATCTGGAGCAGGTGGGTGACCTCGAGGTCGGCGGGGTGCTGGGGGTCTTTGGCCTTGAAGCCGCGCTCGACCCAGACCGATTTCATCCCGGCGGCCGCGGCCCCCGCCACGTCGCGTTCGGGGTTATCGCCCACCATCACACAAGCCGAGGGTTCGACTTCCAGGGCCTGGCAGATATGCTCGAAGATCCCCCGCTCGGGCTTGCCAGTGTCGAGCTCGCCCGAGATCGCCACCGCCTGGAAGCGATCCAGCAGGCCAAAACCCTCGAGCTTCTCCCGCTGCAAGTCCGGCACCCCGTTGGTGACGATGCCCAGCTTATACCCCGAAAGGGCCCCCAGCAGCTCGTCAATCTCCGGATAGCGCGGATACAGACGGCGCTCGCTAAAGTAGCGGTGGGCCAGGGCCTCGCTGAGGGCCTCGTCGTGAATGTTTTGCCGGGCCAGGGCTTCGTTCCACACGGCCACGCGAAAGGTGGGGGCCCAGTCGTGCAGAATCTTCAGGGCCGGGTGGGTCTGTACCTCGTAGCGCGCCCACAACCCCTCCCCGGCGCTGTGGCCGATGCGCTGGGTGTAGTCAAACACCGGCGAGGCTTTCCACAACCGCACCGCGGCTTCCTCGGCATCCTGAATGAGCCGGGGGATCTCCAGGCTGTACCAGGAGGCCGCATAAAAGGCGCAGCTTCGCAGGGCGTGCAGCGAGACCGGGTGATCCAGAATCAGGGTTTCGTCGAGGTCAAAGAGGATCGCGCGAATCACCCTATCATCTTACGGGCACTCAACGGGCTTTCTCCAAAAGCACCCGCGCCCCTTCCATCAGGGCCACCCGCTCGTCGTGGGTGTACTTGAGCCCCTCCGTCAAGGCATTCAGATAGCTTTCCTGCATGAGGGCGATCTCGACGGCCATGATCTTCTCGAAGGCGGTCATGGCCGCCAGCAGCTCGGATCCGCGCAGGGCGTTGCGCAGGTGCTCGAGGGTCAGTTCCTGCACAATGCCCACCGCCGGAACGTAGTGGCTGGGGCGCACCCCCACCCGGGCGTGCACCAGCCCGATGTGCATCCGCCGCTCGGCGTAGAGGGCGTCGTACTGGCCGGAGAAAAGCTCGCGGTACCAGGCCGCAAACGAGCGGTACAGCCGCTCCACCCGGCCCGGCACGCTCCAGAGAATCTCGTGCATCTCAGGGTCGCGGCCCAGGTAGTCGTAAAAGGCCAAGGCCACCTCGGGCGCCAGGGGGCCGGCGATGGGCTCGAGGCTCCGCAAGGTTTGCATGTGCTGCTCGGCCAGGCCCGTGCGGCGCACCAGGGTTTGTAGCAGCTCTCCGGCTTTCATTGCAGGGATTGTACCGTACTGCCCAGCCCATCCAGGCTAGTGGGCCTTACCCAGAATGGCCCGCGCCCCCGCGACCAGGGCCTGATCCGCAGCTGCGCCCAGACGGTAGCCGTACTCCATAGCCTGCATGTAGCTATCCTGCATGAGGGCGGCCTCGATGGCCATGATCTTTTCGAAGGCTTCCACCGCGCCAAAGACCTCCGGCGAACGCAGGGCGTTGCGCAGGTGCTCGAGCGAGAGTTCTTGCACGATGCCAAAAGCCGGCATGATAAAGCTGGGCTTAACCCCCACCGCCGCGTGCACCAGGCCGATGCGAGCCCGCTTTTCCGCGTACCCTGCGTCGTATTTTCCGCAGAAAAGGCCCCGGTACCAGTCGGCAAAACTCTGGTACAACCGCTCGACCCTTCCCGGAACCTCCCACAAAATGGCCCGCATCTCCTCGTCCCGGCCCAGGTAATCGTAAAAGGCCAGGGCAATCTCCGAGGCCATGGGGGCCATCAGGCAGGCTTTTATCACAACCCTCGGATTAGCTTCAGTAGAGCCTTAGGATTAGCCGAGAACTTTCTAACCGAGCGCAACACCGGCCACTTTTTGAGATGCAAGAGGCTCAGGATTACATCCCGTAAGTACATCAGCCCCACCGCCCCCTTGCGGCTGCGGCAGGCATCTTCTCCCAACACCGTGTCTCGTTTATGGTGTAAGCGGTTCTCC
>AXWR01000048.1 GCA_000482765.1 Meiothermus taiwanensis DSM 14542
GCCTCATTCTAGCGTGCGTGCAGGACGGGTTTCAATAGGCCATTTGCGCGAACCCCCCCAAAAAGGCTTCCGACAGAGGGTGGGGGAAGGTAAGGGAAAAGCGGGTTTTCAATGTCCCCTAGCCGATTTCTCGGCTTGCGCGAACCCCCCTGGGTTTTGGCACCTGCTTGGGGTTCGCGCAAAGCAGGTGCCGCTTAGACCACCAGTGGGTCGTCGAAGTCAATATACCTGTCCTGGCCGTGTACCCGCAAACATTTATCGCGGCCACCGGGCAGGGTGTAGATGCGCAGGCTGTCCTTGTCGGGGTCGATCACCTTTAGCAGCCTGGCCTCCATGTCCTCGAGCTGGGCTCGCGAGACACGGCACTCGAAGACCGACAACTGCACCCGCTGACCAAAGTTTTTGCAGATCTTGGCGACCCGGGCCAGGCGCGCCTGGCCGTCTGCCGAGGTTACGTTTACGTCGTAGGTTACCAGGATATCCAGCCGTTCCATACCTATCGCCCCACAAAAGGCAGGTACTGCGGAAGATCGCCCCGCAAATAGCGGGCCAGCAGGCGGGCCTGGATATGGGGTAGCAGGCCCACCGGTACGGGTTCTTTGAACAAAGGGTGTTGAACGGTCTCCAGCCGGCGCGTCTGGAAGGCCACAATCACCACCTTTCGGCCTTCCTCGTTCAGCAAAACGGCCCCACCGGGTCGCGTCTCGAAGTGCTCGGGGGCCAGCTGCTTGCGGTTCAAAAGCGACAGGGCCAGCCGGTCGGCCCACCAGGCCCGGAACTCCTCCATCAGGTCGAGGGCCAGGGCATTGCGCCCCGGGCGCAGGGCGTGCAAAAAGCCGGCCTGGGGGTCGAGCCCCACCCCCTCGAGGGCCGCGGTGCACTGGATGGTGAGCAGGGCGTACACGAAGCTGAGCAGGGCGTTCACCGGGTCGCGCGGCGGGCGCTTGTTGCGGCCGTCGAAGCGGAACTCGCCCGAGAGCAAAAGGTCGCCAAAGGCCGCAAAGTAGGCGCTGGCCGCGTTGCCCTCCAGGCCCCGCACCTCGTCCACCGAGCGGGCCTGCGGAAGCTGGCGCAGCGCGGCCTCGTGCTCGCGGAGGGCCAGGGCCAGGGCCTCGGTCTCGCCGCGTTCCCGCACCGCCCGCTGCAAAACCAGTCGGGCGTTTTTGAGCTTGCCCTCCACAAAGCGCTGGGCCAGGTAGAGGCCGCTCGAGGGGTTGTCCAGCGCGCGGTACTGGGCCTGCCGCAGCAGCACATTGCCCGAGACCGGGCCCATGAGCCGCCCCTGGAAGCGGCCCGACTCGCTGAACCAGGTGACCTCGAGGCCCTCCTGGGCGCAGCGGTGCAGCAGGTAGGGCGAAACCAGCACATTGCCAAACAGCGCCAGGCCTCCCAGGTGGTGCAGGGGTACGTTGCGTAGGGTTACGTCTTCGTGCTCGATGCGCAGGGTATCGCCCTCGAGGCGCAGGTAGACGCCCTGGGTTTGTATGTAAAGGGTGTTCAATACCTCGCTGTTCATGATGTTTGTCGGGCTTGCCAGGTCTGCAGGGCCTGCGGCACCTCGGGCATGCACACCCCCAGCAGCGAGCAGTGTTTGCAGCGTTCATCGGCAGCGGGTGGGGGCAGCTGCTCCTGCTGCAAGAGTTTGCGCAGCGCACCGATGGTGGACAGGGTGGCCGCGCGCAGCTCGGGGGTAAAGGACACCACCCGGCGGCGCTGGCTCGACTTGCTAAAGAGCGCCCCCTCCTTCACGCTCTGGCCGAACATCTCCTCCAGGCACAAGGCCTGGGCGCAAAGCTGCACCTCGGCGGCTTTGCGGGCCAGCTCGCGGGGCCAGCGCTGGCCCAGCTTGTACTCCACCGGGTAGGGCACGCCCTCCACAAACTCCACCACATCGGCCCGGCCCGTAAGCCCCAGCCGCTCCGACCACAAAGGCAGGGCGCGCTCCACCCAGACCCCCTCGCGCAACAAACCCTGCGGAATGTCCACGTTCTCGTGGGCGTGCTTGCCGCGCAGGGTGAACTCGTTGTCCTCCCATTCGCCCTCCAGCAAAATCAGGGCCGCCCGGCGGGGGCAGTAGGTGTACTGGGCCAGGGCGCTCAGGGGCAGGGGCTCCTGCGGCTGGGAGGAAGCCGGGATTATCTCGGGGAATACATCGTCGAGTTCGTCCATGCAAATGCCTCCGCAACTGCGTGCGCTTATCTCGTGAGGCCCGCTACTCCTCCAGTAGCCGCTTTATCTCGGCGTGCTGGGGGTTCTTATCGGGGTTCCAAACCCTCCACTCTTGCAGGTGCTTGCGGATGGCCTCGAGGCTAGGCCGGCGCACGGGGGCTGGCTTACCCCGTAGCTCCTGGAGGAAAAAGTCCAGCTCGCCGCGCTCGTTAGCGGGCTTGATCTTTTCGATCCGGGCCTTGTAGCTCTGGTAGAGTTCCTCACCCAGATCCGCCTCGCTTTTGGGCCTGGGCGGCAGCTTTACCTCGAAGTACCCGTAGCCCGCATTGGTCTTGCCCCCCAGGCCCAGGTGTTCCAGGCCCCACTTCAGGATCTCGGCGGCGGCAAAAACCCAGCCCTCGGCGTGGCTCGAGGGGCTCGAGAGGGCCAGGCAAAACTTCGTTCCCGGCTTCACGCTCAGGAAGCCCACCGGGTTGGGGTCGTCGAAGTCGGTGGGCCATACTTCGCCGCTGCCGTAGTAGCCCTGGTGGTGCACGGTGATCACGTCTTTATGGAAGGGCTCAGTGCTGCTGGGATCCAGCCAGCCGTCCCAGTAGACCAGGTGCGCGGCGCTTGTGATGTCGCCAAAGAGGACTCGCTTTTGCTCTTTGATCTCTTCGGGAACCTCGGCACCGGGCCTGGTGCTTTTGCCCTCCATCAGGGCTTTTCGCTGATCTGCCCCGAGGCCGTGAAACTCGAAGAAAGCCCGCAGGGCCAGCCCCTTGAGGGCGCTGCCCGGCAGGTAGGGCACTCCGTAGGTGTGGTGGATGGCCAGGCCGTTCTCGATGGGGCTGGCGTTGCCCAGGCCGATGGCCAGGGGGGTGAGGGCGGTGGCCTCGAGGAAGAGCGCGTTGCTCAGGGCCGCTTTCCAGCGCTCAAAAGCGTTTTTGTAAACCTTTGCAATGGGCCTGGCAGCGATCGAGTCCAGCAGCGCCCGGGCCGCCTGCTTGCTGGCATCGTGCTGCTTGAGGTACCTGTACAGCGCCAGCCCGGCGTGATCGGGGGGCTCGAGGGGAAGTCTAGCGGCCCTCATCGTCCCCTCCCGCCTCAACCTTCAGGACGCTTCTAGCAAAGCGCTTGAAGTAGACCCAGGCCCCCAGCACCCGCCGGGTGTGGTGCATGTAGGCCGTGGTGGGGGCCTCATGTAGATACGCCAGCAGGTCGCCTTCTACCTCGAGGATGGCCCCGAGGTGCTCGAGCAGCTTCTGGTGGGCCCGGGCCCGCGGGCCTTCGCCGCTGGCCTTGTCGGCGCTAAAGGCCACCGCCTGGCACAGCCCGCTCTGCAGCACCATCACCGGGAAGCTGTGGCACAGGCCCCCGTAGATCCTCCTGAGCTCGGGGTCGGCCTGCTCCAGGCTGCTCACCAGCTCCAGGGCCCGCTTCATATCCTTCTGGCTGCGGGTCTGGGGCATGGCTATACCCCCCCCAGCACCCGCAGCAAACCGCGCCCCACGCTGGCCTCGCCCCCTATCTGAAGGTAGGGGCGCCGGTGCAGCTCGGCGAAGTGCGCCGCGTCTTTGGCGATGGCGAAGCAGGAGAAAACGGCCTCGGCGGGGACGGCCTCCTCGTACCACAAAGCCCCGCTGGCAACGGTTTTGCTTGCACTCTCGAGGCGCACCCGGGCGATGACCTCGAGGCCGGTCTGGCAAAAGTAGCTAAACACATCGTTGCTCACCAGGGCCAGGCGCTCCATCAGACCTTGCTCCTCTTTCCCAAACAGCAGCCCGCTAATGGCCTTGGCCAGCGCTTCCGAGGAGCCTTTTACCCTGAGGTCGATGTCCTCCAGAATCACCTGGTGGTTGTACTGGATGGCGCTCCCAGCCAGGACTTCCTCGCCGGTGATACTGGGCTGGGGCAGTTCCAGCGACAGGCCCAGGGCTTCGGCGTCGCGCCGCCAGCGCTGGAGCACCAGCGGGCAGGTGATGAGGGCGAAGGTTCCGGCATAGGAACGCACCGGCAGCAGCAGCAAACGGGCGTCGGTGAGGGTCAGCTCGCCCATCTGCTCCGGCGAACCAAACACCTTATTGGCCGCCTCGTCCGTGCGTCCATCGCGCAGCACCCCTTTGAGGCTGCTGGCGGGAATCAGCGGAAAGCCCGTGGCCGCCTCGCGGGCCACCGGCAGGTCAATCACCGAGCCCGAAACCTGCCCGGTGCCGGGATGCACCGGGGTCAGGGCCTGCAAGAAAAAAGCTTTAGTCTGCATAGCTTCCCACCCCCCATACAGCAAGTCCAAAGCCGTCCTTACGGTCTTGTTCGTTGTCCGAGACCGGGCGTAACCAGCTTTCCAGCACCGCGCTGGGATCGCCCTCCAGCAGCTCGAAGAAGTAGACGCTGCCCGCGGGCACCATCCAGCGCACCGGCTTGGGTCGGTTGTTCCGCAGGCTCCAGCCCGAGACCGGCTCCCGCCGTCCCACCGCCGCGGCCACCAGCTTGAGCCTGACCTTTGCCAGCCCCCGGGGCAGGTGTTGTTCACCCGGCTTTTTCAACCACCCCGGCCTCCAACCATCCTCAAACAGGGCCGGGGTGGCCAAGACCATGCGGATCAGCTGGCCCTTTTGCAGGCCGGCGAAAGCCTCCTTGAGGCTGGTGGGGCAGTCCCACCAGTAGCGCGAAAGCTCTTCGCGCACCCGCAGCGCCACCGGCCGCGACTCACCGCCCAGGAACCCCAGCAGCTGGGGGGTGTGCCCCTCGGGCAGGGAGGCCCTGGCCCGCAGGGTATAGGGGATGTACCGCCCATCCTGCACCTGCTCGAGGGCGCGGTAGCCCACGCTAAAGAGCTGACCTTCCTGGGCCTTGCCCTTGGAGGGATCCATGGCCACATGGATGCGTTGTTCGGCGGGCGGGCCCGCCACCCGCTCGGGCAGCACGGTCTCCCCCAGCAGCCAGCGCTCCATATCGCCCTGCCGCCAGAGGGTATAGCCGGTCTGGGGTTTGACATCCTCGCTCACCCGCAGCGGCATCAGGCCTTCCGGCAGGTTGCACCCACCCACGGGCCGGAAGGGCTGCAGGCGCATGACCCTATCCTGCTGGTCTTTTCTGTAGACAAGGGCATCGCGCGGCGCGGGCAGGATAATTTCCTCGCCGCAGGCCAGCAAAGGGCCATAAATGGGCAGACCGTGAAGGTTTTGTAGATACTGGTAATCTCTCCAATTAGCCTTCTGGGCAAAACCGACCTGGGCGCGCACAAAACCGGCCACCGTGCTGGGCAAGGGCAGGGGCAGGCTTTGCGCGGCCGTCTCGGTTCCATCGGCGGCGCTGAAGGGCCTTCCATCGCGCCAAAACTGGGGGGTGAGGGCTTGAATTTCCAAAACACGTTCAGGCACGGGCAACCTCCTTGGGGTGCTCGAGTTCAACACCGCTTAGAAAACGGGCCACAACCAGCTCTTTGGCGTAATCGAGCAGATCCTGGCGGGATTCGAACAGGGGCAGCCTCAGGCCTTTGCGCTCCTTACGCCCCAGAATGCGCTCGGCCTCGGCTTGCAGGTAAGCCACGTTCATATCGTCCTGCCACTCCCGGGCCAGCTCGAGCAGCTCGTAGGCCAGGCCCTGGGTGAGATCGCCCTGCTCGAACGACTGCAATAGCTCACCCCAGCGCAGCTTGTCCCAGGTGCGCACCACGGTGATGGGTGCTCCACCCCGGGTGTGCAGGGCCACCGCCAGAGCGTTGCGCCCACCATCCTTGGCCGCTTTTTCGGCGTCTCGAGCCCTCTGCAAAGACTGGGAGAGCGGTTCGCGGTAGTGCACCACCGCCACCCCTGCCGAGAGGGTTCCGCGCACCCGGTGTCGGAAGCCCTCGGAAAGGTCTTGCGCGCAGGCCACGGCCTGGTTCACCGGCAAAAAGGCCAGCACATCGTCGCCGCCGGAGTAGACCATAAAACCGCGGTACTTTCGAACGATCTGCCGGGCCTCGCGGGCGAAGTCGTCGAGTGTCTTGGAAAGCGCGCGGTGGGCCTCGGGGTTATCCTGCCGGCTGATCAGCTCGCCCATGCGGTCGCCGTCGGCCACCAGGATGGCGAAGTAGGGCTGGGGTTCTGTGATGCGGTCGTCGTCCTCGCCCCAGCGCTCCTGGGGCATAGCCTCGGGGTTTTTGGCCCGGCGGGCCATGGTGCGGGTGTCCACCACCACCCCGGACTGCCGCACGCCGTAGCAGCGTTTGAGCAGCGAGATCGCATCGAGATACTCGGTGGACTTGATCCTTAGGGGCTTGTAGCTGCCATCCTCCAGGCGGATGTTTACATCGCTCCACTCTTTGGGGTCGATAACCGCAGCCCTCGAGGGGTCGAGGGGCGACTTGGGTATGCCCTCGTCATTTTGCTGGGTAGGGGCAAAATCGCGTAGGGCCTTGCGCCCGGCCAACAGGCGCTCCACGGCCTGCCGGGCCTGGGGGTAGTTGTCTTCCAGCGGAACCCAGGCTGCGTAGAACTCGAGGAAGTGCTTGAGCTGTTCTTGGGCCCTCTGGTGATTGATCTGTTTCCTATATTCCTCTGGCAGTTTGTCGATGCTTTCCTGCCAAAGCTCCTCCAGCCGCTCTTGCGCCTTTTCTTTCGCGCCTTCGGCCAGCTTGGCAGGGTCAGTCTCCACCTCGGCCAGGATCTTGTTGGCACCATCGGCCTCCTTATCAGCCGGGAAGATCAGCCGGGCTTGCCGGTCGGCCAGATAGCGGGCCACCGTTCGGCTCAGCTCCTGCAAAATCTGCGAGCCCGCGTAGAGGTCGGCGGTGCGGCGGGCGGCGGCGATGAAGTCCTGTACGGGGCCAATCGAGATGGAAAGCAGGTAGGTCACAGGCGCACCTCCTGGGTAAAGCCCTGGATATGGGCCGCTTTGCGAACGGCCTCGAGGGGGTCGTCGGCCTCGAGGGCTTCTAGCACGGGGTCGGCCTCGGGGATATGAAGGGCAAGCTCCCGGCTGCCAATCTGGATGCGCTCAGGCAGGGGGGCTTTGAGCAACACCACCGCAGGGCGCACGCTGCCATCGGCAAAGGCCATGGGCTTCAGGATGACCGGGGAGGCCATGCGCCTGCCCTGTGGGTGTTTTGCATCAAGGGTACCGCTAAAGCTATTCCCCAGGCGCTGGTAAACGATGGGCAGGCCCAGGTACGGCTTCGCCAGGGCGATCTCCTGCTGCTTGGATCCCAGGGTCAGCAGGGTCTTGTGGTCGTTCCACTTGCCCCCGGCCATGGGGGTGTAGGCCATGGTTTCGCCCGTCCGGGGATCCTTCACAAAATGCCCCTTGCGCAGGCGGGCCCAGAAGCGGCCCAGCTCGCGCCAGGCGGTGTGGCCCTTGAAGGGGTCGGTATTGCTGGGCTTGCGGGGCTGGCCCAGGCGAACCACCGCACCGGCCAGGGTGGTGTGCGAGGGGTTCTCCACAGGGGGCTGGGCGAACCAGGCCCTGAGCTGCTCGGGGCTGGCCGGCAGCCAGGCCTGGGGCTCGTTCAGCACCTCGAGGGCCCCCACCCCCCGCCGGGTGCGAGCACCGATGCCGCCAAAAGCAATCCAGGCCCGAATAGCCCGGCGCAGGTGTTCTTTTTCTTCCTCCGACAGGTGGGGGATGAGCTCGAGGGTAAACTCCACCCACTTGAGCCCGCTGGCCTCCGGGAGGTTCTCCTTTTTATTGAAGTTGAAGGGGTGCAGAAAGAAGCGCTCCATCGGCCCGGTCTTTGCTGCACCCCTGTCCCCGACCAGATCGGAGGGCCTGACAAACTCGCCGGCCTTCTGCTCGAGGATGCGCAGCGCCACCCTCCCCTGCTTCTCCGCACTCCCCCAGATGGCCTCCTCGGCCTCGAAAAGCTTTTCCGAGCTGGCGTACTGCGCCCCCGCCGTAGCCCGCCACCAGAAGCGCAGCTGTCCGCGCACGCTGGCGGGGCGGATGGGGTTCGCGGCGTCCACCTCGCGGGGGGTGGCGCTGCCGCCGAACAGGGGGGTGATGGTGCGCAGCCTGAGCCTCCAGGTCTCCAGGGCCGGTGTTTTGAGCTGAAAGGATGTAGACGGAACCGTCCTGGGCATGGCTAGGCTCCCATCCAGGCATCCAGCCTGGCCTCGTCCCACTCGGAAAGCTCGAGCATCACCACCCCCCTGGGCAGTTGGGCGGGGTCGGCAGCGACTCGGTAGTCGGAGAAGCTGCGCGGGGGCCTGCTCTCGTCCACCCGCTCCACCGAGACCACCTGGCCGAGCTCGAGCAGCCGGTGGGCCGGGGCGCAGCCCAGCCTGGCCTGCCGCCGGTTCTGCTCGGCGTTGCCCGGGTCGCCGGTGCCCACGTGCTTGAACAGGTACAGCCGGCGGGTGGCCATATGGCCCTTGCTGGCGCTGCGGTCGTGCTCGAACATGTTCATGAGGGCCTCCACCAGAAGCTTCAGGTCGGCCTCGCTGAAGCCGGTCTGCTCGGCCAGGTGGGCGCTGATGAAGCCCTTGGCCATGTACAGCCCGTAGGCCACCTGGCTTTTGCGCCCCATGGTGCGCAGCTTGTCCTCGGGCTGCTCTTTTTCCCAGCGCAGGTAGTCCTCCAGGGTTTTGGCGTTTTTAACGTCCTCTGCCACCGCCCCACGGGTGATGCTGAACTCCGCCGGAAAGATGGGGTCAAGGCTGCGGGCAAAGGTGATCTGCACCGGCCCCCGCACCTGCCCGGCGTTGGCCCCGGTGCTCATCACCGCACCGAAGGTGCGCACATCGAAAAACTGCTGGCACATCCAGCGCCGCGCGGCCTCCACCTTGTCCTTGGTCTTGCCCCCGGTAAAGCCGCCCTCGGTGTTCATGTGGGCCTCGAAGATTGGACGGTTCAGGTTGGTGCCGTGCTGCACGAAGATATTGGCCCCTGCCAGCTGTGCGTAGTTGCGGATGCGCCGCTTCAGGGCCACATCGCTCACCAGGCCGTGCCCGTCCTCGGGGTCGACGCGGGGGGCGTTGCCGCTGTCGGGGTCGCCGTTGGGGTTGCCGTCCTTGACATCAAAAAACAGCAAAAACTCGTAGCGGTTCTGGATAGGGCTCATACCTCCTCCTTTTCCGATTTCTTGCGGCTGGCGGCCATCTGCTGGTAGTAGCCCAGGGCGAAGAGGCTCTGCTCCTCTAAGCTCAGGGTGCGGGGCAGGTTCTTGCCCAGGGCCTTCCAGACCTCGGCGAGCTGGGTGTTGAACCAGTAGGCCAGGCCCGGTGCGTCCTTGGCCATCTTGGCCAGGTGGTGCTGCGAGAGCCGGGTCAGGCGGCCCAGCACCAGCGAGGGGGTGCTGGAAGCCGCCCCGTAGTAGCGCTGGATCACCCCGGCGTTGATCTCCGACTCGCTGGCGGCCTCCTGGATCTGGGCCAGGATGCACATCAAACGGCCACAGTGGTAAGCCGGGCTGGGGTGGCTTAGGTCGAGTTCTGCGCTCATCCGGTAACCTCCTTTGCGGTTGTGGTAGGCCTTCAGAAGCCCCATGCGGGCGTAGAGGCGCCCCAGGGCAGCAGCATCGGGTTTCTGGGCCCTTAAGGCTTCGGTAAAAGCCCCGGTCATCACCTCGGCGGTGTGGGTCTCCATGATTTTGGCCACCGCTGCGTAAGGAATGGGCAGGCGGGGGTTGAGGGCGGCCCGCCAGAGGGGGGTCTGGAGCTGCTTGATGGGTTTGAGGTAATCGTCGAAGTTTTGCTCGGGGGTTTTGGGCCGCTGGAGGCTGAGGAAGAGCCGGTTGAGGCCGGGGGGGCTGGCCAGGCCCTGGCCGTCGCGCCGCACGATGGCGAGGTCGGAGAACCAGGCGGCCACCGCGGCGATGAAGTCCTCGAGCTGCCCCATCTGCCAGTCGCGCAGCATCACCCGGCCCGAGGCCGGGCTCATGGCCGCGGCAAAGAAGCGGGCGTTGTGCAGGTTGGGTGGGGCCTGGCCGGTTCGCAGGGCCTGCAAAACCTGGCGGGCGCGCTCGAGGGCCTGCAGCTCCTGGGCCTCGTTTGCAGCGGGCGCGAAGAGGTCTTTGAAAAAGTCGTCCTCCTCGGGGATCGGCTGGTCGTACCAGACCACCACCTTCATCTCGCCCAGGGTCTCGGCTTTTTCCAGCAAAGCGTCCAGCCCGGCCCGGTAGGCGTTGGCCGCGGTCTCCTCCACCGCTGCGTTTTCCCCCTGCGAGAGGCCATAGGACTCAAAGGCCTCCTTGTCGTAGGTGACCAGGGCGTGCCCGAAGGCGCTCCCGCCCAGCTTGGTCACCTTGGGGTGGGTGGAGGCCGGGGTCACCAGCGCACCGCTGGCGAACGAGGGCATGCGCCCTTCTGTGCCCGACTTGGGGAAAGCCTGGGCCCTGAAGCACCGCCACCAGTCGTGCCAGTCGGGAAAGTCCAGCACGCACCGGCCCTGCACCAGGAAGGAGACTTTGTCGGTGGGCTTAAGCTTTTCGGCCCCTTTTTTCTGGGCCTGGGCCTCGAGCCGCCCCAGGAACCGCTGCATCTCCTCGGGGTTGGACAAGGCCTGGGCGATGGGCTCTAGCAGCGGAACCTCCCTCGCCGCCAGCTCAATCAGCAGACGAAAAGTAACCTGCTTTTGCAGGTTTTTAGCGTGCTCCTCGGGCTTTTTGACCTGGCCCTGCCCGTCCCGCTCCGCCAGGCCAAACACCACCGCGCAGGTATCGGCCAGGAAGTGGGCGGCCTGCTCCACGGAGTGGCCCATGCTCTTGAGGGCATTTGGCATAGCAATCATCTCTGCAAAGAGCAGGTCGGGCGCGGTTTTGACCTGGCCATCCAACGGAATCAGCTCGGTGAAGGCCCCCTGGGGGCTCACCCCCACCAGCCAGCGGATTTCTTTGGTGGTAAAGCCCGGCTCGGACAGCAACCCCTTTTGCTGGGTGTACGAGACCAGTTGCGAGAGCATCACCCACCCCCTTTGCGAACCTGTGGGCTCTGGTAGGGGGGCACCTCGAGCACCCCCTGCACCACCTCGGCCTCGAACAGGCTGATGCTGGGCTTCTCGCCCCGGTCGGTGCGCAGGGGCCGGCCTGGGCGCGAGAGGTCGAAGACGTCGTAGAGCATCCAGCCGATTTTTTCGTTGTAGGGCACCGGGGCCGGGGCGGTCTCCCCATCCTCCACCAGCCGGAAGTAAGCGGTAAACTCGCGGCAGCCCAGGTAGGGCTGGTAGATGCACTGGCCGGCCCGGGCCCGCCGGAGAAAGCTCTGCTCGATTTTCTGCCGCAAAGCGGGGTCTTCGCGGTAGAGCACGGCCTGGGCGGTCAGGCGGTAGCGCACGTTTTTGAGGGCCATGGTCTGGCGCTGGGTGCGGCCCTTGGTGTCCTGGCCGGTATCCTCCCTGGTGGCGTCGGCGTACAGGGGCTCAAAGCTGCCGGGGTCTTTCATCCAGCCCTGGATGTTGCGCACGCTGGCCTTCTCCTTGACCTCGTTGCGCATCAGGCCGATGTAGCGCACCGGGCTCAGCACCTCGATGCGCTGCACCTGCCAGTACATCAGGGGCGTCTTGTCCTGGGGATCGAAGTCAAGGTAGATGGCGTCGAAGATCCCCCGCGCCGCGCTGGGGGTGATGATGGGGTAGCTGAAGCGCTCCACCTTGAACTCGGGCCGGGTAAAGCAGGCCAGCTCACCCCAGACTTCTAACCGGAAACTTCGCATCCAACCTCCTTTCAAACCACCAGCCCCGCGGCCCCTCCCTCCTGGGGTGTAAAACCCAGCCGGGCATCGTAGAGCGCGGGGTCGGCAGAGAGAAACCAGTCCGGAGCCTCGCCCCGCCCATAGCGCAAGAAGACCGTCTCCAGGAAGGGCGGGGGGCCACCAGGGGGCAGAAAGTAGGGCACGGTGTAGGGCCGGGCCCGGTGGATCCAGGCTGCGCCGATGCCGTGGTCGCGGGCCTCCTGCATCAGGGCCAGGGCCTCGTCGTTGTAGGGCACCACCACGTTGACCGCCGCCGACTCGATGATGCGGTAACGCCGGGCCAGCTCGGCGTAGTTTTGGGTTTGGATCAGGGCCTCTATATCGGGGTCGCTCACCTGCTGCAGCGCGTACAGGCTCTGATAGTAGCGGCGGAAGGTGGCAGGCTCGAGGGCCAGGGGCCCCTCGGCCTGCAGGGCGCGGGTAAGGGCGGCGGCCCGGGCGTAGGCCCGGTCGGGGTAGCCCTCGTCCTCGGGCAGGAAGACCACCAGCCGGCCCTGCGGGCGCAGGCCGTGCCGGTTGATGCGCCCGGCGGTCTGGGCGATGGCCTCCAGCGGCCCCAAAGCGCGGTAGCCCAGCGGGAAGTCCAGCTCCACCCCGGCCTCCACCACCTGGGTGGCGACCAGGCGGCAGGGCCGGCCCTCCTCCAGGCGGCGCTGAACCTCCTCCAGCACCGCCCGCCGGTGGGCCGGGCACAAAGCGGTGGAGAGGTGGTAGAGCCCCTCGAGGCCGCGCGCCTGGGCCTGGTGAAACAGGGCGTAGGCCTGGCGCTTGAGGTTGAGCACCGCCAGCGCCTGCCCCTCGGCCTCCAGCAAAGCGGCCAGCCGGGGCCAGGGGGTGGGCTCTTGCAACCACCACTCGAGGCTTACCCGCTGGCTCTGGAGAAAAAACCGCTCGGGCTCCGGCAGCATCTCCACCGGCTGCCAGCCCTGGGGCTCACCCTGCCGGATCTGCTCGTGCAGGGTGTCGAAGGCGGGCTGGGTGGCGGTGGCGAAGACCACCACCGCCCCGTACTTCTCGCTGGCTAGGTGGGCCAGGGTCTTGAGGGTGGGGACGGCCAGGTGGGTGGGGAGGGTCTGCACCTCGTCGAAAAGCAGGACGCTCCCGGCCAGGTTGTGCAGCTTGCGGCAGGCCCCCGGGCGGCTGGCGTGCAGACTCTCTAAAAGCTGCACGTGGGTGGTAAGGACGATGGGGGCCTCCCAGTTTTCCGCCAGCAGGCGGCGCTCGCGCTCCTCCAGGGCCTGCTCGTCGCTCAGCGCGGGAAGGGGCCGGTAGGCCAGGCTGTGGTCTTCCAGGATGTAATGGGGCCCGAAGTCCTGGAATAGCTCGCGGTAGACCCGGGCGGTCTGGTCGAGGATGGAAAGATAGGGCAGCACCACCACAATCCGGCGTATGCGGGGGTCGCGCACGGCCCGGCGCAGGGCGAAGCGCAGCATGGCCAGGGTTTTGCCCAGGCCGGTGGGGGCGGTGAGGGTATAGACCGAGGCGGCCTGTTCGGCCGCGCGGGCCGCGGCCTCGGCCACCAGGCGGCGCAGCTCGCGCGTTTTCTGGGGGATATGGGCTGCATTGCCAAGCCGGGCCAGGTGGGCCTCGAGGCGCTCCAGGGCTTCTCTGGCCCGCAATTCCGGAGGGGCAGGGCGGGCTTCGGCGCCTTTGATGTGGGCCTCGGTGTCCAGAAAATCGGCGTCCACCAAAGCCGAGAAGAGCATGCGGGTATCCAGCATGGAGGCCGCGCTGCTCGGGGGGGTGATGGGGGTGGAGTTGGGCGGGGGAAGCTCCAGGCCGTCCTCGCGCAGGCGGGCTTTGAGCAGCTCGAGGTCGCCCTCGCTCAGCCGCAGCTCAGAGGGAAAGCCCTTGCCATCGGGCCTGATCCGCAGGTCTTTCAGGCTCTCCTTTGCCCCGCTTTGCAGCCCGAGGTGGTGGCCCTGCACGGCCAGGGCCACCGCGGGCTGGCGGTACTCGAACAAGGCCAGGTGGGCCCCGGCCGACCAGTGGTCGAGGCCTTTTTCCTTGCCCTCGAGCCGGCGCTGGAACAGCTCGCCGTACTTGCCCAGGTCGTGCAGAAGCCCAGCCAGCCGGGCGTTCTCTTCCTCGCCAAAGGGCCGGGCGTGGGCCGCCGCCCGTTCGGCCACCTGACGCAGGTGTTCCCGCAGGGGCTGCCAGCGGGCGGGGTTGGGGTGGGTGTGGGCCCAGTAGGTCTGGGAGACCCGGCCGGACTGCCCGTACCGCTCGAGCACCGCCCGGGCCTCGGCCAGCCAGGCCCGCCGCAGGCTTTCTGGCTCCAGCACCTCCACCCTGGGCCCCCAGCTCTGAATCCAGGGTAGCAGCTCGAGGGGGAATTCTTCGGTATCGGTGCCAACGGTAATTTGAACGAGAGTGCTGCCACCCTCGAGCTGCTCAAGGATCTGCAGGTTGGGGTACCCCCCCTCCCGGATGCGCTCGCTGGCCTCCGGGTCAAAGCGAAGCCGCACCTGCATGGGCGGTTCGCTGCGCACGATACCCCAGGCGTTGGAAAGGTACTGGCTGGGGTCGAAGTCGTCGGGAATGGTGTAGGTCTCCTCCAGCAGGCGGGGGCGCTGGATGCGCTCGAGCTTGTAGGTTTTGAGGTTCTCGAGGTAGTGCAGGCCCCGCCCGTACAGGCGGTCTTTGCCGATCACGTAAACCGCCATATTGGCCCTGGAGACCTCGATGAAGTAGGTTTCCAGCTCAACCCGGATGACCCGCGCCTGGGGCAGGCGGTACTCAAAGGCCACCACCCGCTGCTCAAGCCAGGCCTGGGTGAGGGTCTCGAGGTTGGCCCCGCTCAGGCTGGGGGGGCGCTGGTTCAGGGCCTCGGTGCTGCGCAGGGCAATGCTACGCAGGGGCTCCGGCAGGTGTTTGGATAGTTTCCGCAAGGCCTCCTGGTAGGCTTTGTTGCTCCCCGGCGCGTGGTGGGCCAGCATCCGCAAAGCCGCGTGGGTGACCACGGTCTCGGTAAGGCTCAGCCGCTCCCGCACCTCGACCCAGTACAGGCCCCGCAGCCGGTCGTGCCGGAACTCGAGCCCCAGCCGCTCGGCCAGGGCCTGGGCCTCGAGCAGGTAGTCGAAAATGGCCCGCTCGCCCAGACCCAGCTCCCGGCGCAGTTCGTGGGGCCGCCAGGCTTTCTGCTCGAGCAGCTCCAACAGTCGGAGCAGCCTGTGGGCTTTGTTTTGGTGGTACGTTGCTTCCATATACCAGCACCAGCAGCAAGGTTTACTAGTAGCGTAAACCCTGTCGTCCAGCTCTCGTCCAGGTAGCTTTTTACGCGCTTTGTTGTGTTATAAAACTTGAGTGTGTTTATATCAGGATACAATCCGAGCCTGGGCACTCGTAGGGCCACCCTATATGACATTCCACTGCTGGCGGTACTCCTCAATCCAGTTGCTGTAGTAGCCCGGCATGAACTCGAGCATCTGCCCCTGGTGGTCGAGGGGGGGCTCGGTTGGGAAGACCCACTCGCTTTCGGGGTCGAGGGTGTACATCCTCCCAGTGCTGCGCACGCTGTCCTTCCAGCCCAGGGTCAGCCGCAGGGAATTGACCACCTCCCACAAGGCTTTACGGGGGTTCTTGCCGGGGGTGGCAATCTGATCCAACAAGACCTCGAGGCTGGCCGAGCCGCCTTTAATCAGGAGAAACACCAGTAACTCACCAGCCTTGCTCACTGCAGGCAGTGGTACAGCCCGACCGTTGACCCGCACCTCGAGCCGCCCATAGGGGTTCACCTCTACCCGGTAGGTCGCGCGCAAACCGGGCTGTGCGCCCTGTACAGCCTGCGCCAGCAGGGGGAAACAGCCCAGCTCTTCCCTGAACCAAAAGTGGTTGGTTTCCACAGAAGCCAGCCGGGCTTTGGCCTGGGCCAGGTCGCCCTTGCGCCGCAGCCACTCGGCCTCGAGGACGCCCAGTACAATTTTCTCCCGATCCCTTTGGGGAAGGGTACGAAGATAGGGCAGGTTTTGCTCGAAGTACTCCAGGTGGCCCAGCATCAGATGGGCCGCGGCAATGTCCAGCTCAATCCAACGCTCCTCAGGGTTGATCCGGTGGGCGTGCAACAGCTTGGCCAGCCCCTCCTCTACCCGGCCCATAAGCCGCAAGATATGACCCCAGCCCCACAGGGCCAGTTGGGTATCGTCGGCCTCGCCCCTGGCCTTGTAGGCTTCCTGGTAGGCTTGCAAGGCCCGCTGCAATTCGCCGAACATACGCCGCACAATCCCCAGCCCCAGCAAAGCCCGGCTACGAAAGCCACGGGCTGCTTTTTTCTGGCTTATATGGAGTGCTTCTAAAAAATGCCGCTCGGCCTTGTCAGGCTCATTATTGAGCAAAAGATAGCCAATGTTGCTGTGTGTCCAGGCCAGATAATAAGGATCGTTTTCCAGGTAGGTAAGGGCTTCGGCCCAGGTTGCATGTGCGGCTGCGTGCTGGCCGCCGGCGTAAAGGTGCCAGCCATAATCCAGCAGCATGCGCCCCAGGGCATTGCCCTGCAGATGTGTGCGGGCCTGCTCGAAGCAGTGCTGCCATCCGGCCTGCTTGAGCCGGTTCATGGCCATACCCAAGCAGCGGTAGTACAGGCCTCTATCGGGCACAGAGGCCTCGCACAGACCCTGGAGCACCTCTAAAGCCTGCTGGTTCTGGTTAAGCTGAAGAAGAGCCCAGGCCCGATAAAGATGCAGACCATCGGCCGGGACATTGGACTCGAACCAGGCCAGAATATCCTTTGGTTTTCGGGCTCGAGCCAGGGTTTGCAGGTAGATGCGCTGAAAAACCTGCTCCTGCCGCAAAGGCTCTGGCACACCCTCCAGCAGGCGCAAAAACCTTTCGGTTTGATGATAGGTCTGGTGCTGCTCGTTGGCGTTTTGTAGCAGTTGCAGGGCCAGATCAGCCCGGCCCTGCTCGGCCAGAGCCTCTAGATTTGCTCCCAGCAGCTCCAGATCCCTCACGCATTTTTCATCATACTAAGCCGTGGGTGGGCTGCCCAGCCCACCCTAGCCGCCAGCACAACATTTGGGAATGTCGCCAGCAGTTTGCCCCGGCACCGGAGCCGGTGCAAAGAGGGCCAACCCTCCCAACAACAGAACCAGCGCAACCAACCAGCCGATTTGCTTTTTCCCGAGAGCAGAACGTGTCTTGTTCATGCCCTCCAGCGTCGGGGCGGGGTATGCACAGTTTGTGCAGGGTGAGGTAATCTAGTGGCTAGGTAACCGCGCGAACCCCAAGCAAGTGCCAAAACCCAGGGGGG
>AXWR01000049.1 GCA_000482765.1 Meiothermus taiwanensis DSM 14542
TGGCTTTTTCGATTCTGATGACAGCGAAAACTGTGGAGCTTTTACGAACAGCTAGTTAGCAGGCTCTAGGATTCAAAAAGATAGCCTCTTAATGTTTTTGTGTTTGGAGATTATCTTTTTGAATCCAGTATCAAGAGCCCAGGGCCTTCCAGAAGCGCTGCTGCAACCCGGGTTCCACACGCAGCGCGCTGCCCTGCTTAAGACGCACTCGAGGCCGCCCCTTTATACCCTCTCCAGCCAGCAGCTGGGCCACCTCCTCCAGGGCCCGCCCTACATCACGTGTAGGGCGGTGAAACGTCTGGCGCCGTAGTTTGCCCAGGGCGTCGAAGTACTCCACCTGCACCACCGCCCGGCCCTGCTCGAGCCAGGCCAGCACCTGATCCAGCCGCGGCTCCACAGCCCTGGCTCCTACAGCTTCTTGAGGGACTGCACCAGATGCCCCAGCACCTGCTGGGCATCACCGTAAAGCATCCGGGTATTGTCGGCGTAGAACAGCTCGTTTTCAACCCCAGCAAAACCCTTGCCCTGGCCCCGCTTGATGACAATGGCATTCTTGGCCTTATCTACCTCCAGGATCGGCATGCCGTACAGGGGCGAGCCCTTGCGCCGAGCAGCCGGGTTGACCACGTCGTTGGCCCCAATCACCACCGCCACATCGGCCTGGGGGAACTCGGGGTTGATGTCTTCCAGGTCGTAGAGCTTCTCGTAGGCCACCCCGGCCTCGGCCAGCAGCACGTTCATGTGGCCGGGCATGCGGCCCGCCACCGGGTGGATGGCAAACTTGACCTCGATGCCCTTGGACTCGAGCACGTCCGCCAGCTCGCGCAGTTTGTGCTGGGCCTGGGCCACCGCCATCCCGTAGCCGGGCACGAAGATGACCCTGGAAGCGTAGGCCAGCATCACCGCGGCATCCTCGAGGTCAATCGGCTTGAGGCTGCCCTTGACCTCGCCGCTGTCCTGCTCCACGCCAAAGCCGCCCATCAGCACGCTCCACAGGCTGCGGTTCATGGCCTTGGCCATCAAAAGGGTGAGCAGGGTGCCGGCGGCCCCCACCACCGTACCGGCCACAATCAGCGCAGCGTTGCCAATGGCGAAGCCCTCGAAGCCCACCGCCAGGCCGGTGAAGGCGTTGTAGAGGGAGATCACCACCGGCATATCCCCACCCCCGATGGGCAGGGTCATCAGCACCCCAAAGCCCAGGGCCAGCAGGAAGAAGACCAGAATGAGCGGCCCCGACTGGGTGAAGAGCACCAGCAGGGCCAGCAGCAAGGCCCCCACCCCCACTGCCGCATTGACCAGCTTTTGCGCCGGGAACTGGATGGGTCGGCTCGACATCAGGCCCTGGAGCTTGGCGAAGGCAATCAGGCTACCGGTAAAGGAAACCGAGCCGATCAGAGCCCCCAGGATGGCCAGGAGTTTGAGCCCCTGGGCCTCGCCGAACTCCCCCCGCAAAAGCTCGACCGCCGCGATGGCCCCGGCCGCCCCACCCCCCATGCCGTTGTAGATGGCCACCATCTGCGGCATATCGGTCATCTGCACCCGCTTGGCGGCAATCCAGGCCACCACCGTACCGATGATGACCGCCAGAATCATCAGGCCCTGGTTGTGCAGGCCGGGCACCAAAAAAGTGACCAAGGTGGCCGCCACCATGGCCACCCCGGCCCAGACCACCCCGCTGCGGGCGGTGTTGGGCGAGGACATGCGCTTCAGGCCCAGGATGAAAAGGAAGGCCGTAACGAAGTAGATGAGCTGAACGAAGTTTTCCATAACTGCGTCGCGCAAGCTGATAGCCGGGCAACCCCAGAGCTATCGGCTAAAAAGCTACTGACCTCCCTTCGGCTTCCGCTCAAACATCTCCAGCATCCGCTCGGTTACGGCGTAGCCGCCGGCGGCGTTGGCCGCGCCCAGAACCACCCCGAAAAAGCCGATGGCCTGTTCCAAAGGGGTCTCGGCGTGGCCCAGCACCACCATGGCCCCCACCACCACAATCCCGTGGATGAAGTTGGAGCCGGACATCAGGGGGGTGTGCAGAATCACCGGCACCCGGCTAATCACTTCGTATCCGGTAAAAGCCGCCAACAAGAAGATGTACAGCGCAGCCCAGGTAGAGTCCATCACGCACCTCCTACGAGCGCCCGGGTGGGCGCATGGGTAATCTCGCCCTGATGGGTCAGCAGGGCCCCAGCCAGAATTTCGTCGCTCCAGTCGGGCGCGAGCTGCCCGTCTTTGATGAGGAGCTTGGAAAGGTTGTAGAGGTTTTTGGCGTACATCTCGCTGGCGTGCAGCGAGAGCGCGCTGGGCAGGTTCAGGGGCCCCACAATCTTCACGCCGTTCAGCTCGAGGGTCTCGCCGGGCTTTGTCAGCTCGCAGTTGCCCCCCGACTCGGCGGCCAGATCCACGATCACGGCCCCAGGGCTCATGCGCGCCACCATGTCCTGGGTAATCAGGATGGGCGCCTTGCGGCCCGGAATCTGGGCGGTGGTGATGACCGCGTCCATGCCACCGACCTCTTTGGCCAGGGCCTCGTGCTGGATTTTCTTCTCCTCTTCGGTAAGCTCGCGGGCATAGCCCCCTTCCCCCTCAGCGCTGATGGGCAGCTCAATGACCTTGGCCCCCAGCGACAAGGCCTGCTCGGCCGCGGCCTTGCGCACGTCGTAGGCCCAGACATTGGCCCCCAGGCGGCGCGCCGTGGCGATGGCCTGCAGGCCCGCCACCCCCACCCCCATCACCATCACCTTGGCCGGGCGGATGGTGCCGGCGGCGGTGGTCAGCATGGGGAAGAAGCGGCTGCTCTCGCGGGCCGCGATCAGGGCCGCCACATACCCGGCCACGGTGGCCTGGGACGAGAGCACGTCCATGCTCTGGGCCCGGGTGATGCGGGGTATCAGCTCCATGGCCAGGGCGGAAAGCTGCCGCGAGGCCATGGCCTGCACCCGCGCCGGGTTGCGGTGGGGGTACATCAGGCCGGCCACAACCGTGCCGGGCTCGAGCCTCTCTAAGTCAACCGCTTCCAGGGGCTGTACCGTAAACACCACCTGCGCCCCCTGGAAAAGCTGGTCGCGCGGCACCACCTCGGCCCCCGCGTTGCGGTACGCTTCATCGCTAAAGTAGGCCTGGGCCCCAGCGCCAGCCTCGAGGCGCACACCCCAGCCCTCCTTAACCAGACGACCAACCACCTCCGGTGTGAGCGCCACCCGACGCTCTCCCGAAGCAGTCTCTTTGGGCACTGCGACTAAGACCATTAAACCTCCCGTAAGCAACCTGCTGCAGCTTGGTATACCATCTACGCAGGGAAGTATACCAGTGTGGGGCGCCTTCGCCCAAACATTGACCCCGGCCATCCAACCCAGTGCCATCGCTTTGCCGGCCACGACCCCGCCCGGCACCTGCTGCCGGTACTGGACATGCCACTCCCAGAGGACATCCGAATTGCCTGCGATGGGTTGGTTCCGCCCGGCAGCGCCGTGGCTAACTTTCACAACACAGCCCCCTGGATGAAGATGCAAATTTGAGGCCACCCTCAGGTCTTTGCGCCCTCCTGTATAGTGTGGAGGTATGGAAGAGGCGATGCAAGCCGTCAGCAGCCCATCAAAAACCAGCATCAAGTTCGGCACCGACGGCTGGCGGGCGGTTATTGGCGATCAGTTCACCTTCGACAACGTGGCCCGTGTGGCCCAGGCCTACGCCGAATACCTACTGGAGCAGCAGGGCAAGAAAGTGGTGGTAGGCTACGATACCCGCTTTATGGCCCCTCGGTTTGCGCAAAAGGTGGCCGGGGTGCTGGCTGCCAACGGGCTCGAGGTCTACCTTTGCAAGTCGTACCTCCCCACCCCGGTGCTCTCGTTCGCGGTCAAGCATCTAGAGGCCGATGGCGGGGTCATGATTACCGCAAGCCACAACCCGCCCGAATACCTGGGATTCAAAATCAAGGGCAGCTACGGTGGGTCGGCGACCCCCGCCTTGGTGAGCGAGGTGGAAAAGCGCCTGGGCCCCCCACCCAGGACAGCGAGTGCGACCGTGCACAGCCTGGATGTGCGTAAAGCTTACTACGACTTCATCGCCCAACAGCTCGACCTGGAGGCCCTGCGTAGCTACACCGGGGTGATCTACCACGATAGCCTGGGCGGGGCCGGGGCCGGCTGGCTGGCAGGTTTCGTCAAGCACGCGGGGTTAAAGCTCGAGCTGCGTGAGCTGCACGCCGTGCCCGACCCCATGTTCTACGGTGTAAACCCCGAGCCCGTCCCCCAGAACCAGTTCACCGTCATGACCGTGCTCAAGGCCGAGCAAGACCCGGTCTTTGCCGTGGTCAACGACGGGGACGCCGACCGGATCGGGGCGGTGCTGGCGGGCGGCATCCACTTCAACAGCCATCAGATCTTTGCGGTCTTGCTCAAACACCTGCACCGCAAAGGGCGCACCGGTCGGGTGGTCAAAACCTTCTCGACCTCCAAGGTGATAGATAAGCTCGCTCAGCGGCTGGGCCTGCCCCTGCTGGTCACACCCATCGGCTTCAAATACATCACCGATGAGATGCTGAAGGGCGATGTGCTGATTGGGGGCGAGGAGTCGGGCGGCATTGGGGTGGCCGGGCATCTTCCCGAACGCGACGGCCTCCTGAACGCCTTGTTGCTGCTGGAATCGGTGGTGTACAGCGGCAAAAGTCTGGGAGAACAGTTTGCCGAAATTGAGGCCGAGCTGGGCTTCAAACACACCTACAACCGCATCGATTTACACCTGCCCTCGATGGGGCACCTCGAGGAAGCCATGGCAAAAGTGCAAACCCCAAAACCCATTGCCGGTCAGCAGGTGAGCGGCGTTGAGACCCTGGACGGCATCAAGTGGATTTTTGCTGATAGCGGATGGCTGTTGTTTAGAGCCTCCGGCACCGAACCCGTGCTGCGCGTTTACTGCGAGGCCCAGGACGAAAAAACCGTTGGGGCGATTCTATCGGAGGCCCAAAAGCTACTGGGTTTGTAGCCCGATGGGCACTGGGTTTTCTCAGACGCAGATGGGTTAGCCTGGGGTGGGAGTAAAGGTGGTTATGCTTCGGCTGCTGCTGTTATGCCTGGTGGTTGCGGGGGGATGGGGGCAGGGCGCCCAGGTGGTCGAGCGCCGTGTGGATGCACGCGGAGGAGCTTTGACGTTGCCAGGCATTCAGGTGTCGATTCCACCAGGGGCCCTGGTCACCTCGGTGCGCTTTCGCCTCGAGCGCCTCCAGGCCGTCCCCACTTCCCCACCCCAAAACGAGGTTTTTTTTATTCAGACCCTACCCGAGCGCGAGGTGGTGGGCATCTACCGGTTTTCCTCGGGCACAACCAGCTTTCTCAGGCCCATTGAGGTTGAGTTACAGGTGAACCCACCTTACCGCCCCAGCAGCCGCATCATCAAGAGCGTGGTTTACACCTGGGACGGGCAGGGCTATGTGAGCACCCAGGTGCCCAGCACCCGCGAGCGCTTTGTTATAACCCGGCTCCACATGGGCCTGGGGGCCGGCGCCGGGGGTTACCCAGCCGGTCTGGTGCTGGTGGTGTTGCGGGCCCCTGAGGAAAACCTGCGGCGCGAATGCCAGGCACGGGGGGGGCGCTGGACGGGCTCGAGCTGCGAAAAAAGATGAAAGAAGCCCGCCCCTTGTCCTAGTTGGACAGGGCCTGGGGTGCCAGGCCCACAAACCATTTATAGACCCAGACCGTATGTTAAGTTTGGATGTCTCCATTCCTGGCAGTGGGTCTAGGTTTGTACGTGCTTAATTTGCTGGTAGGCCTGGCTGCACAACTGCGGCTGGCCCACTTCGGCCTGTGGCATCACGCGCTTTATCTGGTGGTGCTGGTTAGTGCGGTGCTGGCCTTGGTGTTCACGCGCGAGGGGTGGTTGCTGCTAACCATCGCCTGTCTGGCCCTCTTCCCCAAGGCCCGTCCCCACACCTGGCCTCATCCCACACTGGGTGCGGTGGGGCTGGTGGGATACTTGTTGTCGATCGGGGGTTGATGTGGAATTTCTAGAGGTAATCCGAAAGCGCAAAACCACCAACGGCCCTTTTCTGGACAAGCCCGTATCCAAAGAACACCAGCACCTGCTGATGGAAGCGGCCAGCCGGGCCCCCAGCCACTTCAATTCCCAGCCCTGGCGCTTTATCTTGATTGAAGACAGGAACAAGCGGGAGAAAATCGCCGAGATTGGGGGGCGAACCATGCAACAGCTCATCGCCGATGGCCGGTTTTTTGAGCGCTACCGCCCCTACTTTCGCTTCAGCGAAAAGGAGATGGCCGAGCGGCGCGACGGAATTCTAATCGACCAGCTGCCGGTACCCTTGCGCCCCTTTACCCGCCAGGTCATGAGCCCCTCGGCCCTGAAGCTTTTGCGGGCCTTGCGGGTGCCCCAAATTCTGGGTGAGGACAACCGCAGGCTGGTTGCCGGATCGCCCTTGTTGCTGGCGGCGCTGCTGGATAAGCAGGAGTACCGTCCGGGGGAACTCTCGGGATTTTACAGCGTGCTCGGGTTGGGCATGGCTATTGAGAACATCTGGCTCACCACAGTGGAGCTGGGCATGGGCATTCAGTTTGTCTCCACACCCATGGAAATTCCCGAGGCCTGGGAGGAGATCAAGAGGCTGCTGGAAGTGCCGGAGCACCTGGAGCTCATGGCCATCTACCGGCTGGGCTACCTGCCCCCCGATAACCCCCGACCGCGCATCGACTGGAAGTCCGACCAGCGCAAACGCATCTCGCAGTTTGTGTTTCGCGAAACCTGCGCCACCCCCGAAAGCGATACCTGAGGTATGAACGTGCAAGCCAGGGTTCTAAGCGTCGCCACCGCCCACCCGCCCTATCAAGTAAGCCAGCCAGAGGCCCGTGCGCTGGCAGAGGTTTTGTTCGAGGGTATGGCAGGCCTGGAACGCCTGCTAAACATCTTTAAGAACACCGGCATTGAGTCGCGTTATCTATCCGCGCCGCTCGATTGGTTCGCAGCGCCGCATAGTTTCAGCGAGAAAAACCAGCGCTGGTTCAACACAGCCCTGGAGCTTTGTGAGCAGGCCAGCCGCAAAGCCCTGGGCCGGGCCGGCCTGGAGCCCCAGCAGATTGGAGCGGTGGTGCTGGTGACCAGCACCGGCCTTGCAACCCCCAGCCTCGAGGCCTACCTGGCCCAGCGCCTGGGACTTCCGCTCTCGGTGCTCCGCCTGCCCCTATGGGGCCTGGGTTGCGCCGGCGGGGCCGCCGGCCTGGCCCGGGCCGCCGAACTGGCCCAGCAACACCCCGGGCGCTACGTTCTTCTGGTAGCGGTTGAGCTTTGCAGCCTTACTTTTGTACAGGGCGACAAAAGCAAGAGCAACCTGGTGGCTACCAGCCTGTTTGCCGATGGCGTGGCCGCAGCGGTGCTGGGGCAGGGTTCTGGCAGCCCGGCCGTGCGGGGCGGCTTCAGCCGGTTGTTGCCCGACAGCTACGAGGTGATGGGCTGGGATCTGGGCCTCGAGGGCTTGCAGGTGCGCTTTGCTCAGAGCATCCCGGCCCTGGTCGAGGGGGCGCTGGGGCCTCTGATCCAGGACGGCCTGGCCGAATACGGGCTGTCGAGCCGGGATATTGAGACCTGGACGCTCCACCCCGGTGGGGCCAAGGTGCTGGCCGCCTACCGCAGCGGCCTGGGGGTGGACGAGAAGAGCCTCGAGGCGGCCTTCTGCGTGCTCAAAAAGTATGGCAATATGTCGAGCCCCACCGTACTCTTTGTGCTGGAGCGGCAGATGTACCAGCTCGAGCAGCCCGCACCCGGCAGTCCAGGGGTTTTGCTGGCCCTGGGGCCTGGCTTTGCCGCCGAAGGGGTGGTCTTGCAGTGGTAGGGCTCTGGGTAGCGCTGGTCTGGGTGGTACTCCAGCGGCTGTTGGAGCTGGGCCTGGCCCAGGCCAACCTGCGCTGGGCTTTGGCGCAGGGGGCCAAAGAGTACGGACGAGAACACTACCCGCTGTTTTTTCTGCTGCACATCGGCTGGATGCTGGGCTGGCTGCTGGAAGGGCTGGCGCGCAACCAGCCCTCCCCCATCTGGGGATTCTGGCTGCTGGTGTTCTTGCTGGCCCAGGGTCTGCGCTACTGGGCCATCGGCAGCCTGGGCCGGTACTGGAATACCCGGATTCTGGTGGTTCCTGGGGGCCAAAGAATCACCAGGGGGCCCTACCGCTACCTGCGCCACCCCAACTATCTGGCGGTGGCCCTGGAGCTATGGTCCTTGCCCCTCATCTTCAACGCCTGGATTACCGCGCTGACAGCCACCATCCTCAACGCCCTGCTGCTGCTGTGCGTGCGCATCCCCGCCGAGGAGAAAGCCCTCGCGGCCTATGATCTGAACGAGGCCAAAGCCCCCGACCCAGGTGGCAAGATTAACAGCTAGTGCCGGAGGGATGCCCTTTCTTTGCCAGGCTCAACAAGATAGCCTCTCGATCAGGATGATTATCTTTTGGCCTCCGGGAGGAAGCGCTCTAGTCCTGAGGTATGGGCTGATGCTTCACCAGCACGTAGGCATAGCCGTCGGTGAGGGCCTTGAGGCTGGCCTCGAGGTTGTTCTTGCTGGCCCCTACCGTGCTCCAGCGCTCCCCGGCGCGGTGCATCTCGATCATGACCCGCACCCCCGAGGCCGTACCGGCCTCCTGGCCCGAGAGGATGCGCACCTTGTAATCGCACAGCTCAATCTCGGCGATCTCGGGGTAGAAGGGCTCAATGGCCTTGCGGAAGGCCTTGTCCAGCGCCGAGACCGGCCCGTGCTGGCTTTCGGCAGCGGTGTGCTGGAGGGTCTCGCCCACCCTGACCCGCACCGTGGCCTCGGCCCAGGTAGGGGTCTCGGGGTTGGCACCGCCAGCGTGCACGAACACCGTGAAGCCCTCCACGCTAAAGGGCATCTGTCCGCCCCGCAGCCGGTGGGCCAGCAGGTAGAAGCTGGCCTCGGCCCCTTCAAACGAGTAGCCGGCGTGCTCGAGCTGCTTGACCTCCTCCAGCAAGGCCCCGGCCATCTCCTTGGGCACATTAACCCCGGACTCGGCCAGCTTGGCCAGCAGGTTGCTTCGGCCCGAGAGGTCGGAGACCAGCACCCGGCGGCTGTTGCCCACCATCTCGGGCGGCACGTGCTCGTAGGTGCGGGGGTCTTTGAGCACCGCCGAGACGTGGATGCCCCCCTTGTGGGCAAAGGCTGCATCCCCTACGTAGGGCGCGCGGATGTTGGGGGCCAGGTTGGCCCGCTCGTCCACAAAGTGCGAGACCTCGCGCAGCTCGGCGAGTTTTTCCGGGGTGAGCCCCTGGAGCTGCAGGCCGTACTTCAACATCAGGTTGGGGATGGCGCTGGTCAGGTTCAGGTTGCCGCAGCGCTCGCCGTAGCCGTTGATGGTGCCCTGCACGTGGGTGGCCCCGGCCCGCACCGCGGCCAAGGCATTGGCCACCGCCAGCTCCGCGTCGTTATGGGGGTGGATCCCGATGGTCAGGCCGGGAAAAGCCTGGCGCACGGCCTGGGTGATCTCGAAGACCTCTTCGGGCAGGCTGCCCCCGTTGGTATCGCACAGGCACAGGGTGTCGGCCCCGCCCCGCACGGCGGCCTCGAGGGTGGCCAGGGCATAGCCCCGGTTGGCCTTGAAGCCGTCGAAGAAGTGCTCGGCATCGTGGATCACCCGCCGGCCCTGGGAGACCAGGTAGCGGTAGGTTTCCTCGATCATGCGCAGGTTTTCTTCCAGGGAGACCTCGAGGGCGTGGGTCACGTGGAAGTCCCAGCTTTTGGCTACCACCGTCACCACCGGGGTGGCCGCCGCCAGCATGGCCTGCACCGAGGGGTCGTCCTCGGGCCGCACCCCCTTGCGCCGGGTGGAGCCAAAGGCGCAGAGCTGGCTATTCCCCAGGTCTACCCCCTTCATACGGGCGAAGAACTCGGCATCCTTGGGGTTGCTGCCCGGCCAGCCCCCCTCGATGAGGGGAACCCCGAAAGCCGCCAGGCGCCTGGCAATGGCGATCTTGTCGTCGGAGGACAGGTTGACTGCTTCGCCTTGGGTGCCGTCGCGCAGGGTGGTGTCGAGGATTTCAATCATATCTACTCCAGCCTCTCCAGGTCAGCCAAATCCTGACTTCTGCCCGAAGCCCGTTTGTTCTTGCGCAGATCCTCGAGGCTGATGAGGGGAACCCTAACCCCATCCACCTCGAACTCCTGGCGGTTTTCATAACACTCCGCGAACTCCACGCCGGAGGGTTTGTTCAACAGATCTATCCGTATGGGCGGGTATCCGATCTGGGCAATTGTTCCGGCTTCGAGAAAATCCTCAGCTTTCAGCCCCAACGAGCCGAAACCAAAGCTCTCAATAGCCTTGACAACTCTCTCGGCATTTTCCGGCGAGATTTCAATCCAGATGTCGAGATCTTTGGTGTAGCAGGGATAGCCGTGCAAACCCACAGCATAGCCGCCTGTTAACAGATACCTAAACTGGTGTTGGTTTAAGCACTCTAAGAACTCGCTGAAGTCGCGGCTGAGCAGTGCCATATTTCCACTCATGATATTCGGCACGGATGGACTCCAGGGCCTCGAGGCGCTCCTCCATGGGCCGTGTCCTCCAGTAGGCCGCGTCGGAGGGCTCTTCGCCCATCCTGCCCTTGAACACAACCGCCGCAATTCGCCGTGGCATGGCCCAATTCTACCACCCCCTCATCCCCAGGTCGCGCCAGCCGTAGGCATACTCCAGGAGCTTCTTCCCGCCTACCTCGATCTCCCGCTCGCGCACCCTCACCCCGCCCATGCGCTCGTAAAAGCCCGTGGCGGGGTTCTCGGCCAGCACCCACAGGAACATCGAGGCGTGGCCCCTGGCCGCCATTTCCCCGGCGAACTTGAGAAACAACCCACGGCCAAGACCTTTGCCCTGATGCTTCTGAAGCAGGTAAATCGCCCAGAGTTCGCTGGTGAACCCGCCCAGCGGCTCCTGCGGCGGGCCACCGGCCACGAAGCCAACCACGCCCTCCAAGAGGTCTTCGGCCACGAACAGCACGCCCTGCCAGTTGGGGTTTTCCAGGCCGCCGCGCCACATCTGCTCGCGGCGCCCGTAGGAGAGGCTGTTGAGAAAGTCTTCTGGAACGATGCCACGGTAGGTCTCGCGCCAGGAGTCCACGTGAACCCGGGCCACCCCGGGGGCGTCGGCGGGGGTGGCGGGGCGGATCACGTTCTCCCCTTCCATACCTACTGCACCAGTATCAGCGCCCCGCCCCTCGAGAGGAGTTGTCGCGCTCGAAAAGGGAGACCAATTCCCGGCAAGCGGCCATGAGTTCTTTGACCCGTGGCTCCTCTACGGCGGCCAGCCTCCCCTCCAGCGAAACCACGCCCCTACCTCCTACTTCCCCAGACCCGAGCGCTGTACCTCTTCCAGCGACCTGGGGTGCCGCGCCGACTGCCCCGCGGCCAGCTTGTTGGCCGCATCCAGGTAGGCCCGCGCCGAAGCCTCGATGATGTCCGGCGAAATTCCGTGCCCGGTGGCCATCACCTCGCCCAGCTTGAGCTTGACCGTCACCTCGCCCAGGGCCTCGGTGCTCCCGGTGATCGACTCCACCCGGTAGAGCTCGAGCTCGGGCTTGAACCCGATGGCCTCCGACAGGGCCTTATACACCGCGTCCACCGGCCCATCGCCAATCGCGGTGGTGGTGACCACGCCTTTTGGGGTCTCGAGGCTTATCGTAGCGGTGGGCAGCATGCCGTAGCCGGAGAAGAACTGGAGCTTCTCGAGGCGGAACAGGTGCGGGGTCGAGACGGACTCGCTCTCCACCAGGGCCCGCAGCTCCTCAGTCTCGATGGGGCCTTTGCGCTCCACAATCTCGCGGAAGCGGGCAAAAATAGCGCCAATCTGGGTGTCGTCGAGCTTGTAGCCCAGGTCGGCCAGGGCCTTCTTGACCGCGGCCCGCCCGGAGTGCTTGCCCAGCACCAGCACCGCGGCCTGGCGGCCGACCAGCTCGGCGTTCATGATCTCGTAGGTCTCTTTGTTCTTGATCACCCCGTCCTGGTGGATGCCCGACTCGTGGGCGAAGGCGTTGTCCCCCACGATGGCCTTGTTGGGCTGCACCACCATGCCGGTGTAGCGCTCCACCATCCGGCTCATGCGGTACAGCTCCCGGGTGTTGATCTGGGTATGGGCCTGGTAGTGGTCGCGGCGCACGTACAAGGCCATCACCACCTCTTCCAGAGCGGTGTTGCCGGCCCGCTCGCCGATGCCGTTGATGGTGCACTCGATCTGGGTGGCCCCATTCTCCACCGCCGCCAGGCTGTTGGCGGTAGCCAGGCCCAGGTCGTCGTGGCAGTGGGCCGAGATGTGCACCGGGCGGCCCCGCACCACCTCGTCGTAGATGCGCTTGATAAGGGCTCCGTACTCCTGTGGGGTGCCGTAGCCGGTGGTATCGGGGATGTTGATGGTGGTGGCCCCGGCGTTGATGGCGGTATCGTAAAGCTTCAGGACGAAGTCGAAGTCGGCCCGCATCACGTCCTGGGCGCTGAACTCCACGTCGTCGGTGAACTGCCGGGCGTAGCGCACCATGGCGTCGGAGATCTCCAGGATCTCCTCCGGGGTCTTGCGCAGCATGTACTCCAGGTGCACCCGGGAGGCGCTGGTAAAGACGTGGATGCGCTTTTTCTCGGCCTTCTCCAGGGCCGCCGCGGCCCGCTCGATATCGAGCTTGTGGGTGCGGGCCAGGGCGCAGATCACCGGCCCCTTGACCTCGGCGGCGATGCGCGAGACACACTCGAACTCGCTGGCCCCATTCACCGGGAAGCCCGCCTCGATGATGTCCACGTTAAGCCGGGCCAGGCCGTGGGCAATTTCCAGCTTCTGCTGGAGTGAAAGGGCTACACCAGGGCTCTGCTCGCCGTCCCGCAGGGTGGTATCGAAAATTCGGATGTGCCGCATACAACCTCCCGTTCTGCCGACATGGGTCAGCTACCAACCTCTTCCTTCGAGAACCTGGATTTGAGGAAGGGCATCATGGCCCGCAGCTTGGGGCCCACCTGCTCGATGGGGTGGTCTTTCCAGTAGTTGCGGTTGGCGTTCAGGGTGGGCTGGCCCACCACGTTTTCCAGCATCCACTCACGGGCAAACTCGCCCTGCTGAATCTGGCGCAGCACCTCGCGCATGCGGGCCTTGGTCTCCTCGCGGTTGATGACCATGGGGCCGCGGGTATAGTCGCCGTACTCGGCGGTGTTGGAGATGGAGTAGCGCATCCCGGCGAAGCCCGACTCGTAGATCAGATCCACGATCAGCTTTACCTCGTGCAGGCACTCGAAGTAGGCCATCTCGGGGGGATAGCCGGCCTCCACCAGGGTCTCGAAGCCAGCGGCGATGAGCTGGGTCAGGCCACCACACAGCACGGTCTGCTCGCCGAAGAGGTCGGTCTCGGTCTCGTCCTTGAAGGTGGTGGCGATGACCCCTGCGCGGGTGCCGCCGTTGGCCTTGGCGTAGGCCAGGGCGGTGGGGAAAGCCGAGCCGGAGGCATCCTGGTAGACCGCCACCAGCGAGGGCACGCCCGAGCCTTTCTCGTACTCCGAGCGCACCAGGTGGCCGGGGCCTTTGGGGGCCACCATCCAGACGTCCAGGTCGCGACGCGGCTTGATCTGCCCAAAGTGGATGTTGAAGCCGTGGGCGAAGGCAATGGCGGCCCCTTCCTTCAGGTTGGGCTCCACCTCGGCCTTGTAGACGGCCCCCTGGGTCTCGTCGGGGAGCAGGATCATCACCACATCGGCCCGGCGCACCGCCTCCCCTACCGGAAATACCTCGAGCCCCGCCTTGCGGGCCTTCTCCTCGCTCTGGCTACCGGGGCGCAGCCCCACCACCACCTTAATGCCGGAGTCCCGCAGGTTCAGGGCGTGGGCATGCCCCTGCGAGCCAAAGCCCAGAATGGCCACCGTCTTGTCTTTGATAAAACCGATGTCTGCGTCCTGGTCGTAGTAAATCTTCATTCTTTTCTCCTCATCGAAGGTCGAAGGGCCGCCCCTTCAACGTCTTCACACAAAACAAAAGATGGGCCTTGGCCCATCCTAGACCGCCTTCTTCTCGCGTACTTTGAGCACCTGCTCGCCGCGGGACATCCCCACCGCACCGGTGCGCATGACCTCCAAGAGCCCGTAGGGCCGCATGGCTTCCACAAAGTTGTTGACCTTGGTGGAGTCGCCGGTGAGCTCGAAGATGATGGACTTTTTGGCCACATCCACGATGCGGGCCCGGAAGGCGTCGGCGATGTCCTTGACCTCGAGGCGCTCCTCCATGCCGGCGATGCTGACCTTGACCAGCGCCAGCTCGCGCTCCACATGGGGCTCGGAATGATCTGTGACCTTGATCACCTCGATCAGCCGGTTGAGCTGCTTCTCCACCTGCTCCAAGACCGCATCGTCGCCCGAGACCACCAGCGAGATGCGCGAAAGGCCGGGCTGGTGGGTGCGCCCTACCGCCAGCGACTCGATGTTAAAGCCCCGCCGGGCAATCAAGCCCGCGACGCGTTGCAGAACGCCGGGATTGTCCTGTACCAGTACCGAAACCAAGTGCCTCATGAACAGTCTCCATTCGGGGTTTAGTCGCCCGCCACCGTCTCCCGCGGGTTCTCGATGATCATGTCCTCGGCCGCACCACCCGAGGGAATCATGGGGAAGACCCCTTCCTCGTGGTAGACCCGGGCCTCCAGCAGCACCGGGCCGGGGTGCGCCAGCACCTCCCTGACGGTCTCGTGCAGCTTGGCCTTGTCGGTCAGGGTAATTCCTGGAATGCCGTAGGCCTCGGCCAGCTTGGCGAAGTCGGGGTTGGAGTCGGCCAGATAGACCTCGCTGTAGCGCTTGGCGTGGAACAGATCCTGCCACTGCCGCACCATGCCCAGAAAGCCGTTGTTGAGAATCACAATTTTAACGTTCAGGTTGAGCTTCTTGAGGGTGGCCAGCTCCTGCAGGGTCATCTGGAAGCTGCCGTCGCCGTCGAAGTCGATCACCAGCTCGCCGGGCCGGGCCAGGGCCGCCCCGATGGCAAAGGGCAGGCCCACCCCCATGGTGCCCAGGCCCCCAGAGTTGATCCAGGAGCGCGGCGAATCGAACTTAAAAAACTGCGCGGTAAACATCTGGTGCTGGCCCACCCCCGCGGTCACCACGGCTTTGCCCCTGGTGGCCTCCCAGAAGGCCTGGATCACCTCCTGGCTTTGCAGGTGGGGCTTGGGCTTCCAGGCAAAGGGGTATTTGGTCTTCCAGTCCTCGAGCTGCGCCCACCACTTGCTCAGTTGAAGCTTTTTGGCCCCCTTGACCAGCTCCGCCGCCACCCATTTGGCATCCCCCACCACCGGAATGGTGGTCTTGACCAGCTTGCCGATCTCGGCAGGGTCAATGTCCACATGAATAACGGTGTGCGCGTGGGGGGCAAAGCGCGAGACCTTGCCGGTTACCCGGTCGTCGAAGCGCAGGCCAATGGCCAGAATGGTATCGGCGTGGTGGATGGCCCGGTTGGCTGCCACCGAGCCGTGCATCCCCGGCATCCCCAGGCACTGCGGGTGGGTTCCGGGGAACACCCCCAGACCCATCAGGGTCGGGATCACCGGCATGCCGGTTTTCTCGGCCAGGGCCACGATTTCCGGCGCCGCATTGAGCGCCCCACCGCCCACCATCAGCACGGGCCTTTCGGCTTTTTGCAGGGCCTCCAGGGCCCGCTCAATCTGCCGGGGATGGCCCTTGTAGGTGGGCTTGTAGCCCGGCAGGTTAATCTCCACATCGAAGCTACCGGTAAACTCGGCCTGCTGCACGTCCTTGGGAAAATCGATCAAGACAGGGCCGGGCCGCCCGGTAGAAGCGATGTAGAAAGCCTCGGCAATTATCCGCGGAATGTCGTTGACGTTGCGCACCTGGAAGTTGTGCTTGGTGACCGGCTGGGTAATGCCCACCACGTCGGCCTCCTGGAAGGCGTCGGTGCCGATCAGGTGCTGGGGCACGTTGCCGGTCAGGGCCACCACCGGTGTGGAGTCCATCAGGGCGTCCTGTAGCCCCGTGACCAGGTTCAAAGCCCCCGGCCCCGAGGTGGCCATGCACACCCCCACCCGGCCCGAGGCCCGGGCATAGGCGGTGGCCGCATGCACACCGGCCTGCTCGTGTCGCACCAGGATGTGCCGGATGGGTGAGTCGTAGAGGGCGTCGTAGGTGGGCATAATGGTGCCCCCTGGGTGCCCAAAAATGGTATCCACTCCCTGCATCTCCAGGGCTTTCAGGATGGCGGCGGCTCCGTTCATACCTCTCTCCTCAAAGAACCGCCCCCCGATGCTTCGGGGGGCTTTAGGATGCGCTTCTAAGCTCTTCGCTAGACCAAATCCCCCCCAGGCCCGGTAATTACTAGGCCTACTACGGTTAGGATTAGGCTGCTCGGCAGAAGCATCTTGTGAAAGAGTTTACGGGTGTTTGGTATACCGTGTCAAGGCTCTGTAATCGGTCAATACATTTGAGACTCCAGGGGAACCGACACCTCCTGTAGCTTAGCCAGGTACTCCACCGGCGCCAACCCCCCCAGGGCCATGTGCGGCCGGTGCAGGTTGTAGTGCTCCAGATAACCCTCCAGCTCCCCTTGAATAGCCTCTATCCCCAGCGGTAAAGCCCGCGTGTAAAACTCATCCCGAAACGTCCGCTGCAGCCGCTCTACCATCCCGTTCAGCTTCGGACTCCTCGGCGGCAAAACAAAAAGCTCTATCCCCAATACCCGACAACCCTCCTCAAACTCCGCCATGAACTCGCTG
>AXWR01000050.1 GCA_000482765.1 Meiothermus taiwanensis DSM 14542
CCGGCAGCGGCCGCCAGGGGTGCAGCTGGGGGGGGCGGCTTGCGATTATTGACCGATGGATTGCAGTACAGAACTCCTCTTGCGCCTCGCGGTCGGGCATGGAGAGCCAGGGCCAGCGCGCACACCCCGTGTCCTCGTCGTGGAAGGGTTTCAGCGCGTAAACCCGCATAGCGGCATCTCTGAGCGTGTTTCCTGAGTAAGGGAGTGGGCTCGAGCCGAAAGCAACGGGCGGGTTTAGTCGAACAGGTCGAAAAGCCGGCCCAGCTTGCTTTTCTTCTTACCGTGGCGCTTGTAGTACTCGTCGTCGTCGGTGTCGTAGGGGTTGCGGTGGTGGGTGGGCGGGGGGGCGTACTGCTTGCGGTAGCGCTCGAGCTCGGCCTCGTATTCCTGCTCGTACTGGCGCACCTGGCCCAGCAGCTTTTCCATCTCACCGCCATCGAGCCAAACACCCCGGCACTTGGGGCAGATGTCTATAAGCACGCCGTTGCGCTGAACCTCGTTCATTCCGGTTTGGCAGTTCGGACAGATGAGCAGGGGCATAAGTTCCTCCATCCCCAGCCTGCCAGAAATTGCGCCCAACGATGGGGGTGGGGCCGCTATTCAAGCGGCGGATTTTACCCTACAGTGGTGAAGTAAAAACGCTCGTTTTTGCGCTCACAAAACTCATGCTGCCGGGCCTGTTTTTGGTTTTTGCGCGGCTCAGCGCTTGAGCAGTTCCAGCGCCACCCACAGCCCCAGCCGCCGCTCGGGGCTCTCGAGGTCGCCCAGCATGCCCCTGAGCTGCTCGAGGCGGTAGTAGATGCTCTGCCGGCGCACCCCCAGCCGGCGGGCGGTCTCGGCGATGTTGAACTGCGAGGCCAGCAGGGCTTCCAGGGTGGCCAGCAGGGTGCTGCGGGGCCGACTGGGCAGGTTCAGAATGGCCCCTAGCTGGCGCTGCAGAAAGCTGCGGTCGCGGCCGGTCTCGATTAGGGCCTCGAGCAGCGAGTCCAGCAGCGGCTCTTCTCGATCCACGGCCGGGCGCAGAATGCGCTCGTGGGCCGCACGGGTCAGGTCGGTAAAGCGCACCTCGGTGCGAAAAACCAGAAGGGGAAATTGCAGCATACGAGCGGTTTGCAGCATCTCGGGTGGCACTTCACGCAACCACTGCACCAGCTCAAGGCCCAGCCCCCCCACCCCGGCCTCGGCCAGCGAACGCACATAGGCCACCTGGGCCTCGGGCGTGCTGCGGGCGAGCTCGAGGCCGGTGGAAAGCACCAGCTCGCCCCCCGAGAGCAGCCGGGCCACGTCCAGCACCTCGGCCACGTGCACCCAGGTGATGGGGGCCTCGAGCCGACCCTGCCCCGAGAGCAGTTCCGCCCCGGCAAAGGCGGGAAGCTCGAGAATCTCGCGCAGGGTGGGCAGGTGCATACCCTACTGCCTGGCAATCCAGTGCATGGTCTTCTCGGCCAGCCGATCCAGGGCCTGCACCGCAAGCTCGAGGTGTTCTTCCTTGGTATCCTCGATCTTGTTGTGGCTGATACCGTGCAGGCTCTGCACGAACATCATCACCGTGGGAATGCCGGCGCGGGCCACCTCGGCGGCGTCGTGCAGGGGCCCCGAGGGCAGGCGGTGCGAGACCCCGGCCACCTCGCGGATGGCCTGGTCGCAAAGCTCGATCAGCTCGGGGTGGAACAGGATGGGGTGAATCCGCCAGATGGTGCTCCACTCCGGCTCCGGCAGCCCCCCCTCGCGGGCGAAGCGCTGGCTGGCTTTTTCGGCCTCGAACCTGAGCCGGGCCAGGGCCTCGGCGTCGAGGTGGCGCTGGTCGAGGGTGATGGTGCACTCGGCCACCACGCTGGTCACAATCCCCGGTTTGGTGATGCAGCTTCCGATGGTGCTGACCCCCCCGTTGCGGTCGGTGATGTTGTAGATCTCGGAGGCCATCTTGGCCGCAGCCAGAAAGGCATCCTTGCGCTTGTGCATGGGCGTGGAGCCGGAGTGGGCGGCCTGGCCCCTAAAGGTAATGGCGTGGCGCTCGACCCCAAAGGTGCCCAGCACCACCCCCAGGGGCAGGCCCATATCCAGAAGCACCGGGCCCTGTTCGATGTGGAGCTCGAGGTAGGCCGCGGCGTTTTTCTGCTCGGCCTGGGCCTCGAGCATCCTGCTCAACTCCACCCCGCAGCGCCGCAGGGCCTCCTCCAGGCGGATGCCGTCCTTGTCGGTGCGGTCTTTTTCCAGCTCGGGCTCGAGGGTGCCCGAGAAGGCCGAGGAACCCAGGAGGCTCCGGCCAAAGCGGGCCCCCTCCTCGTCGGCCCAGTCCACCAGCCGCACCGTGACCGGGGGGTTTCCCTGGTACTCCTCGGCGATGCGGCGCAGAACCTCGAGGCCCGCCAGCACGTTAAGGCAGCCATCCAGCCAGCCCCCGCCCGGCACCGAGTCCAGGTGGCCCCCAATCAGCAGGGCTTTCTCGCTTTGGCCCTTGAGCGTCACCCAGTTGTTGCCGGCGGCATCGTAGTGTTGCTCTACCGGTAGGCCCTCCAGCTTGCGGTTGAACCATTCGCGCGCTTTGAGCCAGGTATCGGTCCAAGCCACCCGCCACGCGCCGTTTTCGTCGGCGGTCAGGTCACGCAGTTCCTTGAGTTCTGCAACAGTTCGTTTGGGGTTTAGCATGGTTATCTCCAAAAAGCCCAGCCCTGGGGTGAAATAGGGGGCGACACACCGGCCGCCCCCCCTGGCACAATCACTTCCTGCCCAAGCCCAGGTTATTTCCAGTCTCGAGCCCGCTTACCGGTGGCGGCCTCCCAGGGGCCGTAGTCCACGGTGGCCGCCGGGGGGTCTTTGGTCAGGATGCCCTGCTCGCGCAGCAGACGCACCGAGGCCTGGTAGTCGGCAGGCACCAGGAAGCCCGGCCAGCCTTTGGTGGTGGCCCCGGCGTTGTAGAGCTTGGCGATCTCGGCCATCTGCCAGGTCTGGTGGCCCTTGGCATCGGCGCGGGTGCCGGAGCCTTTGCAGGTGTTGCCGCAGAAGGGCAGCACGTATTTTTCCACGGTCTCGGCCTGGTTGGCCACCGCCCAGTTCCAGCCCTGGATGGAGGCCCGGATCAGGCGCGCGGCCACCTGGCGGCCCGTCAGGCCCGAACCCTTAAAGTTGCGCTCGTTCAAGACCCGTTCGGTGGTAAAGATCAGGTCTTCAAGCAGGTTGATGCCCAGATCGGCCAGCTTGAACACATCCACCTTGGTCTCGTCGTAGCCCAGCCCGGCGATCTGGTTGACCTCGTTGTAGGTCATGGCCGAGACCAGCTGCACCTTGTCGGGGAAAACCAAAGCCGGGTCGAAGGGGTAGCTTACTGCGGTGACATCGGGGTTGGTCACCCTGGGATCCAGCGAGCTGGTCAGGCCGCACTTGCGGAACAAAGCCACCGCCGGGTACTCGTTGCCGGAGGGCCAGACCCCCACGCTCTTACCCTTCAGGTCTTTGCACAGATCCCGGATGCCGGTGGACTTCAACGCCACCAGCGTAAAGCCCGAGCGCTGGAAAATCTGGGCCAGGTGCACCACCGGAATACCGCGCTCCCGCGCGGTGAGCAGGTCGGCAATCCAGGTGGTGCCGAAGTCGGCAGCCCCAGACTGCACCACCTGAATGGGGGATTGGTCACCGGCGGGCAGCAGGGTTACATCCAGCCCCTGCGCCCGGTAAAAGCCCCGTTCCTTGGCCACAAAGAAACCGGCAAACTGGGCCTGCGGAAACCACTTGAGCTGCAAGTTGACCTTGACCAGGTTCTGCTGTGCGCTCGCCAGCGACACCAGCATGAAGACTGCCAGTACCCAAACGACCGACCACTTCTTCATCCTTGCCTCCTTTTGTGCCAGAACGACTTCAGATGGTAGCCTACTGCACTCTACAACCCCATTGTCAAGCGCGCTCTTCTCACCTCCTCACTGGCTAAAGGATACGTGCCGTCCGTCAACCCCCGCTCGAGACCGAAGGTGCGAGCCTGGCGTAAGGGCCGTTAGCGATACGATACGTGCCACCCTGTTAACCTCCGCTCGAGCCACCCCACCAGGTTGTACCAGGCAATGCCGATCACCGAGGCCACAATAATGGCCGACCAGACGATATCGAAGCCAAAACGTCCAGCCTCGATCTGGATACGAAAACCCAGGCCCTGCCCGTTGGCCCCAAAGAACTCACCCACAATGGCCCCGATCATGGCCAGGGTCGTACCCAGCTTGAGGGCGTTGAAGATAAAGGGCAGGGCGTTGGGCAGGCGCAGCCAGCGGTACTGCTGTGCCTCATTGGCTGCGTACGAACGCATCAGGTCGAGCGAGAGCGGACTGATCTCGGTCAGGCCCCGGAAAGTGTTCACCACCATAGGGAAAAACACCGTAATCGCCACAATAACCGCCTTGGAGGGCCAGTCGATGCCAATCATCTTGACCAGCACCGGGGCCAAAGCCACAATCGGGATGCTGCTGAAAAGCGCGGCGTAGGGCAGCAGCCCCCGCTCGAGGAAAACATACCGGCTTATCAGCAAAGCGGTGAGCAGGCCCAGGCTACAGCCGACCAGATAGCCCACCAGGGCCTCCAGCACCACGGTTTGGAAGGCATCCCGCAATAGCACATCCCGCACTTCCAGCAAGGTTGAAAGCACCCGGCTGGGGGTCGGAATCAGGCCGGGGGGTACCTGGTAGGCCCGCAGCAGGGCCTCGGCGGTCACCAACAAGGCCAGCAGGGTGAGGGCCGCGGGCGTGAAGCCGATTAGCGGATTGGGGGTGTCCACAAACTGCTGGGCCACCCTGGCAAGGCCCCACACCACCCCCAAAAAGCCCAGACCAATCAGCAGTTTCTGGGCACTGGAAGCCGGCTCGGACTGATCCCACCAGGCCGCGATAAACCACAGCAATAGCCCAAACCCCAGCCCCAGCAAAAGCCACCCCAGCCAGTAGCCACCAAAGACGGCCCGGTACACAGGGGTCATCTTCAACCCACCCCCTCCTGCCTGGACAGCCGGGCCTGTTTAGCAGGTACCGCTGCCCCTCCAGCGGCGCGCCGCCAGGGTGTGAGCAGGCGCTCGAGCCAGTTCACCAGGGCCACCAGCAGGATTCCCAGTACCGCCGAGGAGAGCATGATCACCCACATCGCCACCACATCCGAGGCCCTCGAGTTCTCCGCCAGCATCTTGCCGATGCCCTGAAAGCTGATGGTAGAGATCTCGGCCACAATAGCCCCAATCAGGGCCGCCGTCATGGCGACCTTGAAGGCCGTGAACAAATAGGGCACCGAGGCCGGGAAGCGCAGCTTGAGGTAGGTTTGCCAGGGGCTGGCGTTGTAGGTTTTCATCAGGTCGAGGGCCATGGGGTCGGGGCTTTTGAGGCCCTTGGCCACCCCGATGGTGATGGGGAAAAAGGCGATATAGGCCGCAATGATGGCCTTGGGAAACCAGCCCTGCACCCCGTACTGCCCCAGCAGTACCACCAGCATGGGCGCAATGGCGATGATGGGGACGGTCTGGGAGGCCACAATCCAGGGCAGCAAAGCCCGTTCAAAGGCCCTCGAGGCCACCATCCCAATCGCAAAAAAGAAGCCCACCACCCCTGCCAGCAGCAAACCCACCACCGTCTCGAAGGCCGTAACAGCGGCGTTGATGGGAATGGCGTTGGGTGAGTTGAGGGGCAACATCAGGTTGCCAAAGCCGTTCCAAAGCTGCTGGGGCGAAGGCAGCACCGGGCTCCTGAGCTGGGTCGCACACTCAAAAGCAGTCTGGCAGGGTAGGGCCGCGCCCGTATCCAAGGCCCGCTGCGCTACCGGGATGTTCACCAGGTACATCAGCGGCCAGTACAGCGCCAGCACCGCCAGGGCCACCACCAGCATGGGCACCAGATTGGGCGAGATTCGCATCACTCGGTCACCTCGTAGCCGTGGCCTTTGCGCAGGGCCTCGCGCACCGCGGTCGCCAGCTCGAAAAAGCGGGTGGTCTCGCGGGTCTCGAAGGTGCGGGGCTGGGGCAGGTCTACCGGTATGACGGTCTCGATTTTACCTGGGCGCGGGGTCATCACCACGATCCGGGTGGACAGGAAGACCGCCTCGGGGATGGAGTGGGTGACAAAGATGATGGTTTTACCGGTCTCGCGCCACAGCCGCAGAAGCTCCAGGTTCAGGTTCTCGCGGGTAATCTCGTCCAGGGCGCCAAAGGGCTCGTCCATGAACAAAAGCTGCGGGTCGAAGGCCAGGGCCCGGGCGATGCTCACCCGCTGCTGCATCCCGCCCGAAAGCTGCCAGGGGTAGTGCCTGGCAAACTTCTCCAGCCCCACCAGGGCCAGCATCCGCTCGGCCCGGGCCCTGCGCTCCTGCACGGGAAAGTTCATCACCTCCAAGGGCAGCATCACGTTGGAGAGCACGTTGCGCCACTCCATCAGGGTGGGGGCCTGGAAGACGTAGCCGTAGGCACGGGCCTTGCGGGCCTCCTCGGGGCTTTTACCCCCGATGCGGATGGTGCCCGAAGAGGGCTGGATCAGGTCGGCCAGCAGGCGCAGCAGGGTGGTTTTGCCGCAACCCGAGGGCCCAATCAGGCTGATGAACTCCCCCTGGGCGATCTCGAGGTTGGCGTCTTTGAGGGCCACGGTTCCGTTGGGAAACACCATCGAAACACCCTGAACCGAAACGATGGCGGCTGCGTTCGAACCTTTGGCGGATAGCTCTGGAGAGGTATTGGCTTGCATCATGGTCTTCCCTATTTATGGCGGCTGCCCGTCAGGATTATTCACCTACCATCTATCTCCGCTTGAAGCCTCTTTGGGCCAGCACCAACAGGAGTCCGCCGACTACCGCAAAAAGCGCCCAGGCCGAACTACCCCCCAGCACCAGCACCACCGCTATCCACAGGCAGATCCCACCCAGCAAATTCAAAACCCATCTCGGCTTCATTTAGAAGTACATGGGCTCGCGCCGCAGGAGCTTACCCCACCCCTTCTCGCCCACAAACTGCCCGTCCCGCACCGCCACCTTACCCCGCACCGTCACCACGCTGGGCCGGCCGTCAATCTCAAAGCCCTCGAAGCCGTTGTAGTCGTTGTTGACGTGCTGGGTCTTGACCGAGATGGTGCCCCGGTACTGGGGGTCGTAGACCACCAGGTCGGCGTCGCTGCCCACCGCGATGGTGCCCTTGCGGGGGAACAGTCCAAACAGCTTGGCGGCCTTGGTGCTGGCCGCGTCCACAAAGCGGTGAATATCGAGGCGGCCGCGGCTCACCCCGTAGGTGTAGAGCAGGTTGACCCGGTCTTCGATGGCCGGGATGCCGTTGGGAATAGCGGTGAAGGCCTCCTTGCCCAGCAGCTTCTGCTCGGTGTCGAAGGGGCAGTGGTCGGTGCCCACGGTGTCGATGAAGCCCTGGGCCAGGGCATCCCACAGGACTTTCTGGTTGCGCTTATCGCGCAACGGCGGCGACATGATGTACTTCATGGCCTCCACCCCGCCCCGCTCGGCGTAGGTTTTATCGAGCAGGAAGTGGGGGATGACCGATTCGATATAGATGGGCACGCCCCTCGCTTTAGCGGCCATGGCCGCATCCAGGGCCGGTTTGCAGGAGAGGTGCACCACGTAGCCGGTGGCCCCGGTGGTCTCGAGGAAGGTGGCAAACCGCGCGGTGCCTTCGGCCTCCACCGCCTCGGGGCGGCTGGGCTCGTGCCACTCGGGGCCGGTCTTGCCCTCGGACAGTAGCTTCTGCTGCAACCGCCCCACCAGCTCGGCGTTCTCACAGTGGGCGGTCACGATCACCCCCAGCTCCTTGGCCAGGCGCAGGGTCTGGTACATCTCCCCGTCGTCCACGCCAAAGAAGTTTTTGTAGGAGAGAAAAATTTTGAAGGAGCTAATGCCGTCGGCCACAATCTCCCGGAGCTGCCCCTCGGTTTTTTCGTCGAACTTGGAGACGGCCATGTGGAAGGTGTAATCGCAGTAGCTGTTGCCCTCGGCCTTGCTCTTCCAGAGCTGGTAGCCCTCGAGGGCATCGTCGTTGCGGCTGGGGCAGCACATCTCGATGTAGGTGGTGGTGCCCCCCATCAAGGCCGCCTTGGAGCCGGTCTCGTGGGTGTCCTTGGCGAAGGTGGCCATGAAGGGCAGGTAGATGTGCACGTGGGGGTCTATGAAGCCGGGAAACACGTACTTGCCGGTGGCATCTATCACCTCGGTGCCGGGCGGGGCCTCGAGGTTCTGCCCGATGCGGGTGATGGTCTCGCCCTCGGCGTAGATGTCGGCCTTGTACCGGCTGTCCGCGGTGATGATTTCGCCGTTCTTGATCAGTAAAGGCATACGTTTCTCCCTTATGTTTACAAGCCGTACTTTCTTCTTATGGAATCAGCAACGAATCTGGCATCATACACAACAGCGTATCCTGTTGGTCGTTCAACAAAACAAACCACCGTATTTGTCGAACTGGGTCTTGCTATTGTGTAAATGGTTGTGCTGGTGGCACCGATGGAAATGTTTCTTTCATTAACAGACTCTGCAAGTATAAAATACCGATAGCCTGACCCAAGGCAAACTTCGGCGCTTCGCAACAAAGCGAAGTCGATTGCACGCTCGGGACTTGTAAAGCCGTTTCCCCTGAAGAAAACGCGCCATATATTTTCTCCAATCCTTGTTTCAGAGTATCCTCCAGTAAAGGTCTCAGGTTGGTACATAGTGGCACATGAAACCAACAACAAAACTAGCAAGGCATAGGCTAAATTCCGTGTCTGTTTCATCGTGAGATTCCTCCAGTCCCCGTGAAGCCACCCTATACTCTTAGGTAGCCAAATTTTATAGCCGAAGATCAGTGAATCTCGATGCCTACTTCATCTCGGTACCGCTCCATGGCCTCCCAACTGGTGCCCACCTCGGGGCGAACCTTGGTCAGCTCGTCCCAGGTGATGGAGGGCCGACCCGAGGGCAGTTCGACCATCTCGATGCAGCCTTCCACCGGGCAGACGTTGTGGCACAAACGGCAACCCACGCAGTCTTCCTCGCGCACCACGGGCTGCGGGCGGGTGCTCACGGCTTCGTGCTTCCCGTTGGAGCGCACATCGTAGTTGTAGGGCTGGACAAGGTTACCCGCCGCATCCACTAAGTCAATGCACTGATGGGCGGTGTCGTTGCAGGCCACGTAACAAAGGTTGCAGCGGATGCACTTGTCGGGGTTGATGCGGGCCACCGCCCGGAAGGAGAGGTCGAAGTCCTTGAAGTCGGAGATGCGGGGAAGGCTCTTGCCCACCACCTCGGCGATGGTCTTGAAGCCCTTGGCATCCATCCAGGCGTTGAGGCCATCAACGAGGTCTTCGATGATCCGGTAACCGTAGTGCATGACCGCGGTGCAAACCTGCAAGCTGCTTGCACCCAGCAGCAAAAACTCCGCCGCATCCCGCCAGGTCGAGATGCCGCCCATGCCGCTGATGGGCACCCCAGACTGCTTCACCACCGGATCCACGCCCAGCGAAGACAGCAGGTTGAGGGCGATGGGCTTGACCGCCGGCCCGGCGTAGCCCCCGTGCCCACCTTTACCGCCGATATTGGGGATAATTTCCAGAGTATCCAGATCCACCCCAATAATGGAGTTGATGGTGTTGATGAGGCTCAGGGCGTTGGCCCCGGCCGCCAAAGCCGCCCGCGCCGGGGGCACCACCGAGGCCACGTTGGGCGTGAGCTTGACGATGACGGGAATTTTGGCCACATCCATCACCCACTGGGTGATCTGCTGGCAGTACTCGGGCACCTGCCCCACCGCACTGCCCATCCCCCGCTCGCTCATACCGTGCGGGCAGCCGTAGTTGAGCTCGATGCCGTCGGCCCCGGTGTCCTCGATTTTGAGGATGATGTCCCGCCAGGCCTCGGGCGTGGACTCCACCATGGCCGAGACGATCACCGCGCGGTCGGGCCAGTGGCGCTTTACGTCGCGGATCTCGCGCAGGTTGACCTCCAGGGGCCGGTCGGAGATCAGCTCCACGTTGTTGATGGCCAGCATCTTCTGGCCCCCGTAGTGCCAGGCCCCGTAGCGGTTGGACACGTTCAGCACCGGCGCGCCGATGGTCTTCCAGACCGCCCCACCCCAGCCGTACTCAAAGGCCCGGTGGATCTGGGCCCCCGAGTTGGTGGGGGGTGCCGAGGCCAGCCAGAAGGGGTTGGGCGATTTAATACCGGCAAAGTTGATGCTTAAGTCTGCCATCTACGTCTCCTTTCACCTAATCAGCGGCAGCCTCGAGGCCAGCAACCAGCCGCCGATGAATGGCAAAAGCCGCCAGCTTGCCGTCCTGCACGGCCATCACCGTAGAGGCCGAGCCCTTCGCCCGGATGCAGTCGCCGCCCGCATACACCCCCGGCAGGCTGGTCTCGAGGTCGTCGTTGACCTTGATGAAGCCTTTCTCGGTCTCGAGGCCCAGTAGCTTCGCCACAGCCGGTTTCTCCTGCCCGATGGCCTTGACCACCTGGTCGCAGGGCAGCACGAACTCCGAGCCCGGCACCGGCTGCGGTGCCGGCCGTCCGCTGGCATCCGGTGCTCCGAGCTGCATCCGCACACACTTCAACCCCGTAATCCTCCCCCCTGCGTGGAGTACTTCCACCGGCTGGGTGAGGAAGCGAAACTCGATGCCCTCCTTTTTGGCAAACTCGTACTCGTGGGGGTAGGCCGTCATTTCCTTGTCGGTGCGACGGTAAACCATGGTCACCCGCTCGGCCCCCAGCCGCTTGGCGATGGTGGCACAGTCCACCGCGGTGTTGCCCGCGCCGATCACCACCACCTCCCGGCCCACCTGAAGGGCCGAAGGGTTCATCTTGGAGGTCTCGATATAGCTGAGGCCGTCAACAATTAGCTCCTCGCCCGGTATGCCCAGTTGGGGCACCGAGCCCAGCCCCACGCTCAGGAAGACCGCATCGAAGTTGTTGCGCACCTCCTCCCAGCTCAGGTTCCGCCCCAGCTCCATCTGGGTTTTTATCTCGACCCCCAGCCGCTTAATCATCTCGGCCTCGGCCAGGGCCACCTCCACCGGCTCGCGCAGCACGATGATGCCGTAGGTGGATAAACCGTTGGGCAGCGCCCGCTTCTCGAACACGGTCACGCTGTGGCCCAGCTTGGCCAGCTCGCCCGCACAGGTAAGGCCCGCCGGCCCGGCCCCGATGACCGCTACTTTTTTGCCGGTGGGCGCACCGGGCTTGAACACATCAATGCCCCGCTCATAAACGTAGTCGGTGGCGTAGCGTTGAAGCCGGCCAATCATGATGGGCTTGTGCTCCGCCCCCAGCACACAGGCACCTTCACATAGCTCCTCCACAGGGCAGACCCGGGCACAGGTCGCCCCCATCAGGTTGGACTCGAGAATGGTACGGGCCGAGCCCACCAGGTTACCGGTTGCAATTTTTTTGATGAACTTGGGGATGTCGATGTGGGTTGGGCACGCGTGGGTGCAGGGGGCGTCGTAGCAGTAGAGGCAGCGGTTGGCCTCTACAAATGCTTCGTGGTCGGTGAGGGGCGGATGGTACTCACTCAACACTTCCTCCGGTTTGATCATCATCTACCCTGCCTCCTTTGCCCTTCTGGCCTTAAAAAGCCAAGAACCTTCTCGGTGAAATATTCACTAAGAAGGTTCGAGCCCTCGCGGGAGCCGATTTAACCTGGAGCTTGGCTTGTTAAGTGCGAATATACGGGTTGGGGCGGTGTGTTGTCAAGGCATAGTTATATCTGTGGTGGACTTGGAATTTGGGCCGAAAAAAGCCTTGTTGCCCCAATTGTGTTTATGGTTAAACCAAGCCTTTACGTTATGTATTGACTTAAACAACGATATGCTATATACATATCGCATGTCCCTAAAGCGAACTTCGCCTAAAAATCGCCTGGCCAAGGAACTGCTGCTGGACATTGCAACCGGGGTTGCTGCGGCCCTGCTGCTGGTGCTGTTCATTTGCTTGGTGCCGACCTTTTGATACCAGATCCGATTGGTTCGCCACCGGAAGACAGCAAACCAACTCGACCGAAGGAATGCGCTTTCTGCGCCGAACGTAGCAAGGGGTGTGCGCTAGGATGCCAAAAGATAGCCTCTGGAGGTCTTTGCTATTTTCTGAATCCGGTATGAAAGCGCTGGTCAGCATTAGAATTTCAGTATGTATGAGACGCTTGAGGGCTCGGTGTTACAGGTGCAGGCCATCAGCATCCATGGAGCTGTTTTCTATGAAGTGGTTTTACAAACCCCCCAAGCCGTACGTCGTTTGCGCTTTCAGGACACCTTTTTACACCCGGGGCCAACCACTGGAGAACACCTGCGCATTGAGCTCATCTTAGGCAATGTGCATAATGTGCAGCGCATCGCAGACCCATGACAGCCCTGGAGGCCGGGTATAACCTGGGGTGGCGGGCCAAACTTGAGTGAGATTTACTCAAGTTCGCTAAGTGTAAGATTTGACCCTATCGGTGAACCATCACCGTTTAGAATCTGAGGTATATATCGCTCCCATACCGCCGCGAGAGCGACGAATCATAGGCGGAACATAGGAGATAGATACGATATGCGTTTAGAACTGCCGGTTATTCCACTGCGCAACACGGTTATCCTTCCCCACACCACCACCCCGGTGGACGTGGGCCGCGCCAAGAGCAAGCGTGCGGTTGAAGAAGCCATGGGGGCCGACCGGTTGATCTTTCTGGTGGCACAGCGCGATCCGGAGGTCGACGACCCCGCCCCCGACGATCTTTATACCTGGGGTGTACAGGCGGTGGTCAAGCAGGCCATGCGCCTGCCCGACGGCACCCTGCAGGTCATGGTGGAAGCCCGGGCCCGGGCCCAGGTCACCGACTACATTCCCGGGCCCTATCTACGAGCCCGCGGCGAGGTTTTCAGCGAAATTTTCCCCATTGATGAAGCGGTGGTGCGGGTACTGGTTGAAGAACTCAAGGAGGCTTTCGAAAAATACGTAGCCAACCACAAGTCGCTACGGCTTGACCGCTATCAGCTTGAGGCCGTCAAAGGTACCAGCGACCCGGCCATGCTGGCCGATACCATTGCCTATCACGCCACCTGGACGGTGGCTGAGAAGCAGGAGATCCTCGAGCTCACCGACCTGGAGGCGCGCCTCAAAAAGGTGCTGGGGCTCTTGAGCCGCGACCTCGAGCGCTTCGAGCTTGATAAAAGGGTCGCCCAGCGGGTCAAAGAACAGATGGACACCAACCAGCGCGAGTACTACCTGCGCGAACAGATGAAGGCCATCCAGAAAGAGCTGGGTGGCGAGGATGGGCTCAGCGACCTCGAGGCCCTGCGCAAAAAGATCGAAGAAGTGGGGATGCCCGAGGCGGTCAAGACCAAAGCCCTCAAGGAGCTCGACCGGCTCGAGCGCATGCAGCAGGGCAGCCCCGAGGCCACGGTGGCCCGCACCTACCTGGACTGGCTGACCGAGGTGCCCTGGAGCAAAGCCGACCCCGAGGTGCTGGACATCAACCACACCCGGCAGGTTCTGGACGAGGATCACTACGGTCTCAAGGACGTCAAGGAACGCATCCTGGAATACCTGGCGGTGCGGCAGCTTACCCAGGGGCTGGATGTACGCAATAAAGCCCCCATTCTGGTGCTGGTGGGGCCGCCGGGGGTGGGCAAGACCTCGCTGGGCCGCTCCATCGCCCGCAGCATGAACCGCAAGTTCCACCGCATCTCGCTGGGTGGGGTGCGCGACGAGGCCGAGATTCGCGGCCACCGCCGTACCTACATTGGGGCCATGCCCGGCAAGCTGATCCACGCCATGAAACAGGTGGGCGTGATCAACCCCGTCATCCTGCTGGACGAGATCGACAAGATGAGCTCGGACTGGCGTGGCGACCCGGCCAGCGCCATGCTCGAGGTGCTCGACCCCGAACAAAACAACACCTTCACCGACCACTACCTCGATGTGCCCTACGACCTCTCAAAGGTCTTCTTCATCACCACCGCCAACACCCTGCAAACCATTCCCCGACCCTTGCTCGACCGCATGGAGGTCATCGAGATACCGGGCTACACCAACATGGAAAAGCAGGCCATTGCCCGCCAGTACCTCTGGCCCAAGCAGGTCAGGGAATCGGGTATGGAAGGCCGGATCGAGGTGACCGACGCCGCCATTTTGCGGGTGATCTCCGAGTACACCCGCGAGGCCGGGGTGCGGGGCCTCGAGCGCGAGCTGGGCAAAATTGCCCGCAAGGGGGCCAAGTTCTGGCTCGAGGGGGCCTGGGAGGGGCTGCGCACCATCGATGCTTCAGACATACCCACTTATCTGGGTATCCCCCGCTACCGCCCCGACAAGGCCGAGACCGAACCCCAGGTCGGCACCGCCCAGGGGCTGGCCTGGACACCTGTTGGTGGAACACTGCTCACCATCGAAGTGGCCGCGGTTCCCGGTAGTGGGAAGCTATCGCTCACCGGCCAGCTTGGCGAGGTGATGAAGGAGTCGGCCCAGGCCGCCCTCACCTACCTGCGCGCCCATACCCAGGATTATGGCCTTCCGGAGGATTTCTATAACAAAGTAGACCTGCACGTCCACGTGCCCGACGGGGCCACCCCCAAGGACGGCCCCAGCGCCGGTATCACCATGGCCACGGCCATTGCCAGCGCCCTGAGCCGCCGCCCGGCCCGCATGGACATCGCCATGACCGGCGAGGTCAGCCTGCGCGGCAAGGTGATGCCCATTGGCGGGGTCAAGGAAAAACTACTGGCCGCCCACCAGGCCGGGATTCACAAGATTGTGCTGCCCAAGGACAACGAGGCCCAGCTCGAGGAGCTGCCCAAAGAGGTGTTGGAGGGGCTGGAGATCAAGCTGGTCGAGGATGTGGGAGAGGTGCTGGAATACCTGCTGCTACCCGAACCCACCATGCCCCCCGTGGTACAACCCAGCGACAACCGCCAGCAGCCTGGCGCTGGGGCATAAAGCATCTTTAGCGAAGAAGCCCCCTAGCGGGGGCTTCTTTAGATTCCTCCAGCCAGAAAGCACAGCATCGCCTCATACCAGATTCGGTTAGTTCGTCACCGAATGGTGGCGAACTAACCCGACCGAAGGGAGTGCTCTAGAATCTACAAACCACCTTACCCAAATCAGGCACTGCAGTTATGTTTAGAGCATGAACCGCCGTGCTTACCCATCGGACGTCCGTGATGAGGAATGGGCTCTGGTGCTGCCCTATTTGACCCTCGCCCCGCTGGAAGCACCCCAGCGCAAGTACGACCTGCGCGAAGTGTTCAACGCCCTGCGCTGGATGGTTCGAACCGGTGCTCAGTGGGACTACCTGCCCCACGACTTCCC
>KI519498.1:0-372 GCA_000482765.1 Meiothermus taiwanensis DSM 14542
CTCCACAACCTATCCCCACTGCGCTCCATTCGCTACTTCTCTGCCAACCCCAACGAACTCTACCAGTTGTTGTGCCCTTCGTGATAAAAGCCTAGTTAGTTTAGAGGCTTTTATCGTATACGCCGTATGATACTATGAAGCCGAGGTATGCGCGATGGAGGCATCCTCTTTTTTGTAGCCGGTCTCACCTTTGCGCGAACCCCAAGCAGGTGGCAAAACCCGGGGGGGTTCGCGCAAAGCGAGAAAGCGGCTAGGGGACATTGAAAACCCGTTTTCCCCCCACCTTCCCCCACCCTGCGTCGGAGGCCTTTTTGAGGGGGTTCGCGCAAACGGCCTCTTGAAACCCGTCCAGCACGTACGCTAGGATGAGGC
>KI519498.1:1563-14923 GCA_000482765.1 Meiothermus taiwanensis DSM 14542
CCTTTGGTGGCCCCGGTCGCACTCGGGCGAGAGCTCGAGTGAGGATTGAAACTGTTATGCCGAGCAGGTGCTGTGGTCTGCCGGTGATGTCGCACTCGGGCGAGAGCTCGAGTGAGGATTGAAACCCTGCTCACGCCTGTTCTCGATAGCCTGGGTGGATCCAGGAGTGGCGCGACTGGCTGCTTTCCATGGGCTTTGGCCGAAGAAAAAGCGACACATCCCTGCCCGCCCAGGCTCTACCGCTTCCTGTGGGCCCTGGAAGAGCAGGTCGTCGCCCTGGAAAAGGCCCTGCCCTGGCCTTTTTCGGCAGGGGTCACTGGGCGATAGAGAACAGGCTTCATCACAAGAGGGATATCGTGCTGGGAGAGGATGCCTGTCGCACCCGCAAAGCGGCCCAGGCCCTGGCCGCTTTGCGCAACCAGCTGCTGGGCTTCCTGCACCGGCTTGACGTTCCCGTGCTGCGCAGTGTGCGTAGCTTCTCCGTCAATCCCATGCCCCTCTTTCGCTGGCTCAGTGGGTGTATGTGAGGGGTGCATACGATAAAAGCCTGTGGCTTTACGAGTGATCGCTTGCTCATCGAGCCTTTTATGTTAGACTCTGCAACTGAGCAGACCTGACATACAGTTGACAAAAACTACGTAGTTTGCCCGGTGGAGGAAAATACATGAGAAAACTCGTTATTTCCGCTATTGTTGTAGCTGGTGTGTTTGCCTTGGCCCAGGGTCTTCAGGCCCTGATTGATGGGGCCAAGAAAGAGGGTCAGATCGTAACCTATGGTTCGCCAGCAGACTGGGCGGGTTATGGGGCCATTGCCGAGATCATGACCAAGCGCTACGGCCTCAAACACAGCGACACTGATATGTCTTCTGCCGAAGAGATTGCCAAGGTGAAAGCCGAGCGCAACAACCCGGTGGCCGACGCCTTTGACATTGGCTACCAGTTCTGCACCATCGCCATCCGGGAGGATATCCTGATGGCCTACAAGCCCAGCCGCTGGAACGAGATCCCCCTCTGGGCCAAGGATCCCCTGGGCCGCTGCACCGCTACTTATTACGGCACCATCGTGCTGGTGACCAATACCAAGGTGGTTAAAAACCCGCCCAAGAGCTTCAAAGACCTCCTGAAACCCGAGTATAAGGGGCTGGTGGCGGTAGCCGACCCACGCCGGGCTGCGCTGGGGCAGTACGCGGTGATTGCTGCGGCCTTTGCCAACGGCGGTTCCGACCGCAACATCGACCCCGGCATCAAGTTTTTTGCCCAGCTCGCCAAATCGGGCAACCTCAAGCCGGTGGCCCCCTCCAAAGACCTGCTGGCCAAGGGCGAGATTGGCATCACCCTGGACTGGGACTTCCGCGCCCTCAACTGGCGTAAGGACATCCCTGAGCTGGCCATCTCAGTTCCCACCGACGGCTCCACCTATGGCCCCTACGCGACCGTGCTCAACAAGTTCTCCCGTCGCCCCAACGCGGCCAAGCTCTGGCTGGAAACCGTCCTCTCCGACGAAGGCCAGATTGCCTTTGCCCGCTCCGGGGCCCGGCCCATCCGCAACGTGAAGCTCCCCGAAGATGTAGAGAAAGGCCTCCTGCCCCAGGCCCAGTACAAGGTGGCCAAGCCCATTACCAACTGGCTGAACATGGAGGCGGTGGCCAAGGACATGGGTGAGAAGTGGGCCCTCGAGGTGGTGGGGAACTAACCCTTACCAAAAGCAAGCCAACCCCGCTTTCTGGTGAACGTGAAAGTCGTTCAGGTAGACGCTACAACCCACCTCCCCGGCCAGGGTCGGGGAGGGGAGAGTTTAGGGGGTAAGCTGTGAGCCTGGGGCTGCGCTGGGTCAGCCTGGGCATCGCCCTGGCCTTTGGGGGTTTTTTGCTCCTCTTTGAGGTGCTGCCAGGGCTTTTGCTGGCGCGGGTTTTCTGGAACGAGGGCCAGTTTAGCCTGGCCTCCTGGCAGGAGGCCACCCGGCCCCTCTACCTCCGGGCCCTGCGCAACTCCTTCGAGCTGGCCTTCTACAGCGCTTTGCAGGGCGCCATCCTGGGTACCCTCACGGCCTGGGCCTTGTGGTCCTCGGCCCATCCTTTCGTCAAGCGGTTTACCACCGGTCTTTCAGCGGTGGCGGCCAACTTTGCCGGGCCGCCGCTGGCCTTTGCCTTCATTGTGCTCCTGGGGGGCAACGGCTTCTTCAATCTGATTCTGAAGGGGTTGGGCCTGCCGACGGTGGATATCTACAGCAAAGAGGGGCTGTACTGGGTCTACCTGTACTTCCAGTGGCCGCTCATGACGGTGCTGATGCTACCGGCCTTTGGCGCCATCCAGCGGGAGTGGCTCGAGGCGGCCCGCAGCCTGGGCAGCAGCACCTGGGGTTTCTGGTGGCGGGTGGGGTTGCCGGTGCTTCTGCCCTCAGTTCTGGGCTCGTATGTGCTGCTATTTGCCAACGCCTTTGGGGCCTATGCCACGGTCTATGCCCTGACCCAGGGCCAGCGCAACCTGCTGCCCTTGCAGATCGGCTTCCAGGTGGGGGGCGATATCGGCTATAACCCGGTGCTGGCCTCCACCCTGGCCCTGATGATGGCCCTGGTGCTGGCGGCATCGCTGGTGGTCTATCGCCTGAGCCGCCGCTGGGCCGCGCGGATGGAGCAGGTATGAGCCAGCTACTGCGACGTGCACTGCTGCTAGCCCTGGGGCTTTACCTGTTTTTGCCCATCCTGGCCTCCCTGGCCTACAGCGTGGCTACGAGCTGGACGGCCCTGCTGCCCGAGGGCTATACCCTTAAGCACTGGGCCAACCTGCTCGAGAACCAGCGCTTCTGGCTCGCGCTGGGCCGCACCGCGCTGCTCTCGTTCTCGGTGGTGGCCCTCTCGATCTTCTTCCTGGTGCCCACCCTGTTTGTGGTGCGGATGTACTACCCCAGGGTGGCGGGGGTGCTGGAGTTCCTGACGCTGTGGCCCTTTGTCTTCCCCGGGGTGATCCTGGCGGTAGGGCTCATTTCGCTGTACTCGAGCCCCCCCCTGCAGCTGGCCCAGACCCCCTTCCTGCTGATTGCGGCGGTGACGGTGATATCCCTGCCCTACGCCTACCGGGCTGTGGACAACGCCTTTGCCGCAGCGGATATCAAGACCCTGGCCGAGGCCGCCCGCAGCCTGGGGGCCGACGATGCCAAGACCCTGGCCTGGGTCATTCTGCCCACGGTGCTGCCGGGGGTGTTGTCGGGCGGGGTGCTGGCTTTTAGTGCGGCCTTTGGCGAGTTTGCCCTCACCCAGCTTCTCATCGGCACGCTCTGGGAGACCCTGCCGGTGTACCAGGTGCAGCTAGCCCGCACCGACGGCAACGGCAGCGCGGCCATTACGGTGCTGTCCTTTTTGGCGGCCTGGGGGCTGGGCTTCTGGGCGCTCTCGCTCAGGAAAGATGCGAAGGTATCGGTGATCTAGCCACAAAGGAGGGCGAGGCGACTTAATGCAGCGGGTGGGCATTCAACTTAAGGCACTATCCAAACACTTCCAGGGTAAGACCGCCGTCGAGGGGGTGAGCCTGCAGGTGGCCCCCGGTGAGCTGGTCTCGCTTTTAGGCCCTTCGGGCTGCGGCAAGACCACCACCTTGCGCATGATTGCCGGTTTTGAGCGGCCCGACCAGGGGCGGGTGTTCTTTGGAGAGCAGGACGTGACCGATCTCCCTGCCGAAAAACGGCGGGTGGGGATGGTTTTCCAGAACTATGCCCTTTTTCCCAACCTGAGCGTGGCCGGTAACATTGGTTTTGGGCTGCGGGTGGCCCGCTGGCCGGCAGAGCGCCTGCGCAAGCGGGTGGGGGAGATGCTCGAGCTGGTGGGGCTGGTGGGCTTCGAGAACCGGCCGGTGCAGAACCTCTCGGGCGGGCAGCGTCAGCGGGTGGCCCTGGCAAGGGCGCTGGCCCCGGAGCCAAGGGTGCTGCTCCTGGACGAACCCCTTTCGGCCCTGGACGCCAAAATCCGTGCCGGGTTGCGCACCGAACTGCGCAGACTTCAGCTCGAGCTGGGTATCACCACCCTCCTGGTAACCCACGACCAGGAAGAGGCCATGAGCATGTCCGACCGGGTGGTGGTGATGAACCAGGGCCGCATCGAGCAGATTGGCTCGCCCAGGGAGCTCTACACCCGGCCCCAGACCCCCTTCGTAGCAACCTTTATCGGCTCCATGAACCTCTTTACCCCGGAAAAAATACCGGGCGGGTTCCGCATCAGCGGGCATGAGGTGGCCCTGCCGGTTACGCCCAACGGCCAGATTGGGGTGCGCCCCGAGCGCATCGAACTGAGCCCCCACGGCCCCTTTGGCGGGGTGGTGGAGCTGGTGACCTACCTGGGGGCCGAGCAGCAGGTACTGGTGCGGGTGGGGCCCGACCTCTGGACGGTGTTTGTGCCCAACCAGGTGCTGCTGCAGCGGGGCGACCGGGTGCGCCTCCGGGTGCCCGACGACGCCTGGATTCTGGTGTGATGGGAGCCTAAGCCGAAGGGCTTTAGGAAGGGTTGACGAGCGTATCGAATGCCGATGCTTCTAGCAGGAAATCGAGCGGAAAGCTCGAGGCGGGTCTGGATGGGCGGGCCTTATGACCAGAGTTTTGTACGTCACCATTGATGGATTGCGACCCGATGCCCTCGAGGCGGCCCCGGCTCCTACCCTGCAAACCCTCATGCGGGAAGGGGCCTTTACCCTAAACGCCCGGTCGGTATATCCCAGCCTTACCCTGCCCTGCCACATGAGCCTTTTTCACAGCCTGCCCCCCGAGCGGCACAACGTGCTAACCAACACCTATGTGCCGATGGCACGCCCGGTGCCGGGGCTATTTGAGGTGCTCAGGCAAGCCCGTAAGCGCAGCGGGATGTTCTACTCCTGGGAGCCCCTGCGCGACCTGGCCCGGCCCCTCAGCCTCTCCGTGGCCAAACTCATCGCCTACGAGCACAACCCGGAGGTCTCCGACCGGCGGGTGGTGGAGGCCGCCCTGCCCTACCTCCGGTCGGGCGAGCTCGACTTCACCTTTTTGTACCTGGGGAGTGTGGACGAGGTGGGGCACCTGGAGGGCTGGATGAGCCCGGCCTACCTGCGCCAGGTGGCGCATGTGGACGCCTTGCTGGGGCAGGTGCTGGCGGGGTTGCCCCCCGAAACGGTGCTGTTGGTTATGAGCGACCATGGCGGACACCAGCGGATGCATGGTACCGAGCGCCCCGAGGACATGACCGTGCCCTTTATAGCCTGGGGGCCGGGGGTGGCCCAGGCCCACCTGACCGCGCCGGTGAGCCTTTTGGAGCTGGCCCCCACGGTGGCGGCGCTACTGGAGGTGGCCCCGGAACCTGCCTGGGAAGGCCGGGCGCTACGGTTGGGCTAATCTGACCGGACTTGGACGTGCGGGTGTGGTGCGGTACACGACGAGACCTAAATGCAGAGCGCGAAACATCCGCGCTGAAGGAATCCGGTTGATTCCCGTCGCCGCGAGGCACGCGGAGACGCAAAACGCTTGGGGAGTTGCCGTAAGACCTATGCATAGTAGCCAGGCAACGATGAACCAGGAATCCCACGCGCTTTAATCGTGAGAGTGTCAGCGACCATTTTGAGATTACCAGGACGTGAAACGACTTCATAACGTCCAAGTTCGTTGGTATTTTCGAATGAGCGGAGTGGTATTTGGGAAATGCGAGCAGTCCTTGGTGAGCGCTAGGGGCAGGCATCGCTCCGGACTCGGAACCAACGCTCTCCGTTAAGGAAGGTTCTCTCGCCGTCGTATTCAATCCGCACACGCTCAACCCCACCGCCGTCTACATTCAGCAGCAGCACGGCGCTGTTTTGGGTGGCCGACTCGATACGCCAGCGGCCCACGGCCCGGCCACGCCCTCCGCTCGAGGCCGAAGCACCCGGCACATTGAGGGTGGTGAGGCTTTGATCCAGATAGGCAAAGCTGCCATCGGAGCACAGGTGCAGGGTGCGCTCTTCGGAAATGCCACCGCTGCTACCCCCCGAATTGTAGCTGGAGAAGTACTTCAACATGCTCCCAGCTAGAAACTGTGTCCACTGGCGGGCTGCGCCGTCGGGAACCGGGGGTGCGAGCTGGGGCCGGGCCGCAACGGGGGCCTGGAATCTGGTAGAGCCGGCGAGTCCTTCTAAAAGCTGTGCATACAGGGCTTCGTTCTTTTGTGGCCCGACATAGAAGTAAATCACGTGGTTTCTCGAGCCCAGCAAGGCCAGGGCCCGCCCCACGTACAGGTCGTTGAGGTAACGGGCGGTTACCCTCGAGCCCTGCGTCCTGACCGAACCCACCAGTTGCAGCACTACGTTGTTTCCCAGATCCTGGGCCTCGTTCAGCACCTCTACCACCCGAGCCGGGGGCTGGTTCTTCATGAAAATTACCAACCCAACCCCTTCTACACTGTTGGAACCCAGCACCAGCACTGCCTGTTCCCCTTCTTCTTTATAAACACCCAGCCAGCCCCTGGGGAGGGCAAAACCAATTCCCAGGGTTGAGGATCTAACCTGCGTGCCCCCCTGATACTGTTGGTTGGGCCTGAGCTCGACCTGTGCCACTGCGATTCCACAGAGCACCGAAGCTGCCAGCCACGCCTGCTTGAGGTGTTTCATTCCTAGCCTCCTCCACCGGAGTATCACCACCTTGCGTCTCACCGGCATTACAGGGCTGGGTTGCGTTTGGGCTGGGCTCGGTACCGAGAGCGTAACCAGGGAGGAAGAGAATTTCAGGGTCGGATTTTTATTTGCTTCTGGGGGTCAGGTTCTTGCCTGAATTGGCGTTGGGTAGTTTGGTATAAGATGGCCCTGTGACCCGGAAAGAATCCGCGGTGGGTGGGCGGGGTGCGCGCTCGGTGCCGCTCGAGCTGGCCGACCGCCTGCGCCCGGTGCTTTCCCGCCGGGCCGGGCTGGCGCTGGGGCTGTGGGGTGCCCCCGGTATCGGCAAGACCCACACCGTGCGTGAGCTGCTGCAGCAGACCCCCTGCCGCAGCTTCAGCTTGCACGCCACTGCCACACTGCCCGTCATGGTACGGGAACTGGGCCGGGCCATGCCCCGGCAGGGCTTCCCGGCCTGGGCCGAGGCCCTGCTGGGGCGGTTGGGGCGCGGCGAGCACGCCGAGGGCGAGAAGGTGGCCTCCGCGCTGGGCGCGCTGCTGGCAGCCCAGGCCCCGGTGGTGCTGCACCTGGAGGACCTGCACGAGGCCCAGACCGAGCGGTTCGAACTCGTGCAGCAACTTGCCCGCATGACCCTGCACAGCAAGGGAGTGGCCCTGTTGGTGACGAGCCGGGTGTCGCCGCCGGAGCCCTTCAGCCCTGTCCGGTTGGAGGGGCTGGACGCTGAGGCGGTGCGGGAGCTGCTGCACGGCGAGGCCCGAGCGCCCCTGCCCGAGGAGGCCGTGCGCTGGGTCTACGCCCGTGCGGCGGGCAATCCGCTGTTCACGCTGGAGTACTTCCGCCACCTGGCCCGTCAGGGCTTCTTGTGGAACGACGGGCAGCAGTGGCGCTGGCGGGCCCCGGCCGGGCCAGACATGCCGCTGACCGTCGAGGCCCTCATCGAGCGGCTGATCCAGGAGGCCGCCGCCCAGCCCCCGGTTCGGCAGGCGCTCGAGGCCCTGGCCGCGCTCTCCCCCGGGGTCCCGGAGGCCTTGTGGGCCCGGGTCGCGGGGCTGAGCCCGCAGGCGCTGGAGGAAGCCCGCCTCGAGCTGCAGCGCCGGGGCCTGCTGCTGGGAGCGCAGTTCGCCCACCCGCTCTACCGCGAGGTCAGCCTCCACCTCCTGCCTCCGCCGCGCCGCGAGGAGCTGGCCCGCAGGGCGCTCGAGGCCCTACAGCCCTACGACCCCGAGGGGGCGGCCGCGTACATCGAAGAGGCGGGGCTGGAGAGGGGGGAGGCGCTGGAGCTGCTGGGCCGGGCCGCCGAGCAGGCGCGGCAGGCCGGGAACGAGGTTCAGGCGGCGCGCTGGGGGGCGCGGGCAGCGGGCTATGCACGGGGGGAGGAGCAGGGGCGGATGGCCCTGGAGGCCGCCCGGGTGCTGCAACACCACGACCTCCCCGAGGCCGCCCGCCTGGTTCGGCTGGCCCTGCCGACCCCGGCGGCCACGGCTGAGACGGTGCGCTTCTACGCCCACCTGCTGGCGCGGCAGGGGCATTCCCCCGACCTCGAGGCCCTGCTCGAGGGCCTGCCCCCCAGGCTGCGCAAGGCGGTAGACCTTCCCTCGCTGGCCGTCACCACCCACAACGTCGCCGGGAACAACGCCAAGGCCCTCGAGGTCTGGCTGGCCCACCCGCGGCTGCACGCCGACCCCTCGCCCGATCTCCTGCGTGCGGCCGCGGCTTCGGCCTTGGCGACGGGCCAGATGGAGATGGCCGAGTCCCTGACGGCCCGGGGCATCGCCACCGCGGACCCGGCCCTGCGCTGCGAGTTCCTGTCCCTCCAGGCCCTGACCCACTACCACCGGGGGGAGTATGCGGCGGCCGAGGCCACCCTGGCGCAGGCCCTGGAGATCCTCGGCACCCTCGACGCGCCGCGCCTGCGGGGCACCGTGCTGGTCAACCGGGCGGCTTTCCTGCGGATGCTGGGGCGTTACGACGAGATGGGCCGCTGCCTCGAGGAGGCCCTGCAGATCCGGCGCCAGGCCGGCGACGCCAAGGCCTACGCCTTTGCCCTGGCTGCTCTGGCCGAGCTTTTGCTCGAGCAGGGGCGCTATGGGGCGGCCGAGGAGGCCGTGCGCGAGGCCATCGCCACCCTCGAGCTCTACGGCCCCAGCCGCTTCCTGGCCAACGCGCACTCCATGGCGAGCCTGCTGTACCGTTCCCAGGACACCCCCATCGCCCGGCTCCTCGCCCTCAAGCACGCCGACCTCGCGCTGGGCTACGCCCGCCAGCTCGGCAGCCCCCGGGTGGTGCGGGAGCTGCTCTTCGATGCCTCGCTCGCCAGCACCGGCGCCGGCCAGCCCGAGCGGGGGCTGGCCCTGGCCGCCGAGGCCGAAGGGCTGGCCGGGGCGGCGGGGGACTCGCCGCACGACAACTTCCGCACCCGCTGGGCTAAGGGCCTGGCCCTGGAAGCCCTGGGCCAGCGCGGCGCGGCCGTACAGGCCCTGCGCGAGGCCCTCGAGCTCGCCCGACCCCTCAACGTTGCGATCGACGAGCACAAGCTCGGCCTCGAGCTCGACCGGCTTACCGGCGACGTGGAGAGCGCCCGTTGGCGGCTGGAGTGGTTTGAGGGGCACGGCCTGACAAACGGGGCCAACCTGGCTCGCCGCTACTTCCCCCAGCTCGCCGAGGCCGCCCCCGAGGCCCCGCCCGCCGCCCTGCGCCTGGAGCTGCTGGGGCCGGTGCAGTTTGCCGGGCAGCCGGTGCGCGGCCGCAAGCGCCAGGAGCTGCTGGCGCTGCTGCTCGAGGCCCGCGTCGCCGGGCGGGGCGAGGTGGGCAAGCTCGAGCTCCTTGACGCGCTCTACCCTGGCGAGGACGAGGAGAAGGCCGCCTCTTCCCTCAAGGAGCTCGTGCACACCGTGCGGACGAGCCTGGGCCCCGCGGCCGTCATTACGACCCCCGGGGGCTACGCCCTGGGCGACGCGGTGGAATCCGATCTGGAGGAGTTCCTGCGCACCGGCGACACCCGGTTGTGGCGCGGGGCCTACCTCGAGGGCCTCTCCCCCTTCAACGAGACCGTGCGCGAGTCGGTGCACCTGGCCCTGCGCGCGCGGGCCGGGGCGCTGCGGGAGGCCGACCCCAAGGAGGCGGCCCGCCTGGGGCGCCTGCTGCTTGAGGCCGACCCCTACGACCTCGAGGCCCTGAGGCTGACGCTCGAGGCCCTGCGCCGCACGGGGAACCACAGGAGCCTGAGCCGGCTGTACGAGGAAACCAGGGCGAGGATGCTCGAGGTGGGCGAACACCTGCCCGCCGACTGGCAGGATTTCCTGGCCTGAGGGCGGGATAAACCCTCTGGCTCCCCCCCGCACACGGGAGAGGGGTCATCCGGCCCCGCGCGAAAGACCAAGCACCAAGGACATGGGCCGCACCTCGAGGCCCGTGCCTGCCGGCGTGAGCCGCTCACCGGCAAAACCGGGCCGTGGGCTGACCGCCGCCTGACCGGGGCGGGTGCAGCGTGGAGGGCAGGGGAGGGAAGAGCCGTGGAAGAGGCCCGGGAAGTGTTCTATCGCATCTGCCCGCGCTGCGCGCGCGCGGTCCCGCTGGCCTCGAGCGAGCGCTACTGCACCAACGACGGCACCCGGCTGCTCGAGGCCTGCCCCGGCTGCGGAGCCCGGATCACCTCGCCCTATGCCCGCTTTTGCGGAAGGTGCGGGCGGGAATTCCGCCTCGAAACCCGGGCGTTGGAGGACAAGGCAGGGCAAGGAGGATTGGGATGAGACATTGGTTTGTGAGCGTATGGGTGTTGGCGGGCCTGCTCGGGGCCTGCGGCCCCAGGAACTCGGGCGATGATAACGCGGTGGTGATCAGGGCCGCCGAGGGCGGGGTGGTCGAGGCGGGCGGGGCTAAGCTCACGATCCCACCGGGGGTGCTGAGCCGGGACAGCCGGGTGAGCCTCGAGCTCAGGGCCAAGCCCAGCGAGCCCCAGGACAACCCCCTCCAGGCGGCCGGGCCGCAGGTGGGCCTCGACCTCGGCGGGGCCAGCCTCAACGCCCCGGCCACGCTCGAGCTGCCCACCGACCCCACCAGCCCCGAGGGCAGCGTGGTGGTGCTGGAGACTGTTGCCGACCCCGAGCCGGACGGCCCCCGCCTGTGGGTGCACGCGGCCACGCCGGTAGGCGCCGGCGCGGCGGGGGTTTCGGGGCAGACGCTGCCCGCCAAGGTGGCCTACGCGGTGCGCCGGGTGGGGCTGTACACCGCCTACGTGGTGCCCAAGCCCAGGCCCCAGGAGGGGGGCATGCGCTCGCTGCAGGTGCCCTTCTACTACCAGGCGGGCCTGCCGTGGTGCGTCCCGACCTCGCTTTCGATGGTGATCAACTACCACCGGCCGCAGCCGGCCCTGGCCACCAACCCCAGGTTCCCTGGGGGCTTCGCCAGCAACTACGGCCTGGCCAGCCTGATCAAGCAGTCACCCAGCAGCGGCGCGAACGGGGGGAGCATCCTCAAGGCCGCCGGGATCCCCGAGAGCGCTTACAGCTACCTGCGCTGGGACGCCGAACTCATCCCCAGCGACAACACCTCCGGCGACTTCAACGCCTTCACCGCCTACGTCACCCTCGCGACCACCGGCTTCTTCGGCCTCTTCCCGGCCAAGCCGGTGTGGACCGACTCCGACCGCCTGTGGCACGCCTTCGTCCTCACCGGGGTGACCAAAGACGGCGTCTACTTCGCCGACTCCAACGCCCGCCCCCACCAAAACTGGAACGGCACCCACCCCTCGATGACCTGGAAAGCCTTCCGCGAGGCCAACTGCACGCTCAAAGACTCCAAGGACCCCACCAAAGGCTGCGTCGACACCGGCGATCCCAACAAGCCCGACCTCTATACCATCGTCTTCTTCAACGAGCCCAGGCCCGAGGCCGAGCGGCGTGGCTCGATCGAGCTGAGCCACGGCGAGACTGTGTACTTCGGCGGGGTGGGCTACCCCTTCTCGGCCTCGCTGATCTTCCGCAACCCCTCCAACCAGGAGATCTCGCGCTGGAAGTGGAGCGGCCTCTTCCCCAACGGCTACTACTTCAGCGACGAGGCCACCACCCTCCCCACCTTCCCCTACGGGCGCAACCTGGTGCAGGACAACGAGTTCCACAGCCTCATCTACCGCTCCAGCCGCATGGAGGCCAGCTTCAACGTGGTCAACGTCACCAACGTGGCCCTCGACTTCGAGGTCGAGGCCCGGCTCTACGTGGCCGGGGCCATGAAGGCCCAGCGCTTCGCCAACGTGAGCGTGGGGGCCTACAACCTCAGGCCCCTCGCCCTCGACTTCGGCAACCTCGCTAGCGTGGTGGGGACGGTGGACGGGCCCACCCCGGCGCGGCTGGAGCTCAACCTGCGCCAGGGCGGCACGTTGCAGGACGTCAAGCATATCGCCTTCAAGCTCGCTCCCGACCCCTCCGACCTGCCCAAGGTGCGCATCCTCGTGCCCAGCGCCCCCACCACCTTGCTCAAGGGCGAGCCTTTCACCTTCCGCGGCGAGGGCTTCGACGCGCACACCCTCCCCAGCGGCCGGGCCCGGCTGGCCTGGTTCGAGGGGGCCACCCTCCTGGGCAACGGCGGGCAGTATACCCTCACCCCCAGCGCCGCCGGCTCGCGCACCCTGACCCTCGTCGCCACCGGCGAGTACGGCCTGCAGGCCACCGCCTCGGTGAGCGTCAACGTCATCGACCCCACCCGCACCCCGGGCGAGATCGTGATCGTGGAGCCGAAGAACGGCGCCAGCTACTGGAGCCCCAACATCAACCAGCCCATGGTCGACGTGCCGCTGGTGGGCTACGCCACCTACTCCAACGGCGCGGCGGTGCCCGGCGAGCGGCTGGTGTGGACCGCGCAGGGCTGGGGCGAGCCCGAGGTGGAGGTGGGGCGGGGCTCGAGCCTCACCGTGCGCCTGGCAGGTGGCCGCAACTACGGGGCGTCCTACACCATCCGCCTCACCGTGCTGAGCGACGGCGGGGAGCCCATCGGCAGCAAGACCGTGACCATCACCGTCGGCTACACCTACATCGGCTAGGGAGGGAAGAGGCCATGACCCGCACCTGGATCGTTCTCCTGGGCCTGCTGCTGGCGGCCTGCAACACCGGCGCCCCGGCCGGCCCGCCCAAGATCAACGCCTTCACCGCCACGCCCGCCAGCCTGCCCAGCGGCGGAGGCAGCGTGAGGCTGGAGTGGGACGTCAACGGCGCGAGCAGCCTCGACATCAGCGGGGTGGGCAGCGTGACCCCCGCCGACAGGGGTAGCAAGACCGTCAACCTAACCACCAGCCGAACCTTCACCCTCACCGCGACCAACAGCGCCGGGAGTGTGAGCAAGGACGCCTCGGTGACGGTGGCCCCCGCGCCTTCCATCAGCGTCACGCCCACCTCGAGCGCCTTCGTGGCCGGCGACCCCGGCGGCAGCTTCGACGCGGTGGTAATACCAAATCTCCCTCGAGGTGACACCTATAGTAGGATTGGGGAATGGGTCGTAGGATTGCCCCAATCGATTGGACTGAAAGCGCAGAGGAGCTGGAGGCACAGTATAGACGGGAGAAGCACCTGGAACGACGTAAACGGCTGCAGGCGATGTGGCTGGTACGTCGAGGCAAAGCTGCACAGGATGCGGCCAAAGAAGTGGGGATTGGACGTAAAACCCTCAACCGGTGGCTGGCTTGGTATCGGGCCGGGGGATTGCAGGAGGTGTTGAAGCGCGTACCGGGCTGGGGGGTCAAGGTCAGTCGAGCCTGGTTGGATCAAGACCAACA
>AXWR01000053.1 GCA_000482765.1 Meiothermus taiwanensis DSM 14542
TGCCTTTAGGATAGCGAGGGTAGGGCACGGCTCACCTCGGGACATGCACGTACACGCCCACCGCCACATCCTTTGCCCAACTGCGTAAGTCCTAAATGCAACAACGCCCCTTCAAAGTATTCCCGATCAAGCGGAGTCGCCGGGTGGCGCGGCAGCCAAGTAGATGGGCGAGAGCGAACTGTACAACTCCTGCAGGCATACCCTATCTATATGCACTTATGTCCAGTTATAAATGAAATCAAATATAAGTGGTTATAACTTTACCCCAATTCGGAAAAGCCACCCGAACCACCAACCGCTGTGGAGGCCGGAGGAGCAACAGAGACCAGCACCCAGCCCCGCCCCCATCTGCGCCACCATGTGACGCCAGGCAGGATCGTGCTCCAGCAGCTTGAGCAGACCATAGGCCAGGAGCACCGCATAGACGTGAAAGACCAGCCCCCGGGTCTTGCGATAAGCACGCTCGCTCAAACCCCGCCGATCCAGGCTGGAAAACACACTCTCGACCACCCGGTGCCCCTGTAAAAGACACCGCTCCCGCCGGGTATGAGGCCGCATGTTGCGCTTGTGCTTGGCAACCAGATCCACCCCCTGCCGGGCCACCCGTGACCGCCTGGTACCTCAACCCCTCCAGTAGCCGCTCGGCTACCACCACATCGTGCACGTTGGCTGAAGAGAGCAAAACCCGCCGTATGAAGCCCTGGTCATCGACCAGGGCGTGTAGACGTAATCCGTAGAAGTACGTTCGGTTGGCATGGTCACGGCCGATGCGTCCGGGGAGGCTGACCCGCTTGGCCCGGGCCAGGGCGGCCTCAAAAAACCCTGGCCCCCTCTAGCTTCAGAAAGACCCCATCCCACGGTGTCAAGTATACTTGGCGGGGTGGGGTTTGGCTTTGGGATAGGGCCGGGGGCCGAACCCGAAAACCCAAGACTATTGGCCTTTCGTGGGCGACGAACGCGTGGCCGCCCCATGGATTGGGTTCGCCTGAGGGGAGGTTGAGTTCCGCTAGGGTACGGCTTGCTGAGCCTGGCTAAAAGCCGAGGCCGGGAACCCGCTGCACACTCAAGGCTAGTAGAGGAGAGTAGCTATGTCCAGTCTGACCGCCGCGCTGGTCATCTACCGCCAGAGGCCCGCCCTGGCCTGGGAGAAGGAAGGGCGGCTGGAGCTCCTCCTTTCCGACGGGGAGCGGGTGCGGGTTCGTTCCAAGGACGTTCTGCTCCTCCACCCAGGGCCTGCAAGCCTGGAGCTTGCGGTTCCCGAGGGCGAGGAGGAGGCGGCCTGGGAGCTTCTTAAGGGGGAGCAGGTTTCCCTGAAGGAGCTTGCTGAGTTGGTCTACGGGGCCTACACCCCCGAGGCAGCCTACGGGGCCTACCTCCTGGCCCAAAGGGGGGAGCGCTTCGCCCTGGAGGGGGAGGGGGTGAGGGCCCGCACGGAGGAGGAGCTTTCCGCCCTCCTGCGGGCGCGGGAGGAGAGGGAAGCCCGGGAGCGGGCCTTCCGGGAGGGGGTGGAGCGGCTTAAGAAGGGCAACCCGGGGCCGGAGGATCGCCCCCTCCTCCAGGAGGTGGAGGCCCTGGCCCTGGGGAAGCGGAAGGAAAGCCCTGTCCTGCGCGCCCTGGGCCTTTCCGAAACCCCCGAGGCCGCTCACGGCCTCCTCCTCCGCCTGGGGGTCTGGCACCGGGAAAACCCCCACCCGAGCAGGCTGGGCCTCCCCCTTACCCCCCCAGGCCTCCCGGTTCCCCCTCTGCCCGAGGAGGAACGGGAGAACCTCACCCACCTCCCCGCCTTCGCCATCGACGACGAGGGGAGCCGGGATCCGGACGACGCGGTGTACGCGGAAAGGGTAGGGGAGGGCTTCCGCCTCTTGGTGCACGTGGCGGACGTGGCCGCCCTCGTCCCTCCGCATAGCCCCCTGGACGAGGAGGCCCGCCGCCGGGGGGCCAACCTCTACCTGCCCGAGGGCACGATGCCCATGCTCCCCGAGGAGGCAACCCAGATCCTCGGCCTGGGCCTGAGAGAGGTTTCCCCCGCCCTCACCTTTGAGCTACGGGTTTCCGAAGAGGGGGAGCTACTGGAGGAGCGGATCTACCCGAGCTGGGTGCGGGCTGTGCGCCTCACCTACCGGGAAGCCCTGGAAGTGGAGGGCCTCGAGGCTCTGAAGGCCCTGGCGGAGGTCTTGCGAAGGCGCCGCCTGGCCCAGGGGGCCCTAGACCTCGCTCTTCCCGAGGTGAAGGTGCGGGTGGAGGGGGAGGCCATCCAGATCCACCCCCTTCCCCCCTACAAAAGCCGGGTCTGGGTGCGGGAGGCCATGCTCCTTGCGGGCTATGCCGCGGCCCATCTGGCCTTACGGGAGGGGCTGCCCTTCCCCTTCGCCACCCAGGAGGCCCCCAGTCGGCGGGTGGAGGGGGAGGGCCTGAGCGCCCTTTGGGAGCAGCGGAAGGCCCTGAAACGGGCCCAGCTCAGGGCGGTGCCCGCCCCCCACAAGGGCCTGGGCCTTCCCCTCTACGCCCAGGTGACCAGCCCCTTGAGGCGCTACCTGGATCTGGTGGCCCACCAGCAGCTTCGGGCCTGGCTCCGGGGGGAAAAGCCCTTAGCCCAGGGGGAGATTCTGGAAAGGGTGGGGGCGGCGGAGGCGGTGGCCGACCTGGTGCGGGAGGCCGAGAGGAAGAGCAGGCTTCACTGGACCCTCCTCTACCTTCAGGAAAAGGGGTACGAAGGCCCCGGGGTTCTGGTGGAGCGAAGGGGAGGGCAGGGGGTCTTCCTCCTCCCTGAGCTGGGCCTCAGCGCCCAGGTGATCCTGCCCGCCCCCCTTGCCCTGGACGCGGAGGCCCGCCTCCGCTTCCTGGAGGCGGATATCCCGGGCCTCGAGGCCCGCTTCGCCCTCCTTTAGCCCATGTTCCCACTGCAGGCGAAGCCCAAGCCCGCAATGAGGCCGGAGAGGATGTCTCCCAAACCGCCCATCAGGGCCGCTGGCGCAGATTCTGGCCGGCTTGCCAGCGCCCCACCCACCAAAATGCGGTGGCCATCGCCCGGTTTAAGGTTTCTTGATCGGGTGGATTGATCAACAAACGTTCTAACTCGGCCTCGTCGATGTTTTCCAGCGGCCTGGCCCGGGGCCGGTCGCCGGCAAAGCGCAGGGCCATCCCTTCGGCTTTCCAGCGGGGCCAGCCCGCGGGCTGGGCCAGGTGGAATAGCTCGTGACGCAGGGTGCGCTCCAGCGCGCCCCGCTCCAGCAGAAGCCGCAGACGCTGGCTGTCGATCTGGTTCCTGTTCCGATTGGCCGCGGCCAGGATGAACCAGGGCAGCCGGGTTGCGGCGCGGTAGGACTTCAGGTGGGGGTGCACCACCACCCGCACCTCTGGGGGCGGCGTATAGCCAGCGGCGATCAAGTCCCGCCGGGCTTTTTGCAGCACCCGGAAGACCTCGGGCAGGTGCCGGGCGTCCTCCGGCGAGGCCGTCTGTACTACGAAGCCGGGTGCTTTGGCGATCTGCCAGGCCTGGGCCAGGGCCAAGGGGAAAAAGACCCCAAAAGCAAACAGCACCCAGGGCCAGCGCACCGGCTCACCTCACTCGCTCACCTGCAGCGTCCGTGCCGTCCCCACCCCGCGCACCTCCGGCTCGTACATCATCCAGGCCAGCGTGGGCAGCGCGGTAAAGCGGCCGGGGGTCTCGGCCCGCAGCAGGTAGGTGAAGGTGACGGGCCCGCTCAGGTAGCTGAAGAAGAACTCCACCTGCCGGTCGCGGATCTCCCGCCCGTCGAACCAGTAGTTCCAGCCGTAGTAGTCGTCGCCAAAGCGCGAGCGCACCCCGGCGATGCGGAAGGAGTCGTCGTTCTCCACCACCACCAGGCCGGCCGGGGTGGGTTCCTCCACCACCACATACCGCAGCGCGCCCTGCTCGGGGCGCACGGTGAGGGTTACCAGCACCAGCTCCCCGGCCTTGACCGGGCCGGTCAGGGGGCTTTGCTCGTAGACAAAGCGTTCGGTTCTGGCATCGTAGCGGGGGGTGAGCTTATGATAGGTACGGGCCACCCGCAGGCCACGGGACTCCGGACGCAGGTACTCCTTCTCCTCGAAATAGCTCACGCTGCCGCTGATATACAGGCCATTCTGGCCGGTGACCTGTACCTCGTTCTCGCCTACCTTCAGGCCTTCCAGGGCCAGCTCGGCCCCCCGGGCTGGAACCTTCAGGGTTTGCGTCTGCCCGTTGACCCGAACCTGCACCTCCTGTTCGCCGGGCTGCTCGCCGGTAGCCTTCGCCAGGGCCAGTGCGGCGATCACCACTGCGGCGGTGTCCTTGGTGGAGACCCAGCGGGCCCCCCTGCGCTCCTGCATCAGCCAGTTCACGATCTTGGGGACGGCGGGGTGGTTGGGGCGCAACCGGGCCAGGGCTTCCAGGCCACGGGCCGTTGCTTCAATACGGTCGTCGTTCCAGGCCCAGCGCGGGGCCCGCACCTCCCAGTAGGCGGTGCGTTCGCGCTCGGTCAGTCGGGCCAGGAGACCCTCGAGGGTCCGTTCGGCCAGGGCTCGGTTGCCGTTGTGGTGGTAGGCCAGCACCGCCAGCGCATGGCCGTAGGGGGTGAGGTCGGGCCTTCTCAGGTAGTCTTGCAGGTAGCTAAAGTCCAGCGGCGGGGTTTGTTGATTGGCGGTTCGGGTCAGGTGCGGTTGGTTGGAGCGCTGCAAGCCACCCGGCGCACGAGCGAAGTCTGTCCCGACAGCGGAACGTTCCTTGGGCATATACGCGGGCCCGGCCAGGGCAAAGGCATAGGCGGCGTAGGCCACGGCGTCGGCGGCGTAGGTGTGGGCGTCGGGCCGGTTCAGGGTTTTGAGCAGATACGCCACGCCCCGCTTCAGGACGTCCTCGCGCACCCGATAACCGGCCTCCTGGGCCTGCAGGAGCCCGGTCAGCACATAGGACGAGATGTAGAGCGAGGAGTCGTCGTGCTGCCAGAAGCCCCAGCCCCCGTCCTCGTGCTGGAAGTCGTAGAGGCGCTTGAGGCCTGCCGCCACAAAGTCGTCCAGATTTTGCGCGAGTTCTTCGGGTAATTGGGCAAAGTTACCGGCCTGCCTGGCCAGCACACTGGGCAAAAAGCGGCTCATGGTCTGTTCGGAGCAGCCATAGGGATAGCCTGCCAGATAGGAGAGTGCGGGTGTGACCGCAGCGGCCAGCGAGGGGGTGAGGTAGAGCCGGCCCCGCATCTGGCCGGGGTCGGTGGTGGGGGGCAGGCTAAACGCCCAGCGATCCCCCGACTGCCCGGCCCAGCCCAGCTCCTGCTTGAGGCCCCTGGGGAGGATGGGCAGCCGGGTGCGCAGGGCATCGGAGGCGGCCGGGGTGAGGGCCGAGGCTTCCAGGGTAGCGCTGCCGCTTTGTCGGGCCTGCACCCGGTAACTGGTAGCGGTGCGTCCACCGGCTGGAAGCCTAACGGGTGTGGTGGGTGGGGTCAGCAGCTCGAGCCCGCTGGGCACCAGGCGCAACTGGCCCTCCTGGTTCTCGCCCAGGTTGTTCTGCCCGATCACCCGCAAGGTGGCCTCGTCCCCCCGGACCAGGAAGCGCGGGGTGCTCAGCCGGGCGATCACCGGCAGGGTGGTGGTTACGGTCTGGGTGGCCTGCCCAACGGTATCCGCCAGCGAGATGGCCCGGGCGGTCAGGCGCCACTGGGTCAGGTTGTCGGGGAAGCGAGCCTCTACCGTGGCCTCGCCCCGTTCGTCGGTCTCCACCGCGGGCAGCCAGAGGAGGGTATCGCGGAAGTCCTCCCGCACTTTGGGGGCCGCCAGCGACTCCTTGGCCTGTCCAAAGACGGCCCTGTCCATGGGGGCCCGGCCGGCCACCGCAGGTGCTGGGGCCACGTTGCCAAAGTAGAAGCCCCCGGCGGTCTGGGTGCCCACCAGGTTGGACTTCAGACCCCAGAAGAAGGCCCGGATGTCCGGGGTTTTCTCGGGCCGCACCAGGTAGATGGCCTCGTCCACCAGGCCCAGCGTGACCTGGCTTTTCACCGCACGCCCGCTGGCATCGGTCACCTTGAGCCGGAAGAGGGCGGTCTCGCCGGGCTTGTAGGTGGTTTTGTCGGAGGCCACCGTCACGTTCAAAAATTTCTCCGTCGGTGGCAGCAAAAAGCCCGCCACCTCGCTGTAGTACTCGCCACCCCCCAGCACCGTGACCGCGAGGTAGCCGTTGGGGGCCATCTCCGGGGTGAGCTTCAGCTCGTAGGTGAAGGTGGAGCCCCGGAAGCGCACAATTTCGGGCTTGCGGAGGCCCGGGCCTTCCAGGTTCACCAGGGCCCAGCCATCCGCCACCGGCGACTGCACCACGAAGCGGGCGGTCTCGCCCACCCTGTACTGGGGCTTGTCGGGGGTAATCTTCAGGCTCTTATAGTCCCAGAACCAGTACGAACCGTCCGAGACCCAGACCCCCTCCTGGGCCTGGGTGGCCCGCCCGGCGCGGTCGCGGGCCTCCACCACCAGGGTATACGAGCCCTGCTTGGGCAGCCTGAGCTGCAGCCTGGCCTGGCCCCTGGCGTCGGTGCGCCCCTGCAGGCGGACGGTGCGTTCCTGCTGTTCGCCCCGGCCCCGCACCCAGTAGACGCGGTTGGCGCTCAGGGAAAAGGGCAGCGCGACCGGGTTGCCCTCGAGGTCTTCGGCCTGCACGGTGACGCTCAGGGTCTCCTGGGTCTGATAGGCGTAGCGGTCGGTGCGGATGTTGAGCACCACGCCCGCACGGTAGGCGGTGAGAAACCCGGTTCCGCTGATCTCCCGCCCGGCCTCGTCGGTCACGCCGGCCTCGAGGGTCAGCCGGTAGTCTTCCCCCAGGGGCTGCAAGGGCACCTCCAGCACCAGCTCCCCCTGGGCGTTGAGCCGCCCTTCGCCCCGCTCGATGATCCGGCCCTCGTAGATGTCCTCGTACTCGTAATTCTCGTAGAAACCGTAGCTCGAGGCGTAGGCAAAGCGGTAGTAGGGCCGCTGGATGAGGGCGTAGCTGACCTTGCCGCCCGCCACCGGCCCGCCAAACAGGTACTCGCCTTTCACCACAAAGCGGGCCTTCTCCCCCTGCACCGCTACGGGCTTTGCGGGGGTCACCTCCACGCGGTACTCGGGCTTGACGAACTCCTGCACCTCGAACTCGCCGATGTGCTCCTCCCCCTGTAGACGGGCCACCAGCGTATACCCGCCCAGCCGCACGTCCAGCCCCAGGCGAAACTGCCCGGAAAAGCTACCGTAGGCTTCGGTGGTGAAGCGGCCGGAAAACACCTCGTTGTCGTCGAAGTCGCGCACCACCAGCTCCACCGGCTGATGGGCGATGGGGCGCAGGCCGCTGGTGCTGCGGGCGGTGCCCTTGAAAAACACCGTCTGGCCGGGGCGGTAGACCGGGCGGTCGGTGACCAGATAAAGCCGATTCTTTTCCAGGTTCCAGCGCTGCCAGTAGGCGCTGCTAAAGGCCCAGGAGCTGCCCGAGCGGGCCGCCACAAACAGGTTGCTGGTGTCGGGCAGGTTGCTCTGGAGCAGGGCCAGCCCGCCCTCGGCCCGTCCCTGCTGCACGATGCGCCTGTCCTTGGAGACAAAAATCTGGGCGGTGCGCGGCTGTCCGCTATCCAGGCTGGCGGTATAGGCCAGGATTCGCTGCGGATCCGACTTGACCACCAGCCCCAGGTTGGTCACCAGAACCAGCGTGGCCGAGGTGGGGCGGGGGGTGCCCATCTGGGCCAGGTACAGGCCCTCGGGTAGCCGCCCCAGGCTCACCTCGCCGTAGGGCCTATTCTGGGTGCCAAAAACCGGCACGGTACGCACCGGCGACAGGTCCAGCTCGCCGGTGCGCTGAAAGCCGCGCGGACCGCCGAGTTCCACCACCTTCTCGGGGTTGCGAATCCGCAAGAGGCGGATCTGGCTGCGGCCACCCCCCGGCAGGTAGTACTCCAGCCGCACCGGCTGGGTGGGGCTGTAGGTTCCGCCGCCGTACAACTGGGGTTCCGGGCGCTGGGCCGACCCTGGTATCAGACTCAAAAAAAGCAAACCGAATATGCCGAACCCTGCTCGCCCAAAACGCTTCATCTCCGTAGCCTCCTAATAACTCACGATTTTCCAGCGGTAAAAGCCCAGAAAGTAGGGGTTGTCGGGCCGGGGGTGCCAGTATTTCTGGGGGTGCTTGTTCAGGGTTTCCAGGCTCACCATGCGCACCTCCCCCCCTTCGGAGGGGGCGTAGCCGGTGTGGTAGACCACCAGGTTATTGCCCAGGTACACCATGCTGTGATAGGCCGAGCCCCGGGCCAAAGGGCGCACGAAAAACAAGAGGTCGCCGCGCCGGGCTTTGTCGGGGGTGCGGCCCAGGAAGACGCTCGAGTACCGCATCAGGTACATGGCGCTGGCCCAGGGTACCAGGCGGCCCGCCTGCACATCGTCCGGGCGGTAGGCCCCCGGCGCGATGCGGAAGACCGCGCGGCCAATCTGGGGCAGGGGATAGGCGCTCAGGGGCGGGGCTGCTACCCTGGGCAGGTAGGGAAACTTCTGGAACCAGGCCGCGGTTTTGGGCTTCAGGGCCTCGAAAAAAGCAAAGCGCAGCAGGCCGGCGCAGTCCTGCTCCTGGGGGGGCCAGGCGGGCGAGGGGGCGGTGAACTGGGCCTCGGCAATAGCGGCAAACCACTCCAGAAACGCCTCGCGCTGCACGGCGCTGTGGAACTCGGCAACGTCGGGATAGCCGTCCTGGTCGAGGTCGGCAAGGTTAGACGACGGTGCGGCCAGGCCTATCGCCAGAATCAAACCAAGTAGCCCCACCTGGTGTTTCATGACCAATTCCGATTGTAGCGTGACCCAGGGTAAGCTAGGGGCCGTCTAAAGGCTGGCTCAAGGCGGTGTGGAAGGCTATGAACGACTGGAGTTGGGTGGTGCTGGGACTGGGGGGACTCAGCCTGGTGGGGCTGCTGTGGGCAGAGTGGCAGAATCGGCGCGCGGCTCGAGCCCTCTTCAAATCCCTGTGTTCGTTGGGGTTCCTGCTCTTCGCCCTCAGCCTGGGCCTGGATAGCTTGTTCGCGAGGCTCATCTTTGTGGGGTTGCTGCTTTCGGCGGTGGGGGATGTGCTTTTGCTCTTTGGCTCGAGCCGGGCCTTTCTGGCCGGTTTGGGGGCCTTTCTGCTGGCCCACCTGGCCTACCTGGGGGCTTTCGTGCAGGTGGGCGCGCCCTCCTTGGGGGGTTTGCTGCTGGTGCTGGCGATGGGGTATGGCTGGCTGCGCTGGCTGTGGCCCCATCTGGGAGGCTGGAAGGCCCCGGTGCTGGCCTACGGGGTGGTCATCAGCCTGATGCTCTGGGCTGGGCTGGGCACTGCCCAGAGCGAGATCTGGCTGGGGGCGCTGCTCTTCTACCTTTCCGACCTGTTCGTGGCCCGCCAGCGCTTTGTGGTGCAGCAGCCGCTGAATCCGTTGCTGGGCCTGCCACTTTACTACGCAGCCCAGTACCTGCTGGCCTGGGCCGCACGGTAGGTTTACGGGTGCTGGGTGGGAGGCGGCTCGAGCGGCCCATTGCTCAGAGCGTTTCCCACAATTCGGAAAAGAACCTGACACCGCCCACCGCACGTACTTCCACGAACTGCGCCTACACGCCCGGGTCGTTGAGCGGGGCTTTGTGCGGCGGGTTTTGCTCGCACGATGGGGTGGTGGCCGGGCGGTTGCTGGAGGGATGGAGGTACCAGGTGGTCACGGGGGAGAAGGGGTATCTGAGCCGGGGCCTCAAGGCACGGGTGCCCGGCAGGGGGTGGATCTGATTGCCAAGCACAAGTACAACCATCTTGCGGAAGGCTCTGGTCACCAGCATGAGCAGGACGGCTAGATTCGGCTGCTGACCGGCCACTCCTGTCTTGCCCACGTTTCCAGCGTCCCTGGTCGACTAGCTGCCCTGGGAGGATCATCGTGGGTCGGGGCTCGAGCTCCTACGCCACTACCCCTAGAGGGGTACAGCCTCCTCGAGGAACCAGAGCCCCCCCCTGGCCCGCAGCTGGGCGAACTCCTGGGGGAGAAGCCCCTTGGGCTCCTCCCGGCCCTGCCGCAGGGAGAAGAGAAGCCGGGCCCGCTCCAGGGGATCCTTGGGGAGGTTAGGGGAGACCACCAGGAGGTCTATGTCGCTTTCCAGGTTGAAATCCCCTCGAGCGACCGAGCCGTAGAGGTAGACCTCGGCCTCCCCGAGAGAGTTCCGTACCCGCTGCGCATAGGCCCGGGCTTCCTGGAGGAGGGCCTCGCGCTCCTCAGCCCTTCTGGCCAGAGCAGAGGCCAGGATACTTCTCATACCGCCTCCCGAACCCAGGCGAGGATACGTCGGGCCGCCCGGAGGGCCTCCTCGGCCCGTCTAGGGTTGTAAAACTCGAAGGGGCTTCCCTCGGGGTAGGCATCGGGGTAGCGCGCGGGGATGTAGTGGATGTCCAGCTCCTGGGCGGCCTCGACGAGCTCCTCGGGGACGTCTACATGGCCCGCCCTCAGCTCCTCGAGGAGGCGCATGATGCTGTGCCCATAGGCCGGCCGCCCCAGCCCCCTGAGAAGCCCCTTTATGGCATACTCCCCTGCCTGCTGGGCCTTGAAGCAGGCCCAGTCGAAATCGCCGCCCTGGGCGTCCCTCTCGGCTGAGGTGAGGGTGTGCCGGGCCTGGGCCAGCCAGCGCTCGAGCTCCTGCAGGTCCACGGAGGGTATTGTATAGCCCCACGCACTTGGTGAGCGCTCGAGTGAGGATTGAATCCAACGACAAAAGCCTCACAGCGTATCCCCAGTACCACACCGCACAGTAGCCCTCGTGGGCAAAGCAGCCATGCGGGCATGTAAGGTGTTTTATCGGGAACCACTGTCGAACGTACCTTAGGGTTCTTATCGTTGGCTAATTTCGCATAATACACATTATGCGAAATATATCCAAAAGAGAAAGAAGCATAACGCCACGGCCACCCCACAGGGGGGCCATTGTGTCCGAGCCCTCACCCCAGGCTCTCACCTGAGTGCAACGACCCATCCCAGCGCTCGTCCTGGACGACGTTCAAGAGACCCTCTTGCACGCCCCGCCGAACACCTGTTCGACGGCTGTCCAGTGGAGGCTTATTGCCTTGACATCGTGGTTTTCGGTGTTCACCGGGGGCTATTTCTTCTGAGCAGAAAAACCCGGCTAGCTATCCTGTACCCGAGGTGAGAGTATGAGCATCGGTAAACGCTGGGCTGAACCAGAATACGGCCTACCCCCGCACCGCTTCCCCATCAAAGACCGCATCGAGTTTGAGGAGAACGGGGTGCGCTGGAAGCTGGTGGGCTTTGACAAGGTGCCTTTGTGGACGCCCGACTACGGCTGGGGCTACCACGCCCTCTACAAGGGCAGCGACGGCTCCTGGGGCGAGTGGCGGTTCCAGTACAAGATTGACAAAATCTACTACGAGAACGTACCCTTCCACCGCATGTCCAAGGACGCCCGCTTACCTGATTGGGCCCCCAAGGAGTAGCGTTTTGGGGCCAAAAGCAAAACCCGAGGATTCGTACCCTCGGGTTTTTCCGTTCTAGACTGGCTTTATTGATATGCCTTAGGCCGCTGTCGAGGCTGTTGAACTAGTCCATCTCCTCCTCGGGCTGGCTGGGCAAAGGGTTCTCGCGCGATCGCAGAATGCGGGCAATATCGGCCAGCTCCTCCTCAGTCAACCAGTCGCCGTAGAACGAGAGATTCTCGTACCCCTCCGGGTCGAGGCCTTCGCGATCTTTCTCGGGCCGGTAACTCAATCGCATGTTCCGCATATTTCAATCCTTGCCCGGATTTTACCCCAGGTGCAAGGGTCTACCCCCGTACCCGGCCGGCCGCTTAGGGGCACCGGTGGTAGCATGAGGCCATGCGCTTCCTCGCGGTGAGTGGGTTGCTGCTGGTTTTGGGGCCGGTAGGCTGCCAATCCACCCAGCTTCAAACACCCGCGCCGGACACCGGCGGGATCGTCGAGCTCAACCGCCAGCTGGGCCGGGGGGTGAACCTGGGCAACGCCCTCGAGGCCCCCTGGGAAGGGGCCTGGGGGGTCAGGCTGGAGGAAGGGTTTTTCGAGCTGATCAGAGAGGCGGGTTTCAAGACCATTCGGCTGCCCGTCAGCTGGACACACCATGCGGGGCGGGCCGCACCCTACACCATAGACCCGGCCTTCTTCAGCCGGGTGGACTGGGCCGTCACACAGGCCACCCGGCGCGGCCTCAACATCGTCGTCAACGTGCACCACTACGACGAGCTCAACGCCAACCCCCAGGCCGAGGAAGCCCGCTACCTATCCATCTGGCGGCAGATTGCTGAGCGCTACCGCAACCAGCCGGGCAGTGTGTATTTCGAGCTGCTCAACGAGCCCCACGGCCGGTTCAACGACAATCCCCAGCTGTGGAACGATCTCTTGGCCAAAGCCCTGCGGGTGGTGCGGGAGAGCAACCCCAGCCGGGCGGTGATTGTGGGGCCGGTGGGTTGGAACTCGCTGTGGCGGCTGTCCGAGCTGCGGCTGCCGGACGATCCCAACCTGATCGTTACCTTCCACTACTACGATCCCCTGGAGTTCACCCACCAGGGGGCTGAGTGGCTCAACCCCGTTCCACCTACCGGTGTGGTCTGGAGGGAGAACCAGGGGGCCTTCGCGGCGGGCTGGCAGAACTGGTCCTGGGGCAGCCGGGTCGGTTTTGTGGGTGAAGCTTTAGAGATCACCTACCAGGAAGGCTGGGCCGGGTTCTATTTGCACTCGGACGCTGGGGTGGAGGGGTATGACCGTCTTGCCTTTAGAACCAGCGCACCCGTGAGCCTGCAGGTCTCGTGCCGCCGGGATGCCCCTGCAAAAGCTGTCACCACCAGCGGCGGGGTGGAAACGGTGGTGAACCTCTCGGAGTGCGGCAACCCCAGCAGGCTTACAGACCTGATCTTGCAGAACAACTCCCCCAACGCCCGAGCTGCTTTCCGCCTGGAGAGGCTGGAGTTACGGGGCCCTGGAAGCCCCCTGGCCCTGCTTACCCACCAGCAAAACGCCATAGCCCAGGCCATGGAGTTTGCCCAGCGCTGGGCTGAGCAGAACCGGCGCCCCATCTTCGTGGGGGAGTTCGGAGCCTACGAGAAGGGCGATCTGGACTCGAGGGTGCGCTGGACAGGGGCGGTGCGCTCGGAATTGGAGAAGCGCAATTTTAGCTGGGCCTACTGGGAGTTCGCAGCGGGCTTTGGCATCTACGACCGCACCACCCGGCAGTGGCGAACCCCTTTGCTGAAGGCCCTTGTACCGGAGCAACCGTAGCCTCCAAGCCCTGCTGTTTGCCGCCGCACTGGAAAACCGGTGTCATAGCTCCGTCCATAGGCCGATGGTCTATGCTGTGCTCGAGTACCGGGTGTACCGTAAAGCCTTCGCCCGGTCACCCGACGTGCAAGGGGCGTAGGGTATCTTGCCCCCTTCTAGAAAGCTCGAGGCGGGTACGGGGGCAAGGATCCGCTCAAAGCGCGGCCCAGGGTGGGGGGTCTTACCCACTGATCGTTACCTGCTTGGCACTACCATTTGCTAATATCGGTAACAGCCATGGTCTTGCACAAGGAAGCTGCAGAAAGCGATGGGGGGTTGAAAGCCCCTGCGGCTGAGCCCGGGGTGTTGGCCTGATGCCGAAGAGGGTGCTGCTTTCCTGGAGTTCCGGCAAGGACAGCGCCTGGGCCTTGCACATCCTGCAGCAGGATCCGGAGGTGGAGGTCATCGGCCTCCTGACAACCGTGAATACCACCCACGGGCGGGTCGCAATGCACTCCACCCGTCTGGCCCTGCTCGAGGCCCAGGCCCGGGCGGTCGGGCTCCCGCTTCACCTCGTCCCCCTTCCATGGCCCTGTTCCAACGAGGTCTACGAGCGTGCAATGCGCGCGGCCATCGCCGACGGGCGCAGGCGGGGAGCAACCCACCTGGCCTTCGGAGATCTGTTTCTGGAGGAAATCCGCGCCTACCGGGTCAGGCAGCTCCAAGGCACCGGCCTCGAGCCCCTCTTTCCGTTATGGCACGAGCCAACCGGGCCGCTCGCCCGCCGTATGATCGAGGCCGGCCTCGAGGCGGTGGTTACCTGCGTGGATCCGAGGAGGCTCCCGCCGTCGTTCGTCGGTCGTACCTTCGATCAGGCATTCCTCGACAATCTGCCGGGGGGCGTTGATCCCTGTGGTGAAAACGGCGAGTTCCACACCTGTGTTCTGGCCGGGCCGATGTTCCGCAAGCCCCTGTGCGCGGCGGTGGGCGAGGTCGTGGAGCGCGACGGGTTTTACTTTGCTGATCTGGTTCCGGCGATGCCCGCGGGGTGAGAAACTGTCTTAAAACCGTCTAGGAGGCCAGTCTCCTGACCATGAGCCGGATCATCGCCGCGTAGATCAGGGTTTCTGAGGTTTCGGACAGTGGCTCGTAGTCCCGGTTGAAGCTCAACCAAGCAAAAGTGCGCTCCACTCCTGGGGATAACCACAAAGCTGCGATACCCTCCGGTCTTCGGCCAGGCCGTCGGGTATGGGTTTGTCTTTGGGCCACCAGATGCCGCATAAGTTAGCATCGGGTCGCTCCAGCCCAAGGTGGTCTTGACCCACCCCTCGAACCGGCGTTTGTAGCCACAAATGGCAGCAATCTCTCTGGGTGGCCCCAGCAGCTTGCAGCACTACTTTCCCACCCTCAGCATCGGTGATCTGGGCTGGCAGCACCTTGACTTTGAGCACCAGCCCTCTACGACCCTTGATTTTCTTGCCACCGTCGTACCCCCTGACCCCCCTTTTTCACCGGTCTTCACGCTTTGGCTGTCCAGACTGCCCGCACTCGGGTAGGGGTCTTCTCCCGCAATGTGGTGTGCAGACGCTCGAGGAAACCACTCTTACGCCACAGCCGAAAGTAGTGATAAACGG
>AXWR01000054.1 GCA_000482765.1 Meiothermus taiwanensis DSM 14542
GGGGGGTTCGTGGGGGTGCAGGCTGCCCTGGCGGACGACCACCACCGGCAGCGGCCGCCAGGGGTGCAGCTGGGGGGGCTGGCCCGCAGCTATGGACCGACGGAAACTAGTAAGGAACTTCTTTTGCGCCTCGCGGTCGGGCATGGAGAGCCAGGGCCAGCGCGCACACCCCGTGTCCTCGTCGTGGAAGAGTTTCAGCGCGTAAACCCGCATAGCAGCATGGTACCCAGGCTAGAAGGTTCCCGCCAGCAGCGCATCGGCACCCTGGGCTTTGCGCCGGTCATCTACCCGGTAGCACATGAAGGCATCCGTTATCCTGTAGCGAGCTATGCCCGACCCCCTGGCCCTCGCGCTCACCCCCCAGATCGGCCCCCGGCGCCTGCAGCAAACCCTCGCAACCGACCTGAGCGTGGAGGCCATCGCAGACCAGCTAGGCCCCGAAATTGCAGCAGCTTACAGCAAAACCCTGCAAAGCGGCCTGGCTGAAAAAGAGCGCGCACAGGCCGCCAAGCTAGGCATCCGGCTGATTGGCCTTTGGGAGGAGGGCTACCCCGAAGCCTTGCGGCATCTGGACAGCCCCCCCATGGTGCTCTACCTCAGAGGAGAGCTGCCCCCCTCACCCCACACCATCGCCATCGTAGGCACCCGCCAGGCCAGCCCCTGGGCCACCGCCTGGACGCAGAGAGTAGCCCGCGAGCTGGCCGAAGCTGGCATCGGCATCGTTTCGGGGCTGGCCCTGGGGATCGACGCCGCCGCACACAAGGGGGCCCTGGACGGGGGCGGTTATACCCTGGGGGTGCTGGGCAGCGCCATAGACCGCTTCTATCCGATCCAGAACCGCGCCCTGGCCGAGAGGATGAGCGTACTCTCGGAGTTCCCGCTGGGCACCCCTCCACAGGCGGGACTGTTTCCCCGGCGCAACCGGATCGTGGCGGCCTTCTCCAGGGCGGTGCTGGTGGTGGAGGCCGGGGAGAAAAGCGGCAGCCTGATTACCGCCAAGTTTGCCGCCGAGCTGGGCCGCGATGTGCTGGCTGTACCGGGCCGACCCGGCGATACTTTTTCGCTGGGCTGCAACCGGCTGATTCAGGACGGGGCCGGGCTGGTGCTGAATACCGAGGACGTGCTGAATGCCCTGGGGGTGCGGGCCCCCAAAAAGCAGGCCGTGCAGCTGGAGGGCAGCGAAGCTAAAGTCTACCGGGCTTTGCTCGAGCTCCCCGAGGCCCTGCCCGACGACCTCGCACAGTCCACCGGCCTCTCCACCGGCGAGGTTCTCTCGGTGCTGATGATGCTCGAGCTCAAGGGGTTGGTGCAGAGCAGCGCAGGGCGCTACAGCCCGGCGTGATGGGCTGGCTCAGGAAACCCCACCCGCTCGAGGGCCTCTTGCAGCACCTCCACCCCCGCCCCCCGCCGGCAGGCCCGCTCGGAGAGGATTCTCCGCCACAGGCGGCCACGGGGCTGTCCCTTGAACAGGTTGAGCATGTGCCGGGCGATGGCCCATAGCGGGGTGCCCTGCTCGAGCTGGGCCTCGCTGTAGCGCAGCATGGCCTGGGCCACCTCGAGGCGGGTGGTGGAGCGGGCCTCTGCAAACAGCATCCGATCCGCTGGCTCGAGCACAAAAGGGTCCTCGTAAACGGCCCGCCCCAGCATCACCCCGTCCACCTTGGCCAGATGGGCCCGGGCCTCCTCCAGGGTGCGCACCCCCCCGTTCAGCACGATGGTCAGGTGGGGGAAGTCCTGCTTGAGCCGGTAGACCCAGTCGTAGCGCAGCGGGGGGATGGTGCGGTTCTCGGCGGGTGAAAGCCCTTTAAGGTAGGCCTTGCGAGCATGGACGATAAAGACCTCCACCCCCACCCCGGCCAGTTTCTCCACGAAGCGGGCCAGGTAGCGGTAGTCCTCCACCTCGTCGACCCCCAGGCGGTGCTTGGCCGTGACCGGAATTTGCACGGCCTGGCGCATGGCCGCCATGCTCTCGGCCACAAGATCGGGCTCGAGCATCAGGCAGGCCCCAAACCCACCCCCCTGCACCCGCTCCGAAGGGCAGCCCAGGTTCAGGTTGATCTCGTCGTAGCCCCACAGTTCGCCAATCCGGGCTGCCTCGGCCAGCTTTTCCGGCACCGAACCCCCCAGCTGCAGGGCCACCGGGTGCTCCTCGGGGCTAAAGTCCAGCAGTTTGGGGCGGTTGCCCAGCAGGATGGACTGATCCACCACCATCTCGGTATACAGGCGCACCCGCCTGGAGATAAGCCGCACCAGATAGCGAAAATGCCGGTCGGTCCAGTCCAGCATCGGCGCGACAGACAGCCGGTAAGGACTAATCACAGCGTTGGACATCTTTTAGGCCCCGGCCAGAACCTCCTGGGGGGATAAGCGTTTGGGCTCGCGGAACTCGATATCCTCCCACTCGCCTTCCTCGATGACCTCGAGGCTGGGATTTAGCTCACGGAAATAGGCCACCACCTCCTGCACCAGGTCGTCCGGGGTGGAGGCCGCCGAGGTGATGCCCACCCTGCGCACCCCCTGAAGCCACTCCGACTTGATGTCCTGCACGGTATTGATGCGCTCGGCCCGGCCCACCAGGCTCCTCGCCAGCTCCAACAGCCGCATCCCATTGGAAGAAGCCAGGCTGGTCAGCACCAGAAACATATCCACGTTGGGCGCGATCCGCTTAACAGCATCCTGGCGGTTTTTGGTGGCGTAGCACAGGTCGTGGCGGCTGGGCACCACCAGCTTGGGGAAGCGCTGCTTGAGGATCTCGATGGTGGCGAGGGTGTCGTCCACCGAGAGGGTGGTCTGGGTCAGCACCACCACCTTTTCGGGGTCGGGCACCTCGACGGTGCGGGGATCGGCCAGGCGGGGATCGCGCCCCACGTGGGTGTGCACCGCCACCAGGATGGTGTTTTCCGGTGCTTCACCACGGGTGCCCTTAATCTCTTGGTGGTCGGCGGAGTCGCCAATCAGCAGAATCCAGTAGCCCTCCCGGGCGTAGCGCTTGGCCTCGCTGTGGACTTTGGTGACCAGGGGGCAGGTCGCATCAATCTGGTGCAGGTTGCGCCGAGCCGCCTCGGTGCGCAGCCAGGGGGGGATGCCGTGGGCCGAGAAAACCACGGTTTCGTTCAGCTTTCTGCCCGCTTTCGCCAGCTCCTCGCGCAGCGCTTCCACCTCGGATAGGTCTTCGACAAAATGCACCCTGTGCTGCTCTTGCAGGCGTCTGACCACCACCTCGTTGTGCACGATGGCGTGGTACACCACCAGTTCACCCTCCTCGCGCAATTCTCGGGCCGCTTTTTCCACCGCCTCAATCGCCATGACCACCCCGGCGCAAAAACCCCGGGGCTTGGCCAGATAAATTTGCTCGACCATACCGAAAGCCTACCTTAGCATAGGCCATTGCCCGGCTCTGTAAGCTGAAGCCGCTACACACCGTAAAGCGCCGTGTACTTGCGGTTCAGGTAGTCTATCAAAAACTGCGGATTCAGATCCTGGCCGGTCACATGCCGGAGCAGGTCACGGGGCCAGTAACGGCTGCCCTGATGGTGGATTTTCTCCCGTGTCCAGTTAAGCAGCGGCGCAAACTCGCCGCGCTCGAACTGGGCCTCCAAGTTGCCCAAATCCTTCTCGGCCTGGGCAAAAAACTGCGCCGCGTAGAGGTTGCCCAGGGTGTAGGTGGGGAAGTAGCCAATAAGCCCCGCCGACCAGTGCACATCCTGCATCAGGCCATCCTTGATTTCCGGAGCCTTTATTCCCAGATAGGCCTGGTATTTGGCATCCCAGGCCTCGGGGGCCTCGTCCAGGCTTAGGCTGCCCCGCAGCAGGGCCAGCTCAATCTCGAAGCGGATCATGATGTGCAGGTTGTAGGTCACCTCGTCGGCCTCCACCCGGATAAGGCTCGGCTCCACCGCATTGACGGCAAAGTGGAAGTCTTCCAGGCGCACATCCCGCAGCGATTCGAAGTACTGCTGGGCTTTGGGCCAGAAAAAGCGCCAGAATCCCAGGCTGCGCCCCACCAGGTTCTCCCAGGTGCGGCTCTGGGACTCGTGCACCCCCAACGAGATCTCGGTGCCCATGGGCGTTCCGAAGTGCTCCGGCAGAAGCCCCTGTCCGTACAGGCCGTGCCCCATCTCGTGCACGATGCTAAAAAAGCCAGTGTTGAAGTAGCCCTCGTCGTAGCGGGTGGTCAGGCGCACATCGCCGGGGCCAATGCCCTGCATGAAGGGGTGGGCCACCACATCCAGCCGCCCCGCCTCGAGGTCAAAGCCCAGGGCCGCCAGAACCTCACGTCCAAAGGCCTCTTGCGCGGCCAGGGGGAAAAAGCGGCGCAGAATTGCGGTGTTGGGTTTGCGCGCGCTGCCCTCGAGCTGCTCCAGCAGCTTCACAGTGGCCTGGCGCAGCTGGGCAAAGACCGGCTCGATCTGCCTGGCCGTAGCCCCCGGCTCGTACTGATCGAGCAAAGCGTCGTAAGGCTCGTCCTGGTAGCCGATGGCCTCGGCCAGCTCGCGGGTGAGGCCGAAGATTTTCTTCAGCGCCGGCTTGAAGCCGGCCCAGTCGTTTTTAGGCCGGGCCTCCTGCCAGATGGCCTCGCCCTCGCTGGTGGCCTGGGCCAGCTCCACCGCCAGGCGCTCGGGCACCTTGGTATGCAGGTCGTAGGCCCGGCGCCACTCCCGCACGTTGACCGCCTCGACCGATTCGGGCGCCCCCAGCCAGTCCGAACCCTCCACCACCGCCAGCATCTCACCGATGCGAGGGTCGGTGGCCCGCTGGTGCAGCACCTTGGCCAGTGCAGCCTGCATCTGGGCCCGGTGGGCATGGCCCTTTTTAGGGGTGTAGGTGGCCTGATCCCAGCCGGCCAGTCGGGCAAAAGAGGCCAGGCAGGCGGTTTCACGGCTATGTTCCAAAAGCCAACGGTATGCTTCTTGCGGCGTCATACCCGCCCATCATAGCGGTTCAGTCCCAGGCCACCCAGGCCCCACCCCCTTGCACATCAAGCCGCAGGAGGCCGTTGTGGTACGCATACCCCTGGCCCCGCGTGGGGGGCGCAACCCCCCAGACTTCGGCCAGCACCCCCTGGCGGGCGTGGCCGGAGCGGTCGGTAAAGAGGAGCTCGAGCCGCCGTCCATCGAAGCCGCCCTCGAGCTCACTCCAGGCCCCTTCATCCCCACCCTCGCCCGCGTCCTCGAAGACCCGGCCCCGCACCTTTGGCCCCAGCGCCACCCGGAAACAGAGGAAGGGCCAGCGGGCGGTGCGGGTTGGGTAGCGGGCTTCGGTCAGGGGAATGGCCGTGCCGGCCCGCTGAAAAAGCGGCAGGCGCTCCAGCGGGGCCGCGACCCGGTGAAGAGAGGCACCCTCCAGCCGCTCACCGTTCCAGAAGTCCTGCCAGCCCCCAGGCGGCAAGTAAATCTCGCGGGCCCGCGCCCCCTTCCGGAGCACCGGGGCCGCCAACAGGGCCTCGCCCAGCAGAAACTGGTCGTCGCGCCAGGCCGCTGCATCCTCGGGCCAGTACAACCCAAGCGGGCGCAACAGCGGCAGCCCCTCCTCGTGGGCGGTGCGGGCCAGGCTGTAGAGGTAGGGCAGCAGCCGGTAGCGGAAGTGCAGGGCCTCGCGCATCCGGGTGGTCCAGGGCTCGCCAAAAGCGTAGGGCTCCTGGCGGCGGGTACCCAGGGCGCTGTGGTTGCGGAAGAAGGGGTACAGGGCCCCCAGCCACATCCAGCGCAGCAGCAGTTCCGGCTCGGCATCCAGGCCAAACCCGCCCACATCGCTGCCGGCCAGGGGTATCCCCGAAAGCCCCAGGGAGAGCAGCATCGGCACCGAGAGGGCCAGATCCTCGTAGCGGCTTTCGTTGTCGCCCGTCCACACAAAAGCGTAGCGCTGGATGCCGGGGAAGCCGCTGCGGGTCAGGATGAAGGGCCGCCGCCCCAGGGCTTGCAGGCCCCGGTAGGTGGCCTCGGCCATGCCCAGGGCGTACAGGTTGCGGGCCTCGAGGTGGCTCTTGGCCCCCTGCCGGGCTGTGAGGGGCAGGGCCTTGTCGGGGGGTTCAGCGCCCCCTAGCTCCAGCACCGCGGGCTCGTTCATGTCGTTCCAGATGCCCGCGAACCCGTATGTTCGTGCAAACTTCTCCACCTCTTCGGCCCAGAAGGCGCGAACCTCCTCGCGGCTAAAGTCGGGCCAGACCGCCCGCCGGGGCCAGACCCCCCCTACCAGCAGTTCGTCGCGGTCGTCGCGAATAAAGGCCTGCCGGCGCATGCCTTCCTCGAAGACGCTGTACCCCTCCTCGACCTTCACCCCAGGATCCACGATGGGCACCAGCCGCACCCCCCGATCCGACAACTCCTCGGCCAGGAGCGCCAGCCGGGGGAAGCGCTGGGGGCTGGCGGTAAAGACCTTGTACCCGTCCATGTAGTGGATATCGAGCCAGACCGCCTCCAGGGGCAGCCCGTGGGCGGCGAACTGCTCCACCACCTCCCGCACCGATGCTTCGTCGGCGTAGCTGTAGCGGCACTGGTGGTAGCCCAGGGCCCACAAAGGGGGCATGGGCGGCCTCCCGGTCAGGCGGGTCAGGCCGGCCACCACCTCCAGCAGGCTGCCTTCCAGCAGGTACAGGTCAAGTGTGGGCCCGGCCACCGCCAGGCGGGCCTCGGCGGGGTGGGAGTAGCCTAAGTCAAACAGGCTGGGGTAGCTTTCGTCCAGGAGCAGCCCCCAGGCCCGCGCGCCTTCAACCCGCAGCAAAAGAGGGCTGGCCTGGTAAAGGGGGTCGCGGCCCGGCCGGGGGGGCTGGTCGGCGGTAAAGTTCCAGTAACGGCCACCCCGGCGCTCGAGCCCCCCCACCCGCTCGCCCAGGCCCAGGTAGCGGGCCGCACCCAGCGGAAAGCTCAGGGCCAGCAGGGGGTAAGGTACCCCGTCGGCAAGCAGGCGCAGCACCGGTGGAACCTCGCGGTGCGGGCAGCCCCAAAAGGCCAGCTCGAGGCCCCCCCACCCCAGCCCTTCCTCCCCCAGCACCAGCGGCGAAAGCCCTTCAGCGAGGTAACTTTCCGCCTTCTTCTCGGGTTGCCGGCGCACCACCCCCTGCACCGCCGGGCCTTCCTTGGCAGCGTCGCGGGGCCGCTGGGTCAGCAGGAGCCGCCAGGCCCGCAGCCCCTCGTGCTCGACCTGTTCCACCCTGGCCTGTACCAGCCCCCCCTCGAGGGCCAGCCGCTCCATCCGGTCAAAGGGAATGTCCCAGTTCAGCAGTTCGTTCAAAAAGCCTCCCAACCTAGCTCGCTCAAGAATCCCAGACACCCACAACCGGGCCGCAGGCTTCTCACTCCCTTCGGTCGGGTTAGTTCGCCGCCTTCCGGCGCCGAACTAACCGAATCTGGTATCAGCACCCCCAAAACCTCGAGGCTTCCGGTGTACGCCCGCGCAAAAGGATGGTTCAGCCCTTCACAGCCCCTGCGGTCAGCCCGGCCACGATGCGCTGCTGGAAGATCAGCACCAGGATCACCAGCGGCACCGTCACCACCACCGAGGCCGCCATAATCGAGCCCCAGGGAATCTCAAAGGGGGTGGCCCCACCAAACGAAGCAATGGCCACCGGCACCGTGCGCACGTTGTTGCCAATGGTAAAAGTCAGGGCGAAGAGGTACTCGTTCCAGGCGGCGATAAAAGCCAGCAGGCCGGTGGTCACCAGCCCAGGGCCGGTGAGGGGCAACATTACTTTGATCAGAGTCTGCATGGGCGTGGCCCCGTCTACATAAGCGGCCTCCTCGAGCTCCCGCGGCAAGCCCCGAAAGTAGCCGGTCAGCACCCACACGGTAAAAGGCAGGGTGAAAAGCATATACGAGAGAATCAGACCCGCATGGGTATTAAACAAGCCCGTCTCCCGCAGCAGCACAAACATACCCGAGAGCACCGACACCTGGGGGAACATGGTCATGGCCAGCACGATGTAGAGAACCGCGTTTTTGGGCGGAAAACGCAGCCGGCCCAGGGCATAGGCGGCCATGACCCCCAGCACCAGGCAGATCAGGGTAGCCCCCCCTGCCACAATCAGGGAGTTGAGCAGGTTGCGACCAAACTCCGCTCCGCTAAAGACATTTTGGTAATGCGTAAGGGTGAAGGGCACCGGCAAAAAGCTGGGGTTCGAGCTAAACAGCGCGTCACTGGTCTTGAAGCTGCTAATCACCGCCCAGTAAAAAGGAAACACGCTGTAGACCACAATGAACACCACCAACACATAAAACAGCACCCGCCCAGCGTAATAACCCAGGCCTCTAGTCCTCACCGCGCACCCCCTTCCCGGCCACACGCATGTACAGCACTACAAAGATGAAGATAATCACCAAAATCGCCACCGATATCGCAGAACCGTAACCCAGATCCTGAAAATCAATCAGGGTCTGGCGGTTGTAGATGGCCAGGCTGCGGGTAGCGGTGTTGACCCCCACCATCACGAAAATCACGTCGAAAACCCGCAGGGCATCCAGGGTGCGGAAAATAAGGGCCACCACCAGGGCCGGGGTTAGCAGCGGGAGCGTGAGCGTCCAGAACTGTTGCCACTTACTGGCCCCGTCAATGTCGGCGGCCTCGTAGATGTCGGACGGAATCAGTTGCAGCCCGGCCAAAAGCAGCAAGGCCATGAAGGGGGTGGTCTTCCACACATCCACCGCCACCATGGCCCACAGCACGGTGTTGGGGTTGGCCAGGAAGGCGATTTTGTTGGCTACCAGGCCGGTATTGACCAGGATGACGTTGATCACCCCGTAGATGTCGTTGAGCATCCACTGCCACATCTTGGCCGAGACCACCGTGGGGATGGCCCAGGGAATCAGGATGGCCGCCCGCACAATACCGCGGCCCCTGAAGTTGGAGTGAATCACCAGGGCAATGGCCAGCCCCAAAACGGTCTCGAGAAAAACCGAAACCACCGTAAAGCGCAGCGTGTTCCAGAGCGCACCCCTAAAGTCGGGGTCTTGCAGCAAGAAAATATAGTTCTTTAATCCCACAAACTCCGTGGGCTCTACAAATGAGATATCGGCCCGGTGAAACGAGTAGTAGAACACCTGCGCCAGGGGGTAGCCCGCCACAAACGCCACCACCAAGAGCGTGGGCAGTACCAGCAGCCAGGCTAGGCGGGTTTGCCGAATAGTAAGCATCTATGACACACCTCCATTCAAGTTAGCCCTCAGGAGCTGGCTATTTTTCTAGATGCCGCTACTATATCGCTTTATATGACCACTTTCCAGCATTACCGTTCGATGCAGTCTTCGCTATATAAAGAAATGGGGCCGGAGAACCGACCCCACTCCTTATCAAAGCACCACCGCAAACTTTAGCGCAGAATGCGCCGGAAAGCGGCTTCCATATCCCGCACAGCCTGGGCTGCGGGCTTACGTCCGGTGATGGCTTCGTGTACGCCCGTCCAGAAGGCCTCGGAGACCTGGTTGTAGCGGGCCCCCGCTACGCCCGAAGGACGGCCCACGGCGTTCTGGAAGACCGGCAGCAGATCTTTGAAGAAGGCGTTCTTAGCCAGCACCTGGGGGTCGTTGTAGAGGGCAGGCCGGGTGGGCAGGCGCGAAAGGCTGATGGCGTTGTCTTTCTGGACTTCCACGCTGGTCAGGTACTTGACCAGATCAGCAGCAACCCGCTGGTTGCGCGAGTAGGCCGAGACCATCAACTGCCAGCCGCCCAGGGTAGCAGCGTTGCGACCACCCGAACCCGCGCCACGGGGCAGCACGGTCACACCGATTTTGCCCCGCACCGCACTGCCCTCGCTCTGGCCCAGGCTATAAGCGTAGGGCCAGTTGCGCATGAAGGCAGCATTACCCGATTGGAAGGCATTGCGGGCTTCCTCTTCAGCATAGCTGGTCACCCCTGGGGGGGAGATACGGCCCACCCAGCTCCGTACCATGTTGAGAGCGGCAATGGCTTGGGGGTTGTTGATGGTGATGCGGCCATCGGGCTCGATGATGCGGCCGCCGCCCATGGAGTAGATCCACTCCAGGGCATCGCAGGTCAGGCCTTCATAAGCCTTGCCCTGCCAGACAAAACCCCAGAAGTCGCGGTTACCGGCCTGACGCTCACCGGCCTGAATCCTGGTGGCCATCTGGTCAAGCTCGGTCCAGGTCTGGGGCGGGCGTTGATACCCGTACTTTTGCAGCAGGTCGGTGCGGTAGTAGAGCAAGCCCGCATCTGTGAAGAAAGGAATCGAGGTTAGCTTGCCCCGGATGGTGTTGTTCTCCACGATGCGGGGGAAGAACTGGCCCAGCTCGGCTTCAGTGAAGAACTGCTTAAGATCCGCCGCGTGGGGTGCCACAATACCGGGCCAGATCACGTCGATCATGTAGACATCTACATCGGGGCTGCGGGCTGCCCAGTACTGCTGATACAGGGCCAGGCGGTCGTTGGTATCAGCGGGGGAATCAATGTACTCGATTTTGTTGCCGGTTTTCTGGGCCCACTCTTCCGCTTTGGCCTTCATCCAACGGCCGCCCTCACCCACCGCGGTCGAGTCGCCTGCAACACGGATGGTTACCCCCTGGGCGAAGGCCAGACCCCCCAGCGTAAGGGTCAGGGCCAATGCGCCTAAAAGCCACTTCTTCATGTCTCCTCCTATTTCGTTGGAAGTGCTTCCAAAACAGGCCAACCAAAAAGCAAGATTGGCGATATTCTGTTTTTTAGAAGAACTTCCTGCGTGAAGTCTATACCAGCCACCCCATACTGTCAACTCGGCAAATTGCCCAACAAGTGGCACAGGAACAGCAAAAAACCAACGCGGCCACTGCGCGTGTTTGAAGGCCGTCTAATACCAGATTCGGTTGGTTCAGCACTGAAAGGATGTCTATCTTTTGAATCCAGCATCATAAGACACCCTCGTTTTAGCTCACGGCCAGCATGATGCTCCAACAGCCAGCAGCGCTCTTTGCTCGAGGTGATACCGGATTCAAAAAGATAGTCATCCAAAGCAAAGACCTCCAGAGGCTATCTTTTTGAATCCTAGAGCACTCCCTTTGGTCGGGTTAGTTCGCCGCCTTCCGGCGCCGAACTAACCGAATCTGGTATGAGGGGTGGAGTGCCCCGCTTCCAGAGCACCCCTACCCGGTATGGGCTTTTGGGTCAGCAAGCCACGCCTTAGCTCATCCGCACTTGCTATACCCGCAGCTATAGCACTTGACGCAGCCCTCCTCGCGCACCAGGCTGGTATCGCCGCACTCCGGACACTTGCCCAGGCCGGTTTTTGGCTGGATGTTCTGGATGGGTGCGGTCATGGCCCGTTGCATGGCCTGGGGCACCATCTGGTCGTCGAGGGGCATCTGGGCGGCTTTACGCTCGGCCTCGGCAATCTGGACTTTGCCGCTGGTCTCGAGGGCCACCGCAATCAGGTCGGCCTTGCTGGTCACGAAGCGGCCCTGGTAGCTGCCGTACAACCCACCATTGATGCCGCGCAGGGTTTTGACCAGTTCGGCCACCGGCACACCGTATTGCAGGGCCTTGGAGATGATGCGGCCCAGCGCCTCGCTATCGGCGTTGGCCTCGTCGCCGGCCTTGCCCGAGGTCAGAATTACCTCCACCGGGTGCTCACCCTGCATATTCACCGTAACCAGGAAGCTCCGGCGGGTGCCATCGGCGGCAGTCAGCTTGACCATATCGGTGTAGCCCACCAGCCGGCCGGTGCGCTCGAAGATGGGGCGGGCGGTGCGTTCCGGGCTGGGCGGAACCTCCAGAAGGGCCGGCTGTACGGCCACCGTCTCCTGGCTCTTGGCCCCGGTCTTCTCCTCTTTCTTTTCTTCTTTGCTAACCGAGAGCACCTGGAACTCGCGGCTGCCATCACGGTAAACCGTAATGCCCTTGCAGCCGGTTCTGTAGGCCTCGGTGTAGGCCGCCTCTACGTCTTCTACAGTGGCCTGGTTGGGCAGGTTGATGGTCTTGGAGAGCGAGTTGGCCGCGTAGCCCTCGGCGTCGAAGGCGGTCTGCACCACGCCCTGCATACGCACGTGATCCAGCGGGGGCACGTCGTGGGCCCCTTCAAACACCGAGGCGATGGGGGCGGGGATGCCCTCCAGACCCTTCACGCTGCCGTGGTTGGCCTGGATGGCCTCGATGATGGCGTCCCAGTTCCAGGCCCCGTCTTTCTCGAAGGGCCCGGTGGCCGGGAACTGCTCCATCATCTCCACGAATAAGGGGTGTAGCAGGGCTTTGTACTGTCCGCCGATGCGCCGCCACATGAAGGGCGAGAACATGGGCTCGATGCCGCTCGAGACCCCCATCAGCATGCTGGTGGTGCCGGTGGGGGCCACCGTCAGCACTGCCACGTTGCGCCGGGGGCGGATGCCCAGCGCCTCGAAAGCGGCCCGGTTCTGTTCGTACACCGGGAAAACCCCACGCTCCTGGCCCAGCCGCTCCGACTCCGCGATGGCCTCCTCGCGCATGGCGTTCATCACCTCGGCCACCACCCGGCGGCCCGCCTCGGAGGAGTAGGGCAGCCCCATCTTGATGAGCATGTCGGCCAGGCCCATCACCCCCAGGCCCAGGCGGCGCAGGCTCTGGCTGGCAACGCGGTTGTCCTCGAGGGCAAACACGTTCACGTCCAGCACGTTGTCCAAAAAGCGGATCGCGGTGCGCACATCTTTGCGGAACTCGGCAAAGTTGAACTCCCCCTTCTCCACATAAGCGGCCAGGTTGATGGCTCCCAGGTCGCAGGGCTCGCCTACGGTGAGCGGGATCTCCCCGCACGGGTTTGTGCTTTTTATCACATACCTTTCTCCTAGGTTTTTCAGCGCCGAAAGCTCGTTGATGCGATCCACAAAGATCAGGCCCGGCTCACCAGTGGCCCAGGCGTGCCAGGCGATCTCGTGCCAGAGCCATTTGGCCGGCACTTTACCTCCGTAGACTGGAATGGGACGGGCGCCGTCCTGGGTGCGCTCGGGCAGGTCGGGCAGCACGCCCGTGTAGGGCCCCTGTACCGGGTAGGGGTAGTATTTGCCTGGCACCTCCGAAGGTTCAACTGCCCATAGTCCATCAGCCTGTAGAGTTTGCCAGAAAGCTTCGGTGACCAGAATCGAGATGTTAAAAGTTGAGATATCGCCCTCGCTGGCCTCGCGGTCGAGATCCTTGGCGGTAAGGAAGTCCAGCAGGTCGGGGTGGTCGATGGCAATTGTGGCCATCCCAGCGCCGCGCCGGGTTCCGCCTTGCCTCACCACCCGCAGCACCGGCGCGTACACATAGCGCAGGGTGGCCACGGGGCCGGCTTTTTCGGCCCCTAGGTTGGCCCATTCCAAAAAGTTATCGAAGATCTCCACCAAAAAGCTCACCGGGCCGCTGCTGGTGCCGCCGCTGCCTCGGATGGGCGCCCCTTCGGGCCGCAGGCTGCTAAAGTCCACATGGGGTTCCTGGCCCTTTACAGCCAGGCTCAAAGCCGATTTGGCCGCCTCGATAATGCCGCGCATATCGTCGGGCACCACCAGCGCGTCGCTGGGCTTCTCGCGCACGGTCATCACCCCGTTGCGCCGGGCCAGCGCGGCCAGCTCGGGCTTCAAGAGGCCATACACCACCCGCGTCCAGTTGCGCACGGTGATGGGCTCTTTATCACCATCGGGGTTGATGGGGGGGCGCATCATGCCTTTGATGAAATCCTCGACGTCGGCATGGTTGGCGGCAATGTAAGCGAAGCCGCGCACCGTGCCACGAGGGCCGGCATGTTTGCGCGAAACGTATGGGTCAAGGTTGACGCCGTTGCCCCCACCTACCTTGGTTACCAAGGCCAGCTTGGTTGCCACCTCCATCACCCCATCAAAACTGCTGGGGTCGTGTTCAGTGGCACCCTGTACAAAGCAGTTGAGCACATTCCCGTGTTGGGTTCCTGCACCCGCCAACACCCGCCCGCCCGGGCAAAAGCGTTTGGAAGCCATCAACCGGTAAAACTGCTCGCTCCAGTACTGCTTATCCTGCTCGGATTTTTCCGGCGAGGCCACCCAGGTAGCCACCCGGCGAAACATGCCAAACACATCCCCATCGCCTGGCTGCATGTACTGGCGTTTGGCAATGGCTTGAGCATGATCATCAAACAGTGCAGGTTCAAAGCCATTCATGGACTCCTCCAAAATTTTCGAACAAGAACCCCCCAGCCACCCTGGTGGCACTACATATAGGGGCTTCCGCGCTAAATGCTACTACTGGTTGTATATCCGTGGCAAGTAGCCGGGAAACCATTAAGCGGGTGGTATGATGTGAGCATAATACATCAAGGCCGGTGCAAAGGCAACATTCATATGTTGTGGATTTATGCATGTTTTACCACTACTTGCAGTGGTTCAATCTAAGAAATGTCTGTTGTAGACAGAAGACCCCGGCAAACCTTTTTAGGACTTACGCAGTTGGGTGAAGGATGTGTATGGGATTGGCCAGGTAACTTCGTATCGCCTCGCGGATAATGCTTGCCTTGGACTCATACCAACTCACCCCCGTTCGCAAGCGGTACACCTCCAGCCTCAGAAAAGCACGTAGGGACAGAAGAAGGTGGCCCAGGATAGAGGCCCTCTTTCTCACCTGGGCCCGCTCC
>AXWR01000055.1 GCA_000482765.1 Meiothermus taiwanensis DSM 14542
TGGGTTTGCGGCTTTTGGGTTTGAGGCCGGCAAGGTCTTGTTCTTCGAGTCTTTTTTTCCAGCGGTGGTAGGTGGCCTTGCTGATGCCTACCAGCTTTTGGACTTCGTCCCAGGGAACTTTCTTTTTTCTGAGGGTCTCTACCAGTTTGAGCTTCCGCAGGCGCTCGGCCACGACGGGGTCGCCGGCGCCTGCTTGTTCGAGCTGGCTGGCTTGGTTGGCGGCTTTGAGCAGGGGTTTTCCAACTGTAGTAAGCTGCATCTGGGGGAACCTCCTTTCCAGAGTCGGTTCCCCCTATTCTCTTTCGCTCAGAGTCTCACATGTATCCGGCCGAGCACAGACGGTGTAATCTTGTCTTCTCTGCACCGTCTCCCTCGTCAGAGCACGTTGGCGGCTGCCCCCAGACCAGCGGCTCTGTCAGCGGCGCTCAACGCTGTTGGCGCGGCGCTGGGCCTCTTCCAGCACCTGCTTAGCGTTGGCGTTGCCTTTCAGGGCGCGCTCGAGGGCATCCTCCAGGAAGCTGTACCAGATGGTAAACTCGGGATCCTGTAGCCAAACATCGGCGTGCTCTACCTGGCTGAAGGCCACCCGACGACGGGGGTCTTCTTTGTAAAAGTCTTCCAGCAAAGGCTGAGCAGCCCGGCGCATGGGCATGTAGTAGGTGGCCTTGACCCATTTGGCGATGTTGGCCGGCTCCATAGCGAAGCGCCAGAAGGCCACAGCACCGCGGGCCTGCTGCTCGCTAGCCCCGCGGAGCACCACTAAGCTGCCACCGGCCAGCGGCACTTTTCCACCCTCCACACGGGGCACTGGCGCCACCCCGAGCCTGAAAGGGATAGGGGCACGGTTTTCGATCAGCGGCCACAAGGTAATGGGTGCGATGCCCATAAAGGTTTTGGTGCGCAAAAAGTCGGCAACGGAGAACTGGGCTTCGGCGATGTTCCGGCTCTGGGATATGTTTTTCCGCACCATGTCCTGCAAGAACTCGAGGGTCTCCACCACCTTGGGGTTGGTAAAATCCGGGCGGCCCTGGCTGTCCACGATAGACCCTCCGCGGCTCATCACCAGCACCACAAAGCTGTAGATGTCGCTCGAGACCGTGTAACCCTTGGCGGCCCGGGTGGTTAGGCGCTGCGCCGCTGTGACCACATCGTTCCAGGTGCGCGGAACGCCCAACCCCCTCGCAGCAAACTGATCGGCGTTGTAGAAAAACACCGGCACCGAGAGGCCTATCGGCAGCCCATAGGTACGGCCCCGTAGCCTGCCGGTCTCCAAAAATCCGGGGTAAAAATCCCCGGGTAGGTTGCCGAGGTACTCGTCCAGGGGCTGGGCCACATTGTCCTGAACCATCCGACCGAGGAAGGATATCTCAGCGTGAAACAGCGCCGGCGCTCCTCCAGAGCGTAGCGCCGCCAGGAGCTTTAGGCCCCCCTCGCGGTAGTCCCCCACAAAGCTAGGTACAATCCGATAGTCCCGCTGACGGCTATTAAAATCGCGGATTATCTCTTCTAGGGGCTCCTGGCCTGGAGGCCCCGCTGTATGCCAAAAAGGGATATCGACCGGGCGCTGGGCCAAGGCCCATCCCAAACCCAACAACAGCACAACCAACCAGCGCATCTGCTTCATCCTCCGTGGTTCACCCGGCTTCAGTTTGCCATAGCCTGCATGAGAAAAAAGTTCGAATCGTCAAAAGGGGCTTACCCTTTGAGGCCTTCTTCAAAGGTTTCCACAATCCGGCGCTCATAAAGCAAGTAAATGATCACCAGGGGCAGGGTGGCGGCCAGCGCCGCTGCCGACAAAGGCCCCCAGTCGGCGGGATTCTGGCGCTGCAGGTCGGTAATCCAGGTCTGCACGGTTTTGAGTTCCTTACTACCCGCTACAATCCGCGGATATAGCACCAGGTTCCAGTGAGCCGCAAAGGCCAGCACCCCGGCTGCAATCAGTTGAGGGCGCAGAAGCGGCAACAGGATGTGCGTGAGCAAAACACGGTGACCTGCCCCATCAATCCGAGCGGCCTCGAGCAGTTCTTCCGGAACGGTGCGCATCCCCTGGAACAGCAAATACACGATGAACGGACTGGCCGCAAAGGGCAGCACCAAAGCCCAGATGGTGTCTAAAATCTTCAGCCCTACCAGCAAACCGTACAAAGGAACCAGCAGCAGTTCAACCGGAATAGCCAGCAGTACCAAAAAAAACGGTAGGAGCCTGGCCCCCTCCTTGAGGGCATAGGCCGCCAGAAAGCCGGTGGTGAGCTGAAGAAGGGTCACGCTCCCGGTCAGGAGCACCGAGAACAGCAGGCGTCCCCAGAAGCCCTCCCAAAAACCCTCCCGGCCCAGCACCTCGAAGTTGGCCAGACTGAAGCCCAGTTGTCCGAAGATGTTGCCACTAAAAACCGCCTCGGGTGGAATGAAGGCCGCATAGGCCATCCAGATGAAGGGCAGGGCTACCAGGAAGGCCACCGTCCACACCAGCAGATGACCTAGCCAGCGCACAGGCACACCTCCGCGCGGAAAGCACCAAGCCTGGGTTGTGCAAGAAAAACCAGCCCAAATTTCATTTCTCCTCCCGCAGCAGCCGGGCCTGCGCCAGGGCAAAGGCCAGCGTCAACAGCAAAATGATCACCGTGAGGGCCGCAGCATAGCCGAGCCGGCCCGCTTCGAAACCCGTCTTGTAAAGATAGTAGCCAAGCACCTCGGTGCCTCCAAAGGGGCCCCCGCGGGTCAACAAAAACACCGCCGTGTAGCCTTGGAGGGTCAAAACGGTGCCAATCACCACCAGAAATGTAATTGCCGGGCGCAGCAGAGGCAGGGTGATAAAGCGGAAAGACTGGGCGGGGGTGGCACCGTCCACAGCGGCGGCCTCGAGCAGGGTCTTGGGGATTGCCTTAAGCCGGGCCGAGACCACCAGCACCCCATAGCCAATGTGCCGCCAGATGGTAAAAAGCATGATCAGGACTAAGGCCCAAAATGGACTTTGATCCCAGCGGGGCACCGGAATCAGCGAAGCCAGGGCGCCGTATTCGGGCGAAAAGAGGGTGTACCAGGCCACCGCAGCCCCTCCCAGGGTCACCAAACCCGGCAAAAAAAGCAGGGCTTTGATAGGGCGTTCGTAGGGCTGACCATCCAGGGCCAGGGCCAGCAAAATTGAAAGCACCACAAACGGTACTAAGGTCATCACGCCAAAAACCAGGGTGATGCGCAGGCTGTTGTAAAAGTCCGGGTCGCGCAGTATGTCGCGGTAGTTCTCGAGGCCAACCACCCGAGGCTCCGACAACCCCGACCAGTCCCAGGTCGAAAAGCGCAGCACGTCCAAAAATGGGTATAGCAAAAACAGTCCCAGCGAAGCGACCGCTGGAAGAGCAAACCAGAAAGCGTTATTGCGGCCCATGGGTCATCCCCTGTCTAGCCGTAGCCAAACAGCACCAGGGTACTATATCAAAACACCTTCTCGTTCTCGTGTGTTCGCTACGCATTTTTGCGCAGACCTGCTTAGCGCCTGCCCCCAGGCGGAGGGCCTACCCACCCGCCAGTGCCTCTGGTAGCAAAACATCCCCGGCACGAACGCACCGCAAGAACGCCTCAACCGCTTCGGGATCAAAATGAAAACCCGCCTGGCGCCTAATTTCTGCCACAGCCTCCGGCACCGGCCAGGCTTGCTTGAAGGGTCGTTGGCTCACCAGGGCATCGAACACATCCACCACCGCTACAATGCGGGCCTCCAACGGGATGGCCTCGCCCTTCAGGCCGTCCGGGTAGCCGCTTCCATCAAAATGTTCGTGGTGGGAGCGGGCAATGCGCTGGGCCATTTGCAGGTAAACCGACCTACCCCCCTCGAGCATCGTCGCACCCACCACGGTGTGGCTTTTCATCAGCTCGTACTCCTCGGGGGTGAGTCGGGAGGTTTTTCGGAGAATAGCGTCTGGTATGGCGATTTTACCAATGTCGTGCAGGGGTGCAGCCCGACGGATCACCTCAACCCAGCCGGCCTCCAAGCCCAAACTCTGCGCCAATCGGCTCGCGTTTTCCGCAACCCTGTGTACGTGTGCGCCCGTATCGTCATCGCGAAACTCTGCTGCATAGGCTAAACGCTTTAGCACATCCAGGTGGGCTTCATGCAGCTCCTGGGTACGGGCCCGCACCGCCGCCTCCAGGCGCAGGTTCTCGTCCTTTAGCCGCAGGTGCAAATAGCGGGTCTCCAGCAGATGGCGCACCCGGAGCACCACCTCGAGCGGATCAAAGGGCTTTTGTAAAAAATCAGCAGCCCCAAGGTTGAGGGCCCGGTGCTTGGCCTCAGCGGTGGCATCGGATGTGAGCACCAGAACCGGTAAATATCCGTTGTTCTCCCGGCGTTCTTGTAAAAATCTGAGTATCTCCAGGCTGCTCCGCTGCGGCATGTGCATATCCAGCAGGATTACGTCGGGATCAAGCCGCTGCAAAAACTCCTCGAAGCGGGTTGGGTCGGTGGTTGCGTATATGCGGGAAAATCCTACACGCTCGAGGGTTCTCTGCAGTAACGCCACGCTGGATGGTTCATCGTCCACAATAAAAACGGTCATGTCTTCCAGTTGCACGAAAAGCCCACCCCTCACAACAACACAACCTTAGCGCTTGTTGGCGCATTCAACCAACATCCTCCACAAGGGCGAAATTTTTATTATTTTACATTTCAGAAAACCTGCTGGTTTATTTGCACATACGGAAGCGATCACAAAGCCAAAGGCCTCCCACAGCGAATTTTTGGTTTATCACCCATCCCATAGCCCAGAGGTTGCGAGCGGGAGCTCCTATGGGAGTTATAGCCGTTGCGAAGGGACTTAAGAGCCTCAGCCGCTTCTGTGTGCTTTCTAAACTCAACCCCCACCCCCACCCCTCTATGCTGCTGTTGGGTGGTCAGCCATGCCAACGCTTGTAGGAAGCATCGCAATCAAACCTTACCCCAGATGCGCGGCTTGCGCAGAGCTGACCTTGGCGGCGTTGAAGACTGTTTTGCGGGATCGGGATATCGAGAACAGTCGGAGCCTGGTATGCGTCCCGGCCGTAGCTGCCGGTCTCGGTATCCCAAACCAAAAACCAAGTTCGGAGGTGATGATCCGTGATTCCCAATCTGGGCACCAAGGGAAACGGGGAGCCAGTGGTGCAACCGGCCGAACCCAAAAGTACTGCCGTTGCTTGCTGGAGAGTCCCTACAGTTAGGAGCCTTATCGGCTTCGTTATTGCGGGCTGGATCAGCCTGACCCTAACCTCGTGTACAACCAGCCAGGGCCTTTCGAGTTTTGAGGCCAGCCCCCCTTGTGCCGATGTCGGTGTGCAAAGCCCACGAAGCGCAGTCAGGACGTTCAATAAGGTGGGGCTGGGCCGCTTTGATGTTCCGCACGTAGCGGGGCGGCTGCTGGTATATCAGCAAAAAGGGCTGAGCCTGCAAAACCACAACGCCGGTGCGCAAACCCTGGGGGCTCAGTGGGTGCAGGATCTGGGTGGAGGCTGGGGCCTGTACCGCACCCAGCCGGGAGAGGAAGCCCAAGTGGCCCAAAAACTGTACCAGCAGGGCCTAGGCCAGTACGTGCAACCCGAATACCTCTACCAGCCCACCACCCTGGCCGTACCCCCCAACAACCGCAGCTACCCGACAGAGCAGGCCCTCCTATTCCAGCAGATGAAGATCGAACAGGCCTGGCAAAAGCTGAGAGCGGACATTGCGAGCTGCCAAAAACCGGTCATCGCCGTGATCGACACCGGAATGTACACCCAGCGGAGCGATCTGGCCCCCAACCTAACCCCCCCGGATAGCTGGTTGGATGTGGTGGGTAAAGACCTCAACAACCCTCGGCCTGCCCGGGGCACAGTACAGCCCGAGCCCGGTACCGGTGCCAGCCATGGCACGCAGGTGGCCAGCATCATCGCTGCCACTACCAACAATGGAACGGCCTTGGCCGGTGTGGCCTATAACCTGCTGCGCGTACTGCCCATCAAGGTATTTGATGCCGGCCAGCGGGCCGGTACACTGCAAATAGCCCAGGCGCTGGAATACGCCGCCGGAGCCACCCAAATTGCCGGTCAGCTCTTTGTCAACCCCACGCCAGCCCAGGTCGTCAACCTGTCCCTTTCCATCTCTGCACCCGGCTTTAGCGACCCTTACCTCGAGCACGTCCTGGAGCAGGTAACCCAGCAAGGCCTGGTGGTGGTGGCCTCGAGCGGCAATGCCGACTTACCCACGGTGGGTTACCCTGCCTCCTCTCCTTTCGTGATCGCGGTAGGGGCCACCGATGCCAGCCAGGCCCGCGCCCACTGGCTGAGCGGCTACGCCTCCAACTATGGTGAGGGGCTCGAGTTCGTAGCCCCGGGCACCGGCGTGCCGGTAGCCCACGGGCCCAACCAAGGCGAGTATGCCCTGGCCTATGGCACCTCGGCCTCGGCACCTTTCATCAGCGGGGCCATCGGTCTGTATCTGTTGCAACAGCAGCTGCTGCGCCAGACACCCCCCAGCAACCCCAGCGCCCGGCTGGCCCAGGTACGCGCTTGTCTCACAAGTGCCGCGCAAAACCCCTCGACCTGGGACAGTCAGATCGGCTATGGCCTGGTCGATCTAAGCAAAGTGGTGGAGCCCAGCAACCCAGCCTGCTTCCCCAGGGGGTAACCATGATTCACCGCCCCGATCTGCACCACAAGTTTGTGCTGCTGTTCGATATCAAAAACGCCAATCCCCTGGATCTATCGTTTCTGGGCAGCGCCCATCAGCTCTTGCGAGATGTGCGTTACGGGCTGGTGCCCGATGAGGCCATCAAAAAAGCGCTTAACCAGTACTTCCAGCGCAACGAATCGCTACCAGTGCTCGACCAATGGCCCATCATCGAACATGTGTATGCGACCAAAGGGGGCCGGGCTTTATGCCAAGCGTATTACAACCTACGGCTCTTTGGCGCTGCACACCCCTCGGGGCGCACCCTGCTGCCAAGCCCGGTTCGTTTCTCGCTGGCCCGCTCAATTGACCCCATCTTTCCGCTTGCCGCGGGGCACAGCACCGCTTACGGGCTGTACCGCATGCATGGGTGCTACCACCCCACCGCTGGGCTGCACAACGGCGTAAGTGCGTCTGACCTGCAGTTGCTGTGGAAGGGGCTGTCTAAAGTGTTTGTTTCGGATGCCTCGAGCCAGCCCGTCGAGGTCTCTATACGGGGTTTATGGATCTTTAGCCACGAGGCCCAGCCTATTTCAGCGAAAGAGCTGTTCGGTCTGGTACAAACCCCGGCCCTGAAATTCCAGGCTGCTCAGTTCGCCAATTACAGCATCTCCTCCCCACCACCAGGCCGCCTCGAGGCCATACCAAACGTATTTTTAGCCCGCCTGGTTTGAGGTTGCTATGAAACCCAGAGTGTGTCTGCGCGCCCACAAGCACGCGAGCGACCCCCACCCCCACACCAGCAAAAGGCTGTATAGGAGTCTGCTAATCCCAGCCTTGCTGATCTCCGCGGGAGCAGCTGTGCTCGGTTGGGGAGAGATCTTTCAGCTCTTCGGATTCATGCTCCTAGTAGGCGCTTTAGGGGCCGGCTATGGCCTGTTGCCCAGCCTCTTTACAGCGCTGGCTCTTGCGGCGCTTAACTTCTGGCTCAACCATCCATCGGCAGCCTCGAGCCTGTGGGTTTTATTGGCGCTGGGGGCCACAGCCCTGATATCTGCGGGGGTTCGAAAAGCACTGCAACAACAGCAGGAAACCCCCCATCAGCTTGCTTTGCTATCCCACGCCTTGCAGGCCCTGCTGGCCGCCAACCGTCGCGAGCAGCTGCTAACGGCCATACCCAGGCTGCTCGAACCCCTAGGCGTGCAGGTCGGGGTATGGGGGCTTCAGCACAGGGAATTGCGGCTGCATTACATCAGCGACCCACGGGAAACCGAGACCCTCGAGCAGGTAGCCATGCAAGCTCACGCCCAGGGTGCAGCGGTGTATACGCGGTGCGGGCAGTCCCTTCACAGCTGTGCGGCCATTCCCCTGTACGAGCGCAACAGGATGGCCGCCGTGGTCTGTCTAAAACGCCGCCGGGCTTTTGGGCCTCGAGCGCGAGACTACCTCGAGCAGTTTGCCCAGGCCGCAAGCAGCCGCCTGACCTCCATCATCGAGCAGGCCGAAGCCCATCTGATGCACCAGCTCTCCATTTCTTTGGTCGCGGCTGATTCGGTTACGGCGCTGGCCGAGCGGGCCCTGGCCCTGCTGACCTCAGCGTTGGGCATACAGCACGGAATTATCCTGCAACAACAGGGCAGCCGGATGCGCATCCTGGCCCGGCTTGATGTACAGCAGCCCCCAGACGATTGCTGGCAGGCCCTCATATCCGATAGCCAGGGGCCCTTTTGGACGGTTTACCGCACTGGACAGCCCATCTTTATCGACCAGCTAGAGCAAAACCTTTCGATACAGAGCATTGCCGTTCATCCCATTGGCGTTTCCGATCGGCCTCGAGCCCGCGTGCTGCTGGGGCTGGCCCACCCCCAGCCATACCCCTGGCTGCCCTGCACACAGGATTTGCTGGCTATGGCGTGCCGATCGATAGGTCTGGCACTGGAGGGGGCCATCGCCCGGCAGCGCTTGGAGCGCGTGCTCGAGCTCTCACACAAAGCTGCACTGGAAGACTCCGAGAGCCTCTACCAGCAGGTGCTAACCTCAGCCGTCGAGCTGATACCGGGTGCCGAGGCCGGCAGCCTGTTGGTGCGCAAGGGCGAACGCTTCCACTTCCAGGCTGTGGTTGGATACGACCTGGAAAGCCTGCAAGGCCTCAGTTTTAGCGAGCAAGACCACCTCAAGTGGTACGGCCAGCACCCCGCAGGGTGGTATGCCGGTGAGCCGCGCCTCCTCTCCAGCGAACAGGCCTCCATCCAGGAGCGCAGCGCCAGCAGCTCTTCAGGGCAGACGAACCTGATCGCCCATACCAGGTGCATTCAGTCCAACCTGGCCGTCCCGGTGCTGTATCAGGGCAGCGTGCTGGCTTTGCTCAACCTGGACAACTTTCACGACCCCTGGGCGTTTGGTTCGGACTCTCTGGAGGTCGCCCGCTTCTTCGCAACCCCGGTTGCAGCCCTGCTGCATCAGGCACACACCCGCCAGAGCCTTGCAGAGGCCGCCTTGAGCGATGCGCTCACCGGCCTGGCCAACCGCCGGGCTTTCAACAAGTTTTTCGATGAGGAACTGGCCCGCTCGAGGCGGTATCAGCAAGCATTTGCACTGCTTGTGTTGGATCTGCAAGGTTTCAAAACCATTAACGACCAACTGGGACACGCCTCTGGCGACGAAGCCCTGGTGCAGGTGGCCCAGGCCCTCCAGAAAACGAGCCGCAAGAGCGATGGTCTGTTCCGCCTGGGCGGGGATGAGTTTGCTGCTATTCTGCCCCGCACCACGACCGATCGTGCCATACATGTGGCCCGGCGCTATGCCAAAGCCATTCAAGCCATCCGCATCGGGGGGATACCTTTAGGGGTCAACATCGGGCTGGCGGTCTATCCACAGGATGGCACCAGCAAAGAAAACCTCCTTCACCTAGCCGATCAGCGGATGTATGCCGCCAAAGCCCAGGGCGTTAGCGTTTTGAGCCAGGACAACCCGGCTTCATACAAAACTCTGAGTTTGGCGATACCCTGAGTTTATAGAGCACACCCCCTACGGCTGGGCCGGGTGTAGGCTGGAAGCAGGGTGAACAACATGCGTTGGCACAACCTGTACCGTCGCTGGGTATTACAAAGACATTTTCGCTTCGCCAAAGAGCACCTAGGCGATCATTTTTTCGATGCCCTCACGGCCTATGCCCTGGGCCTGGGCAAGCTTGGTATTGTGGAGGCCAAGGAGGCCGCCTGGGCCCTCAGCCAGCTCCGCAAGGATCCCATTCCGGGCTTTAGTGGGCAGCTCGAGGATGTGTTTTTTACCATAGACTTCTACCTGCGCGAGCGCTTTGGCGCCGAGGTTGCCAGCGCACTGCGCCGGGGCCTCTCCCGCAACGACCTCGACCTGACGGTGTTCCGCGCCTATGCCTGCGAGCGGCTGCTGCGGGTTTTGACCTCGCTATCGGATCTAAGGCGGGAACTGCTGGGCCTGGGCCAGAACCACCGCCAGACCCTTCTCACAGCCTATACCCACCACCGCCCGGCCCAGCCCACCACCCTGGGGCACTACCTGACCGGGGTGGAAAACCTGCTCTCACGCGACTACCAGCGGCTGCGCGCAGCCTTCCAGACCACCGACAAGTGCCCGCTGGGGGCCTCAACCCTGGCCGGCAGCCCCTACCCGGTAGACCGCAAGGCCTTAGCCCAGTGGCTGGGGTTTGGGGGCACCCTCGAGCACACCTACGACGCCATCGCCGCCGGCGACTGGGCCCTGGAGATCGCCTACGCCCTGGCGGGTATGGCCACCAGCCTCTCGCGCCTGGTGGCCGACCTGTTGTTCTGGGCCGAGCAGGGGGGGTTCCTGGTGGCCGAAAAAATCAGCCAGGGCTCCTCGATCATGCCGCAGAAGGTCAACCCGGTGGTGCTGGAGCACGTGCGGGGCTTTCTGGCCGAGCTGATGGGCGGCCCCACCACCCTGGGCCACCTCAACTACAGCACCCCCTTTGGCGACGTCAACGACCACGGGCCGGGGGTGCTCGAGCCCCTTTACAACCTGTTCTATGCGGCCGAGGGGGCCGTGGCCCTTCTGCGGGTGGCCCTGCAGGAAAGCCGCTTTGTGCCCGAGGTGCTGGCCCAGGGCCTGCGCGACCGCAGCGTCCTGGCCTCCGAGCTGGTGGATGTGCTGGTAGCCGGAAAGCGCCTTTCGCTGGCCGAGGCCTACCCCAAGGTGCAGGGCATGCTGCGCGAATTGAGCAGCAAAGGCCGCACCGTGGCCGAGCTGGGCCTGGATGATCTGCAAAGCCACCTGGGGTTTGGCGACCCCGAGCTGTTGCAGGCCCTGGAGCCTGAGCGCTTTATAGCCCGGCGTAAGGTGCTGGGCGGGGCCGCCCCCGAGGCCCAGGCGGTCTATCTGGACTACGCCCTCAACCGACTCAAGCTCGAGCGCCTGGAGCTCAAGGAGCTCAAAAGCCGCCGCCGCAAGGCCCTGCGCACCCTGGCCCAGGAGCCTTTAAGCCTGCTGGGCGGCGCACATCCACCCAGTCCGGTTCAATCCTACCGAGCCTGAGCCGGCTGCAAGCCTCCGGTGCAGATCGAACGCTTCAGGGCAGCGTGGCTTCCAGGCCCTATGGTTTCGCCGAGCGTGGCGAGGGTTGTGCCCTTGGATGCAACAAGATAGCCGCTGAATGCTTTTCGTTTGAAGATTATCTTTATTGAATCCTAGAGCACTCCCTTCCAAGGGGCGGTATCGCCCTCCGCTACGCGGATAACTGCGGCCGGGTTAGTTCGCCACCATTCGGCGACGAACTAACCGAATCTGGTATCAGAAGGGGCCGGGGCAGGTTATAAAATAACCGGGGTGATATTGTGAGCAAAACCTACAGAATCTGCTTAATTGAGGGCGACGGCATCGGTCACGAGGTAATTCCAGCCGCCAGGCTGGTACTGGAGGCCACCGGACTCAAGTTTGAGTTCGTCGAGGCCCAGGCCGGTTGGGAGACCTTCGAGCGAATAGGCACCTCGGTGCCCGAGGCCACCCTCGAGGCCGTTACTCATACCGATGCCACCCTCTTCGGTGCAGCCACCAGCCCCACCAAAAAAGTACCGGGCTTCTTCGGAGCCATCCGCTACATGCGGCGCAAACTAGATCTGTTCGCCAACGTGCGCCCGGCCAAACACCACCCTGTGCCGGGCTCGAGGCCAGGGGTCGACCTGATCGTGGTGCGCGAGAATACCGAGGGGCTTTATGTAGAGCAGGAACGTAGCTACCTCGAGGGCGAGATCGCCATTGCCGATACGGTCATTACCCGCAAAGCCAGCGCGCGCATCGGCGAGTACGCCGCCCGGCTGGCGGCCAGCCGCCCCCGCAAGCAGCTCCATGTGGCGCACAAAGCCAACGTGCTACCCATGACCCAGGGCCTGTTCATGAACACCGTGCTGGCCGAAGCGGCCCGCTTCCCGGAGGTCAAAACCCAAGACATCATCATCGATAACTGCGCCATGCAGCTCGTGCGCAACCCCGAGCGCTTCGACGTGATCGTGACCACCAACCTGTTCGGCGATATCATCTCCGATCTCACCGCCGGGCTGGTGGGCGGCCTGGGCATCGCGGCCAGCGGCAATATTGGCATCAAGCACGCTGTGTTTGAGCCGGTGCACGGCAGCGCACCGGATATCGCCGGAAAGGGCATTGCCAACCCAGCGGCCACCATCCTCTCAGGCGTGATGATGCTGGATCATCTGGGCGAACACGAAACCGCCCGCCGGGTAGAAGCCGCTGTGGATAAGGTGCTCCAAGAGGGCCCCCGCACCCCCGACCTGGGGGGCAACGCCACCACCCTCCAGTTCGCCGAGGCCGTGGCCCGGGCTCTCTAGGCAACCGCCAGCCCCTTGCCCGGCCCCCTTGCGCCCAACTCCTTAGGCGAGGAGCATTAAGATTGGATGTGCAAATGCACGGCCCAAAGGTTAAGGCCTGGGCTAGAGTGGTCAACATGACCGCTGCAGCGCAGATTTATCGTGCTATACTTACAGCTAGTTTGAGATTCATGTGGGAAAGGGGGCAGCGTGCGTGATTTCTTTGGCGGGTTGCTGAGACCCAGAATCGAGGCGCTCGGCCTCGAGATCGGATCGGCCAACATCAAAATGGTCGAGCTGTCCGGAACCCCCCCCAGCCTGAAGAACCTAGAGCCTGCTAACTAGCTGTTCGTAAAAGCTCCACAGTTTTCGCTGTCATCAGAATCGAAAAAGCCAACCAGTGCCAACCTCGCAAGGTCTCAGCCAGCCGCTCATAGTCTCGCGCCAGCCTGCGAAACCGGGATGTCCAGGCAAACGAACGTTCCACCACCCAACGCTTCGGCAGCAGCACGAATCCTCGTTTGGCCCCTTCCACCTTGACCACACACAGGGCGATGCCTTCCGCCTCTGCCGCTTGTGCCGCTTCCTCCCCAGTGTAACCCTGATCCACAAAGGCCACTTCCACCTGCTCCCCCGTCACTTCCTGCACCTGTTGACT
>AXWR01000056.1 GCA_000482765.1 Meiothermus taiwanensis DSM 14542
GGGAAGTCGTGGGGCAGGTAGTCCCACTGAGCACCGGTTCGAACCATCCAGCGCAGGGCGTTGAACACTTCGCGCAGGTCGTACTTGCGCTGGGGTGCTTCCAGCGGGGCGAGGGTCAAATAGGGCAGCACCAGAGCCCATTCCTCATCACGGACGTCCGATGGGTAAGCACGGCGGTTCATGCTCTAAACATAACTGCAGTGCCTGATTTGGGTAAGGTGGTTTGTAGATTCTAGGGGCAGCTTGCTGGCCGGGCTGTGATATTTGCACCACCCAGCACAGCCGGGCCTTATGCGGCTCAGGAAAGGGCTATATCGAAGGTGGTCTGGTCGAGGGTGAGCTCGAGCCGGTGTGCGGTCAGATCTCCAACCACCATGCGGAAACCTGCTTTGGGGGTTAGTTCTGCTACCTGAACGGGTGTTCCCTTGGGGTCTAGCAGCGTGGCTTTGGCTGAGGTGAAACTAACCCCGCCCTGACGGAGCAACTGCCCTAGCAGTAGACTCTGCGGGCCGTCCTGTTTGTAGCTGAGATCGAGGTAGCAGTCGGCGGCCTGGTAGAGTTTGCTCCAGCCCGTGCCGGTGGTGGAGCGCATGGAAGACGGGTTATTCTTTGATGTCATTATGAGAATGGCAGCCTGTTTCATAGGTTCTTGCCTTTTCAATGCCCGGTTCTGCACAACGCAAATTGCGGGTACGCGAATGGCTTTGTGGCACCCTTTGTGTCATTATAATCTAAAACCGTAGGAGAGTTCCTAGTATATATGCCTAAAAAAACGCCGGGACAATATTTTCTGAGTAAGGGTATATCACCAAGCCAGCTGGCTGACCGCCTTGAGCTACTCTATCCGCTCGAGCGCGAGGTATTGCTGGCCCGGGCGTCGGGCGAGACCCTGCGGGCCATTGGAGGGCGGCTCGACCTGACCCCCGAGGGGGTGCGCCAGGTGGAGATTCGCGCCCTCAAAAAACTCCGTGAAGAAGACAATACCGCGCAAATCCAGGGCCGCCGCTTTCGTCTGGCCGTGGAACAGCGCCTGGGGGTACCGCTGGAGAAAGCGGTTGAGGAATTGCCCGAGCCCCAGCCCATGCTGGTTTTAGCCTACGCCCGGGGCGAATCGCTGGCCGATCTGGCCCCCAGCCTGGGTTTGAGCATTATCGAGGCCACCGTCTTGCGCGACCAGGCGGTGGCCTGTTTGCTGGGTGAAGACCGGGGCTCGAGGGCCGGCAAGTGGGCCGAACTCAAAGCAGCGGTGGCCGCTGCGCTCATCGAAAGCCCCCTTACCTACGACGACCTCGAGGCCCGCTTCCCCATGTCCCGCCGACGCCTGATGAAGCTGATGCAGGAGCTGGTCAACGAAGGCCGGGCCGAGCTGAGCGACGAGTATCCGTTTCGCTTTTTGGGTGTTAAACCGGCCCAACAGGCTTTGGAGTGAGCCGGCCGAAGGTAGCCTGGCTGCATCTAAAAACCCCCTTTATGCGCTCTTTGCATAAAGGGGGTTTCTCGTGCTGGACGTGGTGGGCGCGATTGGACTCGAACCAACGACCCCTACCGTGTCAAGGTAGTGCTCTAGCCATCTGAGCTACGCGCCCGCATAGGGCTTCAATCCGGTATTCTCGCTAAAACAAGCGGAGAATCTTTGGAGGCGCTGACCGGATTCGAACCGGTGAATGGAGGTTTTGCAGACCTCTGCCTTACCACTTGGCTACAGCGCCGCGCCCGCTGCCCCTTGAAGGGGTTCAGCAAGCGTTAGGTTAGCACCTGCGAATGGGGTGTGTCAAACCTTTTTCGGGTACGATTGAACCGTGCGCGAAGTGTTTATCAAGACACCTGGGGGGTTTCGGTGGCCGTTTTCGAAGGGGCTTTTGGTGGAGTCCATGATGATGGCGGGCCTCAAGATGGAGCCGGCCATGTCGGTAGCCCACACCATCGAAGAACAACTGCGGGCCCGCAAAAAGCCAGAAGTTACTGCCCTTGCGCTTAAGAAGATGCTGATTCAAGAGGTGGAAAAAAACTTTGGCCCCGAGATGGCCGAACGGCTTAAGGGCCAGACCCAGGCCTTTGAAGACATTGTGGTCAGGGAGGGCTACCGCCGCCGGCCTTTCTCCAAGGGGGTGCTGGTGCGCAGCCTGGAGGATGCGGGGTTTTCTATGCGCGAGGCTCAGACCATTGCCCGCTCGCTGGAGAACCGCCTGCGCCGCAGCGGGGTGCGCTCTATTGACGCCGACGAGCTGGAGCAGCGCATTGCAGCCGAGATTGAAGAGTTGTTTGGGCCTGCTGCAAAAAACCGCTATGCCGGAAGGCAGGCCCTGGCCGGAGAAATTTTTGTGGAAGAAGGCGAGGGTGAGCCGCGGGTGCCTTTTTCCAAAGGGGTGCTGGCCCAGTCGGTGATGGCGGTGGGGCTTTCACCCGATGCGGCCTACCGGCTGGCCCGCGACGTGGAACGCCGTCTGCGCGATAGCGGTTCGACGGTGGTCAAGCGCGACGACCTGCGCAAAGCGGTCGCCGAGGAGCTGATGGAGGAGGCAGGGGAGGAGGTGGCCCGGCGCTACCACCTGTTGCGCAGCATCCGGCGGGCCGTGAAGCCGGTGCACCTGTTGATTGGAGGGGTGGCGGGGGTGGGGAAGAGCGTGCTGGCCTCGGCGCTGGCCTACCGGCTGGGCATTACCCGCATCATTTCGACCGACGCGGTGCGGGAGATCCTGCGGGCGACCATCCCCAAAGACCTGCTGCCCACCCTGCACACCAGCAGTTTTGAGTCGTGGCGGGTGCTGGCCATGCCCCAGAAAGCCGAACCCAGTGCGGCCCTGGTGATGCAAGGGTTCCGCGATCAGGTCTCGAGGGTGGCGGTGGGTCTGCGGGCCATTCAGGAGCGCAGCGCCCGGGAAAAAACTTCGCTGGTGGTGGAGGGTGTGCATGTGGTGCCGGGCTATATGACCCACCAGTACCAGCACGAGGTCATTCAGATTCCTATCATGCTGGTGCTCGAGGACGAGGCCCTGCACCGCGACCGTTTTGCCCTGCGCGAGCGGGAGACCGGAGGGTCGCGCACCAGTGGGGCTTATGCGCAGTACTTCAGTGAAATTCGCCTAATCCAGCAGCACCTGGTTGAACTGGCTCGAGGCGCCGGGGTTCCGCTCATCCCGGCAGAAAACCTCGACCGGGCTATAGACAAGGGCCTCGAGGTCATCGTGAATCGGCTGCAGGAGGCCTATTTCGATGTGGTGCAGGGGTAGCCGGGCTGCTCATATGTCACATACCTGGGCCGGATGGGCAGGGTAGGCTCGAGGGGTGAGCGAACGGATTCAAATCAAGGGGCTTCCGGCGATTCCACCCCTGGGTATCGGCACCTGGCAGTGGGGCGACCGGCTGGTCTGGGGCTACGGCCAGGGCTACCAAGCAGACGATACCGAGGCGGCCTACCGAGCGGCCCTGCAGGGAGGGGTGCGGCTTTTTGACACCGCCGAGTTCTATGGCTTTGGTCTTTCGGAAAGGCTGATCGGGCGCTTCTACCACACCTATGAGCCCAAGCCCCTGGTGGTCAGCAAATTATTTCCCTACCCCTGGCGGCTCTCCCGCAAGACGCTCCTGGGTGCGCTCAAGAAAAGCCTGCAGCGCTTGCAGCTGCCCCAGATCGACTTGTATTTGCTGCACTGGCCCTGGAGGCCGGTGCCGCTCGAGCAGTGGGCCCTTTCGTTGGCCGAAGCCTACGAGCAGGGGCTGACCAGGGCGGTGGGGGTCTCCAACCATAACCTAGAGCAGCTCGAGCGTGTGGCCAAGGTGCTCGAGCAGCACCGGGTTCCCCTGGCGGTCAACCAGGTGGAGTACCACCTGCTCGAGCGCAAACCCGAGCAGACGGGCCTTCTGCGCGCCATGCAGGCCGAGGGCATCGTACTGATGGCCTACAGCCCGCTGGCTATGGGCTGGCTCACCGGCAAGTACAGCCTGGAAAACCCTCCACCCGGCCGCTACCGGGCCCAGCGCTACGTCACCCACAAGGCCCGGATTCCCGCACTGCTCCAGGCTCTTCACAGGATCGCTGAATCGTTGGGCGCCACCCCTGCCCAGGTGGCCCTGCGCTGGTGCATACAAAAAGGCACCCTTCCCATTCCTGGAGCTAAAAACGCCCGCCAGGCCGAGGGAAACGCAGCGGCTTTGCGAATCTGTCTTTCCGAGGCGCAGATGGCCTGGCTGGATGCCTCGAGCAGTGGAGAAGGGCCGGGCTAGATCTCGCCGATCTCGATGGCTGCGGTCAGGGCCGCCCCCAATAGCCCGGCTTCGCCCCCCAGCTTGGCCAGGTGGAGGGGCGGCGTAATCCAGTTCTCCATGTAGCGGTGGTAGCTGCGCTGCACCTCCTCGAGGTAGGCCGGGCCTGCGTTGAGGGCCACTCCGCCACCCAGGACAATTACTTCGGGGTCGTAGCACTTGACCAGGGAAGCCAGCGCGATGCCCACCCAGCTTGCTGCCTGCAACACGATGCGGCTGGCACGGGGGTCGCCTTGCTGGAAAAGCGCGAACAGCTCGCGGGTGCCCATTTCACGCTTGAAGGAAGCCAGCGCCATGCGCTCCATGGCCGGGCCGGTGGCCAGGGCCTCGAGGCAACCGTCCAGCCCACAGCCGCACAGGGGGCCGCCCGGCTGCATGGTGATGTGCCCGATCTCGCCCCCCTGTCCGTTCACGCCGCGCAGCACCTTGTTGCCCCAGACAAAGCCGCCCCCCACCCCGGTTGAGACCGTCATGTAGAGGGTGCTTTCGGCGCCCTGGGCGGCCCCCAGCTTGTGTTCGGCCAGGGCTGCGGCGTTGGCGTCGTTTTCCATGTAGACCCTGAGGCCGGTGGCCTGCTCGAGCCGCTCCACAATGGGGAAATCGGTAAAGTTGGCGATGTTGGGGGCAAACTTGATCCGGCCCCGCTTGAAGTCGAGGGGCCCCGGGGTGCCCAGTCCAATGGCCTGCACCCCCACGCCCGCGGCCTCGATGGCGGCCTTGGCGGCCTGGGCCATGGCGTCGACCACGGCCTGGCCGCCTTCCTCCGGCGTGGGTACGGTCACCTTGGCCTTAATCACGCCCTCGCTGAACACCCCGGCCATAATCTTGGTTCCGCCTAGGTCAATTCCCACTACGCTCATGACGCTTCTCCTTGGTGGTCTCGCTCGAGAATCAGGGTGGCCTCGTGGTACAGCGCCTCGGGCACCCAGAGGCTCACATTCCCGGTGTAGGTGCCCAGGTAGGCCTCGGGCAGGCTAAAGGGGGTCTCGAGGTGTACCGGAATCCGGCGCGCTTCTAAGTGAGCCCGCACCCCATCGGCAATCACCCTGGGTGCCGATAAAAACAGCACGTACGACACTTCTCCAATCCGGCGACGGGGAAGGCTGGGGTCTTCTGCACCGCTCATCGGCTAACAGCATAACAGCGCCAGTACCCCAGGGTTATCTACCCCACGGGAAGCCTTGCCCCTCCAGAACGAGGGAGAAGCGGCGGTCGAGCACGTAGACTGAAAGGCATGTTGGCGCAGGTACGCACCTACAGTCTGTTTGGCCTCGAGGCCCAGCCCATCACGGTCGAGGTGGACGTTTCCCAGGGGATGCCTTTTTATGCGGTGGTGGGCCTGCCCGACAAGGCCGTGGAGGAGTCGCGCGAGCGGGTGCGCTCAGCCCTCAAGAACGCCGGGTTTCCCTACCCCCAGGGGCGGGTGGTGATCAACCTGGCCCCGGCCGAGCTGCGCAAGGAAGGCACCCACTACGACCTGCCCATCGCGTTGGGGCTGCTCTGCGCGCAGGGGGTCATCCCGCTCGAGGCCCTGCAAGGCTTTGCCGCGGCGGGCGAGCTGGGCCTGGACGGCGAACTGCGCGCGGTGCCCGGCGCGGTGAACCTGGCCTTGGGGGCCTACCAGGAGGGCTACCGGCTCCTGATGCCCCAGGCCTCGGCCCAGGAAGCGGCCCTCATCGAAGGGGTGCAGGTCTTCGGGGCGGCCCACCTGGCCCAGGCGGTGCGCTTCTTGCAAGGCCAGGAAGACCTGGCCCCCACCTGCCCCAGCCTGGAGTCCGAACCCGCCGAAGCGATCCTCGATCTGCTGGACGTGAAGGGCCAGGCCAAGGCCAAGCGGGCTTTGGAGATCGCCGCCGCCGGTGGCCACCACCTGCTCATGACCGGTACCCCGGGCTCGGGCAAGACCATGCTGGCCAAGCGCATGGTGGGGCTGCTCCCGCCCTTGCAGAACCAGGAGGCGCTCGAGGTCACCCGCATTCACTCCGCTGCCGGACGGCTTTTGCGCGGCCTGATCCAGACCCCGCCCTTCCGCAGCCCGCACCACACCGTCTCCGATGCGGGCCTGATCGGCGGGGGCACCGTCCCCAAGCCCGGAGAAATTTCCCTGGCCCACCGGGGGGTGCTCTTCCTGGACGAGTTCCCCGAGTTTTCCCGCGATGTGCTGGAGGTGCTGCGCCAGCCCCTGGAGGACGGGGTGGTGACCATCGCCCGGGCCCGGGCTAGTTTTACCTATCCCGCGCGGTTTTTGTTGATTGCGGCTATGAACCCCTGCCCCTGCGGCTGGTACGGCGACCCTCAGAAGAGCTGCACCTGCACCCCCACCCAGCGCACGCGGTATGTGGGCCGCATCAGCGGACCTTTGCTCGACCGCTTCGATCTGGTGGTGGAGGTGCCCCGCCTCACCCCCGAGGAGCTGGCTCGAGCCCCCGAAGGCGAGCCTACCGCCGTTGTCAGGGAAAGGGTGCTGGCGGCCCGGGAGCGGATGAAAGCCCGCCAGGGGAAGCTCAACAGCGAACTCTTTGGCCGAGCCTTGCGCCAGCACACCGCGCTCTCCCCCTCCGGTGAGGCCCTCTTGCAGGCCGCTACCCAGCGCCTGGCGCTCAGTGCCCGAAGCTACGACCGCATCCTGCGGGTGGCCCGCACCATCGCCGACCTCGCAGGAGCCGAGCACATTCAGGAAGCCCACCTGGCCGAGGCGTTGACGTATCGCAGGGCTTTGCTCTAACGCGCTGCCCTACAACATCACCGGTGCGCGAGGTTCCTGGCTGTACGGGGGCTGAATCGGAGTGGGCTCCTTCGCTACCTGCTTGCTACCTCGAGCTGGCTAGGTTGAGGAAAAACGGAGGTGATCGAGGGGGTGGCACAGGTGCTCGGAGGGTTATGGACATACCCTGTTTCGACAAAGCTTGGTCTGGGTTGTTTCTTCACAAGGGCGGTCAGCGCCGCGGATATCGAGTCCGATCTGGGCCTGGACGGTGCACAGCAGGGGGTGATGGCCTGCGGGCCACTCCGGGGTTCGGCCCGTTTGTTTCTCGGAGGATCTGAAGTGGGCATCCTCGAGGTCTCCGACCTGCGCAAACAGTACGGCTCAATTCCGGCGCTGAAAGGCATCAGCTTTACGGTGGGGGTGGCCGAGCGGGTGGTGGTACTGGGGCCGAACGGATCGGGCAAAACCACTACCCTGGATATTTTGGGTGGTTTTCTGCGGCCCACGGCGGGGTGGGCCAGGGTTCTGGGGGCCTATGTCCCGCACCTGCCGCCTGGCGTGCGGAGGCAGATGGGATTTGTCTTCCAGGACAAAGCAGGGCTTTACCCAGAGCTGACCGTCCGGGAGACCCTCGAGCTCTTCGGCGGCTACTACCCCGACCCCCTTCCAGCCCCGGAGCTTTTGGAAAAGCTGGGCCTCGCGGATCGGCGGGATCGCTGGGTGCGCAACCTGAGCGGGGGCGAGCGTAGGCGGCTCGAGCTCGCCGTAGCCCTATTGGGCAGGCCCCGCCTGATCTTCCTGGACGAACCCACCGCCAGCCTTGACCCGGAAGCCCGGCTGCTCATCTGGGCTCTTATCGAAGAGCTAGCGGATCGCGGGGTGACCTTCGTTCTGACCACCCACAACCTGGAGGAGGCCAGACGGCTGGGTCGGCGGGTGTTGCTGCTGCGAGGAGGGGAGCTTATCTTCGACGGTTCCCCCCAGACCATGATCGCCCAGGCCGGCCTTCCTTACCAAATCAGCTTCCGGCGGACTGAGGCTACGCTGCCTCCTGCGTTGGCTGTGCGGGCCAGGGTCGAGGGGGATCGGGTCACCCTTCCCAGCTTGCGGCCCGACGAAGACCTTATGGCTTTGCGGGGAAGTGGGGTAGGGCTCGAGGAGGTAAGCATACAACCCCCCACCCTCGAGGAAGCCTACCTGGCCCTGTTGAAAGGAGCCTCACATGAACATCACTCGCCAAACGCCGTCGCCCCTTCGCTTGCTGGCCAGTGAGACCGGCTGGCAGACCCGCCTTTACCTCAGGGACCGGGCCGCCACCTTTTTCACCTTTGCTTTCCCCCCGCTGGTGCTGCTCTTCTGGAGCCGGCAGTCCGGGCCAGATGTTCTTTCGGCTACGGCCCTGGTAGCCGCGCTGGCGCTGGCTATGGCGGCGTACGCGGGTCTGGCGATGGGCATTGCCTCGGCCCGGGAAGTCGGCTTACTCAAGCGGCTACGGAGCACACCCCTGCCTATGGTCGTGCACATTGCGGCCAGGGTGGCGGCCTGTGCGCTGCTGGGGACGCTTGCGCTGGCGCTTACCCTGGGGCTGGGCGCCTTTGGGCTGGGCCTGCCCCTTGGCCTGGCCAACTTCGCCGGGTTGCTGCCCGGCCTGGTGCTGGGCTTTGCGGTACTTGGGAGTTGGGGACTGGTGGTGGGCAGTCTGGTACGCACCGCGAGCGCAGCCTCGTACCTGGTCAATGCCACCCTCTTTCCCTTGTTTCTGCTCCCGGTGGCGGCCCAGCGTGGGATGCTTCCGGAGTGGGCAGCGGCCCTGGCCTCGCTGCTGCCGATACAGCACCTGGGCCTTCTGATCCAGGCCGCCCTCAAAGGCGATGGGATAGGGCTGTACCCGTTGCTGGTGCTTCTCGGCTGGGCGGTGCTGGGGGCTGTTATTGCGGCCCGGCGGCTGTCCCGGCCGCTGTAAGCGGGCGGTTTGCGGTTGCTTGTACGCCTGCGCACACCCCCATAAGATGCTTCCATGGATCTGGAGGCGGCCTGGGCCGCAGGCCAGCACCGGGAAGGGCTGGCCTGGTGCTTGGAGCGGCTTCGCCAGACCCCTGTTCCCGACCCGCTGCTTTTGCGCTATGCCCTCGAGTTTGCCCTGGAGCTCGGCCAGGAAGAGGCGCTTTTGCACTTCCCCGACCTAAGCCACACCCCGCCCCCCGAGGTACAGGCCCTCCTGAGCCAGATCGCCTGGCAGCGCGGCCAGCTTTCCCAGGCCCTGGAACTGGCCCAGCAAGCCTATCGGCAAAGCCCATGCTTCCTGACCGCTTACGCCCTGGCCACCGCGGCCTTTTTGCGCAGCCCCCAAGAGGCGGGGCGCTGGCTGCGCGAGGCCTTACGGCAGGCCGAGGCCGCGGGCCAGCCGCAGCGGGCGGCCCAGGCGGCCGCGGCCCTGGCCCTGCTCGAGGTGACCCTGGGGGCTTATGCCCAGGCCGAGGTCTGGGCGGCCTGGGGCGTGCGGGTTGCTGAATCCATTGGGCTAAAGCACCCCTCCCTGCGCAACGCCTTGTACATGGCGTGGGGCTACGCCCGGATTTTAGGGGGACGGCTGGAGGCGCTTCCGCCGCTGGAGACAAAGCATCCAGAAGCCCTGCTGGCCCAGGGGGACTTTTGGCTGGCTATGGGGCAGGCCGAGGCGGCCCTTGGGGCTTACAGAGCTATGGACGATCAGCTGCCGCCCATCCGGGCTCGTCGGCTGCCCCTTCTGGCCCGCCAGGTGCGAGCACTTTTGGAACTGGGCCGGCTGGAAGAGGCCCGGGCGCTGGGCCTGGAGGCCAGGGTGCTGGGGGCGGAAACCCCGGAGGCGCTTCGCGACTGGGGTGAGCTGGCCTACCTGATGCCGCTTTCCTTAGCGAACCCTTCGGAGGCGGTGGAGCCCCTGGCGGAGCTTCTGGGGCGTTTCCTGCGGCGACCCAGCGCGCCCCGCGCGGCCATGACGGCCCTGTACCTGGCCCGGGCCTACCTCAGCCTGGGCCTGGCGGCCAGGGCCCGCGCCACCCTGGCCGAGGCCTCGTGGGCCCTCGAGGGGTTGAGCCCAGAGGGGCGGGCCTTTCTGGCCGGTTCGGCGGCTTTTTTTCGAGAGGTTTTTGCCCTGCTCGAGCCGGCCCCGCGGCTCCGGCTGCACTTTCTGGGGGGTGAGGGCGTTTGGCTCGAGGGGGCCCCGCTCCAGCTCACCCCACGGCAGCGGGAGATTCTGGTGGCCCTGGTCCTCAACCCCGCCGGTCTGAGCGCAGAGCAGCTGGCCCTTAGGGTCTGGGGCGAGGGGGGTAGGGCCGAGGTGGCGAAAGCCGAGGTTCGGCGACTGCGGCAGCGGCTCAACCTGGTGATGAGCCGTCCTTACCGGCTTATAGGCCGGGTCTGGGCCGATTTCGTCGAGCTTCGGGAGCGGCTCTTGCGCGGCAGTCTGCAAGGTGCACTGGCGCTTTATGGGGGGCCGCTCCTGCCCGGCTCGGACGCCCCGGTGGTGATAGAAGCCCGCGAGGAGATCTCGGCGCTGCTCAAGAAAACGCTGCTTTCCCAAGGGGCGATCCAGCCGGCCTTCGAGCTGGCCATGCAAGAGGAAGACCCGGAATTTTGGCAGGCTGTCCTGGCCCAGCTGCACCCCGGCGATCCCCGCCGGGTTCTATTGGAAGCACGCTGGCAGCGCTTCTGGTCTGCTGTGTGACTGAACTCTGCACCCACACCACCAGGCCGTTGCGCTGCTCACCCCGTACTTCCGGGCCAGACTGTGGGCGCTGGCGGTGCTCCGAGTACCCCGATTGCCCTGCACGCCTGCCCCTATGGCGGAGGCCCAGCTGGCCGAGGCACTCGGAGTTTGTCCTAACGCACGACCCGCACCTCAACCCCTGCCTCGAGGTGGTTCCAGGCGCTGTCGGTGGTGACGGCTGGCAATCCCAGCCGCATAGCCAACGCCAGACAGACCCAATCCCCCAGGGCTTTTGTCAGGGGTTGCAGGGTTGCCACGAGCTGGACGTCTTGGGGGCCAAAGGGCACTACTTCTAATCCCAGCAAACCCTGACGTACCAAGGTCTGCTCCAGCAGGTGCGCGTCCAGGCCCCACTCGGTTACCTTGCTGTAGACTTCGGCCAGATTGACGGCGTTGATGCCTCCAACCATCTGCCCAGCGACTTCCTCGGCCCCTGCCTCCTGGTTGAGGTAGGCCAGCAAGGCCGAGGCATCCAGCACCACGCTCATTCCTGCAGGGCCTCCCGGCGCCGTTCCTGGTTCAGCTCTCGAGCCAGTGTGTTTCCCTTCAGGGCAGGATAAAGACGTTTCAGAAGCCCCTTGCTTCCCATTGCAATGTCCTCTGCCTTGACCAGCTCGATCACCCCATCGTCCCGCAGCCGCAACAGCAGACGATCCCCCTCCCGCAGCTGCAAAACCTTACGCACCCCAGCCGGTAGCACCAGGCGCCCTTTGACGGCTTGTGGAACCACGGGGTGTTTCACATTCGTATCGTACCGCACTCTGAAATGTCCCACTTTGCTGACACTTAGGCTTTTATCACGAAGGGCACAACAACCGGTAGAGTTCGTTGGGGTTGGCAGAGAAGTAGCGAATGGAGCGCAGTGGGGATAGGTTGTGGAGATGTAAAAGGTTGATGAGCACATCACGGAAATACATCAACCCAGCGGCCCCCTTGCGGCTGCGGGAAGCGTCTTCACCAAAGACGGTATCGCGGGGGTGGTGCAGGCGGTTCTCTACCTGCCAGTGCCCGCGCCAAAGGGCATAGAAGTCCTGAGGGGTGCGGACCAGCGAGGTGATGGCATGGTCGGTCTCCTCGCTGACCTGGCCGCTGTCTTTGTGGATGACCTGGCGGTGCATGCGAAGAGCGTAGGTGGAACCGGCAAAGCCACTGACGCTGGGAGGCATGGGGGCGATGCTCAGTGTCCAGATCCACAACTGACCGCTCCGCACCTCGTGGTGCTGGTACTGCTCAGCCGGGTGGGGTGGGTATGTGTCCAGGGCCCAGGCTATCAGCTGCTGCAGGTCTTTCTGGTTACTCTTGACCGTGAAGAGGTAGCCCCCTTTTGCGCCACCACCTGCTGGGCCAGGGTCGGGCTCATCACCCCAGCATCCCCCGTAATCAGCCAGTCCACCCCCAGGTCGCTCATCCGCACCAACCAACCCTCGGCTGCCTTGGCCTCGCTGGTCGTAACCGCCGTGCTACCCAGGCTCAGCCCCAATCCCTGCACCAAGGTGGAGAGGAAGACCAAAGCCGCCTCACCCTTGCGGCCCCGCCGGGTACCTCGCAGATGTTTGCCATCGGTGGCTATGGCCAGCGGCTCTTCCCGGCCCAGCGCCCGCAGCACATCCTGGGCCCAGGCCAGCATGGCCTCCTGCAAGGCTGCCAACTGCCCATCCAGGAACCAGAAGAAGCGATACATCGTGGCCTGGGCGGGCAGTTTGCGTTGCCCGAAGCG
>AXWR01000057.1 GCA_000482765.1 Meiothermus taiwanensis DSM 14542
GGAAGGGGCCAAACGAGGATTCGTGCTGCTGCCGAAGCGTTGGGTGGTGGAACGTTCGTTTGCCTGGACATCCCGGTTTCGCAGGCTGGCGCGAGACTATGAGCGGCTGGCTGAGACCTTGCGAGGGTGGCACTGGGTGGCTTTTTCGATTCTGATGACAGCGAAAACTGTGGAGCTTTTACGAACAGCTAGTTAGCAGGCTCTAAGGGATATCTCGTCTTCTAGATGCTTCATACCAACCCACCATCTCAGATGTCCGGATGTTCAGCTTTTCTTGTTGAGTGGAGGTATGTACCCGCCCACTAAAAGTTTACCCCGAATCGCAATTGAAGTGTGCTATAGTTTATACCAAGTACAATTTTCTTCGGTTAGAAAAATCATAGCCTCGAAGAACGGGCCGCAGATCTCATGTAAGATTCCAGCTACTGAGTAGATTTTGCCAGCGGCCAATGTCCAGCGATACGTCTTCAGGTAGCGCCACCAAGGCCTCTTGGCGGCAAGCTGGCTGAACGTCCGGGCGGGTGCGCAGGGCCAACTCGTAGGCCGATTTGCGCTCGGTGGCGATGTGGAGGGTGTTATACGGAATGCGCTGGAGGTTTTGCAGGGCCAGGGCAATCTGCGGGGCGATGACCTCGAGGTAGTCCTGGCTGGTGAAGAGATCGGTATAGGCCGTAGGATAAGGCCAGGGCGAAGGACGGAAAGAGGTGCGGATAATCAGGTGGCGTGGAAGCAGCCGCACCAGTTCCTCGGCCACCAGTTTGGAAAGAGCGTAATAGTTGCGCACCGGCCCCACCGGGTCGTCCTCCCGGTATCCCCCCACATCCCCCCAAAACACATAATCGGTTGAGATGTGGACAAAGTGCAGGTCGTACCCCATAGCAACCCGAACCAGATTCCGGGTACCCTCCACATTCACCCTCCAGCAAAGGGTTTTTTCGATCTCGGCCTGGGCAACGTTGGTGTAAGCTGCCGCATGTACCACGGCCTTTGGCTGGTACTTTGCAAAAGCCCGCTCAACGCTGGACAGGTCTGTGATGTCCAGCTCGGCCCGACTGGGCGCGACAAGCCCGGGCAAAAGACCCCGCAGCGCCGTACCCAGGCGGCCCGTTCCGCCGGTCAGCAGTACCCCTCCAGCTTCAGCGCCGCTCATACCAGGTCTGCATGAGGCTCTGGTGTTCTTTTTTTGCACGCGCCCGCTGCCACCAGCCGGGGTTTTGCACGTACCATTCGATGGTCTCTGCCAAACCCTGGCTAAAGCTGTAGCGGCGCACCCAGCCCAGGGCCTCGGCCTTGGAAGGGTCTACCGAGTAGCGGTAGTCGTGACCGGGCCGGTCGGTCACAAATTGTTTGAGAGACAGGGGCTTGCCCAGGGCTTGCAGGATGGCCTCTGCCACTTGAACGCCGCTGACCTGCTCCCGCGCTCCCAGGTTGTAGGCCTCGCCGCTGGCGCCCCTGTGCAGAACCAGGTCTATACCGGCGGCATGATCCAAGGCGTGCATATAGTCGCGCACCGCCGAGCCGTCGCCGTAGATGGGCAGGGGCCGGTCTTCCAGGGCGTTGGTGATGAACAAGGGGATGATTTTCTCGGGGTACTGGTAGGGGCCATAGGTGTTGGAGCCGCGCGTAATTACTACGTCCAGGCCGTGCGAGATACCGTAGGCCAGCACCAGGTGTTCGGCCCCGGCCTTGGAAGCCGCGTAGGGCGAGCGGGGCCGGAAGGGATCGGTCTCGAGGGAGTGCCGCTCGGTACCGCTCAAATCGCCATATACCTCGTCGGTGGATACCTGTAAAAAGCGGCGCACCCCCGCCTGGCGGGCGGCCTCGAGGAGCACCAAAGTACCCTCGATGTTGGTACGAACAAATGCTCGTGCATCCAGCAAACTACGGTCTACATGGCTCTCAGCGGCAAAGTTGAGCACCGCATCGGCCCCTTGCAGGGCTTTGTGGGCATCGGCGGGGTTGGCGATGTCGCCCTGGATGAACTCAATCCGGTGCATCACGGCTTCCAGGTTCTCCAGATTGCCCGCATAGGTGAGCTTGTCCAGCACCACAATCTGCCAATCGGGGTGGGCTGAGAGCGCATAGCGCACGTAGTTGGCCCCAATAAACCCGGCTCCTCCGGTAACCACAACCCGCTTAAACTTTTTTTGAACGGTCTTATCCATGCTTCACACCAAAGTTTGAGCTAACCCCGATCTTCAGCCCACAGCTCAGCCCCAAAAAAATCCCAGGGCAGGCGGCCCTCGTTGGGGTCGGAGGGGTTGAACTGGTCGTTCATGGCATACAGCAGCAGCGCACCCTGGTGGCCCGCACGGTAGCCGTGGGCTACACCCGAAGGAATGTACAGAAGCGAGGGCGCCTCGCCAGAAAGCAGGAAGGAGCGCTTGGTTCCTTTGGTTGGGGAGTCGGCCCGCACATCCACCAACCACACCAGCAAGGCCCCCTGCACCACGCACCAGAGTTCGTCCTGGGTGCGCTTGGGGTGCAGGTGAAAGGCATTAATGCGACCCGGGACTGCCCAGGAAAGCGATATTTGGCGGGCTTCGAAGGGGGTTGGAAAGCCCTCTACCCGCCCATCTTTCAGGCGCAGGTACTCCATGAAGGCCCCCTCGAGGGCCCGGTGCTTTTTGAGAGAAAAAGACACCACTCCCTCTATGGGAGGTGGGGCTGAGTAATTTTGGTAACTTATGGCTATCCGAACTTGCTCGTCCAGGGTCATACCGCTCCTTATACTAAATCACGGGCCAAACTTCTATGCACAAAATGAGCAAAGAACTTTCCATCATCATCGTATCGCACAACACCCAGGGCATCCTTAGCGAGTGCCTGCAAAGGCTCAAGGCCTACTACCCGCAAGCCGAGCTGATTGTGGCTGACTCAGGTTCTACCGACGGCAGCCCCGACTGGGTAGCGGCCTCTTACCCCGAGGTTCGGCTGCTGCGCCTACCCAACCGCGGCTACGCCTATGCGGTCAACCGGGGCCTCGAGGTGGCCCAGAGGCCCTGGGTGGTGGAGATGAACAGCGACGTGTACCTGGAGCCGGGCGACCTCGAGGCCCTACAAGCAGCCTTAGAGGCCCACCCCAGGGCTGCGATGGCCGGGCCTACCCTCTACACACCCCAGGGGCGGCTACAGTCGTTTGGCCCACTGTATGCCCCCAACTACTGGAACCTGCGCCGCCCCAGGGCCGTCGGTTGGGTGTCCGGTGCGCTCATCATGGTTAGAAAATCGGCCTTGCAGGAGATTGGCGGGATGGACGAGCGCTTTTTCTTCTACAACGAAGACCTCGAGTGGTGCACCCGGGCCCGGCGCAAGGGCTGGCAGGTGCTTTTAGTTCCCCGCCGGGTGCTCCACCTGGGGGGCAGCTCCACCCCCAAAGACCCCCGCTTTATCGCCGAGGGCTACCGGGGCGGCCTGCTGTTCACACAGGATTACTACCCACACCTGCATGGGCTGCACCGAAAAGCGGTCTGGCTCGAGGCCCATCTGCGTCAGTGGCTCGATCCCAATCTCGTGCTCCGGGAGGGGTACCGGGAGATTGCAAAAATGTTGAGCGGGGGAAACATGGAGGCTTCGGTATTTGAAACGACCCGTCAGGTATCAGACAAGGCTATCTAGTAGCTTGACATCATCTTCTCCTAGATATTCCCCTGTCTGTACCTCAATTAAGACTAGGTCAAGTAAGCCCGGATTGTAAATTTGATGGGACACCCCGGCCAGTGCGCCAATCGATTCGTTTGAACGAAGCATCTGTATCTGACCGTTTAGCCAAATCTGAGCAGTTCCCTTTAACACCGTCCAGTGCTCACTTCTGTGATGATGCAAGTGGTGAGAGAGGGTGTGGCCAGGTTTGACGGTCACCCGGCGTATCTTGAAGCTGCTGGCCTCTTCTAGGGTTACATACGTACCCCAAGGCCTCCGGATTGTTCTGTGTCGGCGGATGGTCTCGTGATTTATGTGCGTGAGTTTCTCCACCACTTTTTTTACATCTTGAGCCTTATCCCGCCGGGCTACCAGTAAAGCGTCTCGGGTATCTACAATTACTAAATCGCTCACCCCAATAACCGCTACAACCCGGTCTTCACTTTGCACAAAGGTGTTGCTGGTCTCAAGTAGCACCACTTCACCCAACACCCGGTTGCCGTCTGCATCGGGTGGCACCATTTGCAATGCCGCATCCCAAGAACCCAGGTCACTCCAATCAAAGCCAGCGGCTATTACAGCTACGTGCTGGGCTTTTTCCATCACTGCATAATCTATTGAGTCACTGGGTACCTGCTTATAAAGCGCGGCATCCAAGTAGATCGGGTCTTCTTTCTTGGTAGCCTGCCAGCACGCCAGTACTGCCTCGTACATGTGGGGCTGGAGTTGCTTAAGCGTTTGCAGGTATACATCCGCCCGAAAGCAAAATATCCCAGCATTCCAGAAGTAACATCCACTTTTTAGATAATCCTCCGCAGTGGCCTTATCTGGCTTCTCTACAAAACGACTCACCTTATAAGCGTTTTCTTGTAGAGTTTCACCCCGCTGTATGTAACCAAAGCTCGTTGCGGGGTAGCTGGGCTGAATACCAAAAGTAACCATGTAACCTTGCTGTGCCAGGCGCTGAGCTTGCTCTACAGCCTCAGCAAAAGCTACATCAGGGGAAATCAGTTGGTCGGCAGGCAATACCAGCATCAACTCTTTAGGATTCTGCTCAGCAACCCACAATGCAGCCATTGCAATCGCAGGTGCAGTATTGCGCCGCTGAGGTTCAACAATAAAAGAACTCTGCACTGTGGTTTCCAGGGCCTGGTATTCACCCAGTGTGCTGAAGTAGTATTCCTTACCCGTAACAGTAAGCAGCCTATTGGCCCCGGCCCTCAAAGCTCGCAGAAATGTCTTTTGCAGTAAGCTTTGGCCATCGGGGAGCTTCATAAAGGGCTTGGGATAAAGCTCCCTCGAGACCGGCCATAGCCGGGTTCCCGCACCGCCCGAAAGAATTACACCTACCATACGCACTCCTAAAGCCGCACCCGGCTGCGATCGCCCAGCACCAGCTGCAGGGTATGGCGGCGGGCGTTGCCCTGCCCATCCACCACCACCCCCTGCCCCAGCACGCTGCTGTCCAAACGGTAGGGCAGCCGGTAAACCTGGGCCTCATCCATCAGAATCGAGTACTCAACCTCGCTGGAGATCACTTTGGCGTTCTTGCCAATGGCCGTGTAGGGGCCAATAAACCCATCCTCCACCAGCGCCCCGGCCCCGATGTAGGCCGGGCCCCGCACGGTGCTGCGCACAATGCGGGCCCCCGGCTCCACCACCACCTCGCCCACCACCTGGGAATCGGCCAGCTCGCCTTCCACCCGGCGCACAAGGCTCGAGAGCACCAGCCGGTTGGCATCCAGCAGGTCTTCGGGCTTGCCGGTGTCCTTCCACCAGCCGCGCACCTGGTGGGCCACCACCCGCTTCCCACCGTCCACCAGGCCCTGGATGGCCTCGGTGATCTCGTACTCGCCCCGACCCGAGGGCTTTAGTTGATTAATAACGGCGTGAATCGCCGGGCTAAACAGATACACCCCCACCAGGGCCAGGTTGGACGGGGGGTTCTGGGGCTTCTCCAAGAGCCGCATCACCTTGCCAGACTCGTCCAGCACCACCACCCCGAAGGCCCGGGGGTCTTCGACCGGGGTCAGCAAGACGATGGCCTCCGGGCGGGTTTGCAGATACTCTTCCACCAGGTGCTTAATGCCGCCCGAAAGCAGGTTGTCGCCCAGGTAGAGCACGAACGGGCTATCGGCCAGAAAACCCTGGGCGGTCTTGACTGCGTGGGCGATGCCCAGCGGCGCTTCCTGCACGATGTAGGTCAGGCGAACCCCCCAGCGCGAGCCATCGCCCAGCGCCGCCCGCACCTCGTCGCCGGTCTCCGGGCTGAGGATGACCCCTATGTCGCGGATGCCGGCCTCGAGCAGATCCTCGATCGCATAAAACAGGTTGGGCTTACCTGCGATGGGAATAAGCTGCTTGGCCCGGGTGTGGGTTAGGGGGCGCAGGCGAGTGCCTTTACCTCCAGAGAGAACCAGTCCCTTGAGTTCCATAAGCCTGCTCAGTCTATCCAATACGAACGCCCCATTCGCAAGTCCTTTCCCTGCATGTTGTAGAATCGAGGCCAGGCTGCGACTGCCCGAGTACCCTTCAACGACCTGTTCTGCGCTTTTGGCTACCGACAGTCGAACTTCCGGAGGTTGCGATATGGTTCAGTCCAGTAGCAGCATGCCCTTCGGCCTCGAGGCTACCCCTCCCCGTTTTGCCCTCCACGGCGCGCCCACCCCAGGTCTAGCCAACTTAGCCCAGGCGTTGAGTGCGGTACTCGAGGCCAAAGGTTACATCCTAGACCCGCAGGCCGAGGCGCCGCGGGCTGTTCTCAATTTTATCCAGGCCGAAAAACCCATCCCCTACCGGCGCAAGGCCCAGGGCACCATGGTGATCTCCTTCCTCGAGCTGCCCCAGATGCCCCCCGACCCCATCGCCGGGCTGTACAGCTACCTGGTACGGGCCCTTTCCAACATGCTGGTGGTGTATGTGCCGGGCCAGGGGGCCTATTTTCTGACCCTCGAGCTCGGCCAGTACCACGAACCCGAGGGGCCTGGCTTTGCTGAGCGCGTCTTCGAGCGGATCCACCCCATCGCCTCCTCGGTGCTGGTGGTGCAGAACATCTTTGAAGCCGACCTCGAGCCCCAGCTCTGGCAGGGCGATGCCCTGACCCAGAGCCTGAGCGCCGCAGGCCGCAAGCTGGCCGAGTGGGATCTGCTCCCGGCTGCTTTTCCCATCGAGGAAATTCTGCCCCCCGAAGACCTACGCCACGTCAAGCGGCTGTATGGCATTGGCGGGCTATCCTATGGCAACCTTTCGGTGCGCAAGGATGAGCGGCGCTTCTGGATGTCGGCCAGCGGGGTGGACAAGGCCAGCCTGCGCGAGGTGGGGCGGGACATCCTGATGGTCACCGACTACGACCCCATCCAGAACGCCATGCGCCTCTCGGTGCCACCGGGGATCGAGCCCCGCCGGGTGAGTGTGGACGCCATCGAGCACTGGATGATCTACCGCGAACACCCCCAGGTAGGGGCCATCATCCACGTGCACGCCTGGATGGAGAACATCCCCTCCACCCAGTTCAACTACCCCTGCGGCACCTACGAGCTGGCCAGCGCAGTGGCCGAAAAAGTGCGCGAAGCCCCCGACCCCAGCCGGGCGGTGGTGGGTCTCAAAAACCACGGCCTGACCATTACCGGGCACAGCCTCGAGGAGATTCTGGAACGCATCGAGGGCCGGCTTTTGCGCCAGGTACCCATGTCCTAGAGCGTTTCCCACGAATACCCAGTACAGCGTATTTTGCTGTACTGGGTAAATTACCTGCCACCGGGGGGCAGGTAATTGTGGGAAACGCGACTAGAGCGCATCCACTTTGGTTGCTTGCAGGGCCTCTACTCGAGCACGCAAACGTCGGGCCCGCTCCACAAGCGGCTCGGCCTGGCCGGCCAGCTGGGCCTGAAACTCCAGCGCCACCACCTTGCCGGGGGTAAAGGCCCGTCCGTCGGGGTTGGGGAACAGGCTGTTCAGCAGGTTGAAGTCTTCGTCTGAGCGCCATTCAGCCTCTTTTTTGAGGCGATCCAGGTAGCCCCACTGGAAGCGCTCCTCGCTGAGCTGCCCTGCGATAAAGCGCTCGAGCAGATCGAGGTAGGCCTGAAGCCCCACCACCGCGGGGTTGCGCACGGGTTTGCCAGTGTGAACCGGCAGGTGCTGCAGCAGCAAAGGCTCGAGCTGCTCGGGGTTGATCTTCCAGTTGTCGAGGTCGAAGAGGGGCCGGGCCTGGCGGAAAAGAATGAACTGCGGGCTCTGGTGCTGGATGCCGGTGCGGGCCTCGACGTGGTTCGAGGCCGGGCGGTCTTCGGGGATGCGGATGATGCCGATGGCCACGTCGGGGCGGGGCTCGAGGTACTTCTGCACGTAGCGCATGGCCTCGAGGGTTTTGTCGCTGGTGCTGGCTTTGAAGATGGCCGTCAGCTCGAAGCGCTCCAGAAAAGCGTCCACATCCTCGGGCGTTCGGAGGGGAAAAACCCGTTCACGCAGGCTCATAGGTTTATGTTAGCGGCCAGAAGCCGGGAAATCCGTGGGGTACACCCTGGTTCTGGCCTGCCAAATGCTTACCTCTGGAGTGTGACAGGTAACAAAGGTGATTCTCATGCTTTGCATTACCCTAAATCTTGAATATGGAACGGCTCCCCCCATCCCGAACCCTGCCCGTACTGCCGATACTGCTGGCCTTGCTGCTGGCGGGTGTACTAACTGGTATCTATTTCACCTTCCCTGGCTTCAAAGAGCGCGTGGATGGCATCTATGCCTTGCTCTCCAGCGGGAATCAGCAAGCCATTCAGGCCTGGGTGGCCGGGCTGGGCTGGCTGGGCCCCTTGAGCATTATCGGCCTGATGATCGCCCAGACCCTGGTCTCGGTGGTGCCCATGTCCCTGGTGATGCTGGTCTCGGTGCTGGCGTTTGGGCCGGTGTTGGGCGGCCTTCTGGGTTGGGTCGGGGCGGTTATCGCCGCCATGGTGGGCTATAGCCTCGCCAGGCTGCTGGGGCCGGTGGTGGTGGATCGCTTCGTTAGCGAGAATATCCGCCGCAAGGTGGAGGCCCAGGTCGAGCGCTACGGCCCCTGGGCCATCATCGCCCTGCGGCTCTCCTTCGTGGTACCCACCGACAGCGTGAACTTTGTGGCCGGGCTGGTGCGCATGCACCCCCTTAAGTTCTTGTTGGCTACTGCGCTCGGGGCCCTGCCGGTTGCTGTGGTGATCGCCTGGCTGGGCGCCGACTTCTCCCGGCTGGGGCCCTTCCTGCTGGCGGCCTCCCTCGTGGGCTTGGCGGTTCTGGGGGGCTGGATCCTCTACGACCGGGCCCGGCGGCGCAAGTCATCCTGAACCCTCCATCAGGGCTTCCATCCCCTCCACCGCGCCCATCCGGAGGGAGCAGTCGGCCTGGCTCGAGAGCGGGGTGGGGTTGGGGTTGATCTCGATCAGATAGGCGCCGCTCGAGCGCGCCAGCCACCCCAGGCTGGCCGCGGGTTCGACCTCGGCGCTGGTGCCTATTACCAAAGCCACCTCGGCTGCTGCAAAGGCCTGCTGAGCCCGCTCAAAAGCGCCCGCTGGCAGCAGCTCCCCAAACCACACCACATCCGGGCGGCCCCGGGCCTTGCAGCCTGGGCAGTAGGGCGGCGGCACAAAATGGGCCGGGTCGGGGAGCGGAAACCGCTCTCCACAGCGCTCACAGCGGCCCCTGGCAATGTTGCCGTGCAGCTCGACCAGGCGTTGGGAGCCGGCTCGAGCATGCAAACCATCCACATTCTGGGTCACCAGCAAGAAACCCTCCCCCACCCGCTGCTCCAGCCTGACCAGCAGGTTGTGGGCCCGGTTGGGCTCTGCCTGCATCACTTTTCGATAACGCCAGGCGTACCACTCCCAGACCTTCTGGGGGTTGCGGGCGTAGGCTCCCGGGGTGGCGTATTCTTCGATATCGAAATCCTGCCACAAACCCGCGGCATCGCGAAAGGTGGGAATGCCTGAAGGCTGGGAGATACCGGCTCCAGTAAGCACTGCAACCCGACGGGCGGCCAGCAATCGTTTGCGAGCGGTTTCTAACTCCATGCTCATAGTGTACGTAGGTTCGAGGGATGCTAGGCTGTATTGCGAATATGTACCTCTACACCGCCCAGGCCATGCGCGAAGCCGACCAAAGGGCCGTTGCGCTGGGCTATCCCAGCCTGGTTCTGATGGAAGCCGCCGGAAAGCAGGCAGCCAGCCGGCTTTTGCAGCACTTCGAGGGGCGTTCAATCGCCGTGCTCTGCGGCAAGGGCAACAACGGGGGCGACGGTCTGGTGGCTGCCCGCTGGCTGGCCCACTGGGGGCATCCGGTAAGGGTGTATGCCGACGAGGGCCATACAGGCGACGCAGCCATCGCTCGACAGGCGCTGCAGGCCCATGGCCTGGAGATAGCCCCCCTGTCGGCCTGGGAGCCTGCACCCCACAGCGTGCTGCTGGATGCGCTGTTTGGCACCGGTCTGCGGGGGCCTTTAGGGGGGTTTTATGCCGATCTGGTAGAGAAGGTTAATCAGTCCGGCCTGCCGGTGGTGGCCGTGGATCTTCCCTCGGGCCTACCCTACCAGCCCCACATCCGGGCCGACCTGACCGTGGCCCTGGCCGGGCTGAAGAACGAGCACCTGTTCTATCCCCACCGGGCCGCCTGCGGTCGGATTGTGCTCGAGTCCATTGGGATGCCCCCCAGGGCCCTGCACAACCCCCACCTCCCCGAGGTGTTGTGCAAGACCGCAATGCGCCCGCTCCTGCCCACCCGCCCCGGCAACGCTCACAAAGGCTCGGTGGGCCGGGTGCTGGTGGCCGGCGGGTATCGCAACTATACGGGCGCGCCCAGCCTGGCAGCCCTGGGGGCGTATCGAACCGGGGCTGGGCTGGTTACGGTGGCCTACCCCGCCGATTGTGCAATCAGCCCTCCACCAGAAGCCGTGCGGCTGCCCCTGCTCGAGTGGGGTCACGCCGAGTTACAGGCTGTCCGTGCCGAAGCAGTGGCGGTGGGTATGGGGGCCGGGGCAGGGGGGGTTAAGGCCGCACTGGCCGCTCTGCAGCTGGGCAAACCCACGGTGCTGGACGCCGACGCACTGCATAAACAGGTGCTGTCGGCCTATGCAAAAGCGGGCCTCCCCACCGTGCTAACCCCCCACCCCGGCGAGGCCAGCCGCCTGTTGGACATCCCCAGCGAACAGATCGCCCGTGCCCCCCTCGAGGCCGCCCAAGCCCTGGCCGAACGGTACCCAGGGCTGGTGGTGGTGCTCAAGGGCGGCCCCACAGTGCTGGCCTGGCAACCCCCAGGAGCCCCCACTTCATCGCCCCTGCTGGCTGTTAACAGCACCGGCAACCCCCATATGGCCAGCGGCGGGATGGGCGATGTGCTTTCCGGGGTGGTCGCTGCCCTGCTGGCCGCTGGATTGTCGGCCTGGGAGGCCGCCCGGCTGGGGGTCTATCTACACGGGCTGGCCGGTGACCTCGCCCGCAAGCCGGGTTTGCTAGCCCATGAGGTCGCCGAAGCCTTGCCATCGGCCATGAAACGGTTGCAGCTAGATCGCGTCAGGGATTTTTGGGAGCCTTGATAACACCCAGCAACAGAACGCTCATAGCCAGCATCCACAAAACATCGTAGGCCACAACAGACCACAGCGCCGGCGGCGCACCTCCCAAGATATAAACCAATCGCGCCAGGCTGCCCAGCACCAGCGCCCAGACCACGCCTCGCAGGTAACGCCCAATGCGTCCACCAGCCAACACCGGGGTTTGTTGAACAAACAGCAAGGTCAGGGAGAAGGCCACCCCTGCATAGATCAGCTCGAGCAGGCTCAGAGGACGGATTAGGGTAGCAAGGGCCGAAAGCAGCACCCCTCCCAGCCCAGCCAGCAAGGCCAGCCGCTGGGCAAAACCAAGGGGGTACAAACCCTGGCGCTCCATGCGGAAAGGAAGCAGACCACCCATCAACAACAGGAGAACCGCACCGACGAGGTAGATGCCCTCACGCAGGGCCCGGGTGTCCAGACCGGAGGCCAGGTTATAGGTGTACAGCAGATCCCCCACACCCAGCACCAGCAGACCTACCGCCAGACCGGATAAGGCCCCACGCAGGATGGTTGGCGAGCGGGCCGCCCCCCACCACAGCGCATAGGCCCCCACAAAGTTGGAGAGGCTTACGGCCAGGCTACGGGCAAAGGAGTCGCCCAGCAAGCCCGCCCCCCAGAGCAACCATAGAAGGCCCAGCCAAAGGTAGGTCATATCCGAACCCTGTCATCATACGCCTTTTGCTAAAGCCTTGCGTCAAAAATAGCCCGCATCACCTGTGCTCGGCCGGATACATGTGAGACTCTGAGCGAAAGAGAATAGGGGGAACCGACTCTGGAAAGGAGGTTCCCCCAGATGCAGCTTACTACAGTTGGAAAACCCCTGCTCAAAGCCGCCAACCAAGCCAGCCAGCTCGAACAAGCAGGCGCCGGCGACCCCGTCGTGGCCGAGCGCCTGCGGAAGCTCAAACTGGTAGAGACCCTCAGAAAAAAGAAAGTTCCCTGGGACGAAGTCCAAAAGCTGGTAGGCATCAGCAAGGCCACCTACCACCGCTGGAAAAAAAGACTCGAAGAACAAGACCTTGCCGGCCTC
>AXWR01000058.1 GCA_000482765.1 Meiothermus taiwanensis DSM 14542
GGAACTCAAGGTGGTCTTTCAGCTTCAGGTGTATATCGGCGTGTGCAGTCATGGTGGGATGTGATCGCTCCTCGGGGGTTGGCTCGATTATGGCAAAATGGGGACTCCCACTAAAGACTGCCGCCAGCGCCGGGCGTGTGCGGGCTCTGGCTCCAGGCCAGGTAGATGGCCGCCGTCCAGGAGAAGGAACCACCGCCCAGTCCCTGCCCGGTCAGGGGATGGAAATACTCGCTAAAGCCCGCTGTCTCGCACAGCTCGAGGGTATCCTGACGAATCCGGCCGGCCATCTCGCCGTAGCCGTACTCGCTGAAACCCAAAGCGATCAGGTAGTTGACCACCGCCCACACCGGCCCCCGCCAGTACCGCTGGGCTTCAAACCGAGGGCTGCTGGGGTCGGTGCTGGGAACCAGGTAGCGCACCCGGCCGGCCCAGGCCTCGAGGGTGCCCAGCAGGCGCCGGGCCCTTTCCGGGCTGGCGGTTCCGGCGAAGAGTGGCAAAAACGAGGCCGAGACCCCCACCCGGATGGGCTGGCCGGTCCTCAGGTCGCGGTTGAAATACAGCCCAGCCCCCTCGTCCCACAGGCTTTCGATGCCCTGCCGGCTGGCCTCGAGCCAGCCCGCTATTTCGGCCTCATCGCCAAAGCCAAACCGCTCGGAAAGCCACAGCAGATCGCGGTTGGCCCGGTGCAGCACACAATCGATCAACAGACTGGCCACCCGGAAGGGGCACTCCCGTACCAGGCGGAGCTGGTCGAAACCGGCCCGCTTGTAGACCTCGAGCAGGGTCAGGAAGCGATCGTACTCGCTCTGGTGGGGGCGCTGGCTGGGATCTACGTGCGAGGTATCGCGGCGGGTATAGGGCGGCAGGTCGGGGTCTACCGTCACCCGGCCCAGGGCCTCATCCCAGGCCGGACTGTTGTCGGCCCCGGTCTCCCAGGGGTGCAGCACGGTAACGAGGCCGGTGTTGTGGGGGTCGCGTTCACGCTTGAACCAGCGGTGATAGGCCAGAATTCTGGGGTAGAGGCTTCGGATTTTCTCCTCGGCCAGCACGGGGTTCCGGGCCCGCTCGAGCATCCAGCGAACAACGCTGGCTACCACCGGTGGCTGGGTGATGGCGGAAGTGGGCGGGGTGCGGGCCACCCCCCACCGCTCGGGGCCGGGGAAGTAGGTGGCCTCGGGTCTGTGGAAGACGATGTGGGGCAGCATGCCGTTTGACCACTGCCCCTGGAAGAGCAGATCGAGTTCCTGCCAGGCCCTGGCCTCGTCAAACTGCATCCAGCCCAGGGCGGTAAAGCCCGCATCCCATAGCCACTGGAACGGGTAAAGGCCCGCCGTGGGGACGGTGAAGCCCCCCCGGTCGTTGGCCTGGAGAATCTGCTGGGCTTCTGGTACGAGGGACTCCTGGATCTGCATGGCTACCTCATCATCAGGGCTTGACCGCTGCTGGGATCAAGCCAGCGCAGGCGATCGGGCTGGGGTCTGAGCCAGAGGGTCTGCCCGGCCCTGACCTCGAAGTTCGGGGGTACCGTGGCTTTGATGTGCTGTTTGCCAAAGCTCAAGGTCAGCAGGAGATGGGGCCCCAGGGGCTCCACCACCAGCACTTCGGCCGGGAAGGTTTGCGGTTGCTGCACGGTATGGGCCTCGAGGTCCTCGGGCCGCACCCCCAGCAAGACTTCCGGGCCAGATACCGGGGTGGGCAGATCCAGGGTAAGCGACTCGATCTTGGCCTGCCGGCCCTCCACCGGCAGCCTAAGGAAGTTCATGGGGGGGCTGCCGATAAAGCCGCCCACAAAGGTATTGGCCGGCTCCTGGTAGACCTTCATGGGCTGGTCGTACTGCACCACACGGCCGGCGTTCATCACCGCGATGCGGTCGGCCAGGCTCATGGCCTCGACCTGGTCGTGGGTTACATAGAGCGTGGTGGTGCGGCTCTCGGCCAGGAGGCGCTTGAGTTCGGCCCGCATCTCCAGGCGCAGCAGGGCGTCCAGGTTGGAGAGGGGCTCGTCCATCAGCAACACTTCCGGCTCAACCGCCAGGGCCCGGGCCACCGCAACCCGCTGGCGCTGGCCACCGGAGAGCTGGGCCGGATAGCGCTCGAGGAGGTTCTCGATGTGCATCAGGGCGGCGGCCCGCTCCACGTTGGCCTTGAGCTTTTCGGGGGACGCTTTCTGCATGCGCAGACCAAAGGCGATGTTCTCGAAGACCGTGAGGTGGGGAAAGACCGCGTAGTTCTGGAAGACCATAGCGATCTTGCGCGCGCGAGGGGGGAGCTCGGTCACGTCCCGGTCGCCAATCCAGACCCGCCCCTTATCGGCCTGCTCGAGGCCCGCGATGATGCGCAGCAGGGTGGTTTTGCCGCAGCCCGAAGGGCCCAGCAGCACCACGAACTCCTGGTCGCGCACCTCGAGCGAAACCCCGCTCAAAGCCTTGAACTTGCCAAAGGTTTTCTCGATGTTTTCCACTCGAATGGAAGCCATAAACCTCCTAGAAACCCCTTACCGGTTGGCGATGCCCCACAAGGTAAACAGGTAGCGCCGGATGATGAAGATAAAGACCAGGGCTGGCACAATCAGGAAGAAGCCCCCGGCGAAGCGGAAGGGCAGGGGGGAGTCGTTGAGCGAGGTGAGCAAAAAGGCCGGTAGGGTGCGCTCACGCAGGGTGAGCAGGGTGGCGGCAAACACCTCGTTCCACGAAATCACGAAGGCGAAGATGGCCGTAGCCGCCAGCCCCGGCAGGGCCAGCGGCAGCACCACCCGCAAAAAGGCCTGGATGCGGTTGCAGCCCAGCGTCCAGGCAGCCTCTTCCAGCTCTTTGGGGATGCCCAAAAACAGGCTGCTGGTCACCAGCACCGCAAACGGCAGGGCCAGCGCGGTGTGCACCAGCGCCACCCCAAAAGCGGTGTCGTAGATACCCAGGTTGATGAATTGAACCGCCAGCGGGATGGCCAGGATGGCCAGGGGAAAAGCCCGCGTCATCAGAATCAGCAGGCGGTAAGCATCCGCGCCGGCAAACCGGTAGCGGGCCAGGGCATAGCCGGCGGGGGCCCCCAGCAGTACCGAGAACACCAGGGTCATGGCAGCCACCACCAGGCTGTTGCGGATGGCCTTCCAGACCCCCTCCACGCCGAAGAAGAAGGAGATGGTTTCCAAAGAAAACTGCTGGGGCAGGAGCCCTTTGGGCCAGGCAAACACCGAGGCCCGGTCGCTAAAGGCCAGGGTTGCGATCAGAAAGATAGGAATCAACACCCATAGCACCAGCACGATTGCCAGAAGCATGTACAAGGGACGCAGGTTCATGCCGCACCCTCCTGCTTGGAGCGCATCAATCGTAAGTACAGCAGGGTGGCCACCACCGAGATGCCCAGGATGATGACCGCGTAAGCCGCCGCCACCCCCGGATTCTGGTAGGCGTTGTACCAGTAGTAGGCCTCACCCGCCAGCACCGGCAGGTTGCGCCCGCCCAGGGCCACCACCACCGCGAAGACCTCGAGGGCCAGAATGGTGCGCAGGATCAGGGCCACCTGCAGGCTGGGCATGAGCAGTGGCAGGGTGACCTTCCAGAAGCGCTGCCAGGGGGTGGCCCCAAACACCTCGGCGGCCTCGCTGTACTCCTTGGGAATCAGTTGCAAGCCCGCCACCAGAATCACAAACACGATGGCGGTCGCCCGCCAGACTTCGGCGGCCACCACCGCCACGAAAATCATCCAGGGGGTCTCGTAGCTCAGCCACAGTTGTGGTTGCTGGATCAGACCGATACCCTGCAGGAAGCTGTTGAGGTAGCCGCGCTCGGTAAAGATCGAGAGCCATACGATGCCGGCGGCCAGGTCGGAGATGCCCAGCGGAATGGTCCAGACATACAAAAATAGGTCGCGGCCCCTGGAGATGCCCCCCAACAGCAGGGCCATCCCCAGGGCCATGACCACCTGCAAGGGCACGATCACCAAAGTCAGCAGCAGGGTGTATTTGAGGGCATCCGGGAAGTACAGGTCGGCGGCCATGCGCCGGAAATTCTCCAGGGTCCACTGTCCACCGCTGTCCCGCACCGACAGGAGCAGGGCCTCCAGGAGCGGCCAGGCGAACAAAAACAGCAAAAACACCACACTCGGCAAGATGAGCAGGTAGGGGATGTACCGTTCACTCCGCATCTAACCCTTTCGCTTTCATCCCGTATAGAGGGCTTCTGGATGAAAAGGGGCCGGTGGTGGCACACTGACCCCTTTCGACAAGTTCAACCGTGCGGACGGCTACTGCGGTATGCCGTCTTTGAACCGCAGGATCTTCCCCACTAGTTCACCGGGCAGGCTCCGCTGCTGGCAGGGTCGGGCGACCAGCAGGGGGCCCCGGTCTCGTTCATGATGCGGCGCAGGTTGGCAGCCTCGCTGTCGAGCACCCGGCGCACATCCTCGTTGCGGAGCACAATCCGCGCGAAAGTGTCCTGGAAGACCTTGTTGTACTCGCCCCCCCTGGCACCCAGGCCCACCGGTAGCAGGCTGGGCAGGGCCACGTTGCTCTGGGACTGCCGGGCGATGGCGTCGGCACCCATGCGGATGCCCTGGGGCAGGTTGTCGGGCAGGCGCACCTGGATGACCGGGAAGAAACCGTTTTGTACCAGGGTGGTAATCTGCACCTCGGGCCGGGTCAGGTACTCGATGGCCGCTACTGCTGCCGCCCGGTTGGGGCTTCCCTTGGGGATGGCCAGCCCGGCCAGCACCGGCATGAAGCCCCGGCCATAAGGCCCGATGGGCGCGGGGAAGGCTACAAAGTCGTTGGGACGCTGGTTAAGTGCATCGCGCAGACGGGCAATGTGATCCCAGGCAATCCAGACCTCTCCGGCCAGCAAGGGCTCTTGCATGAAGTCGTAGCTGGTAGATTGCGGGTTCACGTGCTGCCAGAGGCTCTTGAACTCGAGCCACATGCTCTGGGCCTCGTCGCTCCTGAACTTGGTGACCGCGCTCTTGGTGTAGGAGGGGTACAGGTAGCCCTGGGTAAAGCGGTGCATCAGCCCACGGGGGCCTGCTGGGAAGCCCAGCATGCGCCGCCCGGTGGCCCGCTGGATGTTGGCCGCCCACTCCTTAAGCTGGGTGTAGGTGAGGGTGTTGACGCTGGCCCCGGCCGGCAGGTACTGCAGGGCCTGCCGGTTGGCTACCATGATGTAGGTGGCCTGCATCCAGGGGATGTAGAGCTGGTTGGCGGTGCCCATCTTGCCCAGGTTCACGAAGGTCTGCGAAAACCGCCGGTCTTTAAGCTGGGCCATCACATCGTCCACAGTGTCCAGCGCCCCCGCGGCCACCAGGGGGGGGAAGTCGCCGTGCAGGCCCCCGGCCAGGCCCACGTTCACCCGGCCCGCCCGGACTTCGGAGAGGATACGGTTGGTGAAGGGGGCGTTGTCCTCGGGGATGAACTCCACCCGCCCCTGGAAGTCCTTCAGGATGACCTGCCGCATCCGCTGGGCCTCCTCGATGGGGGTGAACTGGGTGGAGACAAACAGCAGCGGGGCTGTCTGCTGTGCCAGTACTCCGGCCAGCAACAGCAGGGTGCCCAGACCCAACCACAACCACTTGTGCTTCTTCATACCTACCTCCTTTTACGTTTGCGGTGGCCCATCCGACCCTCGCAGAACCAACTTGGGAACCCAGACCTCCTGTAGCTGCGTGACCGGTACCCCACCCAGACGGGCCAGGAGCATCTCCACCAGCCGCTGGCCGGTCTCGCGAAAAGGCTGGTGCACGGTGGAGAGAGGGGGGTCGGTGTACTGGGCCTGGGGGATGTCGTCGTAGCCGATCACCGAGACCTCCTGGCCACCTTTGAGCCCTCGAGCGCGCAAAGCCCGCAGTACCCCAATGGCCATGAGGTCGTTGGCGCACAGGATGGCGGTAGGGGTCTCGGGGGCATCCAGGAGCTTCTGGGCCAGGCGGTAGCCGCTCTCCTCGCTCAGGTCACCCTCCACCACCCATGCAGGATTAACCTCTACCCTGGCCTCGGCCATGGCCTGCTGAAAACCGGCCCAGCGGTGTGCAGCAAAGTTGAGATCGTGGGGCGCGCCGATGTAGGCGATGCGGCGGTGGCCCAGGTTCAAAAGATGCTGGGTGGCCCGGTAAAAGCCCTGCTGCCCGTCTATGTCCAGGTAGGGAAAGGGGGTGCTGATCAGGTCGCTGCGCCCGTGGGCCACAAAGGGGATGCCGTGTTCTAGCAGATAGGCAATGCGCTCGTCGTGGCGCCGGGTGCGGGCCACCACCAGACCTTCCACCTTTTTGCCCTCCACCAGGCGCCGGTAACAGGCCAGCTCTTCCGAGCCGGGCGGGCAGGTGGCTACCAGCAAATCCAGTCCAGCATCGGAGAGCCCCTCGCCCAACCCGGCCAGCAGCTCCAGAAAAAACGAGTCGGCAAAGCGCCCCGGTGGGGAGGGGATCACCAGGCCGATGGTCTCGGCGCGACCCTTGCGCAGGCGCTTTCCATTTGGATTGGGACGGTAGCCCAGGCGGGCGGCAACCTCCAGCACCCGTGTGCGAGTCTGGGGACTGACCCGCTCGGGGTTGTTGAGCACCCTCGAGACCGTAGCAATCGAGACCCCAGCCTCAGCCGCTACGCGGCGTATATCAACAGATGGAGGGGATATACGACCGGACATAAGGAGACCTATTGTGGCTGAAGCCACCCCTGCACGTAATGTAAACGTTTTCCACACTCTACCACTCCCCCCTCATCTGCGCAAGCCCTCTTTCGGATGGCCAGCCCCTTGCCATACCTGACGGAGATACCCGATGCCGGGAAATACCTGAAGACCGAGCATTAATTTGGAAAACCTGATGCTGATCAGTCGGACGGCCCTAGGCAGAGATCGGACAAATATTCTGGCCATCGCCCACTGGATCAGAGACCTGGAGAAGTACCCGCCCAAGCCACGATATATCGCTTCTTCTGGTTCCTGGATAGGCAGTTGCAGGGTACCCTGCGGGGCGGCAAGGGTGAGGCAGCTTTGCTTTTCCTCTCTGCCTTGATACAGGGATTGGGGTTGAGTCTGGGTAGTACGGTGGTTACGACCCGCAAGGCCAAGGCAACCGAGGGTTGGTTGGTGTGGATGAGCGACCTGGGGGTGGACTGGCTGATTACAGGGGATGCTGAGGTGATGGCCAGACCCTGGCCAAGCAGGTGGTGCAAAAGGGGCTACCTCTTCGCGGTCAAGAGTAATCAGGCACCATAGCGGGTTTCCCGCTTCCTAGGGGTAGTGGCCGTTTTTGCGGCCACCATGTTGCCGCAAGAAGGCCTTACGGTCCAGATCCAGCAGGGTTTGCAGAACCTCGGTGACGGTGGTGGTGACGGCTTCTTTCAGCATCATCTGTAAGGTATCCTGATCCATGGGGTACCTCCTTGTGGTTTGCGGTACCCCCTCTTTTTACACAAACCCTTACACAAAATTCCTTACACGACCGGCGTATCTGACCAGGGCGCTTGAGGGCACGCCAGTTGACGGCACTGGGAGCTTGCTCCATCAGAATCCAGCGCTCCCCACGCCGTAACGAGCGCATCAAGTCGAACTCCATTGCCGAGGCCAGATAGCTGTGGAGGTCGGCAGGGTTGGGATAACTGTCGTTGGAAACAAGGTCTTCGTGCTGGGCCCATTTGAAATAGTCGAGACCTTGAATAATATCACGGGGCCGCTTTCCGACCGGGTCAGTCGCTACGGCCTGATCGCATGGGGCATGGGCGTGCAGGCAGCAGGCATCGCCCTCACGCTCCTGACGGGGGTGGCTGGCGGCGATGGTGCTGCTGGGGGCCGGCACGGCGATGGTCTACCCGACGCTGATCACGGTGGTGGGCGACGCAAGCGAGCCGGTGTGGCGGGCGCTGGGCGTGTACCGCTTCTGGCGGGCCGGCGGGCGGAGGCGCTCGAGCGGGCCCTCGCCGTGCGCTGCGAGCTCGAGGCCGCGCGGTGGGCCTACCGCCAGGCCGAGGCCGGCTTCCGGTCGCTGGGCCACGCCTACGACCTCGCACTGGTGCTCTCCAGCCTGGCCCAGCTCCCCGGCGAGCAGGCGCACGCGGCCGAGGCCCGGCGGCTGCTCGCCGCCCTGCGGTCGGGGTGAGCCGGCCGAAGGCGGCATAGTCCAGGCCCAGAGGCTGCACGTAGCCGGGAACCTCGCGGGCGGAGCCGTCGGCGAGCTCGACCTGCGCTGCCTGGCCCCCGACCGGCAGCGCCTGGTGCCCGAGGTGTGCATGCAGGCCGCCGACGCGCTGTTCGACCTGGCCCTCAAGCGCGAGCGCGAGGCCGCCCACCGGGCGATGGACGAACTCAAGCGGTTGCTGCTGGGCTACCTCGAGCCCCTCGACCGCGAAGCCGCCTAGATCACGGCCGCGGCGGCCGCCCGCCCCGCCACCCGCCCGCTGAACACGCACCCGCCCAGGAAGGTGCCCTCGAGGGCGCGGTAGCCGTGCATGCCGCCCCCACCGAACCCCGCCACCTCGCCCGCGGCGTAGAGCCCCGGGAAGGGCTCGCCCCCCTGCCGCAGCACCCGGCCCTGCAAGTCGGTCTCGAGGCCCCCCAAGGTCTTGCGCGTCAGAATGTTGAGCCGCACGGCGATGAGCGGCCCGGCGGCGGGGTCGAGCAGCCGGTGGGGCTTGGCCACGCGCACCAGCCGGTCGCCCAGGTAGGCCCGCGCGGCCCGGACGGCGGCGAGCTGGGCGTCCTTGCCGAAGGCGTTGGCGAGCTGGGCGTCGCGGTCGCGCACCTCGCGCTCGACGACCGCGGGGTCGAGCCAGTCGGTCCCCGTCAGCTCGTTCATGCCGCGCACCAGCTCGGACAGGGTGGGCCGCACCACGAAGTCGGCACCGCGGTCCATGAAGGCCTGCACCGGGGCCTGCACGCCCCCCACCACCCGCCGCAGCACCCCGCGCACGTCGCGCCCGGTGAGGTCGGGGTTCTGCTCGGAGCCGGAGAGGGCGAACTCCTTCTTGATGATGCGCCGGTTGAGCACGAACCAGGTGTAGGGGTAGCGGTTGCGGGTGATGTGCTGGAGGGTGGCCAGGGTGTCGAAGCCGGGGAAGTGCGGAAAGGGCAGGCGGCGGCCGTAGGGGTCGAGCCAGAGGCTCGAGGGCCCCGGCAGGATGCGGATGCCGTGGTTGGCCCACACCGGGTTCCAGTTGCGTATCCCCTCGGTGTAGTGCCACATGCGGTCGGGGTTGATGACCCGCCCGCCCGCCTCCGCTACGGCGCCAAGCATGAGGCCGTCGACGTGCTCGGGCACGCCCGCGACCATGAACTCCGGCGCCGGGCCCAGCCGCTCGATGGGCCAGTTGCGCCGCACCAGCTCGTGGTTGCCGCCGATGCCGCCGCTCGCCACGATCACCGCCTGGGCGCCCAGGCTGAACTCGCCCACCACGGCGCGCGAACTGCGGGTGCCGCGCGGGGCGTCGCTGGCCTCGAGCACCTCCCCCACCACCCCCCTCACCACCCCGCCCCGCACATCGAGGCCCCGCACGCGGTGCCGGAAGCGCAGCGAGACGAGGCCGCGTTCGACCCCCGCCCGCACCCGCCGCTCGAAGAGCTCCACCACCCCCGGCCCCGTCCCCCAGGTGATGTGAAAGCGCGGCACCGAGTTGCCCGGGCCGCCCGCGCCCTGCCCGCCGCGCTCGGCCCACCCCACGATCGGGAAGAGCCGCAGGCCCAGCGAGCGCAGCCAGGCGTACTTCTCCCCCGCCGCGAAGGCCACGTAGGCCTCGGCCCACAGCCGCGGGTTGCGGTCTTCCTCCCGGTCGAAGCCGGCGGTGTTCATCCAATCCCGCAGCGCCAGCTCGTAGGAGTCGCGGATGCCCAGGCGCCGCTGCTCGGGCGAGTCCACGAAGAACAGGCCCCCGAAGGACCAGAAGGCCTGTCCACCGAAGTTGGTCTCGGGCTCCTGCTCGAGGATCACCACCCGTTTCCCCGCCTCGGCCACCTCGGCCGCCGCCACCAGCCCCGCAAGGCCCGCCCCCACCACGATCACGTCCGTCTCCTGGGTCATGCCCGTTCTCCCCGTCTAGTCACCAACGCTGCTTTGGAGCTAGTTTAGCATATCTGTCTGGTGGGGGCCGGGCGTTGAGGGTCGATGGCTGATGGCCGAACGCTGGGCGCGGGCCGTACATCCTGCGTCCCGCGTCTTACGTCGTACGCAAAATGCTTTGGCCCTAGACCCTAGAATCTAGTCAATCCCCCACCCGCGCCAGCCGCTCGGCCCCGGCGGGCAATTCCCCAGCGGCGTAGGACTTTACCTTGGTGTAGGTGTTGCCGCTGAAGGTGCCGAGCTCCCCTGAGCCGTCGGCCTTGTAGAAGAGCACCCCGGCCGAGGTGCTGACCACCTGCTCCCAGCCCCTGGCCAGTTGCCCTGAGACGTAGGTGCCCGTCTGGGTCACCGCCCCGTCGGCAGCGAAGGTGAACAGCGCGCCGATCCCATCGCTCTGGCGGTAGAACAAGACCCCGCCCGGGGTGCGCAGGATGTGGCTCCAGTTGGCGCTGAGGTTGTGGTAAAGACGGAGGTACGACCACTTGCAGGCCACGTCGTAGGTTCCGTAGGCCCCAGTACCAGTGGGCTGATTGTAGAAGAACACCCCGTTGGCGTCGTTGACCCGCACAACGAGGTTCCATTCCTTGGAGTAGCCGGTCTGGGTCACGGGGTTGCTGAAGCCGTAGTCGAGGCCGTAGCTGCCGCAGAGGGTGGTTCCGGCGGAAGACTTGTAAAACACCAGGCGCTCGTTCAGGCTCACCACCTGGTTCTGCGCGGCCGGGAGTTCCCCGGCGGCGTAGATGCGCAGCCTGCGGAAGGCGCCCGTCCCGTCGAAGGTACCCAGCGCCCCCGAGCCGTCAACGGCGCTGTAGAACAGTTCGTAGAGCTCGTAGGGCTTGCCGAAGTGGGTGGTTCCCGCGGGCAGTCCCCCCGCGGCGTAGGCCTTGACCGGGGTGAACGCCCCGCCCGGGCCCAGGCTGCCCACCGTGCCCGAGCCGTCGGCCTTGTAGAAGAGCACGCCGCCCGTGAGCACGGCCGGCGCGACGCTGATGGTGGCGCGGGCGCTGAGGCCGGTGCCCTCGAGCGCGGCGGTGAGGGTGGCGGTGGTCAGGACGCTGAGGGTGGCAGGAGGGGTGTAGATCACGCTGGGGCCGGTGGTCGAGCTCAGGCTCCCCGGGCCCTCCAGCGACCACTTCACCGGGGCGCTCGAGCCCGTTATACCAACTCTACGACGAGGTGACACATAAAGCCTCTTGAATCCAAGGCCAAAAGCAAAGCCGCTTGACCCTGGTTGGATCAGCCGCAAGCTGGGTGAGGAACTCCTCGGCAGCCAGGCGTTTGTGTTCCAGCGAAGGGTACACTTTGCCTTCAATGGCCCGCCTGACCTCCTCAAACACCCGCTCGGCAGGATTGAGCTCGGGCGAATAGGCCGGTTGAAGGATACGACTCCCCGCTAGCTCGGATAGGCTACGACCCCGATGAACCCCCGCCCCATCCCAAACGTTGATGGCTAACCCCCATTGCTCCAGCACCGGTTTGAGGTGTTCTTGCTTCA
>AXWR01000059.1 GCA_000482765.1 Meiothermus taiwanensis DSM 14542
ACGGATATGCACCTCGTTCAGCAAGAAGCGTCGCTGGTCTTTCACCCACTGGCTGATGGCCAGGATGTTGTGCCGTCCCGAACCCACCGCCATCAAGCAGATGAGCAACAGGTCTTGCCAGCGATGTTGGGTTTTCAGGTACTCGCGGGGATCGGGTATCTGGGCTAGATATGGCAACGGACTGGGAATGGAGACAGCTTTCATATGTGATTATGATAAAACCCTGAAAAGAGGCCCCATGCCCTACGGAGGATCTATTCCTGGGGCCTCGAGGGCGACGGGTCAGGGGCGAAGCTGCCCGTGGGATGCTCAGAGCTTCGGGAGCGGTGCGCGGCCGTGGGGGATGAGCTCGAGCCTCCGCCCATCCTCGGTGGGGGTCAGGCGGATCTCCAGGCTATCGGGAAACACCTCGGGCTTTCCCCACTCGATCAGCACCAGCCGGGCCTCGGGCAGGTAGTCCTCCAGGCCCAGGGTAAAAAGCTCCTCCTGGTCGGCCATGCGGTAGGCGTCGATGTGAACGATCAAGCCCTGCGGGCTGGGGTACTCGTGGATCAGGGTGTAGGTGGGGCTGGTGACCTCGCCTTTGAAGCCCAGGGCCTCGGCTATGAATTTCACCAGGGTGGTCTTGCCCGCGCCCATGGGCCCCGTGAGCAGCACCAGCGCTCCCTCGGGCAGGCTTTGCGCAAGCCGCTGGGCTACCGAACGGGTGTCTTCTAGATGCTCTAACAGCACGTTTACTAGCTTATCGTGTAGATGAGCCTGCGCTTCCAATCCGCCCAGGCCTGGGGTGTCATAATGGCGCGGTCATGTCGAAGCAGGCCTCTATCCCCTTCATCCTGATCTCGGTGCTCATCAACGTGATGGGCCTGGGGCTGGTTATTCCGGTCTTGCCCAGGCTCATCGAGACCCTGGCCGGCGGCGTGGAGGCGGGGGCGCGGCTCAACGGCCTGTTTTTTGCGGTGTACGCGGTGATGCAGTTTGCTTTTGGCCCCATCCTGGGCATGCTCTCCGACCGCTACGGGCGCCGCCCGGTGCTGCTTTTATCGCTGCTGGGCACCGGCGTGGATTATTTGATTGCCGCTCTTACGCAGTCCATCTGGGTGCTGTTTGCTGCCCGGGTGATCGCTGGGGCGCTGGGGGCCAGCCTCTCGACCGCCAACGCCTACATTGCCGATATCTCCAAACCCGAAGAGCGGGCCCGCAACTTTGGCCTGATTGGGGCCACCTTTGGGATGGGCTTCGTGCTGGGGCCGGTGCTGGGTGGGCTTTTGGGCAACATCGACCTGCGTCTGCCCTTCTACTTTGCGGCGGGGCTGGCCTTTCTCAACTTTTTGTATGGCTATTTTGTGTTGCCGGAGTCGCTCAAACCCGAAAACCGCAGCACCCAGGCCCGCTCGCTCAACCCGTTTGTGGCCCTGGGGGTCTTGCGGAAAACCCCCATCCTGCGGGGGTTGTCCCTGAGCCTCTCGCTCATCTTTTTGGCCTTTGGGGCTTTGCAGAGCGTGTGGGTGCTGTACACCGCCTACAAGTTTGGCTGGGAGCCGCTCGAGGTGGGCTTCTCGCTGTTTCTGGTGGGCTTGGGCGGTGTGATTGTCCAGGCCGGGCTGGTTCGGCCCGTGGTGGCCCGCCTGGGGGAGCGCCGGGCCCTGACCCTGGCCCAGAGCGTGGGGCTGTTCTCCTTCACCCTGTATGGCCTGGCCACCCAGGGCTGGATGATGTACGCCATCATCGCCCTGGCCGCCTTGAGCAACCTGGGCCAGCCCCTCATCCAGTCCTTCCTGACCCGCGAGGTCTCGCCGCAAGAGCAGGGCACCTTGCAGGGGGCGCTGGCCGGTCTGCAAAGCCTGACGGTGGCAGTGGGGGGCCTCCTGGGTGGATTCCTCTTTTCGCTGGTGGCAAAGCCCGAGCTGGCTTCCTGGCTGGTGGGGCTGCCCTTTTTTGTGGGGGCCCTCTTCTACGCCACCGCAGCGGCCAACACCGCCCGGCTGTTCCGGGCCCTGCGCTAGCGTCGCCGGGCCAGGGTCTGCCGGATGTCCCCGGCCACTCCACAAACCGTAGAATCACCGTAAAACGACAAACCCGAGGGGTGAGCATCCTCGGGTTGTTGCCTCCTGGACTGGTGCGCCCGGCAGGACTCGAACCTGCGACCTAAGGTTTAGGAAACCTTTGCTCTATCCATACTGAGCTACGAGCGCACGGGGCCTGCCTAGGCAAGCAACCAAGATTCTAGCATCTGGCCGTGCAGACTTCCACGCACAGGCCAAACCACATCTACCGATGGCCCACCCCACAATCGCTTCCAAGCGCATGCTAGCCGGAAAACTCCGTATCAAAATGGGCCCAGGGATATTTGCCGCCCTATAATATCCGCGTATGCCCGATTTCGAAGCCGTGGTAGGGCTGGAAGTCCACCTGCACCTCAAAACCAAAAGCAAGATGTTCTGCGGCTGCGATGCCGATTATTTTGGCGACCCGCCCAACACCCACACCTGCCCGGTCTGCCTGGGCCTGCCGGGGGTGCTGCCGGTGGTCAACGCCCAGGCGGTGGAGTACGGCATTCTTTTCGGGCTGGCCCTGAACTGCCAGATTGCCCCCTGGACGCAGTTCCACCGCAAGAGCTACTACTACCCCGACATGCCCAAAAACTACCAGATCTCCCAGTACGACCTGCCCATCGCGGCCCACGGCTACCTGGAAGTGGAGGGGCAGCGGGTGCGCATCAAGCGGGTGCACCTCGAGGAGGACGCGGCCAAGTCCACCCACCCCGAGGGGGCCCCCTACTCCCTGATTGACCTCAACCGGGCCGGCTCCCCCCTGATCGAGATGGTCACCGAGCCGGACATCCGCACCCCCGAGCAGGCCCGGATTTTCCTCTCCCACATCCGCTCGATTGCCCAGACCCTGGGGGTATCCGACGCCAACCCCGAGGAGGGCAAGATGCGGGCCGATGTGAACGTCTCGGTGCGGCGGGTGGGGGAGCCTTTGGGCACCAAGGTCGAGATCAAGAACCTCAACTCCTTCCGCAGCGTGGCGCGGGCCCTCGAGTACGAGATTCGGCGGCAGCAGGAGATCCTGCGCAGCGGGCGCCGGGTCGAGCAGGCCACTTTGGGCTTCGACGAGGCCGCCGGCAAGACCTACGTCATGCGCCTGAAGGAAGGCGAGGCCGACTACCGCTACTTCCCCGACCCCGACCTGCCCCCCATCGTGGTGGACGAGGCCTGGCTGGCCCGGCTCAAAGCCGCCATGCCCGAGCTGCCCGCCCAGAAATACGCCCGCTACGTGGAGGCCGGGGTGCGCCCCTATGACGCCGAGATCCTGGCCTACAACCCCTCGCTGGCCCGCTTCTTCGACCAAACCCTGGCCTGCTACCGGGGCAACCCCCAGACCGTCGCCAACCTGCTCAACGCCGATGTGGCCGGCTATCTGAACGAGCGGCAGATGGAAGTGCAAGAGACCGCCCTCACCCCCGAGCACCTGGCTGCGCTGGCAGGGCTGTTCGAGCGGCGCGAGATCACCAACCGGGTTCTGAGCCAGCTACTGCCCGAGGTGATGGAAGGGGCCGACCCCTTGAAGCTGGTGGAGGAACGCGGCCTGCGGGCGGTCGCGGACGAGGGCGCGCTGCGGCCCCTGGTGGAGCGGGTGGTGGCCGCCAATCCCAAGGTGGTGGAGCAGGTGAAAGGCGGCAACCTCAAGGCCGCCAACGCCCTGCTGGGCCCCATCATGAAGGAGACCAAGGGCACCGCCAAGGCCGACGTGGTCAAGAAGATGCTGGGCGAGATGCTGGGGGTTGAGCTATGAACTACCGGGATGCGGGGGTGGACATTGACCGCAAGGCGGGGGCTCTGAAGGCCGCCGCGGGCAAAATCAAGGAAACCTACACCCCCGAGGTACTGCGCGGTATCGGGGCTTTTGGCGGCATGATAGAGATCTCCAGGCTCAAAGACATGGCCGAGCCGGTGCTGGTGGCCTCCACCGACGGGGTGGGCACCAAGACCCTCCTGGCCGTCCAGACCGGACGCTACAGCGGGCTGGGTTTCGACATCGTGAACCACTCGGTCAACGATCTTTTGGTACAGGGGGCCCGGCCCTTGTTTTTTATGGACTACATCGCCAGTGCCCGGCTGGAAGCCGAGGTGCTGGCCCAGATCCTGGCCTCGCTGGCCGAGGCCTGCAAGGCGGTGGGGATCCCCCTGCTGGGGGGCGAGACCGCCGAGATGCCGGGGGTCTACCAGGAGGGCGGCCTGGATCTGGTGGGCACCATTGTGGGCGTGGTGGATAAGGCCCAGGTGGTGGACGGCTCCAGGGTACAGCCCGGCGATGTGGTGCTGGCCCTGCCCTCCTCGGGGCTGCACACCAACGGCTACAGCCTGGCCCGCCGGGTGTTCGCGGGGTGGAACCTCGAGGAACCCCGGCCCGAGCTGGGCGGGCGGTCGCTGGCCGAGGCCCTGCTGGAACCCCACCGTTGCTACCTGCGCGAGGTAGAGCTCTTGCAGCGCGAGGGCCTGGAGATCCGCGCCATGGCCCACATCACCGGCGGGGGGGTGTTTGAGAACCTGCCCAGGGTGCTGCCGGAGGGGCTGGGGGCCGAGATCCGACGGGGCAGCTTTCCCATCCCCCCCATCTTTGAGCTGATTCAGCGGGCTGGACAGGTTCCCGAGCAGGAGATGTACCGGGTCTTCAACATGGGGCTTGGTTACATTTTGGTCTTAAGTCCAGACACGGCACCCATAGCCCGGCAGCTGCTACCGCAAAGTTACCCCGTAGGGTATATCATGGAGTCGTCAGGGATTAAGGTTGTCTGAACCCTGATCCACCTTATGAAAGAACTCTGGCTGGTACGCCACGGCGAGACCCCCTGGAATGCCGAGGGGCGTTTTCAGGGGCATTACGACGTTAATCTCTCCCCGCAGGGCCTGCACCAGGCCTTCCGGGTGGCCGAGCGCCTGGCCGCCTGCCGCCAGGGCTTCGATGGCCTGTACAGCTCCGACCTACAACGGGCGGCCCTCACCGCCAAGCCCATTGCTGAGGCCCTGCGCCTCACACCCACCCTCGACCCCCGCCTGCGCGAGATTTACGCCGGCGAGCTGCAGGGGCTGCTGCGCAGCGAGATGCAGGTGCTTTACCCGGAGTTCCACGAGGCCATTCAGCGCGACCCCTGGAACACCAAGCGCCCCGGCGGCGAGAGCATGGCCGATCTGGCTGCACGGGTGCAGGAATTTATCGAGGAGCTGCCAGAGGGCCGGTTTATCGTGGTGACCCACGGGGGGGTCATCCGGGCTGCGCTCAAGATTGTGCTCGAGCTGGAAAACGGGGCCTGGCGCCGCTTCCAGATTCAAAACACCTCCATCACCCGCCTGCTCTACCCCGAGGGCACCGCCCTCTCCATTGGGGATGTGGGCCACCTCGAGGCCTGGGCCGAGGGGCTGATGGACGAGGCCACGCTCACCTAGCTACCTCGACCAGCGGATATTCAGGTCTTCCTTATCCCCCATCGCCTTAGCCAGCAGCTCGATGAGGGCCGGGTCGGCGCCCTGTTCGCGCCAGGCCTCGAGCAGGTCGGCGTTCAGGTAGTAGTCCTGATCCCAGGCGTGCTCTTCTTCCATCTGCGCGACCAGGAACTCGAGCTGCGCCTCGCCGATCTGGCCGATGGGCGCGCCGGTATCGGCGTTGAACAGTTGAACCATGCCCGTTATGCTTGTGGGCATGGACAAGCCTTCCTCGCTCAAACCGGCCTCCTGGCTGGTGGCCGCCGGCCGCCCAAGCGAGCCCGGCGAACCCCTCAACACCCCTTTGGTGCCGGCTTCCAACTTCATCCTGGGACAGGAACGGGCCTACGCCCGCGACGACGGTACGCCCACCTGGGAGGCCCTGGAGGCCCTGGTGGGGGGGCTCGAGGGCGGGCAGGCCGTGGCCTTCGCCTCGGGCATGGCGGCGGTGGCTGCGGTTTTTGACCAGCTTGCGGCCGGGGCGGTGGTGGTGCTGCCGGACGACTGCTACCAGGGGGTGGTGGGGCTGGCGATGGCAGGGGCCCAGAAGAAGCGCTGGTCGGTGCGGCGGCTGGCCCTGGAGGACACCGAGGGCTGGGTGCGGGCCTGTGCCGAGGCCGACCTGATCTGGCTCGAGTCCCCCTCCAACCCGCTGCTCACGGTGGTGGATCTGGCCGCCATCGGGCAGGCCCCGCGCAAGCCCGGGGCCATCCTGGCGGTGGACAACACCTTCGCCACCCCCCTCAACCAGCAGCCTTTGGCCTTTGGGGCCACGGTCTCCATCCAGTCGGCCACCAAGTTCATCGGCGGCCACTCCGACCTGCTCTGCGGGGTGGCCACCACCCGCGACGAGGCCCTCTGGCAGGCCCTCCGAACCTCCAGAACCCTGAGCGGGGCCACCCCCGGCACCCTCGAGGCCTTCCTGGCCGTGCGGGGGGCGCGCACCCTGGCCCTCCGCCTGCAAAAAGCCCAGGAGAACGCCCAGGAGCTGGCCCTTCGCCTGGAAAAGCACCCCCGGGTGGCCCGCGTGCGCTACCCCGGCCTCCCTTCCCACCCCACCCACGCCACCGCCAAGCGGGTGCTGAAGGGGTTTGGCAGCATTATCTCCTTCGACCTGAAGGGCGGGGCGGCGGAGGCCGATGCGGTCTGCCGGAAAGTACAGCTCATCCGGCACGCCACCAGCCTGGGAGGGGTGGAGTCTACCATGGAGCGCCGGGCGGCCATTCCGGGGCAGGAGCACCTTCCCCCTTCGCTGCTGCGGCTGAGCGTGGGCATCGAGGACGTCGAGGATCTCTGGGCCGACCTCGAGGCCGCCCTGCAATAACCCGGCTCAACCTGCTATACTTTTGGCTTTGTGGAGAACCTCACCCCCCGCGCCCTGGGCTTTGGCATGCCCGCCGAATGGGCCCCGCACGCCGCCACCTGGACGGCCTGGCCCTACGACGACGAAAAATGGCTGGGCTACTTAGAGCCCGTGCGGCAGGAGTTCGCCGCCTTCGTGAACACCCTGGCCCGCTTCGAAACAGTGCACCTGGTAGTCCACGACGAAGAATCCGAGCGCGACGCCCGGCAGCGGCTTTCGGGCCCCATTCACTTTCACCGCATCCCCCACGACGACCTGTGGTTGCGCGACTCAGGGGCGATTTTTGTGACCCGCTATAGCCCCCCCGCCACCGAGGTGGCCGCCGTGGGCTGGGAGTTCAACGGCTGGGGCGGGAAATACCCAGCCCAGCAGGACAACCAGATGCCCCAGCACATGGCCCGCCTCCTGGGCATGGGGCTGTTCGAGGCGGGCATCGTGATGGAAGGGGGGAGCCTCGAGGTCAACGGCCAGGGGGTGGGCCTCACCACCCGCCAGTGCCTGCTCTCGCCCGAGCGCAACCCCGGCCTCGACGAGGAGGCGCTCGAGGAGTATCTGCGCCAGTACCTGGGTATCGAGCACCTGATTTGGCTGGGCCGGGGGCTCGAGGGCGACCACACCGACGGGCACATCGACACCCTCACCCGCTTCACCTCGCCCCATACCATCGTCACGGCGGTCTGCCCAGACCCCGACGACCCCAACCACCGCCCCCTGCAGGAGAACCTGGAGATCCTGCGGAGCCTGGGCGGGTTTCGCATCGTGGAGCTGCCCCTTCCCAAACACCCGCTCTGGCTGGACAGCGAAACCCGCCTCCCCCTCACCTACGCCAACTTCTACATCGCCAACGGGGCCGTGCTGGTGCCCATCTACGGCGACCCCCACGACGAACAGGCCCTGGAAATCCTGCGCCCGCTCTTCCCCGGACGCGAGGTGATCGGGCTCAAAAGCCGCTACCTGATCACCGGTGGGGGCAGCTTCCACTGCGTGACCCAGCAGCAGCCCGCCGGTACCATCTGGCCGGGGAGGGAGACCGCATGACCAAGCTAGCCGTTGTTCAGATGTCCATGACCGCCGACCGCGAGCAGAACGTGGCCAAGGCCACCCAGATGGTGCGCCAGGCCGCCGCCCAGGGCGCGCAGATCGTGCTGCTGCCCGAGCTTTTCGAGAGCCTCTACTTCTGCCAGGTCGAGCGGGAAAGGTTCTTTGCCCTGGCCCACCCGGTCGAGCACCACCCTTTTCTGCCGCACTTCCAGCAGCTGGCCCGGGAGCTAGAGGTGGTGCTGCCCATCTCGTTTTTCGAAAAAGCAGGGCAGGCTTACTACAACAGCCTGGCCCTGATCGACGCCTCGGGGGAGGTGCTGGGGATTTACCGCAAGTCGCACATCCCCGACGGCCCCGGCTACGAGGAGAAGTACTACTTCAACCCCGGCGACACCGGTTTCAAGGCCTTTCCCACCCGCTTCGGCTATGTGGGGGCCGGCATCTGCTGGGATCAGTGGTTCCCCGAGTGCGCCCGCAGCATGGCCCTGCTGGGGGCCGAGATCCTGCTCTACCCCACGGCCATCGGCTCCGAGCCGGCCGAGGCCGGCGGGGTGGATACCAAGGATATGTGGCAGCGGGCCATGATCGGCCATGCGGTCGCGAACCTCTGCTACCTGGCGGCGGCCAACCGGGTGGGCACCGAGGTGGTGGAGGGCCACACCCAGACCTACTACGGCTCCTCCTTCATCGCCGACTACATGGGCAACAAACTGGCCGAGGCCGGCCGCAGCGAGGAGACCATCCTGCTGGCCGAGCTCAACCTGGAGGAAGCCCGGGCCTTCCGGGCCGGCTTTGGCTTCTTCCGCGACCGCCGGCCCGATCTATATGGCCCCCTCCTGACCCTGGACGGCAAAACCCGTCCCCCTCGGTCTTGAAGGCCGTATCCTCGAGGCTCATCCCTCCGAGCCGGTGACGATTCGGCATGGGCAGCCATCAGGCATTTGGCCAGGATTCTGCGTGGGAGCCGTAGCTGGGCATGCCACCCAAAGCTCCTACCCGCCTCCTGCATAGGAATCGGGGCCTTTTGAAGGCATGCAGGTTTTACGAGCCGCAAAACACCCTGGCTTTGGATAAACTTTGAACATGTTTCACGGCAAAGTGGTTCTGGTCACCGGCGCCGCCCGGGGGATTGGGCGGGCCATTGCCGAGGCTTTTGCGAAGGAGCGGGCTCTCCTGGTTCTGTGCGACGTGCGGCCCGAGGGCCTCGAGGTGGCCAAGCGCCTGGGGGGCTTGTTCGTCTACGCCGATCTGGCCCAGCCCGAGCACCGCGAGCGTTTTGTGGAGCAGGCGGTTAAGCAGTGGGGCGGGGTGCACGTCCTGGTCAACAATGCGGCCATCGCGCCGCCCGGTTCGGCGCTCAAGGTGGGGCTGGATGACTGGCGGCAGGCCCTGGAGGTTAACCTGACCGCTCCCATGCACCTCTCGGCGCTGGCCGCTCGGGAAATGATCAAGTGTGGCGGGGGGGCAATTGTCAATGTGGCCAGTGTGCAGGGCCTTTTTGCCGAGCAAAACAACGCGGCCTACAACGCCTCCAAAGGGGGCCTGGTCAACCTGACCCGCTCCTTGGCGCTCGACCTGGCCCCCATGAACATCCGGGTCAATGCGGTGGCCCCGGGGGCCATCGCCACCGAAAACGTGCTGGAGGCCATCCAGATGTCCCCGCACCCCGAACTCACCCGCCAGGACTGGGAAGACCTGCACGCCCTGCGCCGACTGGGCCAGCCCCAGGAGGTCGCCCAAGCGGTGGTGTTCCTGGCTTCCGAGAAGGCCAGCTTTATCACCGGCGCGATTCTGCCGGTAGATGGCGGCATGACCGCCAGCTTCATGATGGCGGGCCGGCCGGTTTAGCCAGCGCCTACTGTTCGTGCAGCAGCAGCTCGCCGCTGGGCTTTTCGCCCTCGGTGCCCCGGACGTTGGCCCAGTGTTTGAGCAGCTGGTCGCGGGCGTCCAGAATGGCCTGCTGGATGCGGCTCAGTTCAGTGCGGGAAAAGCCGTTGTTGGACTGCAAGGCCAGCGGCTGCAGCGAGAACTTGGCCACATGCCCCTCGTGTTTGACGCAGACATAGGGGGGCTCGAGGTTATAGCCCGAGTTGACATAAAAGCGATACTGTCCCGAACGGTGAATAGTAATCATACAGGCCCGACTCCTCCCTTAATGTGACAAATAACCGTAAATAGAAAGGACGACGTAACGCTATAGTAACAAAAAGAAGCCCCGCCGGTATGAGATCGGGGTTAATATCGGCACCCAGGGCAACAGCAGGGTTCTCGCCCCCCACAGGCCGGCTAACGGCTAAACGACCAGGAGAGTACCTGGCCCTCGCGGTAGGGCATCACCCCATGAAAAGGCCGTGGGTCGGTATCGAAAACCAGCGGCAAGAAGTACCGGTCGCCCGGCCACATGGGCAGCTCCTGGCGCAGAATTTTTTGGATGGGCACCCAGTGGAGTTCACCTTCGTTGTTGGTTGGGTAGGGGCTGCCTGTCCAGGCTGTAATCAGAAAGATAAAACCAAACCAGTCCTCGCCTTGCCGGCCAAACCCCGGCCAGGAGATGGTGCCGCGCAGGTGGAGTTCCAGCGCAGTAAGGCCGGACTCTTCCAGGATTTCCCGCCGCATGCCCGCCACCACGTCCTCGTGGGGCTCGAGCTTACCACCCAGGCCGTTGTATATCCCAAAAGCCGGATCCTGAGGCCGGGCGTTGCGGTGCACCAACAACACTTCCTGTCTGTCTGGCGATAGAACGAAGCCCAGGGTAGCCAGGATGGGGGTATAGGGCATACGAACGCGGCTACTCGCCTTTCCAAAGGATGCGCCCGCAGGAGGGGCAGCGCACCACCTTGCTGGCCTGGTGAACCTGCTGGGCCACGTGCATGGGGAGCTGCACATTGCAGGCCGTGCAGCGGTAGCCACTGCCAGCTTTAGCCATTTTGGTCAGACCGGTGCCTTTGCGGGCCCGGCGGATGGACTCGTACTCCTTGACGATGGCGGTGGGGATGGTGGCTGCTAGTTGGTCGCGGCTGACCTTTTTGGACTGGTATTCGGCCTCGAGGGCATCCACCCGCGCTTGGTTGGCTGTCTCCAAAGCCTCGAGCTTAGAATCTACAAACCACCTTACCCAAATCAGGCACTGCAGTTATGTTTAGAGCATGAACCGCCGTGCTTACCCATCGGACGTCCGTGATGAGGAATGGGCTCTGGTGCTGCCCTATTTGACCCTCGCCCCGCTGGAAGCACCCCAGCGCAAGTACGACCTGCGCGAAGTGTTCAACGCCCTGCGCTGGATGGTTCGAACCGGTGCTCAGTGGGACTACCTGCCCCACGACTTCCCACCCCCCCATATCGTTCAGGCGCAAGCCTACCGCTGGATGAACCGGGGGGTCTTCGAAGACCTGGTACACGACCTGCGCATGACCCTGCGAATGCTCCAGGGCAAAGCCGCCCATCCCA
>AXWR01000060.1 GCA_000482765.1 Meiothermus taiwanensis DSM 14542
GCATAATCCTCTCCTTCTGTGACCCAGGCACGGCAGTGGTAAAAGGTAGGTCACGGTCGATACTGTGAAGCCAGGGCGTGAAGGCAGAATGAATTGCCCGTGCTGAAACCTAGCGGTTGCGGCTGGACTTGACGTGGCGCATCTTGTGTACAGTGGGCTCCTGGAAGGGCACCACCGAGATGGTGCCGTCAATCTCCAGTACAGCCGAGGCCACCTGTTCGGTTCGGCTGACCCCGTGCTCGCGTAAAGCCGTCTCGAGCTCCTCGAGCTGAACCCCCTCGCGCTGCAGGGCCTCGCGGAGTATCTGGCCGTTCTGGATAAGAAGGGTGGGGCGGCCCTCGAGGTGCTGGCGCAGGGGGCTGCTTGCTATCGCACGGTTGAGCAGAAGCAAAAGGGCTGCGGCCAGCAGGCCGCCGGTAAGACTGTTGTCGGGGCCGATCATGGCGTTCTGCACCGCGTTGGACAGCAGCAGCAGGGTGAGCAGGTCGAAGGGGGTCATCTGGCCCAGGGTACGTTTGCCGGCCAGCCGCAACAACAGTAGCAACCCCACATAGACCGCTGTCACCCGCAAGGCAGTGAACAGCAGCGTCACGCCATCGCCCAGGGCTTGCATCAGTGCTTCGTTCATGTCAGCTCCTTAAATGCCTTCGGAAAAGGACTTGACGTCTAGTAGCAAATAAGGGACGGGGGTAAACATGCAAAGCTACCCGTCCCTGCAGAAGATTGTAACAACCGCCCTGCTGCTGTCCCGGCGCAAGAAAGCCCCGCTACAGCGATGAGCTCGTCATCGCCCTGGCCGTCTACCAGCACCTCGGGCGCTTCTGCTAGGCCCAGGCGATGCTGGAATGGCTGCGTACCTATGGGCATCCGGGCCGGCCTGCTCAACTCCACCCTCTACCTGCGCATGGTGCGCATGGATTTCAAGCGGATCACTTCGGTCGGGTTAATTCGCCGCCTTCCGGTGCCGAACTAACCGAACCTGGTATTAAGCTGATGGAGACAGCCCCATCTACCGCAGGCGCGGCAAGGAGACCTTCATGAGCGCGATTCGTACCGAAAAACTCAGCAAGTATTACGGCAAGCGGCGAGGGGTGGTGGAGCTTGACCTCGAGGTGAAACCCGCCGAGGTCTTCGGCTTCCTCGGCCCCAACGGCGCAGGCAAGACCACCACTATACGCCTGCTGCTCGACCTGATCCGGCCCAGCAGCGGCCAGGCCTGGGTGCTGGGCCAGCCGGTGCGGGACAACCCGGCCCTGCGCCGACGCGTTGGCTACCTGCCCGGCGAGCTCAACCTCTATGACGGCCTGACGGGCTGGGAGCTGTTCCGCTACTTCGGCCGGCTGCGGGGCAAGCTGGACACGACCTACCTGAATCAGCTCATCGAGCGCTTCAACCTCGACCCCACCCACAAGCTGCGCACCCTCTCCAAGGGCGGCAAGCAGAAGATCGGTCTGGTGCAGGCCTTCATGCACCGCCCCGAGCTGCTGATCCTCGATGAGCCCACCTCGGGCCTCGATCCGCTCTTGCAGGCTGAGTTCCAGAAGCTGGTGCAGGAGGTGCGGCACGAGGGAGCCACGGTCTTTCTCTCCTCACACGTGATGGGGGAGGTACAGGCGCTGTGCGACCGGGTGGGCATCATCCGCGAGGGGAGGCTGGTGGCGGTGAGCGCCATTCACGAGCTGGCCGAGCGCTCGCTGCGCCGGGTGCGCATCCGCTTCGCCGAAGCCATCAACCCCAAGGAGTGGGCCCAGGTGCCCGGCCTCAAGAACCTGCGGGCGGAGGGCGACTGGCTCGAGGCCACCGTGCAGGGCAGCCTGGATCCCCTGATCAAGGCTGCTGCCCAGCACCAGGTGCGCGACTTCATCTCGCAAGAACCCAGCCTCGAGGAGATCTTCCTCGCCTACTACGACGGACGCAGCGCTGCCTGAGGCGCTTAAAGGAGCCAGATATGCACATCCTCACGCAAAACCTTCGCATGGGCCGGGGTAACCTGCTGGGCTTCGGCATTGGCTTGGCCGCGCTCTCGCTGATCTCGGTGCTGTTCCTGCCCTCGATCCAGGAGAACGGTCAGGAGTTGCAAGGCCTGATCAAATCGATGCCCAAGGGCATGCTGGCCGCTTTCGGGATCAGCGAGGGGGTAAGCCTCTTCACCCCCGAAGGCTTCTTGCAAGGGCGGCTCTTCGCGCTGATGGTGCCGCTGCTGCTGATCATCCAGGGCGTGGGCATCGGCTCGGCGACCATCGCCGGGGAGGAGGAGCGAGGGCAGCTCGAGATGGTCGCCGCCCACCCGGTGAGCCGCACCCGGCTGTTTTTGGAGAAGCTTGGCGTGCTGGTGGTAGCGCTGCTGTTCTCGAGCCTGCTCCTTTTCCTAAGCGTATGGCTCGGCTTACAAGCGGTGGGCGTCAGCCTACCCCTCAGCCACCAGTTCGCCGCGGTCAGCGGTAGCTTCTTGCTGGGCCTGCTCTTCGGCAGCCTGGCCCTGGCGCTGGGTGCCTGGAATGGCCGGCGGGCTGTCGCCCTCGGCCTAGCCTCCCTGACCGCCGTAGTAACCTATCTATGGAACGCCCTCGCCCCCCTCAACAAGGACTTAGCCGGCAGCCAGAAGTTCTCCCCCTTCTACCTTGCGACCGGATACGAGCCCCTGCGCAACGGCTTCGACTGGGATTACACCACCATCCTCCTAGGCATCACCCTGCTGGTGCTGGCACTGGGCTTCTTGCGCTTCCGTCAGCGGGATATCGGGGTGTAGAGAGGCTTGTGGCGCGCGGTAGATGGCGTTGACACTCCCGCAGCTAAAGCGCGTGGGATGCTTGGTTTGTTGCCGCCTGCCAATGGGCCCTGGTATCAGACGGGAAGACCCCAGCTTGTACAAGGAGACCATGGCCCTGCGGGCCCTCCGGCAGGGAACGAGCAGGGGGAGGCCGCCCGGCTTCTGCAGAACCTGCTCCAGCTGGAGAAACGAAAGTCGGGGTTGTCCCACGACGTCGTGGGACAACGGGAGGCCGTTGAGGACGTGTTTCGTACCGCCGCCCGCATGGACTGGCGGAGTTTTGTGCAGCACCGTCTGCCCCTCCTGCGGCTGCCGGATGAGCTCCGGGCGGCCCTGGAGGAGGGCAGCATCCCTTACAGCGCGGCCCTCGAGCTCAAGAAGGTGAAGGATGAAAAAGCCCGCAAGGCCCTGAGCGCTTCAGGGGAGCGCGTGCGCCTTACATGGCCCTAAGCCCAAGCATACTGCCTGGATTGAAGCCGCCAAAGCTCGGCGTACTCCCCGTTCCGCGCGAGCAATTCCTCGTGGGTGCCGTCCTCGATGATGCGGCCGTCCTTGAGGACCAGGATGCGGTCGGCCATCAGCACGCTTCCCCGGAAGTGGTAGGCGGTGGCCTAGGCCGTACAGGTTTTTCTTCGAGCAAAGCCCATCGCCAACGGCCAGTCCCGCTGGCCTTGAATCCACTGTGCAATTGCCAGGATGTGGGTACGCCCCCGGGGTCATCAGCACCAGCATGAACCACATTCGTCGGTCGTAGGTGGTGTTGTGGGCCGCGGATCCGGCAAGGAATGGGGCTAGGTATGGGTCTGTTCAGCTACATGCCGTATAAGAGCCCGGCCGGGGCCGCGATCCCTTCCCACCTAGGCCGCCACCGGGTAGCATAGCCGCGTGTGGTTACACCTGCGCGAGCACACCCTTGACCTCTCAAGGCCCCGGCTGATGGGGGTGCTTAACCTCACCCCCGACTCCTTCTCCGACGGGGGCCGCTACACCACACCCCAGGCCGCCCTCGAGCACGCCCGCCGGATGGTGGCCGAAGGGGCTGACCTGATAGACGTGGGCGGGGAGTCCACCCGCCCCGGCGCTGAGCCGGTGAGCGTTGAGGAAGAGAAGCGCCGGGTGCTGCCGGTGCTCGAGGCCCTCCTGTCCCTGGGGGTTCCCATCAGCGTCGATACCCGCAAGCCGGAGGTGGCCGCCGAGGCCCTGGCCCTGGGCGCCCACCTGCTCAACGACGTGACCGGGCTGCGCGATGAGCGCATGATGGCCCTGGCGGCCCGCTATGGGATTCCGGCGGTGATCATGCACATGCCCGTGCCCGACCCCGCCACCATGCAGCAGCACGCGCACTATACCGACGTGGTGGGCGAGGTGAGAGCCTTCCTGCAGGCCCAGGCGCACAAAGCCCTGCGGGCAGGGGTGCCCCAGGTGGTGCTCGACCCCGGCATCGGCTTCGGCAAGACGCTGGAGCATAACCTCGAACTCATCCGCCGCCTGGACGAGCTGGCCGCGCTGGGCCACCCGGTGCTGCTGGGGGCCAGCCGCAAGCGCTTTCTCGGGGCCCTGACGGGCGTCGAGGTGGCCGCGGAGCGGGTGGCGGGGAGCGTGGCGGCCCACCTCTTCGGGGTGAGCCGGGGGGCCCGACTGCTGCGCGTCCACGACGTGAAGGCCCACCGCGAGGCGTTGACGGTGTGGGAGGCCCTGCATGGGTAGGATCGTCCTCGCCGGGATCGAGCTCTACGCCCACCACGGCCTGCACGCCGAGGAGGAGCGGCTGGGGGCACGCTTTGTGGTGGACGTGGAGATGGAGGTGGCCTTCGAGGGCAGGCCCGATGCCATCGGCTCCACCGTGGATTACAGCGCGGTGTTCCGCTTTGTGCAGAAGCTGGCCACCGAGCAGCGCTTCTACCTCATCGAGGCCCTGGCCGACCACCTGGCCGAGGCCATCCTCGAGCGCTTCGAGGAGATCCGCACCCTGGTGGTGCGGGTGCACAAGCCCCACGCCCCCCTGCCCGGCGTGGTGCGCGACGTATTCGTGGAGACGCGGAGGACGCGATGACCTACCCCGAGGCCCTGGAGTACACCACCTCGCTGCTCAAGTTTGGCATCCGACTCGGCCTGGAGCGCTTCCGCGAACTGCTACGCCGTGTGGGCGACCCCCAGACCACCTTCCGCGCGGTGCACGTGGCCGGCACCAACGGCAAGGGCTCGACCACTACCTTCATCGCCTCGGCGCTGCGCGAGGCGGGCTACCGCACCGGCCACTACCTCTCCCCCCACCTCTTCGACTTCCGCGAGCGCATCCAGGTGGACGGCACCCCGATCCCGCCCGAGGCCTTCGCCCGCCAGGTGGAGCGCCTGAGGCCCGTGGCCGAGGAACTATCCCGCGACGAGCACTACGGCCCGACCACCGAGTTCGAGCTGATCACCGCGGCCGCCTTCGGGCACTTCGCCGAGGAAGGGGTGGAGGTGGCGGTGCTCGAGGTGGGCCTGGGCGGGCGGCTCGACGCCACCAACGTCATCCCCCCGCCCCTGGCGGCCGTCATCACCAGCATCGGGCTCGACCACCAGGAGGTGCTGGGCCACAGCCTGCGCCAGATCGCGCTGGAGAAGGCCGGCATCCTCAAGCAGGGCGTCCCGGTGGTGACGGGCGTGACGCAGGAGGAGGCGCTCGAGGCCATCCGCCAGGTGGCCTGCGAGCGCGGGTGCCCGCTCTACCGGGTGGGCCCGGCCGATGGCTACGCCTACTACACCTCCGATGCCCGTGGGCTGTCGGTCTGGCTGCCCGAGAGGCCCCTCATCGGCCTGCAACCCGCCCTGCGGGGCAGCTTCCAGCAGGCCAACGCCGCCGTGGCCGCCGCAACCCTCAACCTTCTGAGGAGCCGGGGGCTCGAGATCCCCCAGGAGGCCCTGCGGCGCGGCCTGGAGCGGGCCCACCTGCCGGGCCGCTTCCAGGTTCTAAAGCTAAAAGACCCGCCCCGCACCCTGGTGCTCGACGTGGCCCACAACCAGGACGGCGCCCGCGCCCTGGCCGAGGCCCTCGGCCACGACTTCCCTGGCCGCAAGGCCCTCTTCGTGGTGGGCATGAAGTCCAACCACGACCCCGCGGAGTTCCTGCCGCCCCTGCGCGGGCAGGTCGAACGCCTGTGGGTGAGCCAGCCCCGCACCAGCCCCCGCCCCGTAGCGGAGCTGCTCGAGGCCGCCCACCGCCTTCACCTGCCCGTCGAGCCCGCCCCCAGCATCCCCGAGGCCCTGGAACGGGCCCTGGAGCAGGCCGACCCCGGCCAGCCCGTGGTTCTCACCGGCTCGTTTCTCACCGTGGGGGAGCTACCGGAGCCTTATCGCCGCCTGGCTACAGCCGCAGACCGGTAAGGCGCACCCCCCGGGTTCCCAGCCCCGCTAGCAGCGCGCTCACGCTCTGCCCAAGGCCCGGTACCACCCAGCCGGGGGCGATATCGGCCAGGGGGGCCAGAACGAAAGGGCGCAGGTGCAGGCGAGGATGGGGGATTATGAGGCCCGGCTGCTCGAGGCGCAGGTCGTCGCACAGCAGCAGGTCAAGGTCGAGGGTACGCGGGCCGTTGGGCTCGAGGCGCACCCGTCCTTGCCATCGCTCGATCTCGAGCAGGAGCTCCAGCAGGTGCTGGGGCTTTAGGGGACTGTAGAACACCACCGCTGCGTTGAGGTAGGGGGATTGTTCCTGCGGGCCGCCCACAGGGTCGGTGTCGTAAACGCGGCTCTTGCGTAGCCCCTGGGCTTCTGCCTCACGCTCGAGCCGGATCACCCCCTGCCGCAAGTGTTCGAGGCGGTCACCCAGGTTAGAGCCCAGGGCCACGGCATAGCGGCGCACCCCCACATCCTAGCACGGCGCTTGAGGCCATGACCGGCATGGGCTCGACACCGGGCAGTAGACCGAGGCCTCACCTGTTCAGAAGCGCCTCGAGAGCCTCCAGATGCCGCAAGACCTCTTTTCGGCGCTCGGGCGGCAGGGCCTTGAGCCGGGGAAAGAGGGCTTTGAAGCGTTTGTGCAGATCCTGTTCCGGCTGTTGCGATTTCTCACTCAGCGCGCGCACCCGCCGGCGGAGTTCCTGCACGGCCAGGCCGGCCTTGGCTTCTTCGAGGAGGGTCTTCCGGGCTTTTTCATCCTTCACCTTCTTGAGCTCGAGGGCCGCGCTGTAAGGGATGCTGCCCTCCTCCAGGGCCGCCCGGAGCTCATCCGGCAGCCGCAGGAGGGGCAGACGGTGCTGCACAAAACTCCGCCAGTCCATGCGGGCGGCGGTACGAAACACGTCCTCAACGGCCTCCCGTTGTCCCACGACGTCGTGGGACAACCCCGACTTTCGTTTCTCCAGCTGGAGCAGGTTCTGCAGAAGCCGGGCGGCCTCCTCCCTGCTCGTTCCCTGCCGGAGGGCCAGCAGATCTAAAAGGGCCACAGTCTCCTCGTAGGGGTTGAGGTCTTCCCTTTTAAGGTTCTCGACCAGGGCCAGCGCCCGGGCTTCCTCCTGGGAAACCTCCAGCACCACCGCGGGCACCTCGGAGAGGCCTGCCGCCATAGCCGCCCGGTAGCGCCGCTCCCCCGCAACGATCTCGTAGCGCCCCTCCCCCAGCGGGCGAACCAGGAGGGGCTGCAGAAGACCCTTTTCCCTGACGGACTGGGCGAGATCCTCAATGCCCTCGAGGCGCTTTCTGGGCTGGTGGGGGTTCGGGCGCAGGGCCGAGAGGGGCAGGCGAGCACCGGACTTCAGACGCTTATCGAGCTGGTCGGCCTTTGCTTCGATATGGGCCAGAAGCTCGCTGAGCTGGCTCATGCCACCACCTCCTGCGCAACCCGCAGCAGGGCATCGGTGATGTCTCGAATCTCCCTGACCGCTTCCTGCGCTCCTTCCACCATGTGAATCGGCATCCGCTCGGCAGCGCTGCGACGAAAGGGGCCGGGGCGCTCGTGGAGGGGCGGGGCCACCGAGAACCGCCGGGCCAGGCGCTCCACACCCTCCAGCGCCTCCTGGGCCGTGCGGGAGCGGGGGTCGTAGCGGGTCGGCACCAGCAGGCGGATAAAGTTGGCCATACCCGCAGCGGTGGCGTATAACTCCGAAACCTCCATCACCCCATTGAGCCCCTGCAAGCCCTTGGCCGTGGTCTCCACCGGCACGATGAAGCCCTCACCGGCCAGACCCGCCAGGAACGAAAGGGGGCCCAGGGAAGGCGGGGAGTCCACCAGAATGAAGTCGTAGGTCGTGCGAATGGCGTGGAGCTTGCGTCGAAGCAGCAATTCCCCAGCTGGTATGGACTTTAGCTTGACATCCAGCACCGCAATGCGCAGGCTGCTTGGAATCAGGTGCATACCGTAGGCCTCCCTAGGCTCGGGCAGCACGCCGTTGGCGAGGGAGAGCAGGGTGTCCTTCTCCTCCACTGCATCCACCCCCAACCACTGGGTCAGGTTGGCCTGTGGATCCACGTCCACCAGCAGCACCCGGTGCCCCCTCGAGGCCAGCTCAAAGCCCAGATCCCGGGCCAGCGTGGTCTTCCCCACCCCGCCCGCGTGGTTGAAAAGGGTGAAGATGCGCCCCTGGCCGCTACCGTCCTCGGTCTCCTCCACCACGTACCAGTAACGCCCCAGTTTGCGCGCGGGAATCTCTTTGTCTTCCGCCATCTTGCGCGCAGTGGATCCGGGGATGCCCCGCTGCTCGGCCCAGAGGGGCAAAGGTATCAGTTTTTCCTTCATGCCCTTATGGTAAAGGGAGCCGCTTTTTGAGTCAAGCGTTCGGGCAATACTTTAGCGCCAACGCCAAGAACCTGGGTAACCCGCTGATGCTAGACGCCCAGCATTTGCATAAGTTCTTCGATAAAACGCGCCATCCGGCGTTCGATCTGGGCCTTTATGGCCGCCTTGGTGACCTCGAGCGGATCCAGCGTGCCAGCCACAAAAGCGTCCATCAGCGCGCCGTAGTAAGCAGTAGGAAAACCTTTACCCAGAATGAAACTCAACATCTTCAGGGCTTTCTCGGCCCGCCCTCGTGCATCCAGGCCTTCCCAGTCTGCAAATTCCGCCGGCTGTTCCGGCTCCTCCGATCGATGAACTGCCCCGGCCTTCCTCGCTCCCGCCGCTGAGCGCTTTGAAGGATGGACATGCGAGACAAAACCAGCGGGATCGGCGTACTTACCCTCGTCATCCCGGATTACATCGACCAGGAACCCCGCCCGGTTGCGCGGGGTGTACCCCGCCTGCAGAATGGCCTCAAAACGGTTCAGTCTCTCGTTTATGCGATCCAGCCCGTAGATGTTGATCAGGTCGTAGGCCACGGATCGCGCCACACCGTAACGGGCCAGCAGCGCCACAGCCTCGAGGGCCTCCTCCGAGAGGCTCGTATCTTTAGCAAAAACATAGATAATCTCCTGCTTGGCCCCCCTCCCCTCGTAGCGCACCTCGCTGAGATAGCCCCGCTCAACCAGCTCCACGTGGGCCCCCTCGAGCGTGCGCCGAACCTTGGCCGGGGTTTGATCCACGATCTTGCAGGCTTTGGCCCACTCCACGATGTTGACGCGGAATTGCATCACCTCTCCCCCATCCGGCAAAACCCGCTGGGCGTCGAGCAACCGGTACAGGGCGCGGGTCAGGGGGCGCTCGAGGCTGGTAAGCAGTTGCAGATCGAGCGGTTTCAGATATTTATCCCGGATTGAATCCACAATTTCGCGCGCCAGGCGGATCTTCAGAACACTCTGCCCTGAGAGGCCCAGCCGGTCATCCTCGCTGGTGTACTCCAGGCGATCGATGTAGCGGAACTTGACCGTGGTCCAGCGCTTACCGCTGCGCCAGGCCTCACTGGCGGTAAAGGTGGCGGTGGCCAGGCGCTCGAGGCTCTCCTTCAAGGCCTGGTAGTAGTGCCCGCTGGTATCCCAGCCAATGGCCGTCAAGATGCGGTACGCTGTGGTCACAATGGTGCCGTCCTCAGGGCAGCCTGCATCCTGGTACAGTGCAATTAAGGCCAAGCTCACGTCGTTATCCAGTCCATGTGGGACACCGCCGTGCTCAGCCACTGCTACACAGGAAAGCCGGGCGGGCCGGCCGTCCAGGTTAAAGTCGACAATCCAGCTGGTAAAGCTAGGCGGTATCCGTTCCTGAATGCTGATGAGGCCGAGCCGTGCCACATTGGCCTCGTCAAAATGCACTATCTCGCTATTGTTATCTGTCTTTTTTTGCTTCATTCCTGCTTGAGATTATACTGACACCTACCACGCTCGTTGTTGCTGCCTGGGTATGATGTTGAATTAAAAAAATTAAGAAAGAAAGAAGGAATTAATTGATGATCATCATCATGCCCCCGGCCCTCAGCGGCTCCAGGACGCGTTTTTTTGAAGAAACTGACCAAGTATTCCGATAATTTTTGCCCCCAACTGACCAAGTATTCCGATAGTCCGAGGCATGAATTGACCAAGTATTCCGATACCTGCCAGCGTGAATTGACCAAGTATTCCGATACTTGAAGCGGCCCAATTGACCAAGTATTCCGATACCCCCGACCTGGGAATTGACCAAGTATTCCGATAGTCCGAGGCATGAATTGACCAAGTATTCCGATAGTTAATCCATGGCAGTAGGCGGTTGGCGAGGTCGTCTAAAAAACCCTCATCAGGACGTAATTAGATACACTTTTTGACCAAGTATTCCGATACTTGAAGCGGCCCAATTGACCAAGTATTCCGATACCCCCGACCTGGGAATTGACCAAGTATTCCGATAGTGCAATTACCGCTGCTGGAGGCTGCGGCTTTATTTGGCAGTTGTAGCCTGCAAGTGGGGAGGGAAAGCCTATCCTGTTTTCTGAAAATTGGTCGTATGAATCGCTACTTGACTCTGGACGACCTGGCCCTCGTCTCGGCGGCCCTGGCAGATCCCCGGGTTTCCTCACCGGCCTCGGTAGTGCCACACAGGTAATGGCTCGGTTTCTGTGGTGAATGGGATAAACGCATAAACTATCCATTACTTCTGAAGCACTGCCCCGGCCTCTAGGGCCGGGTTGTGCTGGACGAAGTGCTCACATAGACATGTGAGGCTGTCTGAGCGCATCACCTTCAACCCACTGGTCATGGGCGGGCGGCCCTGCATTCGTGGAACGCGCATCACCGTGGGCACCATCCTCAACCAGCTCCGTTCCCAGACCCCGGCAGAAATCCTGCGCGACTACCCCGAGCTCGAGCCAGAGGATATTGACGCCGCGCTGGAGTACGCGGTCTTTCTGGCCGAGGAGCGCGAGGTTGCGGTTTGAAGATTCTACTGGACATGAACCTCACCCCTCGCTGGGTGGGGTTTTTGCGTGAACGGGGCCACCAGGCCGTGCGATGGTCGGAGGTGGGACTGGCCAGCGCAAACGACCTCGAGGTGTTGCGCTTCGCTGCCACCCAGGGGTACTTGCTCCTAACCCACGACCTCGACTTTGGCGACCTGCTGGCGTATACCCAAGCGTGGTGATTCTGCGGGGAGTGGACTTGCGGCCTGAGGCTAGCGGAGAGCGCCTGCTGCAAGTGCTGGTGGCCGCGGCAGAGGTGCTCGAGGCTGGGGCCATCGTAGTGGTGGACTCCCGCCGGGTTCGTGTGCGCCCGTTGCCTTTAGGATAGCGAGGGTAGGGCACGGCTCACCTCGGGACATGCACGTACACGCCCACCGCCACATCCTTTGCCCAACTGCGTAAGTCCTAA
>AXWR01000061.1 GCA_000482765.1 Meiothermus taiwanensis DSM 14542
AGGGCCATCAGACTGATCAGCATCAGGTTTTCCCATTCATGCTCGGTCTTCAGATATTCCCTCGGATCGGGTATCTCCGCCAGGTATGGCAAGGGCTGGGTATCTGTGTGGGATTCATAGGCTCTTATGATAAAAGCCTGGTTAGTTTATAAACCACCCCAATCTAGGCTATGATCCGGTAAAATCAGAATCCTACAACGATCTACATGGAAATGAAAACTCAACCTGCCAACCCCCTTATAGCAGTGACTCTTACTACCACAGCTTGACCCAACCCCGCACTACGCCATGTAAGTACCTATGCCGAGGTAACAATGAACCTCACCCCTAGTCAAGCCTTTCACCACATTAAGGAATCTCTAGCCCAGTATCTGGAGACTCAATACAAGATATCTCATCCGGCAATCTACGCTGAGCGCGGCCACATCCTTAGAGATAAGGGGGTGATTGCCCAAACGCCATTCATTGAGGCTACGCCGAGTTTCATGGCCGGCCACAAGCTGGCTGAATTGGAAGACCTAGCACCAGACAAGGTTCCCTTGGGTCTAGCTGAACTGATGAGGCACGGCGTTCCTGTGGACAAGTTCCCTCTTTACGCTCACCAGGAACAGGCCTTGCTCTCAGCTATGAGCGACCAACCCAACCTGCTGGTAGCTACCGGTACCGGCTCCGGCAAGACTGAGGCATTCCTCCTCCCCATCCTGGCCGATATCCTGCGCGAGGCCAAAACGTGGGAAGCGCCTTCTGGCCAGGCCAGGCCCGGCGAATACGACACCGCCAATAACCTATGGCTCCACAGCCGCCGCCACGAACGCCGTCCCGCTGCGGTGCGGGCCATCGTCCTTTATCCCATGAACGCATTGGTCAACGACCAACTCACCCGCTTGCGCCGGGTGCTGGCTAGGGGCGACTCTCCTGATTGGCAGCGCAGCAACCTCAACGGCAACGTCATCCACTTCGGGATGTACACCAGCATCACCCGCCTCAGCGGCCTTTGGACTCAGAAGCAACGCCGTGACCGGATGGCCGAGTACCTGAAGGATGTCGAAGAGGACTGGGCGAGGCTAACGCCTGACCTACGTGATACCGGTGGATGGCCCCGGCCATCCAGCCCGGAGATGCTCTGCCGCTGGGACATGCAGGCCGCGCCCCCCGATATCCTGGTGACCAACTATTCAATGCTCGAGTACATGCTGGTGCGCCCCATCGAGAACCACATTTTTGAGCTGACCCGCAGGTGGCTCGAATCCAACCCCGAAGCCCGCCTTACCTTGGTGCTGGACGAGGCCCACACCTACACCGGAGCCAAGGGTACCGAGGTCGCCTATCTGGTTCGCCGCCTCAAGGAGCGACTCGGCCTCGAGGCTGGCTCCGCGCAATTCCGGGCCATCGCCACCACTGCCTCAGTCCCTCCAGGTGCTGACGACGAGTTGAAGCAATTCGTCAGTGACCTATTCGGCGAACCGGCAGCTCGCTTTACTCTCGTCCGAGCTGCCCACCGCCCAACTCGGCCCGATGAGCGCCCTAAAGATCTTCGTACTCTTGAGGCTTACGAGACTTTCCAGCGCAACTTCCGCCTGCAGGAGCCCTGGCCGGCCATCGAGCAATTGGCCCAAGATTTGGATCTGGGCGCGGTAGACCACACGGTAAAGCCGGAAGTGGCCTTGTATCGCCTCCTAGATCAAGACCCTTACATTGAGTGGGTGCGGCAGCGCACGGCCCGTAAGGCTACCCCGCTGGACCAACTCGCCCAGGAGTGCTGGGGGGAGGTGGGTACCAAGGAGCAGCGCGAGCGAGCCACGGCAGGGGTTCTGGCCGCTGGGAGCTTCGCCCGCTCCGACGAAAACAAGGACACTCCGCCCCTGCTCTCTATGCGTGTGCACGCCTTCTTCCGGGGCATTCCTGGCCTGTGGGCCTGTATGGATCCCAACTGTGCCGAGTGCTCCCCGGGGGAGGATCGTCCGGTGGGCAAACTGTACACTGAACCGCGGCCTTGGTGTGATTGCGGGGCACGGGTTCTGGAGGTCTTCACCTGCCGACACTGCGGCTTGCTATTCCTTGGGGGTATCCCGGACCAGGCCAAGGGAAGCCTGTGGCCTTGGAGCGACGACCTGAGCGGGGAGCGGCAGAACCTCAAGGAGTTTCGGCTGTTCGGGGTAGAAGCCCCGGATGCTGATGCCGTGCCGCAATATCGCTCCACTCGCACCACCCTGCACGTAGCCAAGGATGATCCCCATGCTCGGCCGAGTTTCGAGATTAATCCTACCCGTGACAAGAACAATGTTGAAATCAGCCCCTTTCCCAACCAGTGCCCCCGCTGCCGCCGCTACCGCCAGCCCGGCGCAGACGGGCGGGAAGTCATCGAGCCCCTGCGCACCAAAGGGGTCCAATCCTTCGCGGTAATCGTTGAAGAGAGCTTCCGCAACCAGCCCCGCTCATCCAGTCAAGGCCCCAACTACGGTCGCAAGGCGATGCTTTTCAGCGACTCCCGCCGCCAAGCCTCCACGCTGGCGGCAAGTCTAAAACAGAACCATATGGCGGACCTCTTTCGCCAACTGCTGTACCGTGTCCTGCACACATGTGAGCGCTGCAACGGGTCTGGGGAGATTGAGGAGCGCGGCGAATTCCGCATCGGCCAACCCCGGACTGTGCGGCGCGTTCCTTGCCCAGGATGCGAGGGCACAGGTCGTGCTGCTAATCCCGCACCCAAGGACTACAAAACCCTCAAAGGCCAGGTAATCGAGCTTCAGCTCGAGCGGGCGATTAACCCCACCGGAGAGAGGGTGCCTGATTTTTTTGCTCGTTATGAGGCGGGTGATCCCAAGTGGAGCGAGGAGGCCGAGAAACACTTCGACGTGGCGCTCCTGCGGGAGATCACCGAGGAGCAGTTCTCCCTCGAACCGCTTGGCTTGGCCAAGTGGCGCGTGCCCTTGAACTCTGAAATCGGCAATTTCGACGCACTGACTGGAGAGGAATCCAAGCTATTGATCCAGTCAGTGACCCGGTTGCTGGCCACTGAGAACATAGTTACTGCTCCAGAGCCTCACAAACCGTGGGCCTGGGATTATACACTCGTTCAAGACCACGAGCGAAGAGTGCTTTACCGCGGTGAAAGGATGCTCGACTATGAATTCGGAACTGCTGTGCCGTTCAACCGTCTTCAACACCGGAAACTCGGGCGTTATATCGCCGCGATTGGGCGCAAGCTGCTTCAATTAGGACGCCTGGATGGGCCAGCAGGCTTAGAACGTTGGGCAGAAAAACTTGAAAATGATCTCTGGGAGGCTCTGAACCAGTTATCCATCCTCGAGGACTCTGGGAGGTCAATTCCAAAGGCCAGATACCAAAAGCCAAAGGGTATCCGGCTGAACCGCTTCGTGCTATACCCGATCGGTGCGCAGGTGGCCCGCTGCCGCTCCTGTACCTATGTCATGAGCGAAGCCCTGCTCAATACCTGCATTCGCTGCGGTCAGGAAACCGAGCAGGTCCCTGTAGAATCCATTCGGAACTACTTTCGTCAGGCATCCCTCTATGCACTTCCCGGTAGCCCTTTCGACGATCCATTTCCCTTACGTGCAAGCGAGCACACTGCACAGGTTGCCTCTAAGGAGGCCCGCGATGAGGAGCGTTGGTTCCAGGACTTCTTCCACGGCGATCAAAACCGGTTGGATCGGCGGGTGGATGTGCTCTCGGTGACCACCACCATGGAGATGGGCATTGATATCGGCAGCTTGCTCTTCGTAGGGCTGCGCAACGTGCCTCCTACAGTAGCCAACTACCAACAAAGAGCAGGCCGGGCAGGCAGGCGCGGCAGCGCTCTGGCCACTGTGTTCACTTTTGCGCAAAACAGGAGCCATGACCAGTATTACTTTGATCGCCCCCCAGAAATCGTCAGTGACCCCCCACGAGTGCCAAGCCTTCACCTGGAGAACGAGGTTATCGCTCGGCGGCACGTGCGGTCGCTGGTGCTGCAAAGCTTCTTCAGCCACCACCGCCAGGAACTGGGCGCGGGGCTTTTTGCGAGTTGGGGGACAGTGGCGGAGTTTGGATCCAACCAGACTGCTGATCAGATGCGGCAGTACTTGGCTACGAACCGAGCCACCTTGATCGAGCGATCCAAACGGGTGGTGCACCCCAAGTTCTTCAGCGAGATCCCTGGTTGGCTGGATGCGTTGGTAGATGAGGTGCAGGAGGTAGTCATCCAGCGCTTTCCTAACGATGAGTTGTTTCAAGTGCTAATCCGTTCAGGTTTCCTCCCAAGCTATGCCTTCCCCATTGACGTAGTCTCCTTGACCATTCCTAACGACACTGCCGTTGGGGAGGACGAAGAATACGAAACCGCGAACGTCATGCAGCGTGAGTTGAAGATCGCTATTGCTGAATATGCTCCTGGGGCGGAGGTGGTCCGGCAAAGCAACCAGGTGACCTACAAATACAAGAGCGTGGGGGTTCACGCCCCCTTTGAACGCGAACCTGACTACAGCGCCGAAGGGATCCTCGTGGAGTGCCGCGACTGCCGGGCAGTCTCCCTACTCCAGGTAGAGGCGACTCCACCCGATCGCTGCGAGGTCTGCGGTGGGTTTGACCTGGACCTTCTGCACTACCTGCGCCCTAAAGGCTTTACAGTGGACGGAGCCCTGCCAGATAGCGGCCGTCAGGTCTATATAGCCAATGAGGGTGAAGAGCGTAGCGGTCAAGCATCTCCTGCCCGACTGCTGACAGGTGAAACTGCCTTCAGTATAGGCCATTCTCGGGCACCCTACGCCAACCGACTATATACCAACGTCCGTGTGGGGGATTTGGTCATCAGCAACCGGGGTCCGAACCCCCGATTCCCAGGCTATCTAATCTGCCCGACCTGCGGGCGCGCGCTAGACCCAAACGACCCCCAACCTCACAAGCGCCCGGCTGATGTGCCCCCTCACTTCCCACCGCGCGGACCACGGAGAGGCTCTTGGTGTCCCACACGCCCCCCGTACACTAACCAGGTCATACTGGCCCACCCGTTCCGCTCAGAGGTCATTCTCCTGGCGAGCGACCTCCCGGACTCGCTGGACGCGCCCTTCAACGAGCCCTCAGGTCAGTCTATCTGGTACTCCTTCGGCACCCTGGTAGCTAACGCCGCTACAAGGGTGCTCCAGATTGACCCGGGGGAACTCAAGATTGGAGTGCGGCCCGTACAGCGGGCTCCAGGACGCATCCATGGTGAGGTGTTTCTGTATGACGATGTGCCCGGTGGAGCTGGTTATGCCCGGGCCGTGGACCGCAAGCTCGAGGAGATCCTGGAAAAAGCCCTGCAACTAGGTCGACAGTGCAAGAATCCTCACTGCGCTGGGGCCTGTTATCAGTGCTTGTTTGACTACCGCAACCAGACCCTCCACCCCATCCTCGACCGCCATTTGGGCGCTGATCTTCTTAATTACTTACTCCAAGGCAGCCTCCCAAAACTCGACCAACACCGAATAGACGCCTGCGGCCGAGCGCTAGCTGAATATGCCAAAGCAGACTGGAAAGTCCACCTGGGCACGGAGATTGGAGGAATTTATTTCCCCGTGGTTCTAGAGAGGGCCTCAGGAGAGCAGGTGGGCCTGTGGGTCATTCACCCGCTCATAGCTCGGCCCAGCCTCGAGGCACGTCAACAAATTCTGGCAGAGCACGGCATCCGCTGCGCGGTGTTTACCTCCTTCGACCTTGAGCGCCGACCCTTCTGGGTGCTCAACCAATTGGCACGCTCATGAACCGGTCTAAGTTCGATTGGACGGTGGAGCCACGGCATCAGTGGCCTCCACGTGGTAAGCCCCGCCCCCCTTTTGGTCCCACAGCAATCGAGATCATGCGCTCGTGTCCCCTGCGCCTCTTCTTTGAGCGCTCGAGGGGCTATGAGCCCAGGGTAAGCTTTGATGGCCGTATTGGCATCGCCTTTCACCGTACCCTGGAATCGCTCACCAAATCCCCGCCATCAGGCACTAAGGGAGAAGTTGCCGAAGCGGTGAGTCACCGTTTCCAGCGTGAATTGGCCACCCAGGAGGCTGAAGCGAATCAACGCCCCCGCGAGTGGGGCCTGCCCCGTAACCGCGAGCGCATCCATAAGGCCCTTGAAGCGCTGCTCTCGATTGCGCAACACTTAGGCCAAAATCAGCTTAGGTCTAGACGATCAGTTGCCTGCTCAGAAAATGTGTCAGGTACTGCCAGAGATATCAAGGTAGAAGTAGAGGTGGACGTCATAGGGGCCGGTGGTTTGTTACGCGGCCGGATCGACCGTGTCGAGCACCAACCAGGAGGGATTTACCTTTTCGATTACAAGTCTGCTCTACGTGAGGATATACCCGAGCGCTATGAACGCCAAGTTCAACTCTATGCAGCCATGTGGTTTGAAACGCGGGGAACTTGGCCAGCCCGCGCGCTCCTGGTATATCCCTTGACCGGTGCCAGCCATGAGGTTCCAGTTAATCCTGTGGCCTGCCAAGCGATCATCAGTGAAACAGTGAATCTCATACGTACGGTGGATGAAGTCTCGGAGCCTGGTGCACTGGCGACCCCTGGTGATGTATGTAAGGTGTGTTCCTTCCGGCCCTGGTGTCAACCCTTCTGGGATTGGCAACGAAGCGAATCTAGCCATATGGTAGCCCTCGAGCGGTCAGGCCTAGGTGTCGAAGGGGTGGTGCGTGAGGTTCGACGCCTCGATCACCATATCAAACTGGTGCTTCACTGGCGCAAGGTTGAGGTCCTTCTAGTCTTCGCCCAGGATCGCTTTCCGCACCTCAGCCACGTGCAAATAGGTGACCATTTACGCATTCTCGATGCCCCCCTCCGAGGACTAATGCACAGCCCGCGAGCGACCATAGATGAGCTTTCTGAGGTTTTCTTCCTTAGACTGTGAGAAGCGCAGGTGCCCGATATGATACGTCCCGCCTTGAAGTCACCCCCTGACCTCGTATGCACACCCGAAACACTCGATTCTAACCGAGAAACCCCCGATACATCGGATTCGCCGGAGCAACTCAGAGCCGACATTCTGGCCCACCTCTCAGCCCTTGGGGTAAGCACTAACGGTCAAGTGGGGAAAGCCCTGGATAAGGAGACCATCCGAGCAGCCCACGCCCATCAACGGGATCTGTTGCTGAAAAGGGAGGTTGGGGCTCTCAGACCACGTTTAGAGAGGTACCTGCCGTACTTCGCCGACGGCAGGGATGTCGAACCCGATAAGATCCAACCGAAACTCATCCCGGTGAACGCTGAGGACTGGACTGGGGAATTGTTTCGCCTGGCCACCACGTTATGGTCAGTGCCCGTTTCCAGAGGCTTTGGTCGGCGAATGCGTTACTTGGTGATGGACTGTAGCAACAGCAAACTCATAGGGGTTTTCGCCCTAGGCGACCCTGTATTCAACCTACGGGCACGGGACCAGTGGATTCGCTGGAACGCACAGGACCGCAGGGAGCGGCTAGTCAACGTCATGGACGCTTACGTGGTGGGAGCTGTTCCGCCTTACTCCCATTTGCTGGGGGGCAAGTTGGTAGTCTCGCTGATTGGTTCACGGGAGGTGTCGGAAGACTTCAGCCAGCGCTACGGAACCATGGAGGGCATTATCAGTAAGAAGCAGAAGAGAGCTCGACTAGTCTTGGTTACGGTCACCTCGGCTTTAGGGCGTTCTTCCCTATACAACCGTCTTCACCTCCGGGCTGCCCCCAATCCCTTCGACCCTAGTGCACCCACGCTGGTTAAGCTCGTGCGCATCGGCGTAACCGAGGGCTATGGCCACTTTCATTTGGACGGCGAACTCTTTGGGCGCTTGCGTAATATGCTGATTCAGCACAATCATAAGTACGCCAACGGGCATCAGTTTGGTGACGGCCCTAACTGGCGTATTCGAGTGGCGCGGGTCGGGTTTGAGATGCTGGGGCTCAGTCCGGATCTGGTACGCCATGGGATAAGCCGCGAAGTCTACGCCATGCCCCTAGCTGAGAACTTCGATCAGGTACTGCGGGGTGAGGTGAAACGTGCCATCTTGCATCGGCCAACCCTTAAAGAGGTGGCCAAAGCAGCCCTGCTTCGCTGGGTTCTTCCTCGCGCTGAGGAACGACCCGAGTACCGTGAGATAAACCGGGAGGTTTATCTCGCTCATCTGCTAAAAAACTAGTCTATTTCCAGTAGCAGCAGGTTCGATATACGATCAACTCTAGGGCCGGTGCGTGAATTCACGCTACCAACGACCACGCTAGTAATACCTTCGTGTGCTACCAGAAGCCTACCCTTCCACCCCCGCCATCCTGAGCAAAAGACGGCTGCGGATAAGGTTGTGCACCAGCAGAATCAGGTTCACCCGCGCCAAGAATCCTCCAAACGACCGGGCCTCGATGCGATGAAGCCCCAGCGAACGCACCATCACACTGAAGCGCGTCTCGATCCAGTTCCGCACCTCACCCATCCACTCCTTCCACCCCGTCTCCACCTTCCTTCCTCCCCGCAGACGATAGGGGGGCGTCTGCACCCCCGGTACCCAACGAAACCCCCGGTCTCCTAACAAAGCGGGCAGGTCTTCTAGAAGGTCGGCTCCCCAGGTCTCCCGCGTATTGCCGGGCAGGACGCTCCAGCGGAAAAAAAGCCCCCGCTCGTTCATCACCCCCAGAAGGACATACCCGGCAAAAGCCCCCAGGGGGCCCACCCCCACCGCGCTATCGGGCAGGCCGCGGTCGTGGATGCGATGGCCATGGGCTAGAGGAATGTGCTTGAGATCCACCACCTGGAGAAGCCCCTGACCCTGGGCGAGGTGGAGGGCCAGATGAGCCAGGAGGGTCTGGGCGTTTTTGAGCACGCGGTAGAAGCGGGAGAGGTGGGGGAGGGAGGGGAAGAAGGGGCGCAGGGTGGTCTTGGCGGTGAGGTAGCCTTTGGCCAGATCCTGTCCTGCCAGGATGATGAAGATGGCCAGGGTGATGAGCTCTGCGAGGGTAGCTTTCTGACCCTTCTGGGGTCTGGGGAGGCGGGTACCCTGGGCTTGCAGGGCTTTGAGTTCGTCATCTACCCAGATGTATGCTGGCTTTTATCATAAGAGCCTATGAATCCCACACAGATACCCAGCCCCTTGCCATACCTGGCGGAGATACCCGATCCGAGGGAATACCTGAAGACCGAGCATGAATGGGAAAACCTGATGCTGATCAGTCTGATGGCCCTGGGCAGCGGTCGGACAAATATCCTAGCCATCGCCCACTGGATCAGGGATCAGGAGAAGTACCTGCTGAACACCCTGAAGCTACGCAACCGCTTCGGGCAACGCAAACTGCCCGCCCAGGCCACGATGTATCGCTTCTTCTGGTTCCTGGATGGGCAGTTGGCAGCCTTGCAGGAGGCCATGCTGGCCTGGGCCCAGGATGTGCTGCGGGCGCTGGGCCGGGAAGAGCCGCTGGCCATAGCCACCGATGGCAAACACCTGCGAGGTACCCGGCGGGGCCGCAAGGGTGAGGCGGCTTTGGTCTTCCTCTCCACCTTGGTGCAGGGATTGGGGCTGAGCCTGGGTAGCAC
>AXWR01000062.1 GCA_000482765.1 Meiothermus taiwanensis DSM 14542
TGGCGGAGTTTGAGGAGGGTTGTCGGGTATTGGGGATAGAGCTTTTTGTTTTGCCGCCGAGGAGTCCGAAGCTGAACGGGATGGTAGAGCGGCTGCAGCGGACGTTTCGGGATGAGTTTTACACGCGGGCTTTACCGCTGGGGATAGAGGCTATTCAAGGGGAGCTGGAGGGTTATCTGGAGCACTACAACCTGCACCGGCCGCACATGGCCCTGGGGGGGTTGGCGCCGGTGGAGTACCTGGCTAAGCTACAGGAGGTGTCGGTTCCCCTGGAGTCTCAAATGTATTGACCGATTACACCCTCTCCGGCTACGGCCTCGAGATCCTCGAGCGGATCCCCCTGCGAACTGGGGATAATCCACACAACAGGGGGTACCTGGCGGCCAAGCGGGATCGGCTGGGCCACTGGATGGACGGCTGACCCGTAGATGGTGAATCCACCTGAACCCCGCCACCCCTGGAGCGCCCCTGGCGGATGCTCTCGCAAAGCCCCAAGACGGAAGAGCTCCTTTTGGCAGCCACCAGGAGGGTTCCTGCGTCAAGATAGTACAGGGGGTGCGATGAGCACCCCCCTTTGTTCACATCCGCTAGGGGTAGATCAGGTAGCACATGGAAGGAATTGCGTTGAAACGAACCCCCTTCAACCTCATCGGAGTTTGATGTTGATATTTATAGTTATGATATTGATAACTATCGGGCCGCCTGGTGGGCTACCTGCAGTTTCACGGAAGGTGAAGGTTACAACGGCGTCTTGTTCGCCGATGCTGTCCGTAATACCGAGATCTGAACCGGCAGTACCGGTACCCCTAACCAACGAAGCGCTGGCCACTGGTAAAGTAGCAATGACCTGGCTGGGATCGCCCAGTTTTGTTAGCTGAATCGCAAGCCCCTGTTGTTCCCGAACCAGCCGCAGGTTGTAGATTGGATCATTGTCTGGGGGGCACCAGACCCTGTTTGGACCACAGTCGGTGGTGACGGGCGGGAAGGGAAGTCTCTTGCGCACGTACACCATGCCCAGGTTCTCGCCTACCAGCTCCTCGATGCTGGCAGCGGTGCGCAACTTCGGGTTGTCGTAGGGCATCAACCCCAGCACAACATCGTTGTTACGCAGGAGCCACTGCCAAGGCCAATCTGGATAGGGCGGCCAGGGCTTGGGCCGACCGCAGCAGATTATGGGCGGCTCCTTGCTAAGCGGGGGATCAGCCTGGTTTGCAGTGCCCAGCTCCCTTCCTGGTAGCTCGTTTTCGCTGGGTAGCCTGGTGGCAACGTGTGCCATCCGTTGAGTATCGAATTCAATCCGCAGAATATCAATCTCGGTAGTAGTAGAGCCGTCCGGGTTGGTGGTCTTTGTCTTGGAAAAGACGGTTATCTTTATCTTTCTAGCCACTTCATCTGCGGTAAGCGGGCGCCCGTCTGTGGTTGCCGGGGTTCTCACCGGACGGGCTCCGCGGGCTCCGTACCACTCCACCTCGTATCCACCCCCACCTGCAGTCCGGCGTAGATAGCCTAGGTAGGATGATTTTGGCTTTCCTGATCCTCTTTTTTCCTTGATGACTACGAAGAGGGGTTTGTCAACCAAATCATCCACCCCATTGGGTATGGACCATGGGAAGGACGAGCGCCAGGGGCCACCGATCACCATCATCGACCCGTCCTCGAGGCAGCAGTAAGCGGTGAGTGGGCGGGGCTCGCTGGTGGCCTGCGCTCCCAGGGAAGCGGGCAGCACATCGCTGAACGCAGAGATGGCTTCATCGAGGGTAGCTTCCGCCTGCTGCACGGTCTGGTCCTCGGCCTGAACAAGCTGCTGTAGTGGGGCTGGGGTGTTGCCCGTCTGGCCGCATCCTGCAAGAAGGAGCAGCACCATGGGAAGCGATAAACCTAAAACCAACCACCTTTTTGCCATACTTTCCTCCTTTTCCGGTTGAGGCTTTGGTCGTCAGCCTCGGGGCCAAATGTAGCAATTCCCCCTTAACCGAGCCCTAACTGGCTGCGGCCTCATCCTTAACCGGTCGTGATCTCCCTGCGCAAAAAAACATCCCGGGAGCCTCGAGGCCCCCGGGCAGGAGCCGGTTGTTCAAGGTTTCTGTGACAGATCCACCGTCCCCTTACCCACCTCCTGGGGTGGGTAGGGTAGGGGCTTGGCGTACTGCTCCAGGTTTTGCTGGAGCTGGGCCGGGCTGAGGCTGGGCTGGGCTGAAAGCCACAGGGCCATGGCCCCGGCCACAATGGGGGTGGCGAAGGAGGTACCGGTGCAGCTTCCCAGCCCTCCGCCAGGCTTCACGCACTCGAGGGCCGTACCCGGTGCTGCCAGATCCACGTAGGCTCCACGGGTGCTGTAGGGGGCGGGTTTGAGGCCGCCCTGGGTTTTGGGATCCTGCTCCAATGCCGCCACCGCCACCAGCCCCGGCAGGTCGAAAGCCGCGGGGTAGTGAGCAGGGCTGCCCTGCAGGCCCTGGTTGCCCGCAGCGGCGGCCACCGGGATTCCCTGGCTGATAGCAGCCTGCAGGGCCAGCCGGAGGGCCTCCACTGGGGTGTCCCCGCCCAGGCTGAGGTTCAGCACGGTGGGACCCTGGCGGTTCTCTACCACCCAGCACACCCCCCGCACCACCCGGCTGGCCCGGCAGACCCCATCGGCGTCGCAGACCCGCACAGGGATGATCCCGGCCGCGGGGGCGATCTCCTTCACCAGCCCGGCCACGCCCGTACCGTGCCCGCCGGGGAGGAAGTCGTCCTGGGGCGTGGAGTCGTTTTCCACGAAGTCGTAGCCGGGAAGCTGGGGGATGGCCCCGTCCACCCCGCTGTCCAGCACCGCCACCCGTACCCCATCTCCCCCCAGGCCCCGGTTATGAGCCGATGGGGCACCCACCGCCTCGCTGCCCCAGCTGCTCCAGCTCCACAGGCTCTCGGGATCGGCCTTGTAGGCAGGATCCTGGGCTTCCAACTCCTCCAGGGCCTTGCCCAGGCTCTCCCCGCTGTAGCCCAGCTCGGCCAGGGCGAAGCCGCAGCCTTGCAGCTCGTCCTGCTGGATCAGGGTAAAGCCCGCAGGCAGGCGGGGGGTCTGGCCCCGGGGCAGCCGTAGCAGGATGCGATCACGGGCGACCTGGCCCAGCACCCCCAGGGTCGCCTGGGCCTCCCGTCCTCCCTGCACCACCCGCACCGGCTGGGGGCCGCCGGAGAGGTTGATGGGCACCCTAAAGTGCAAGGTGGCGCCGTCACGAAAGGTTATCGGAGCCTCTATCCCGCCCACGAACACCCGGGCCCCCTCGGTGGTGAGGCCGCTCAGCCGGGCTGTTACCTCCTCCCCCAGCGCGGCCCGGCTGGGGGATAGGGTCAGGGTGGGATTCGCCGGGGCACAGGCTGCCAGCAGCAGCAGGCCCATCCATAACCATTGACGCATACTCTACCTCGTTACACACCCAGGTGATGCCGCTGAGATCCCACACCCGCCTTGGCATGGCTAGGGGAGGTTGATGTTACCGCCACCCACACTATAGCTGTTGGTGCGGGCCTGGGCTAGCCGCAGATAATCCCCCATCAGGGCGATGCTGGGGGGTGGGGGAGCCCCACCGCCGCAGGCGGCTAGAAAGAGGCCTGAGAGTAGTAGAGCCGAAAACGGCGTTTTTGGGGTCATCCTGGCACCTCCTTATCCTCACACAGCAGGCCCAGCGGGGGGATGAAGGGTTTTTGCGGCTTGGACTTGGGCCGGCCGCTGGCCTGCTGTGGGCAAAGGAAGGTTAGCAGAGGGGGTCTTAATTAGGTCTGAACGCATCCAACCGGCTGCGGTACCGCTCGGCCAGCACGGTGTATTGGGCCTCCTCCAGCAGGGCGATGGCCTCCTCGAGGCTGGCCCGTTCGCCGGTAAGCTCGGCCAGGTTGGCCAGCACCGCTGCGGTCAGCACCCACTCCTGCCCGGTTCTGGCCAGCCGCAGGGCCTCTTGGTAGGCAGCTCTGGCCTCCTGGGTCTTTCCTTGGCGGTGGTAAAGGGCCCCCAGGTTGTTCCAAGCCCGTCCCATGGCCTCGAGGTTGCCCTGGGCCAGCTCCAGCGACTCCCGGTAAAGCCGCTCGGCCTCCTCCAGCCGGCCCTGGCGCTCGCGCACCACTCCTAAGTTGAGGCAGACCCGGGCCCGCAGCCCTTTGCGTTCTCCAATTTCCCTGAGCAACTCGTCAAAGGCAGCCTCACCCTGGCCCAGCTCGGCCAGAACTGCTGCCCGGTTGCTCAGGGCCCCCAGGTGGCGCACCTCCTCCCCGGCCATCAAAAAGCGCACCGCCGCCCGGCTAAAAGCCTCGGCCGCCTCCTGCATGCGACCCTGGCCCACCAGCATCATCCCCTGCAGGTTCCAAGCCTCGGCCTGGGCAAAGACTCCACCCTGGGAGGCGGCTTCCACCTCGGCCTGGGCTTCCTTGAAAAGCCCCAGACGTAGCAGCACGCCCCCGCGCAGGGCGCTGCGATCCGGGCCTGGAGGTAGCTCATCCAAAAGCTCCAGGGCTTCTTTATAGCGCCCCAGGCGCTCCAGGGCTCGAGCCCGCAAAAGCAGCACCTCGGTATCTGGGGAAAGCTCGCTCAGTAGCTCCAGGGCCTCCTGGGGGTGCTCGTCCACCTGGGCGCGCACCAGGCGCAGCAGGGCCAGGCGGCCCCTGGCGCGGTCGGTTTCCTCCCAGTGGGCCCGCGAGAGCTTGTACAGGGGTGCTGCCTCGCTCAGGGGAAGCTGGCGGGCCAGCTCGAGGGCTACCTGGCGGGCTGGTAGATTGGTGGGCATCTCCAGTCGGGGCCGCCCCTGAGCGTCCAAAAGCCCCTCCCGTACCAGAAAGTCCAGGGCCTCCGTAGGTAGCTCCAGGAGCTCCACCGCCTTGGAAAACCCCACCAACCCCACGGCGTAGAAGGCCCGGCGCACCTCCCAGGGGAAGGGCCTGAGCTCTGGAACCTCCTCCACTACCTCCTCCACCCCTGGCAGGCTGCGAGCCTGGGCCAGAAGGGCCTGGGCCTCCTCCTCCCACCCCAGCCCGTACAGGGCCTGGGCCCGCTTCAAGTGGGCCTCCCAGAGATCCTGGATGATCGCCTCACGCTGGCTCCAGGCCCACTCTTCGAGCTCGAGGGAAAGTCCATCGTCGGCACCTTCCAGAAAGCGGCCCTGGTAGAGGCGGCGGGCCTCCGCGAGCTGCCCTGCAGCCAGGGCGGCCTTTAGTTCTTTCACGTCCCAGGCCGCCTCAGCCCGCAGCACCTCCCCTCCCTCGAGATGTACCCCTGCCGCCCGCAGCTGGGTAAGGGCTACCGACAGGCTGTTATAGCCGTCGTTGGCCCCGGGCCAGAACAGCTCGACCAGGTGGCGGCGCGAACGCGGACCTTCTGAAAGCAGGTAAGCCAATAGCAACAGCGGCTTCCTTTTGCGAAAGACCTTGCGCTCTACTACATCCGGCAGCTCGAACGACAACTCCCCCAACGTGCGCAGCATGGTTCATACTACATTTTATTCAGCTGTGGGTCTGGGGGCTGCCCTAGCGACACGGGGGCCATGGTATTGACCGGTTACGCCTAACCTGGCCGATCACGAAGCAGACTGGTGTGCTTTTCCGTCTCCAATCCATGGGATCCCTGGCCTTCGCTGTACCTTTTTGGGCGGGGAATTGGTGTCCGTCCTCCCCGGCCCTGGGCCATCCGGTGTCTTGCCCCCTTTCTGGGTTCATCTAGGGGCAAAAGGGGGCAAGATTGGAGCAAGTAGGCCGAAGCAGTTGATGGCGATCTCGCAGCAGCCCATCCCTGATGGCGAGGTGGGCATGGCCCCGATCCAGAGCAAGTGGGTGAAGGAACCCTCAGGGCCCCAGCCGCTCCAGCGCCGCCCGTGCGTCCACCAGCCCTGCCCCGCACTCCGCCCCACTGGGGCGGTTGCACTCTTCGGCGGTGAGGGGCCGGGCGGTTGCTTTCAGGATGGAAAGAACCTCCTCGCGGGTGAGGCTGTACCTCTTGCTCTTCATCAGGGCCACCACCCCGGCCACCTGGGGGGCGGCCATCGAGGTGCCGACCATACCTCCATACTGATACCGACCGTACTGATCCCTGCCCAGGGTACTTACCACCCATTGCTGCTGCCGGTCATCCCCCCCAGGAGCCATCAGGTCGACGCGGGTTCCGTAGTTGGAGTAGTAGGCCCGCCGCCCGCTGGCCTCGGTGGCCCCCACCACAATGACCCCCGGGCAGCTGGCGGGGCTCAGGGTGCTGGCCTCCGCGTTGTAGTTGCCCGCCGCCACCACCACGATGACCCCCCGGCTGTTCACCTCCTGGAGGGCTTCCTGGAGGGCGGGTAGCTCGTTGCAGGGCATCTCCACCCCCAGCGACAGGTTGATGACCTGGGCCGGGTTCCGGTTGGGAGGCACCCCCGTCACCCCCAGCCCGGCGGCCCAGCGCAGGGCATCGATCACATCGGAGAGCGTACCCCGCGCCCCGCTCAGGGCGCGTAGAGGGAGGATGCGGGCCCCCCAGCTCACCCCGGCCACCCCCTGTCCGTTGTTCGTGGCCGCCGCGATGAGGCCGCTCACGTGGCTCCCGTGGTAGGTGGTGTTGGGGCCGGTGTCCTCGGGGTTGGGGTCGCGACCGTCCCCGTCGCCGGAGGTGCAAGCGTCGGAATAGAAGTCGTAGCCGGGGAGGAGCTTGTCCGCGAGATCGGGGTGCGCAGCGACGATCCCGCTGTCCACCACCGCCACCGTGACCGGATGGGTGTACCCCCTCTCAATCTCCCAGGCCTCGGGCAGGCGGAGGGCCTGGTAGTGCCAGCGCTGAGAGGGGTACAGGGTATCGTTGGGGGTGACCGCCTGGGCGGAGAGGAGGTAGTTGGGATGGGCGTAGGCGATCTCGCTTCGCGCTCGTAGGATTCTCAGGGCGGCCAGGGTCTGGGCGGGATCCAGGGGGGCACGGTAGAGGAAGGCCTGGCCCAGGGGGCGCACCTGCTGCAACTCCACCCCGGCCACCGAGAGGCCCTGGAGGGACTGGAGGCTTACCCCTGGCCTGAAGCGCACGATAATTTCGCCCGGTGCGAAGGAGGGCGGGGCCTGCAGGCTGGCTGCGGAGGGGCATGCGCCCGGGGCCAGCGGGGGCTCTGCGGCGGGAGGGGGGGCCGGTGGGGTGCAGGCGGCGAGGCCGAGGACAAGGGCGATTAAGAGCGGAAGCGTGCGCAGCATGGCCTCAGTATGCTGTCCGGGCTGGTAGGGCGTATAAGGGGATTATGAAGGGCTTCAAGCAGATTTTTTATCTTCAGAAACCACTGCCATACCTAGCGAAGGTACCCGACCAAGGGAGCACTTGACACATTCTGTTGAGAAGAAGCTCAATCGCTATGGCGGTACAGAAAAATCAAAAACCTGTCAGCGAGTAGGTTACACAGCCCTGATGTGCGCTTGTATGAATTGCCCTGGAGGTGATTTTATGAAAAAAAGATGGGCGGTTGCGCTTGCCGCGCTGGGTTGTGTTGCCTTAACGCAGGCTGCGCCTCGAGTTGAACTGGTAGGCTTTGCCGTGCTACCTGCCGACATCTTTGCCCAGGGGCCGGCCAGCGGAGCCTTCCGCGAGAACCCCGGTTTCCGTTCTGCCGCTGCACCCTTCTCCGGCCAGCCGGTGCAGGGTTTTAGCGCCATTCAGTTTGGCCCCGGCGGCACCTACTGGGTGCTGTCCGACAACGGCTTCGGCTCCAAGGCCAACAGCCCCGACTACCTCCTGCGGATCTACCAGGTAACCCTCCAGCCCCGCACGGCCCAGGGTGGGCCCGGCACGGTGCAGGTGGGCCCCTTCATCCAGCTGCGTGACCCCAACCGCCGCATTCCCTTTCCCATCCTCAATGAAAACACCCCCGACCGCCTGCTGACCGGTTACGACTTCGACCCCGAGTCCTTTGTCATCGCTGCCGACGGCACGCTGTGGGTTGGGGATGAGTTCGGCCCCTACCTGCTGCACTTCGATGCCCAGGGGGTGCTGCTCGAGCCGCCCTACCCCACCCCCGACTTTGGCCAGGGCAAAGACCCCAGCAGGGACTTTGTTCGCGCCCCACAAAACCCCCAGCTGGTCATGAACCCGGTGGGCCCGGGCCAGCCTTCCCCGGCCAACCTGCCCACCTCGCGAGGCTACGAGGGTATGGCGATTAATCCCGCCAAGACCCGGATCTACGCCATGCTCGAGGGTACCGTAGCCGGCGACCCCGCGGGTACGCTGCGGGTGATGGAATTCGACCCCGCCAGCCGCCGCTTCCTGGGGATGATCGGCCGCTACCAGCTCGACGACCCCGCCAACGCCATTGGGGACTTTGCCGTGATCAACGAGAACGAATACCTGGTGATCGAGCGCGATTCCCAGCAGGGGGCTACGGCCAGAATCAAGCGCATCTACAAGATCGACCTGAGCAGAAGAGATGCCAACGGGATCTTCGCCAAAGAACTGGTGGCTGACCTGCTCAACATCGCAGACCCCCGGGGTCTGGCCCCCAGCACCCAAAATGGTGTGTTCACCTTTCCCTACCTCACCATTGAGGGTGTGATCGTGCTGGATGCCAACACCATCCTGGTCAATAACGACAACAACTACCCCGCCACGGGTGGGCGCGGGCCTGAGGTGCGCGACGCCAACGAGTTTATCTGGCTGCGCCTCCCCACCCCGCTGCGCCCGGCCCCGGGCGTGGGCCGGCAGCCCTAACCTGGCGCCCCCTCTTCACCCCGGCTTGTCGCCGGGGTGATTTTTTTGAGGCTGCCCTCTGTACCGCCGGGTGGCAGGGGAGGGCCACCAGTCTATGGCTGACAGCGGGCCTCCTCTGGCTGGAATCCCCTTGCGGGGCTTTTTGTTTTCGTCTCACATGGGAGGGCCTGTGCTTTGCGCAGGCTCTCTCGGGTTGCAATCCCCTTACGGGGCTTTTTTTGCAATTTGATTGCCTCAAACCGGGATCGTACGGACTTCGGCGGCATGCTGCAATCCCTTTATAGGACTTTTTTAGAACCCCAGACCGCCTTTGGGGCTGGATTGGCCTTATCTATGGCAAAACCTGGCTTTCAAGATGCGCTGTCGACTTGCTCAACGGGGGTATTGTAGCACTTTTCGCAAAACGGTAGTTAGGTGAGATTATCTCTGACAGGCCTGGGGAAAACCTGATGAAGAAGGATTTCTCGGATCGTCCAAATGCGTTCCGTGAGGCCTGCTGCCATAGCCGGGGAGCGAGGCCGGTAGCGCCGCCTGCCGATGGGCTCTGCTAGGGGAAGTCGGAGGGAGCGGTGGGGGCGGGCAAAGTTGTAGACCGTCATCCGCCAGTCACCGCGGTGCTCCCGGGACTCAGGCCTGCGGGCAAAGGCCAGGGTCTTGCGCACGGAGAAGGCGTCCATACGCCGGGCCGTGGCGTTGAGCCGCTCAATGGC
>AXWR01000063.1 GCA_000482765.1 Meiothermus taiwanensis DSM 14542
TTCCTGGGTTTGCGGCTTTTGGGTTTGAGGCCGGCAAGGTCTTGTTCTTCGAGTCTTTTTTTCCAGCGGTGGTAGGTGGCCTTGCTGATGCCTACCAGCTTTTGGACTTCGTCCCAGGGAACTTTCTTTTTTCTGAGGGTCTCTACCAGTTTGAGCTTCCGCAGGCGCTCGGCCACGACGGGGTCGCCGGCGCCTGCTTGTTCGAGCTGGCTGGCTTGGTTGGCGGCTTTGAGCAGGGGTTTTCCAACTGTAGTAAGCTGCATCTGGGGGAACCTCCTTTCCAGAGTCGGTTCCCCCTATTCTCTTTCGCTCAGAGTCTCACATGTATCCGGCCGAGCACAACCCACCGGCCAGCCTAGGCTGCATAGCCTAGCATCCGCCGTAAAAGACGGGGGTTTTGCGTATGGGCTTGCAGGTCGGCCGCAAGAAGCTTCAATTATTCAGCAAAGACGGGCTCGAGCTGGGGCATCCAGGCGCGCAACACAGCCTCGGAAAGGCCCAGGTGCTCGGCCCACAGCTCGACCAGCTCTGTCGACTTGATGGGCAGGTGGGCCTGCCAGCGGTAGTGCAAGGTGGGCACCAGGTGCGCCACCACAAAATGCCGATCAATTAGCCAGTCCAGTTGAGTACCTTGCTTCTGGACAAACAGGGCCAGGGCAGTAAGGGCGCTTTGTTCTAGGGTTTTGACGTCGAGAGCATGTTTCATGTTTGTTCTCCCTGATCGGCCAGGCTCGAGCCGATGTCTTTATGGTAGTGGGTAGGCTGGCAACTGAGAATGGCAAATCGAAATAAAGAATCGGACTTTACAAACGAAAACAAAGTAAAATTTGCTTATGACTATTGAATCTAAACATCTAGACGAGGTCTCGTGGAAGATCCTGGAGCTGCTTCAGCAAAACGCCCGCCTGCCCTACAGCGAACTGGGCCGGCAGGTGGGGCTATCGGCGCCCGCCGTGGCCGAGCGGGTTCGTCGAATGGAGGAAGCCGGGATTATCCGGGGCTACCGGGCCGATGTGGATCCCAGCCAGCTGGGGTACACCCTCGAGGTCTTCATCCGCGCCGAGGTCACACACAGCAACCACGAGGCCGCCATCCGCTATATAGCCCAGCTACCCAATGTGCTCGAGTTCTGGAATCTGACAGGGCGCGACGGCTACCTGATCCGGGCGGTGTTTCGTTCTGTGCAAGAGCTCGAGCAGGTGCTAAACCAGAAGCTGGGCGTTTACGGCACGACCACCACGGCCCTGGTGCTTTCCAAACCGGTGGCCTTTCGCGTTCTCAGCAAAGCGCAAGCAATCCAGTAACGCCGTGATTCACAGGTCGTACCAGGGGGGCCGACCTCGGAACAGCTCAATGGGCGCCCCCAAGACCTCTTCCCTTCCAGCCTCCACCAGCGAGATGACCTGTGGTGGGCAGCTCTCCACGCAAGCCCCGCACCCTGTACAGGCCGACACATTCAACTTGAGCACGTACTCTTCGCCGTCGGTGGCGCGTTCACGCTCAACGGCCTTGGTAGGGCAGACATTGCTACAGACCGGACATAAGGTACACCCTTCAGCCACCGAGATGCGCGGCCAGCGAACGGTCTGGGCCCGGTAAGCGGCCAGCCTGCGCAAGCGAAGCTCGGCAGGTAGCTCACCCCGTTTGTCCTCATAGGGTTCTGAAGGCGGTAGGGGCAGGTTGGGCACCAGTTCCGCAGCCGAGCGCTTGGCCCCTCCCAGCAGGGCCCCAAAAAACTCCCGGCGGCCTACCTCGGCCCCGCGCAGGGCCTGGTTTTGTATCTGCACCTCGAGCCCGGGAAAATACCTCTGAGCCTCCTGCGCCGCCCATTGCACACGCTCTGGAATGGTGGGGCCACCAATCCGGCAGCTTTCGCAGTCGCCCCGCGCCAGGATGAGCACACCAAAGCGAGAGGCGGCTTCGGCCAAAGCGCCAGGGGTTAACTGGCCCAGGCAGTGGATTTCGTCGCCCGCCCCCGGCGCCTTAGAGCAGCGTATCTGGCCGCGTCCGCGGTGCAATTTCTCCTGTATGGGGCCCAGGGGAAACTCGAGGGCCAGGCCGGGGCAGACGGCTGTGCACAGCCCGCAGCTTGTACACTTTATCTCGTCAATCTCAGCAGTAAAGCTCTCCAGGTTAATTGCCCCGTGCGGGCAAACCTGCTGGCATTTGTCGCATCCCCCAACGCTGTTGCGCTCGAGCAGGCAGCGCGGCCCGGTGTATTCCGGGGTGGGGTCGGTAAGTTTTAGAAAGGCCCCTACGAGGTTGTCAAGCAGTCCCACAATCTACAGCCTACCGGATTGCCTGAGGCAAAGAGAGGAAAAACCAACAGTTCCGGCCAAAGGGCTGTGGGGTATTTACTACACCCTCGAGGCCGGCCTGGGCATCAGGTCTTCGATGGCTTGCAAAAACTGCTCAAACTGGGCAAAGTCAAGCTGCTGTTCGTTGTCGGAGAGGGCCACTTTAGGGTTGGGGTGTACCTCTACGTGCACCCCATCGAGGCCGGCTGCCAGAGCAGCTCGAGCCAGGGGGGCCAGCAGATCCCGCCGCCCTGCCGCGTGGGTCACATCCACAATCACCGGCAGGTGGGTGAGCTGTTTAGCCAGGATGGCCGCCGATAGATCGAGGGTGTTTCGGGTCCACTTCTCATAGGTGCGGATGCCGCGCTCGCACAAGATCACCTCGGAATTGCCCTGCGAAAGTATATATTCGGCGCTATAAAACCACTCCTCGATGGTCTGGGCAAAACCCCGCTTGAGCAGCACCGGCTTGTTGGCCTTGCCCACCTCACGCAGCAGGGCAAAGTTCTGCGCGTTGCGGGTGCCCACCTGCAGGATATCGGCGTACTGGGCCACCCGCTCCACGTCGCGGGTATCCATCACCTCGGTCACAAACACCATCCCGTTGGCATCGGCCGCCGCACGGCCTATCTTGAGGGCCGGTTCCCCCATACCCTGAAAACCATATGGGGAGGTGCGGGGCTTGTAGGCCCCACCGCGCAACACCTTCACCCCGCGCCCGGCCAGAAACTTGGCTGTGACCAGCATCTGCTCCTCCGACTCAATGGAGCAGGGCCCGGCCACCAACACCTTATCCCGGCCAAAGACCACATCCCCTACCCTAACCGTGGTGTCCTCGGGCTTGACCTGGCGCGAGTAGAGGAATTTTTGTTTATCTTGCTGCTCTTCTAAGTCCAGCGAGGCCTTGAAAATTTCCTTGAACAGCCGCTTGATGGTCTCAGCCGGGTAAGGCCCCGGGTTCTCCTGGGTCAGGTAGGCCAGCATCTCCTCTTCCCTTTTGGGGTCGTAGTGGGGCAGGCCCAGTTCGGTTTGTACCCGGCCGATCTCACTCACCAGCTTGCCGCGCTCAGAGAGAAGGCGGAGCAGTTCACGGTTAATCCGGTCAACCTCTTTGCGCAGGTCTAAGATTCGCTGATCCATGAACCCAATGGTATACCAAAGTTGTTCCTTGCAGGCAAGCCCAATCCCCTAAGCCGGGCTGGTCTCCACTTCTTTGGGGCGGCCCCGTTCGGCCCACTTTACCAGCAAAATAGAAATGCCATAAAGCACCATCAGAGGAATGGATACCAGGCTCAGGTTGACCACATCCACCGTGGGGGTAATCAGGGCGGCCAGGGTAACCAGCAAAACCACCGCAATGCGCCAGTTATCTACCAGGAAGCGGCTCGAGAGCAGGCCCAGCTTGGCTAAAAGGAAGCTCACCACCGGCATCTCGAATAGGATGCCCATCAGGGCCAGGAAGGTCACCACCTGACCCATGTACATTCCGATAGAAATTTGCGGGGTGACCACATCCCCCAGGAAGCCCAGCAAGAACGGCACCGCAAAGGGGAGCAGCACAAAATAGGCGAACACCGCTCCCAGTGCAAAGCTAAAACCCGCTCCCAGGATAAACGGAACCGCCAGCCGGCGTTCGTGCGGGTACAGTCCAGGGGCGATAAAAGCCCATATCTGGTAGACGATAAAGGGCAGCGCCAGGGCCAGCCCTCCGAACGCGGCCACCTTGAAGGCGGTAAGGAAAGGTTCGGTAATGTTCAGGACGATAAGCTCCGCTTTGAGCGAAGCGCTGGCGTTGTAAGCGTCCAGGGGCCGCCGCAGGGCCTCGAGGATCTGCACCCGAAAAGTAAAGGCCACTACGGTCATTACCGCCCAGGACACGATGGCCCAGATCAGGCGGCTGCGCAATTCCTCCAGGTGTTCCATCAAAGGGGCTTCACGCATGGCCACCCCCATTCAGGACTTGGATTCTTCCTTGACCTCGAGGGGCTGCTTAAGCTCTTCCAGCGGCTTAGCCACCTCTTCTTTAATTTCCTTGAACTCGCGAACATCGGCGGCTTTCTCAAACTCCTCGCGGATGCTCTTAGCCCCACGCTGAAACTCGCGTATGCTCTGGCCGAGGCTGCGCCCAAGCTCGGGAAGCTTGCGGGGCCCAAACAGCAGCAAGGCAATCAGCAAGATAATCAGGATTTCCGTCATTCCTAGGTTCATGGCAGTCTCCTGTACATAGTTTACTCCGATGGCTGAAATCCATCTGAAATCCAGGGTACTGCAAGGGGCTTCCCGCTTGCATCTCGTACCAGACTTGGCTGGCGCGGCACCCCAGCCCGGCCAAAGGGGGCGCTCAAGGATTCAAAAAGATAGCCTCCGGAGGTTTTTGCTCTGGATGACTATCTTTTTGGATCCGGTTTTACCTGCGGCCAGGTTTGCGCGTGTGCAAGCGAACGCTCAATCAGCTTGCTGAAGCGCTTACTGGTCATCTCTACCCTACTTATCGTAGGGCTTGCCAACAGCAGCAGGGGGACGGCTCCGCCCAATAAATCCCGCAAGCACCAGCATGGTCAGAATGAAAGGCAGGGCCTGCACGATGGTCGCAGGCAGGATATCCCCGCCCTGAAGCTGAATTGCCAACGCCTGGGCAAAGCCAAACAACAGGGTCGCCCCCAGCACACCAAATGGATGCCACTTCCCAAAGATAAGCGCGGCCAGGGCAATAAAACCAGCCCCGGCGCTCATGGCCCGGATGAACTGATTCAGGAAGCCTATCGAGAGGTAGGCACCCGCAATGCCAGCCAGCATACCGGACAAAATTACCGCGGTATAACGCATCCGTATGACATTAACACCCATGGTCTCGGCAGCCTCGGGGTGTTCCCCCACGGCCCGCAAGCGCAGGCCCCAGGGGGTTTTGAAGAGCACCCACCAGACCACCGGCACCAGCAGAAAGGCAATCAGAACCAGGACAGAAACTTCCCCTATTCCCAGGTTGACCAGCGGCAGGCGGTTGTTGACCTCTTGAGAGGTGGAGGTGTTGTTGTAAAGCACCTGCAGCACGATCGAAGGTGCCCCCAGCGCGGCGATGTTGATGGCTGTTCCCGAAACAATTTGGTCGGCGCGGTATTTGATGGAAGCGATGGCGTGAATCAGGCCCACCAGACCGCCCACAATGGCCCCCACCAGGAGGCCCACCCAGGGAATCCAGAAGGCCTCGAGGCCACCCGTGGCTACCTCGATGCGGTTGACGGTGATGGCCGCGGCGGCCGCACCAAATAGAATCATGCCCTCGAGGGCAATATTAACCACCCCGCTGCGCTCCGAAAACAAGCCGCCCAGCGCGGTGAGCAGCAGCGGCGCTGCCTGACGCAAGGTTGAGAAAAACAGTGCGATGATGAGCTCCATAGGTTAATCTCCTGCAATCGGCGACGACTTGGCCTGACGGGCCTCCTGCTCGGCCTTGGCTTCGGTCTCGACCTGGGCGGCCCGTAGCGGATCGGTAAAGTAACGTGGCAGGAAGCCACCCACCGCTATGAACAAAATAATCAGGGCCTGCAAAACCTGAATTATTTGGTTGCTAATACCCAGTTGGGCATTAAGCGAAACCCCCCCCGCCAACAAAACACCAAACAGGGTTGCCGAGAGGAAAATACCCAGCGGCGTATTCTGCCCCATTAGGGCCACGGCGATGCCATCGAAGCCAACGCTCGATGGAATAGCGGTTTTAAGCCGATAGGTACCATCCATGCCTGCACCCAGAACATAGTGGGTCGCAGCCAACCCGGCCAAAGCCCCTGAGATAAACATAGCCAGTATCATTTTTCGCCTCAGATTAACCCCAGCGTATTCTGCCGCCTTGGGGGCCAGGCCAGTGGCCCGCAGTTCGTAGCCACCGGAAGTGCGAAAAAGGTAAAAGTTGTAGAACAATAAGGCCAGAACGGCAATTAGGAACGAACCGTTGAGGAGCTGCGAGGAAAGCGCCGAGCTGATGGTCACCGGGATCCCCGGCAGAGCCCCCCCCAGCCAATAGCCCGCCAGCAAAGCCGCCAACGTAGCCAGCAAGCGCTTGCCGAGCTCGAGCTGCCGCAGGGCGTAATAAACCCCTATGGCCGCCACCACCGCCAGCGGCAGGGCCCACGAAAACGTGCTGTTGGGGGCCAGGATATTGATCATGGAGGGGATGCGGGCCGCTTCCTGGATCTCCTCGCTGCGGCCTTCAAAGCCTTCAGCCTTGAAGGGCAGGGTCACCTTGTTGCCGAAAAAGCTGTACTCGTTGGCGGCCAGCATGAACAGCAACACCGAAGCAGCGATGTAATTCATCATGATGGTGTTGATTACTTCGTTGGCCCCAAAACGGGCCTTGAGCCAGCCCACCAGTCCACCCCACAAGGCCCCACCCAGGGCCGCGGCCAGTATGGCTACGGGCAGCAGCAACCAGCCCGGCAAAGGTAGGTAAACCCCAGCCAGCATCGCAAAAAGCGCCCCGATGGTAAGCTGTCCGGGAGCTCCGATGTTGAAAAGCCCCGCCCGGAAGCCAAAAGCCACGGCCAGCCCGGTGAAGATCAGGGGGGTGGCAAAACTAAGACTGTTGAAGATACCGGGCAGATTGAGGATGGGACTGAACAGTATTTGGAAGGTGTAGGTAACCAGGTCGAGCTTGCCGGCAATCAGCTCGCGCAGGCCCAGACCTTCCACCCCCTGGGTGCCTAGCCCAGGGCGCAGGATGGCCACCACCCCGGCCCCCACCACCACCGCCAGCAAGAGCGATACCACCGGAACCACCACCCCGCGCAGGCGCACCAAAAAAGCCCGCCCGCCCGGTAGCTGCATCCGGGCAACCAGCAAAAGCCCCAGGGAGTAGAACAGTCCCAAATAGGCTCCCAGCGAAAGGGCGTAGCGCCGTAAAGGAGGTCGCCGGGCCCCGGCGGCCAGGGCCGCCTCATTGGCGGCAGCGATGGCCTGATAGAACAGGTAGGCCTCGAGCGCAAACAAAGCCAGGCCCAGCCCCCCTAGCACATAGAGGGCTCTGGCCCGGATTGCAGCGTCTGGTAAAAACACAACCACGCTGGCCGCCAGAAGCAGCAGCACCCAGAGCGCAAACACCACCCCTAACCAGCCGAAACTCAGCCCCTCCGGCAAAGTCAGGCCTTTGGGGTTCATGGCCCCAAGGGGGTTGAGCAAGTAACCGGTGCCATCGAACTCCCGCATGGGTACAGCCCAGGGAGACAAAATCATCAGCACCAGCACAATCAATCCCGTAAGTAAGAAAAGATACCTACCCATAAGTTCCTCAGAGCGGATTCTACACTGCGCGGCTCAGATGCATAGCACAGGGCTGCCGCATTCCTGGCCGCTAGTGATCCTCTGAAAACCAGGCTTTTATCACAACCCTCGGATTAGCTTCAGTAGAGCCTTAGGATTAGCCGAGAACTTTCTAACCGAGCGCAACACCGGCCACTTTTTGAGATGCAAGAGGCTCAGGATTACATCCCGTAAGTACATCAGCCCCACCGCCCCCTTGCGGCTGCGGCAGGCATCTTCTCCCAACACCGTGTCTCGTTTATGGTGTAAGCGGTTCTCC
>AXWR01000064.1 GCA_000482765.1 Meiothermus taiwanensis DSM 14542
TTGGGTTTGAGGCCGGCAAGGTCTTGTTCTTCGAGTCTTTTTTTCCAGCGGTGGTAGGTGGCCTTGCTGATGCCTACCAGCTTTTGGACTTCGTCCCAGGGAACTTTCTTTTTTCTGAGGGTCTCTACCAGTTTGAGCTTCCGCAGGCGCTCGGCCACGACGGGGTCGCCGGCGCCTGCTTGTTCGAGCTGGCTGGCTTGGTTGGCGGCTTTGAGCAGGGGTTTTCCAACTGTAGTAAGCTGCATCTGGGGGAACCTCCTTTCCAGAGTCGGTTCCCCCTATTCTCTTTCGCTCAGAGTCTCACATGTATCCGGCCGAGCACAGTGTGAACAGGCACTGAGACGATTAAACTGTACAATGGGTTGGGGTTTATTAAGCCCCGGAAAGGAGGTCGAAGCACCAAGTGAGGAGCGCAGGGGGTCGGGAGGCTGGAGTCCGACCGACCTTACGAGGTGGCGGTCTCGTGTCGAGATAAGCAGCCAACTGCAAAAGATCGAGTGGTTCCGCGGATGCCGCCAGGGGGTGAACCCCTCCCTCTCTGCTGGCCCAACGGCCAGAGCAGCCCTGTGGGAAAGCCGGATGCGCGAGCGCCGGACAGCCAATGGGCAGGGTTCAAGTGGAGAAAGCAACCCAAATCCATCACCCCCACCGGCCTTATCCAGCCGGCAACGGGGGTCTATCGGTGTATGGCCCCAGGTTTGGTGCAAATAGCAAGGGCCTGGGCAGACAGTTGGTCTATGGTTTAGGAAAAGAGGTAAAAAGATGTGTGGAATCGTAGGGTATGTGGGCTTTCGCAAGGCGTCGGAGGTAATCCTGGATGGGCTTAAGCGCCTGGAGTACCGGGGCTACGACTCGGCAGGGATTGCGGTAAAGGTCAACGGGCACCTCGAGGTGGTCAAAAAGGCCGGCAAGCTCCAGGTGCTGGCGGATAGCCTCAAGGAGCATAACCTGAGCGGGCAGTTTGGGATAGGGCACACCCGCTGGGCCACCCACGGGGCCCCCACCGACCCCAACGCCCACCCCCACACCACCGAGAAGGGCGATATTGTGGTGATTCACAACGGCATCATCGAGAACTACCTGCCGCTCAAGGAAGGGCTGATCGCCCGGGGGCACACCTTTACCTCCGAGACCGACTCGGAGGTGCTGGCGCACCTGATCGAGGAGAAGTACCGGGGCGACTTAGTAGAGGCGGTGCGGCTGGCCCTGGCCGAGGCCTACGGGGCCTATGCCCTGGTGGTGGCCCACCAGGATCACGAGGAAATTGTGGTGGCCCGCACGGTGAGCCCACTGGTAATTGGGCTGGGCGAGGGCGAGAACTTCGTGGCCTCGGATGTACCGGCCCTGCTGCCCTATACCCGCCGGGTGATCTTCCTGCACGACGGCGATATGGCCGTGGTGACCCGCGAAGGGGTCAAGGTGACCGACCTGGCCGGCAACCCGGTGGAGCGTGAGGTGGTCACGGTGGAGTGGAGCCTCGAGGCCGCCGAAAAAGGCGGACACCCCCACTACATGCTCAAGGAGATCTACGAGCAGCCGAGGGTGCTGGAGAACACCCTGGGGGGCCGCCTGCACGAGGAAGAAGCCGGGGTGGAGCTGGGGCTCAAGCTCGAGCCCACCCGCTACGACAAGGTGCACATCGTGGCCTGTGGCACGGCCTACTACGCGGCCTGGGTGGGCAAGTACCTGCTGGAAGCCCTGGCCCGCGTGCCGGTGGAGATCGACGTGGCCTCGGAGTACCGCTACCGCGACCCGGTGGTGGACGAGAAAACCCTGGCCATCTGCATCAGCCAGTCGGGCGAGACCATCGATACCCTGGAGGCCATCCGCGAGGCGGGGCGCAAGGGCGCGGGCACCCTGGGGGTCATCAACGCCAAGGGCAGCAGCATCACCCGCGAGGTCGACGACACCCTCTACATCCACGCCGGGCCGGAGATCGGGGTGGCCTCCACCAAGGCCTACATCGCCATGCTGGCCGCCATGGCCATGCTGGCGGTCTGGATGGGCCGGGCCAGGGGCAGCCTGGACGAGAAGACCGCACGGGAATTTCTGGGGGAGATGCGCAAACTGCCAAGGCTGGTGGAAGAGGCGCTCGAGCTGCGCCCCCAGGTAGCCCACATCGCCGAGAAGTACCACCAGGCCCAGGACTACCTGTTCCTGGGGCGGCATATTCAGGCCCCCACCGCCTACGAAGGAGCCCTCAAGCTCAAGGAGATCAGCTATATCCACGCCGAGGCCTACCCCGCTGGCGAGATGAAGCACGGCCCCATCGCCCTGATCGACGAGCGCCTGCCGGTGGTGGTGCTCGCCACCCAGAGCCCCTTCTACGAGAAAACCGTCTCCAACATCCAGGAGGTGCGGGCCCGGGGCGGGCGGGTGATTGCCGTAGCCACCGAAGGCGACACCGAGGTAAAAAAGTTTGCCCAGGACGTGATTTATGTCCCCAAAACCCACCATTTGCTGGCCCCGGTGGTGAGCGTGGTGCCCCTGCAGCTGCTGGCCTACGAGACCGCAGTATGCCTGGGCCGTGATGTAGACCAGCCCCGCAACCTGGCCAAGAGCGTGACGGTGGAGTAGCCGAGCCCGTATAAACGCGCCACCCGAAGGTGGCGCGTTTTTTTGGTTCCTGTGCCACAATGGGCGGGGTGGAAATCTACCTGGGCACCGGCGGCTACACCAACGAGGACTGGGTGGGCCTTTTGTATCCGCTCGAGGCCAAAAAAGACCAGTGGCTCTCGATCTACGCCCGCCAATTCAACGCCGTGGAGCTAAACGCCTCGTTCTATCACATTCCCGGCCTCAAAGCCTTTGCCGGAATGCTAAAGCGCAGCCAAGGGCGGGTGCACTGGGCGGTCAAGATACACCAGAGCATGACCCACGAGCGCAAGGCCAGCGACGAGGATTACCGGCGGCTTTTTGAGTCGGTGGCCCCCCTGCGGGAGGCCGGGGTGCTGGGGCCATTTCTGGCCCAGTTTCCCCAGAGCTTCCACCGCACCCCCGAGAACCGCCGGTATTTGGCGGCCCTGGCCCAGCGTTTCGCCGACAAAACCCTGGCCCCCGGCGGGCTGGCGGTGGAGTTTCGCCATGCCTCCTGGGACCTCGAGGAGGTGCGCGAAGCCTTCAGGAAAGCCGGGCTGATCTGGGTCAGCACCGACTACCCGCCCCTGCCCGGCCTGCCCAAAAACCAGCTCCACATCACCGGCGAGATCGCCTACATAAGGCTCTCGGGGCGCAACAAGGAAAAGTGGTACGAGGGCAAAGACCAGGCCGAACGGCACGACTACCGCTACAGCGAGGAAGAGCTGCGCTTCTGGGTGCGCTCCCTGCAGGCCGCTTTGGAGCACGAAACCCTCACCCAGGTCTGGTTCATCTTCAACAACACCACCAAAGGCCATGCCCTGGTCAACCTGGAGATGCTCAAGCGGTTGCTGGAGGAGGCCGGGCTACCTGGCTAGCTGGGGCCGGGCCAGGAAAAACAAAAGCGCCAGAGCGATCAGCATGGCGGAAAACACATACGGGTAGGCCGGGGAAAGACCATACAAAGAGGTGCCCACCACCGGCCCCAGCATGCGCCCCAGGGCCTGGGCTGCGCTGGATAAACCCGCCACCACACCCTGTTCATCGTCGGAGACGGCCAGGGACTGGGCAGCGGTCAGGCCCGGACTGGCCATGGAGCCCAACCCCAGCAACACCAACGAGGCCGTGAGCCAGCCGAAGCTGGGGGCAAACACCAGGCCCAGGTAACCCAGCAGCAGCAGTGCCAGTCCAAAGCCCAACAGCACCCTGGGCGGCCACCTGACCACGCGCACCCAGAAACCCTGCACCAGTACCCCCACAATGCCAAAAATCACCAGGGCCAGGCCGACGGTCTGGGCCGTCTGGGCCGGGTTCAGGGCCAGGCGATCCTGATACAAGAACGCCACGGTCTGCTCCATGGCAATGGAGGCCAGGTTGATGCTCAAGCCAATGAGGAGCAACGGCAGGATGCGGGGATCGGCCCAGGAGAGGCTGGGAGGGGTTGGGGCGCGCTCGAGCGGCCGGCGCGACTCAGGCAAGGCCAGCCCGACAAAAAGCGCGTTCAGTAAGGCCAGGGTGGCCGAAAAAACCACCGGCACCAGCAGCCCAAAGTGCGCCAAGCCCGCCCCGATGGCCGGGCCAAAAATCACCCCAAGGCCAAAAGCAGCCCCCAGGATAGCAAAGTTCTGGGTGCGCTGTTCGCGCGGGGTGATGTCGGCCAGATAGGCCTGGGCAGTGGGCAGGGTAGCCGAAGAAAACGCACCCCCCAACAGCCTGGAGAAGAGCAGGCATCCAAACAACCCCCAACCCGAGAGCACCTGCTGATAGCCCAGCCAGGCGAACAGTGCAAACAAGAAAAAACTGGCCGCAAAACCCAGAATGCCCATCAACAAGATGGGCTTGCGCCCCACCACCTCGCTGCGTCGCCCCCAGTGGGCCGCCAGGATGAACTGCATCAGGGCGTAGCCAGTGGAAAACAACCCCACCTGCAGCTCACTTAGACCCAGCTCGCGCGACAGGGGCCCCAGGATGGGAAATAAAACCGACAGGCCCAGAATGCTGTTGAACAGGGTAAGGAATAACAACGATAGCGGTTTCACCGCCCAACAGTTTATCGCCTGAGCCACCCGATCGAAAAAGGCACCTATTGAACGTAGGTCAACCAGGCCTGGTATTTGGGGTTTTTGCCGTGCACCACATCCATGTAGGCAGCCCTGATCTTCATGGTGTGCTCACCGGCCCGGCCCGTACCAATGGCCCGGTGATCCAGGTAGGAGACGGGGGTAACCTCGGCGGCCGTGCCGACCATGAAGACCTCGTCGGCCATGTAGAGCTGGTCGCGGGTGGCCCGCACCTCGCGCACCTCGTAGCCCAGGTCGCGGGCAATGGTGATGATCGAGTCGCGGGTGATCCCCATCAGGTTAACCGAGTGCTCCACCGCGTACAGCACACCATTGCGGAAAAAGAAGATGTTTTCCCCCGACCCCTCGGCCACAAAGCCTTCCTTGTCGAGCAGGAGGGCTTCGTCGGCCCCCGCCTGCTGGGCCTCCACACGGGCCAGGGCGCTGTTGACGTAGTTACCCCCCACCTTGGCCTTGCCGGGCATCACGTTGGCCGGGAAGCGAGCCCAGGACGAGGTAATGAGCCGGGCCCCTTTGCGCACGGCCTCCTCACCCAGGTAGGTGCCCCATTCCCAGGCTGCAATCATCACCTCGGCGGGGTTGTTGGGCAGGGGGTTCACCCCCAGGGTGTGGGCCCCCATCCAGGCCAGGGGGCGGATGTAGCAGCTTTTATAACCGTTGGCCCGGACGACCTCCTGGATGGCCTGGTTGATCTGCTCGGGGCTAAAGGGCAGCTCGAACATCATGACCTTGGCGCTGTGAAAAAAGCGCTCGGTGTGTTCTTGCAGGCGGAAAATGGCCGGGCCCCGGGAGGTCTCATAAGCCCGGATACCCTCAAACACGCTGGTGCCGTAATGCAAGGCGTGAGTCAGTACCGAGACTTTGGCCTCTTCCTGGGGCACCATCTGCCCGTTGAACCAGATGAGCCCAGCCTTCATTTTGCTATCGCCACCAACGCTTTTGGTTTTGGTCTCGGTTGCCATGTTTCCTCCAAGGGTAAACGCGGTTCATTTGCTGTGCATCCCTCGCGGCAGGCCAGGGAAGCGCTGCGGACTCCAATATCATACTTCTTTGAGCAACGAGCCCAGGGTATCCGGTAGCAGGTGGCGGTAACTTCGAACCTCTTGTTCACCGGTGCGAAGCTGCAGGTAACGTCGGGCGGTGTCTTGCAGGATGGGCATCAGTTCGGGCTGCTGGATTACCTGGGGTAGCAGGTCGCGTAGCTGGGCCTCGAGCCTCTGTTGGGCCAGGTAGCGAGCGGCCTGTAAGGGCTCGCCCTCGAGGCGGTTCTTTAGCGGGAAGCGTGTCAGTCGCGCCGCCTCACGTTGCACAGTAGGCGTATCCAGCAGCTTCTGGCATGGCCTGCAGGGATGCACCGGACTGGGCGTACCGCAGATGGGGCATGGTGGATGGGGGCTGCTCTTTTGCCTTTGCAGTATGGCCCTTCCGGCCCGCAGAATCACCCCCTGCAGGTCTTGCGGGGAGCGCCCGGCCAGCTCCTGCAACCGGGCCTCTTCTTCGGGGTTTAGCTTGGGTAGGGCTTTTGGCCTTTCCTGGGGCCTGGCCTTTTTCTCAGCGCCTACCAGGAAGCGCAGTTCCCGCACCAGCCCGGGCTGCTTTTCCTGGTAGCGCCTCAGAAACTCCTCCCGCAGATAGGTAAGCTGGTGGGCCACCACCGCATCGACCACCCGCACGAACAACACCCCGTCTTCCAGGCGGTCGGCCTCGGTGAGCTCGCTCAGGGCCGGCCCGGCAATCTCGGGCCACAACGCCAGGGCCTGGCCCCGCCGAACCCCGCTGACCAGCCCCTTTTGGCGCAAAATCTGGGCAACAATCTCGGCAGATGATCGAGGCTTGGACATTCCTTCTACAGGCTAGGCAAAAGCCCCTCCCTTGGCTACTACCCGGCCCACCAATGGGCCGGACTGGGGTATGGTAACAGCGTGGAGCTCAGCCCCCAGTCCTGGATTGTGGCCCTGCTGGCGGCCTGGCTGGTGGGTGCTTCTAAAGCTGGGTTATCAGGTGCAGTAACCATTGCCGTGGTTCTGTTTGCCAGCATTATCCCGGCCCGCGAGGCCACCGGCGCTTTGCTACCGGTGCTGATCTGCGCCGACTTTATCGCTGTCGGCATGCTGCGCAACAACGTGCGCTGGCAGGCGCTCATGCGAATTTTCCCCTGGACAGCGGTGGGAGTGGGCCTGGGCACATGGATGCTCTACTTTAGCAACGACACCCAGGTACAGCGGGTGATCGGGGCCATTGTGGCTGGCATGACCCTGTATCAGCTATACCGCAAGGCCCGCAACCTAGACAAGGTGACGGTCTCCAAACACCCCGCCTTTGCACCCAGTATGGGCGTGGCAGCAGGTTTTACCACCATGGTGGCCAATGCAGCCGGGCCCTTTGTGCTCATCTATATGCTGGCTATGCGGATGGGGAAGCTCGAGGTGGTGGGCAGCATCGCCTGGTACTTTTTGGTGGTCAATCTCTTCAAAGTGCCTTTCGCGGTGGGACTGGGCCTCATCACCTGGGAGTCGCTTGCCTTCAACCTGTGGCTAACCCCTGCGGTGGTGTTGGGGGCGGTGGCAGGCCGCCGGCTTCTAAACCGCATCTCGCAAAACACCTTCGAGTGGATGGCCCTCGTGCTGGCCTTGCTGGGGGGCCTTCGGCTGCTCCTGGCCTAGGGGATCCTTTCATACGCATTTCATACCGGTAGGAGTTACGCAGTTGCCTCTCACCCCTCTACTCGGCTACCCTTTTCTGCAAAGCAAACAGGCCAAGAGGAGTTAGCTGCTATGAACCCCCCAAAGTGCACCGACCTGGACTATATCCACTTCCTCATCGCCGCCCAGAAGGTCTTCACCTGTACCGAAGCCGCCCGCTGCCAACCCGAGGAACCCAGCGCTCCCGCCCACGACGCCTTCACCCGCCTGCTCCAGCGACAGCCTCCCGACACGGAGGCGCTGTGGCAGGAGGCCAGGGCCGTGGTGGAGCCCACCCGGGGGCTTCTGATCCTGGACGACACCACC
>AXWR01000065.1 GCA_000482765.1 Meiothermus taiwanensis DSM 14542
CAAACCGGTGCTGGAGCAATGGGGGTTAGCCATCAACGTTTGGGATGGGGCGGGGGTTCATCGGGGTCGTAGCCTATCCGAGCTAGCGGGGAGTCGTATCCTTCAACCGGCCTATTCGCCCGAGCTCAATCCTGCCGAGCGGGTGTTTGAGGAGGTCAGGCGGGCCATTGAAGGCAAAGTGTACCCTTCGCTGGAACACAAACGCCTGGCTGCCGAGGAGTTCCTCACCCAGCTTGCGGCTGATCCAACTAGGGTCAAGCGGCTTTGCTTTTGGCCTTGGATTCAAGAGGCTTTATGTGTCACCTCGTCGTAGAGTTGGTATATCTAAACAACTGAAGGAGGAACTATGGCTGAAACCGTGACCCTATCCATCGCGGATAGTTTCTACAAGGCCAAGGATCGCCTCACTGCTGCGGAGCGGGCCTTGGTGATGGAAAGCCTCCTTCTCTTTGCTCAGAATCCGCGCCACAACAGTCTGAATCTGGAAAAAATCCACAATGGGTTTTGGTCTACTCGAGTTAATCGGGATATACGAATTATCCTCTACCCCTACGGTAAGGCCTGGATTGTGGCTTATTGCGACCATCACGACAAGGCCTACGAATGGGCCGAGCGACACCGGGTGGAGGTTCACCCGGTTACGGGCGAACTCCAGTTCACCCGCGCTGAGGTAGTGGTAGTTACGGTGCCTAGGGAGGTAGAGGCCCCTCTTGCCCGCTTCGACGAGGACTATCTCCTGAGCCTGGGGGTGCCGCCGGACTACCTCAAACCCCTGCGCTACGCCACCGAAGACGGGGTTCTGGAGCTGTTGGACGGGCTTCCTCAGGCCATTCAGGAACGCATTTTAGATCTTCTGGATGGCAAACCCGTGGTTCCGCCGCCCAGAATCCAGGTGCAAAACCCGGAGGAGCTCCTGGCCCATCCCCTGATCCAGCGGCAGTTCCACCTGCTCCAGAGCCTCCAGGAGGTGCGCCAGGCCCTGCAAGGCTCCTGGGAGGCCTGGCGCTTTTTCCTGCATCCCCTGCAGCAGGAGGTGGTGAAAGCCCACTTCGGGGGGCCAGCCCGGGTGACGGGCGGAGCGGGCACGGGCAAGACCGTGGTGGCGATCCACCGCACCCGCACCCTGGCCCAGCGCTACCCGGAGGCCCGCATTCTCCTCACCACCTTTAACAAAGGCCTGGCCCAGAGGCTCAAAATCGCCCTCAAGGGTCTGGCCGGGGAGGAGCTCCCCAACGTTTGGGTAGACAACCTGCACAACCTCGCCTTGCGCCTCTACGAGGAGGCTTATGGGCGGGTACATATCTGGAAGGAGGAGGAATACCGCCCCGTTCTGGAAAAGCTGAGCCAGGGCCTGTCCTTCAGTTCAGACTTCGTTCTCTCCGAGTGGGAGATGGCCGATGCCTGGGGCCTGTACACCTGGGAGGCCTACCGGGGCTTTTCCCGCGAGGGCCGGGGCATCCCCCTGAGCGCCCGGGAGCGCCGCAGCCTCTTTGAGGTTTTCCAGCGGGTATGGGAGGGCATGCAGGCCCAGGGGGCTACCACCTTTAGCGGGGTCTGCCACCGGGTGCGCACCGCCCTGGAGGAAGGGAACCTGCCCCGCTTCCGCGCGGTGGTGGCCGACGAGACCCAGGACTTCGGCCCCGCCGAGCTCATGCTCCTGCGGGCCCTGGCTGAGGAAGGTGCGGACGACCTCTTCCTTACCCTGGATCCTGGCCAGCGGATCTACAAAGGCCCCACCTCCTGGCGGGCGCTGGGCCTCGAGGTGCAGGGGCGATCCCGCCGTCTGCGGGTCAACTACCGCACCACCCGGGAGATCGGGGAGCTGGCGGAGCGGACGCTTCCCTCCCAGGTGGAGGGGGAGGTGCGGGGGAGTCTGGCCCTTCTGCGGGGTTCCAAGCCGGAAATCCGTGGCTTTCCCAGAGAGGAGGCGGCCCTGGAGGAGCTTTTGCGCTGGCTCCGCTGGCTCCTGGATCAGGGTCTGGAGCCCCATCAGATGGCCGTTCTGGCCCGCACCCATAACCTGTCCAAGCGGGTTGGGGAAGGGCTGCAGAGGGAGGGACTCCTACCCCAGGGTCTGGAGACGGACGGGGAAGGGGTCTGGTGCGGGACGGTGCACGGGGCTAAGGGGCTCGAGTTCCGTGCGGTGGCTTTGTTTGGGGCCACCGCCGGCCTGTTCCCCTTGAGAACCCTGCTGGACAGGGCCGCCGACCCTCAGGAAAGGGCCCTGGTGGAGGAGAAGGAGCGCAGCCTGCTGTACGTGGCCCTCTCCCGCCCCCGGGAGTACCTCTGGGTGGGTTACTGGGGCGAGCCCAGCCCCTACCTGCCTTCCTGAGATGCTGGGTTGGGTAAGGCTATGTATCCCGGTGCCGAACTAACCGAATCTGGTATGAGGCACCTGGGGAACCGACGCCTCGTGTAGCTTCCAGAGGGGTCAGGCCCATGTGGGGCTTTGTGCCTGGATCAGCCCTCCAGGTGCCGGGCCAGCCACTCCCTGGCTGCCTCCAGCTCCTCCGAATGCAGCTCATGGCCGGCCTCCTGCCAGCGCAGCTCGACCGCGGCCCCGGCCCGCTCGAGCCAGTCTGCCAGGGCTTCGACGCGCTCAATGGGGGCCCAGGGGTCGCGACGGCCCGCGGCTAAGAAGGCGGCCTTGGTGGAAAGGTTGGGCAGGGTGGAAGGCTTCAGGGGCAGCACCGGGCGCAGCAGCACACCCCCGGCCAGCGCCTCGGGGTGCAGCAGCATCAGCGCAGCGGCCATGTTGGCCCCGTTGGAGTAGCCCAGGGCGTACACCCGGCCCGCATCGAAGCCGTAGCGTTTGGCGGCCTCCCCCACAAAGCGGGCCAGGTCGGCGGCCTGGGCCTTGAGGTCGGCCTCGTCGAACACGCCCAGGGCCAGCCGCCGGAAGAAGCGCGGAGCGCCGTTCTCGAGCACCTTCCCACGCGGTGAGAGCAGGTTGGCAGCCGGGGCCAGATGGCGGGCCAGCTCAATCAGGCTGTGTTCGTTCCCCCCGGTGCCGTGCAGCAAGAGCAGGGTGGTCGGTGAGCTCCCCGGCTCAAAGCGGTGGACGAAGCCCAGCTCGGCGCTCACGACCACACCTCAGGCGTGGGCAGACGCAGCTCGGGCAACCTGGCCTCGATGCGGGGGCGCGCCGGCTCGAGCCACGGCGGCAGCACCAGCTTCTCGCCCAGGTGGGCGGGGTCTTCGTCCACGGCGAAACCGGGGCCGTCGGTGGCGAGCTCGAAGAGCGCCCCGCCCGGCTCGTTGAAGTAGACCGATTTGAACCAGAAGCGGTCGATCTGCGGCGTGGCCCGCATGCCAGCAGCCTCGATGCGCGCGCGCACGGCCATCTCGTGGGCGGTGTCCTCCACCCGCCAGGCCAGGTGGTGGATGCTGCCCCGGCCCCAGCGGCCCTGGGGCAGGTTGGGCAGCTCCTTGATGTCGAGGAAGTTGCCCGAGCCGCCGCCATTGACGACGAAGCGGTTCCAACCCTTCTCCTGGCCTGCGCTCACGAAGCCTAAAGCCTGGCTCAGAAACTGCGCGGTGGGGTAGAGTTCGCGCTCCCACAGCCGCGCACCGTGCAGGCCCATTATTTGTTTGTCCTCCGGAATGGTGCTCCCCTCCCAGGGGGTGAAGGGGCGGGGGCCAGTTTCCACCAGGGCGACCTCGAGGCCGTCGGGGTCCTGAAAGGGCAGGGCCCGCTCTCCAAAGCGCACCTCCACCTCGCCCACCCTGACCCCGTAGCGCTGCAGCCGAGTGGCCCAGAACTCCAGGCTGCCGTGCGGCACCGCAAGCTGCACCTCAACGGCCATGCCGGTGCCCTTGCGCGGGGCGGCCAGGTTCTCCCAGGGGAAGAAGGTGAGGTCGGTGCCGGGCCGCCCCTCGGCATCGGCATAGAAGAGGTGGTAGGTGCCGGGGTCGTCCTGGTTTACGCTCCTCTTCACCAGCCGCATCCCCAGAACCCCGGCGTAGAAGTCGAGGTTGCGCTGGGCCTGGGTGGCCATGGCGGTGACGTGGTGCAGGCCGTTCACCCCGCTCATGCCCGCACCTCCGCGCCCGGGTGGGCGATTTCGGGCAGGGCCAGTTCGATCTGGGCGCGGCTGGCCTCGAGCCATGGCGGCAGCTTGAGGCTGCTGCCCAGCGCCTCGAAGGGCTCGTCGGCGGTGAAGCCGGGGATGTCGGTGGCGACCTCGAAGAGCACGCCGCCGGGCTCGCGGAAGTAGACCGAGCGGAAGTACTGCCGCTCCCGCACCTCGCTCACGCGCAACCCCAAGCCCAGCAGCTTCTCGCGCAGCGCGATTTGGGCCGCGTCGTCGGGGACGCGGAAGGCGATGTGATGAACCGTGCCCACCCCGTCCCGCGCGGCCAGGAACCCTCCCGTCTCCCGCACCTCCACCGCGCCGAACCCGCCCTCGGGCACCATCACGGTGACGTTCTCGCGCTGCCCCTTCACGCGGTAGCCCATGGCCTCGAGCGTCCGCAGGCTCGGCCCGGCCTCGAGCACCCACATCTGCGCGGCGTAGACGCCCCGGATCGCGTGCTCGGCGGGAACCGGCATGGCCTTCCAGGCGGTGACTTCGGGCGCGTGGGGGGTGGCGACGAGCTCGAGCTGCAGCCCGTTGGGGTCCTTGAACGCCACGACCTGAGCGCCTTCCCGCTCGAAGGGGCCGCTGTACGCCACGCCCTTCTCCATCAGGCGGTGCAGCCAGTAGCCCAGCGAGCTTTGGGGGATCGCCAGGGAGACCACCCCCACCTGATGCACGCCCGCCCGTCCGGGCGCGGCCTGCGGCCAGGGGAAGAAGGTCAGGAGGGTGCCGGGCCGGCCCAGCCCGTCGCCGTAGTAGAAGTGGTAGGTGCCGGGGTCGTCAAAGTTGACGGTGAGCTTGACCAGGCGCAGTCCCAGCACCCCGGCATAGAAGTCCAGGTTCTTCTGGGGGTCGCCTGCCATCGCAGTGATGTGGTGAATTCCGGTGACTTTTTCCATTGCAGGCCCTCCTCGAGGGCAACCTCACTAATGATGATAAAACATAGTGCTATAAAAAATCAAGCATTACAATCCGCTTACCGAGAAGCCGCCGTGCTGCAGGGCTTCCTGCAACTCCGCTGGGCGTGGGTCTCTCAGTGTACGGGCGTTGTCGCCGGGTTTCCAGTGGCCCTCGAGTTCGCCCACCGCCACCATCGGGAACTTGAGCTAGCCGCTGCTCATAGCCCGCACGGCCTGCTCGGCCTCGGGGTTGCGCTCCACGTCTGCAGCTTGAAGGGGATGCCGCGGGCAACACTCGGTTCCGTAGACGAACACCCTAGCCATCGCGCCCCACTCGAGCGCTGCCCCCTCGGCCTCGAAGCCGGTCTCGAGGTGGCTGTTGTTGCAGAGTGTTGGCTCGCTCGAAACATGCCCAAAGGGCGTGAAGTGTATAGCAAATATTTTTTTCACGTAAATATAATCGTGAAAAAAAACACTTATATCCAATCTGCGACAACTAGATGCTGCTTCTTGAACAGGTTGCTCAAGATTTCTGAGGCTGCCGCGCGCAACGGGCTTCCCGCAGATCCCCCAGGCGCTCTCGCGTGTCTCTGGCGAAAAATCCGGCCCCTCCTCGGGGCCGTGAACGCGGTGCTGAAGGAGCTCGAGACCAACCCGCCCTGGGGTAGTTGCCGGTTATTCCTTCGCCTGCTCGTAGGGCTGGTGGAGCTGCACCGGCTTGGCCTTGGTGCGGCTGCCAGCACGGATGTTGAGCCACTCAGTGAAGACCGCGAAAGCGATGGCGAAGTAGATGTAGCCCTTAGGGATCTTCTGGCCCAGCCCCTCGGCGATGAGGCTCACGCCGATGAGCAGCAGGAAGGACAGCGCCAGCATCTTGACGGCCGGGTGGCGTGTAATCGGTCAATACACTTGAGACTCCTGAGGAACCGACACCTCCTGTAGTTGCCTTTCACCTTTCTACTTGGCCATCCTTTTCTGCAAACAGGGTTGGCTTGGTCAGGGCGTTCCGGGCAGTTTCAAAAGAAGAGAACGCGGAGCACCGGGCAATTGACAATCTGGGGATGAGCGAGGGCAGGCGGGGAGAGCTGGAGGGGACGGAATGAGGTGAAGAAGGCTTCGATCTTAGGCCACGCGTGCTTTTCTCAGGCTGGAGGCGTAGCGTTTGTGAACGGGTTTGAGTTGGTATGAGTCCAAGGCGAGCATCGTTCGTGAGGCGATACAAGGTTACCTGGCCAATCCCATCCACATCCTTCACTCAACTGCGCAAGTCCTACCGGAGTGCTAACATAAACATGTGAGGCTGTCTGAGCGCATCACCTTCAACCCACTGGTCATGGGCGGGCGGCCCTGCATTCGTGGAACGCGCATCACCGTGGGCACCATCCTCAACCAGCTCCGTTCCCAGACCCCGGCAGAAATCCTGCGCGACTACCCCGAGCTCGAGCCAGAGGATATTGACGCCGCGCTGGAGTACGCGGTCTTTCTGGCCGAGGAGCGCGAGGTTGCGGTTTGAAGATTCTACTGGACATGAACCTCACCCCTCGCTGGGTGGGGTTTTTGCGTGAACGGGGCCACCAGGCCGTGCGATGGTCGGAGGTGGGACTGGCCAGCGCAAACGACCTCGAGGTGTTGCGCTTCGCTGCCACCCAGGGGTACTTGCTCCTAACCCACGACCTCGACTTTGGCGACCTGCTGGCGTATACCCAAGCGTGGTGATTCTGCGGGGAGTGGACTTGCGGCCTGAGGCTAGCGGAGAGCGCCTGCTGCAAGTGCTGGTGGCCGCGGCAGAGGTGCTCGAGGCTGGGGCCATCGTAGTGGTGGACTCCCGCCGGGTTCGTGTGCGCCCGTTGCCTTTAGGATAGCGAGGGTAGGGCACGGCTCACCTCGGGACATGCACGTACACGCCCACCGCCACATCCTTTGCCCAACTGCGTAAGTCCTAA
>AXWR01000066.1 GCA_000482765.1 Meiothermus taiwanensis DSM 14542
AACCGGTGCTGGAGCAATGGGGGTTAGCCATCAACGTTTGGGATGGGGCGGGGGTTCATCGGGGTCGTAGCCTATCCGAGCTAGCGGGGAGTCGTATCCTTCAACCGGCCTATTCGCCCGAGCTCAATCCTGCCGAGCGGGTGTTTGAGGAGGTCAGGCGGGCCATTGAAGGCAAAGTGTACCCTTCGCTGGAACACAAACGCCTGGCTGCCGAGGAGTTCCTCACCCAGCTTGCGGCTGATCCAACTAGGGTCAAGCGGCTTTGCTTTTGGCCTTGGATTCAAGAGGCTTTATGTGTCACCTCGTCGTAGAGTTGGTATTAGATGAAGCGTTCCTGGATAAGCCGTCGAAACTTTGTCTACCGCACAGTTGGTTTTCTCCTGACCCTTCTGGCCGGCCGGGGCCTGGCCCAGGCCAGGCTGGCTGGCATGAAGTTGGATATCACCTTCGAGTTCGTGGGCGGTGGTTTCCGCTATCGCCGACCCTATGTGGCGGTTTGGATCGAAAACGCCCAGGGCCTGCCGGTGCGCACCCTGGCGGTCTGGTTTGAGCAGTCCCGCAAGGGCCCGCGCTGGCTCAACGAACTCCGGCGCTGGTATCACAACAACGAGCTGAACGAAACCGTCTCGGGCCCCACCCGGATGCCGGGGCGGTACACCCTGAGCTGGGACGGCAAGGACGATAAGGGCAACCCGATGCCCCAGGGCGACTATTACGTCTGTGTGGAGCTGGCCCGGGAGCACGGGCCCTACCAGCTCTTCCGCGAGAAGGTCACCCTGGCCCAGAGCCCCTTCCAGCGCGCTTACAATCTGTCCGGCGAGAAAGGGGATCTCAAGGAGGTGAGCCTTTCCTATGATCGGCAGGGTTGAGAGGCCCATGGAAAAAGTGCAGAAGCCCCTGCGCTCGAGGGTCTATGCCCTGGCCCGCTGGCTGCACCTTTACGCTTCCATGCTGAGCCTGCTGGTGGTGCTGTTTTTTGCCGCTACCGGCATCACCCTCAACCACCCCGAGTGGGTGTTTGGCAACGCCCAGACCATCCATACCTATCAGGGCACCCTGCCCCAGGACTGGCAGCAACGAGGCGAGATCGACTGGCTAAAGACCGCCGAGACCCTGCGGGCCACCTATGGCCTGCGGGGGCAGGTGAGCGATACCCGTGCCGACGATCAGGAAGCCTCCATCAGCTTCCGCGCCCCCGGCTACGCCGCCGATGCCTTCATCAGCCGGGCCGACGGCAGCTATACCCTCAAGGTGGTGGCCCAGGGCCCGGTAGCCGTCCTGAACGACCTGCACCGCGGGCGCGATGCCGGCCCGGCCTGGGCCTGGCTGATTGACCTCTCGGGTGGGTTTTTGTTGCTGGTGGCGCTTACGGGCTTCGTGCTCTCGCTGTACTTCCGCAAAACCCGCAGCGCGGCCTTGAGCGTGGCACTGGTCGGCGCGGGCGGTTTGCTGCTGCTGGTCTGGCTGGCTATACGGTAGGCCCTTTGGGATCTTTGCCCGCGGCCAGCGCGTAGGCAACAAGGCCCGCCAGCGCGGCAAATCCCACCCCGGTGCGAGCCTGGCCGGTCTCGGGGTCGAAGGACTCGCAGGCGTAGCCCTGGTCGAGGGGGGCCTGCTCGAGCGTCATGAGCGCGTCGCCCGCCGGCCGCATCAGGCCGGAGAGGATCCGGTTGGCCAGGCCAAAGCCTGAGGGGAAGGGAAAATGGGCCGAGCCCTCGCCGGGGAAGCGCCCTTTGTAGTGGTGGGGGTTGTCGCTTCCCAGAATCCACAGCGCGGTGGCCTGCCAGATGGGGTCCTGCCGGCTGCAAAAGCCCAGGTGCGGGAGCAGCAACAGGCTGCCCGCAGGCTCATCGGAGAAAGTGTGGGTGCCCCCCGGCTCAAAACTGAAGACGAAGCGCCCGTTGCGCTCGGCCTGGCGGTAGAGGGTCTCGCGGATGGCCCGGGCCTCGAGCCTGAGCGCCTCGGCCTCCGGCCAGAAGGGGGCCAGCCGTTCCAGTGCCACACACCACAGGGCGTTGTCGTAGGTCAGATAGGGCTCCTTCACCGGGTCGTCGGTGGGGGAGAGGAAGGTGCGGTAGAGGGTGAGGGAAGGGTGCTTCTCCTCGGCCACCCGCGCAAACACCCATGCCAGGGGCTCGCGCAGCTCGGCCACCAGCCCGGGGTCGGGGCCGGTGGCCTCCAGGTAGCGGGCCAGGGCCAGGGGGTAGGCCGCGGCCTGATCCAGTTCGAAGCCGGGGTACAGGGGCGGCCCGCTCAGGTACTGGGCGTGCTCCCCCGGCCAGCGGGCCTGGCGCTGGAATACCGCTTTCAGCACCTGTTTTGCTCGTTTGCGGTCGGCCTTGAGCAGGGCCGGGAAAAACCACAAAAGCGCGTCGCGGGCCCAGTAGGCCCCCGAGACGTAGTAGTGCGGGCTCCTCGAGGTGAGCAGCACAGGCTCGCCCTCCAGGGTGTCGGCCTGGGCGTAGAAGTAGCTGAAGATCAGGTGCCGCCGGTAGACCTCGTAGAGGGGGCCCGTGTAATTGGTGCACAGCAGGGCCAGCTTGTGCAGGGTCTTGTGCAGCAAGCCCTCCCAGCCCACCCGCCGCAGGTGCAGGGCGGTGGTGCGGGCACCATCAGCCTCGGGGGCCAGGCCCAGGTAGAGCGTGACCGGGCCCGCCGCCCACTCGAGCACGAACTGGGGGCCCCAGTCTATTCGGGTGGGCGGGGGGTCGGCCTGCAGGCCCAGAGCCAGCAGGGTGCGGTGGGTGCGGGCTTCCATCACATGGCTCCCCGTCCAGCCGTCGTGCCCGCTAGGGAAGACGCAGTCGAGCGGCTCCTCCCGGAAGCGCCGCAGGCCCAGGTACTCGAGGTTGCCCGCTACCTGAAGGGGGCCTTGCCGTTTGGGCTCGAGGCGCAGCGCCAGCCCCCGCTCCCCCCAGGGGGCCAGCAGCGTAACCTTGAGGTCATCGTTCTCCCAGCAGGGAATCCAGTCCGCGAGGCGCGAAACCTGCCAGCCCTGCCCGGACACTTCCAAAAGCGGGGCCCCCACCCAGTCCAGCAGGCCGCTAAGCCCTAGGGAGGCCACCCCGATGCGCGAAATGGAGGGGGCCTGGGGGCTGGCTTCTACGTGCACCTCGAGGTTCCCGGTGGGCAGGTGCGCGGGGGGTGTGTCCAGGATGGGGGCGGGCGTCATTAGCTCCATAAGGCGGCTCACTGTTTCTTGAGCTTATCGAAGTAGACCCAGATGAAGTACATCGCCCCCAGCACCCCCAGCACGAACAGGATGGTCACGAGGCTCCGCAGCCAGTCGGCGAACATCACGCCCACCAGCACCCCCGCGGCAAAGCTGAGCAGGTGCCCGCGGTACTGCCGCCATAGCCGCTGGCCCAGGCCTTGGTTCATGCCGAACAGATTACCAGGAAAAAACCCCCTAGCCCTTCACCCCGGTCAGCACCACCCCTTCGATGATCTGGCGCTGGAAGAACAGGAAGACCAGCAGCACCGGCAGCACGGCCAGGCTGCTGGCGGCCATAATCAGGTTCCAGGCGGTGCCGGCCTCGCTCGAGAACAGTGCCACCCCCACCGGTATGGTGCGCATATCGGGGGTCTGTACCACGATCAGGGGCCACAAAAAGGCGTTCCAGTTGCCCAGAAAGGTAAAGATGCCTAAAGCCGCCAGGGCCGGACGCACCAGCGGGAAGGCGATACGCCAGAACACCCCAAACTCGCTCAGCCCGTCTATCCGCCCGGCATCCAGCAGGTCGGTGGGCAGGGTCTGGAAAAACTGCCGCATCAAGAACACCCCAAAAGCGCTGATGAGGCCCGGAAAGAGCAGACCCCAGTAGGTGTTGCTCCAGCCGTACTCGGTGCTCATCACGTACCAGGGGATGATCAGCATCTCGGTAGGCACCATCAGGGTCGAAAGGATGAGCACGAAGATGAACCCCTTGCCGGGAAAGCGCAGCTTGGCCAGGGTGTAGCCCACCAACGCGTCGAAGAACAGCACCGAGGCCGTGGTGATGAGCGCCACAATCAGGCTATTGAGGAACCAGCGGGGGAACTGCGTATCGAACAGCACCTCGCGGTAGTTGTCCAGGGTGGGGGCCTGGGGCAGCAGCGTGAGATCGAAAATCTCGGCAAAGGGCTTGAGGGAGGTTAGAAACATCCACACGAACGGAAAGAACATCACCAGGCTGCCCAGGATGAGCAGGAGGTAGATCAGGAGTGTAGAAAGGCGTCTCATCAGTACTCCACCCGCCGGGACAACAGCCGCAGTTGCACCAGGGTGATGGCCAGGATAATCACGAACAGCAGCACCGTGATGGCCGCCGCATAGCCCAGGTCAAACCGGGCAAAGGCTTGCTGGTAGATGTAGAGGGCCAGGGTCAGCGTGGAGCCCAGCGGCCCGCCCTGGTCGGTGAAGTTGAGGTTGACCACCTGGGTGAACAGCTGCAAGAAGCCGATGGTGCCGATGACTGCCGAGAAGACCATCACCGGGTTCAGAAGCGGGAGGGTGATGTGGCGGAAGAGCTGCCAGTTGCTGGCCCCGTCTATGCGGGCGGCCTCGTAGTAGTCGCGGGGGATGTTTTGCAGACCCGCCAGGAACAAGACCACCTGAAAACCCAGGTTCTGCCAGACCACCACCATTGTCACGGTGACCAGGGCCTGGGAGGGGCTGGTCAGGAAGGGCTGGGGTGGGATGCCAAACACCCCCAATATTTCATTGACGATGCCAAAATTGGGCGAGAGCATCCAGCTAAACACCCAGGCAACGGCGGCCGCGGGGGTGACATAAGGCGCAAAGTAGATGGCCCGGAAGACATCCCGGAAACGGGTTACCGCATTGAGCAACAGGGCAATGCCAAGCCCCAGCAGGATCTGCGTGGGAACGCCTAACAGGGTGTAGGCCAGGGTGTTTTGCAGGGCTTTGAGCAAGAGCCGATCCTCCAGCATCTGGTGGTAGTGCTCGAGGCCCACGAAAGGCCGTTGGCTGGGGTCGGCGTGCCAGTCGAAGAGCGAGAGCCACAGGGCCTGGAAGGCCGGCCAGATGCGGATAAACAGGAAGAAGGCCAGCGGGATGGCTAAGAAGGCCAGGGCCCACAGCGCTTCTCGGGCCGCCAGCGATACGCCACGTCGGGCGGGCTCAGATGGTCTCATAGAAAGAATGCCATACCGGACTCAAAGGTCCACGCATAGTTGCTTGTGTTGGGTGGAAAGGGGATTCCTCACCCCCTAGCGAAGAATCCCTCGAGCCGGATAGTGCGGGGTGACGGCAAGCCTCGGGCGCGCTACTTCCAGAACGCGTCCAGCAGCTTTTGCTCCTCGGCCACGGCCATGCGCCAGGACTCCGCCGGGTCTTTGTTTTCCAGGAGCACCCGGTTGATGGCGTCGGTCATGACCTTGCGCTGCCCAATTTCATCCACAAAAGGCGTGGCTTTGGCATAGGCCAGCGAGAGCACGAAGGGGCCAAAGACCTTGTCCAGGGTGAGCTTGGGGTCTTTGATCAGGCTCTTGCGGGCCGGCAGCTCGCCCACCTTCTCGAGCCAGTAGCGCTGGGTTTCCTCGGAGACCAGAAACTCCAAAAACTTGAGCGAGGCCGCCTGCTTAGGCCCGGTGGCCAGGGGGGTCAGGCCGTGCATCCAGAAGGAGCCGTAGTTCACCTTACGGCCGCCAACCTTTTCTACGGGCAGCTCGGCCACGCCCCAGTTGAACTTAGCCCCACTGCGGATGGTGCCGATGGCGAACGAGCCATCGATAATCATGCCCACCCTGCCGGCGATAAAGGCGTCGCGGTAGGCGTTGTTGCCGGGGAAGAACTGGTTGCCCAGGGTGCCCACATTGTGCTTTTTGAACCAGTCGGTGTAGAAGGTGAAGGCTTTGAGCCCGGCGGCGTCGCCATAAAGCACCCGGCGCCCATCGTCGGAGTAGGGCCGCCCGCCAAACTGCCGGATCAGCACCTCACGCACCAGGTGGTGATCCTGCCCGTCGGGGGCCATGGCGTAGCCCAGCTGGGTGAACCTATTGCCCTGCCTGACGGTGAGCTTGCTTGCGATGTTTAGAAACTCGTCCCAGGTTTTGGGTGGGGTGTTAAAGCCGGCGGCGTTGAGCAGATCGCGGTTGTAAAACAGGGCCAGCGAGCGCACAGCGGTGGGGATGCCGTAGAGCCTGCCCTCCACCTTGGCGGCCTGGGCCATGCCCAGGAACTCGTTGTCAACCATCCTTACGTACTCTGCGGGCAAGGGCTGCAGGTACCCAGCCTTGACCCAGGTGGGCAGCCAGCCGTAGAACAGGTTGACCACATCCGGCCCCTGGCCGGCGGGAATCGAGGAAGCCACCTTCTGCTGATAGGCGTCGTAGGGGAAGGTCTGGTGCAGCACCCTGATGCCGGGGTTGGCGGCCTCGAACTTTTTGATCAGTTCATTCACCGCCTCGACCTTGCTTTTGAAGTCGTACTGCCAGTAGGTGATGGTGACCTGACCCTGGGCCAGTGCTGCTCCCAGCAAAGCGATTAGGATGACTAGGGCTTTCTGCATGAACTGCCTCCTTTAACCTCTGAGGGGTCATACCCATTATATGACCAACCGGTCACCCATCCAAAAAGAGGCCAGGCTTTTATCACAACCCTCGGATTAGCTTCAGTAGAGCCTTAGGATTAGCCGAGAACTTTCTAACCGAGCGCAACACCGGCCACTTTTTGAGATGCAAGAGGCTCAGGATTACATCCCGTAAGTACATCAGCCCCACCGCCCCCTTGCGGCTGCGGCAGGCATCTTCTCCCAACACCGTGTCTCGTTTATGGTGTAAGCGGTTCTCC
>AXWR01000067.1 GCA_000482765.1 Meiothermus taiwanensis DSM 14542
TCTGGGCGGCGATGAGGAAGTGGATATAGTCCAGGTCGGTGCACTTTGGGGGGTTCATAGCAGCTAACTCCTCTTGGCCTGTTTGCTTTGCAGAAAAGGGTAGCCGAGTAGAGGGGTGAGAGGCAACTGCGTAACTCCTATGAGTATTTTCTGGCCGCTCGGGTAGAACCAGCGGACATGGATCGGCTCTGGGCCGAGGGCTGGCGCCACTTTGGCGCGTACTTTTTTAGGTACAGTCAGGCTGGAAGCCAAACCGTGCTGCCCCTGCGGGTGCACCTGGCCCAGTTTGCCTTGAGCCGGAGCCAGCAGCGGGTGCTCAGGAAGAACCAGGACATCCAGGTAAAGCTACAGCCGGCCTTCGTGAACGCCCAGGTGGAGGCGCTTTTTGCCCGGCACAAAACCCGCTTTTCCCACAGCATTCCCAAAAGCATCTACACCTTCATCTCGCGGCACCCGGCCCATATCCCCTGCCGCTGCCACAGCCTGACCCTGCACCACCAGGGCCGCCTGGTGGGCATCAGCTATCTGGACGAAGGAGCGCAGGCCACCTCGAGCGTCTACCAGTGCTTCGACCCCGATCTCTCCAGGCGCAGCCTGGGCATTCTGATGATCCTTCACTCGATCCTGCTCTCGCGGGCCTGGGGCAAGGCCTACTACTACCCCGGCTACGCCTACCTGGAACCCTCCGAGTACGACTACAAAAAGCGGCTGGGGGCGCTGGAGTATTTCGACTGGCAGGGCAACTGGCTCAAGTTTGAGGACAACCCCGCGCTCACACCCCCTTCCCCCGGTCTGGCCTTAGAATAGGGGTGTTCAGCGGAGGCAGGAAGTGGCACTCAAGCCTGTGAAAAAAGGGTGGAGCCCCGAGACCTGGGTGAGCCTGCGGCCCTTTGGGCTGGGGCTGCAGAAGCCCAACAACTTCCTCGAGGTCTTCCGGGCCTTCTTCGAGAACGCCGACAACCTCGAGTACGCCTGGCGCATCCTGCGCGATGGGGTCTGCGACGGCTGCGCCCTGGGCACCTATGGCCTTAGGGACTGGACGATTGAGGGCATCCACCTTTGCAACGTCCGGCTGCGGCTCTTGCGGCTCAACACCATGGAGCCCCTGAACGCGGAAGTTTTGCGGGATGTTGAAAAGCTTAAGTCCAAAAGCTCCGCCGAGCTGCGGGCGCTGGGCCGCCTGCCCTACCCCATGCGCCGCCGCCGGGGGGAACCGGGGTTCACCCGCATCAGCTGGGACGAGGCCCTCGACCGCATCGCCTGGAGGCTCAGCAAAACCCCTCCCGAAAAGATGGGCTTTTACCTGACCAGCCGGGGCATTCCCAACGAGACCTACTACATGGTGCAAAAAGCGGTGCGGGCCCTGGGCAGCAACAACATCGACAACGCCGCCCGCATCTGCCACAGCCCCAGCACCGTAGCCCTCAAAGCCGCGCTGGGGGTGGCCGCCACCACCTGCAGCTACCGAGACCTGATCGGCACCGACCTGGTGGTGTTTTTCGGTTCCAACCCGGCGGTCAACCAGCCGGTGATGATGAAGTACCTCTACTACGCCAAAAAAGCCGGCACCCAGGTGGTCTGCGTCAACCCCTACCTGGAGCCGGCCATGCGGCACTACTGGGTGCCCTCCGACCCCGAGAGCGCCCTCTTTGGCACCAAGATCACCGACCGCTTCTTCCAGGTTCAGCCGGGGGGCGACAACGCCTTTATCACCGGAACCCTCAAGCACCTCATCGAGCAGGGCTGGCTCAACCAGGCCTTTATCGCCGAGCACACCGAGGGCTTTGAGGCGCTGGCCGAGCAGATCCAACAAACCCCCTGGGAGACCCTCGAGCGCCTGAGCGGCCTCTCCAAAGCCGAGATGCTCGAGTTCGCCCTGCTGCTTTCCAAGGCCGACAGGGCCGTGCTGGTCTGGAGCATGGGCATCACCCAGCACCCCTGGGGCGAGGAGAGTGTGCAGAGCATCATCAACCTGGGCCTGGCGCGGGGCTACCTGGGGCGCGAGGGCTGCGGCCTGATGCCCATCCGCGGGCATTCGGGCGTGCAGGGCGGGGCCGAGATGGGGGCCTACGCCACGGTGTTCCCCGGGGGGCTTCCCATCAACCCCCAGACGGCTAGGGAGCTGGAAAAGCAGTGGGGCTTTGCCGTGCCCAGCCGGCCGGGCCTGACCGTAACGGAGATGCTGGAGGGGGGCCTCGAGGTGCTGTGGAGCATAGGGGGCAACTTCCTCGAGACCCTGCCCAGCCCAAGCCAGGCCGAGGCCCAGCTGGCCCGGGTGCCGCTGCGGGTGCACCAGGACATCGTGCTCTCCTCGCAGATGCTGGTCGAGCCCGCCGAAGAGGTGATCCTGCTTCCCGCCACCACCCGCTACGAGATCCCGGGCGGCTGCACCGAGACCACCACCGAGCGCCGGGTGGTCTTCAGCCCCGAGATCCCCGGCCCCCGCATCCCCGAGGCCCGCTGGGAAGGCCAGGTCTTCCAGGATGTGATCGCCCGCATAGGCCCGCCCGAGCTGGCCGAAAAGGTGCGCTTTGCCGACACCGCCGCGGTGCGGGCCGAGATCGCCCGGGTGGTTCCCTTCTACGAGGGCATCCAGCACCTCAAGGCCAAAGGCGAGGCCTTCCAGTACGGGGGGCCCCACCTCTGCCCCGGCGGGGTCTGCCCCACCCCCAGCGGGCGGGCCCGTTTTCTGCCGGTCGCGCTGCCGCAAAGACCTGTGCCCGAGGGCGCTTTCCGGCTGGTCACCCGGCGCGGCAAGCAGTTCAACAGCATGGTGCAGGAGGCCACCGACCCCATCAACGGCGCCCCCCGCGACGCCGTTTTGATGAACCCAAAGGACATAGAAAAGCTGGGCCTAAAGCCCGGCCAGCCGGTCTGGCTGCACAACCCTTTCGGCACCCTGGCGGGCCGGGTCTTTGCCGCCGAGGTGCGGCCCGGCAGCCTCCAGGTGCACTGGCCCGAGGGCAACGCCCTGATCGACCCTAAGCTGCGCTCGAGCCAGGCCAAGATACCGGCCTACAAAGAGGCGTATGTCTACATCCACACCCAACCACCGCCCCAAAGCCCGCACCCGGACCCGGCTGCTGCGGATTGAGCAGGGCCAGGCCGCGGCCAGGCTTGACCAGCTCGCCACCGAGGAGCCGCTGGAAATTCGGCTGCTGGCCTCGGGCAGCCCAACAGAGCGCAAAACCCTGGCCGTCACCATGCGCACCCCCGGACACGACTTCGAGCTGGCCGCGGGGTTCCTGCTCGCCGAGGGTCTGGTAAGCCGCCGGGAAGAGATCCGGCGCATCGCCTACTGCACCGACCCCGACGAGCCCCAGCAGTACAACATCGTGAACGTCGAGCTAAACACCGCCATCCTGCCCGAGCTGGCCCCGCTGGAGCGGCACTTCTTCACCACCTCGGCCTGCGGGGTGTGCGGCAAGGCCGGCCTGGAAAACCTGCGGCGCCGCTATGCGCCATTGGACACAAGCTGGAAGGTCTCGAGCCGGGTCATCGCCCAACTTCCCCACCGGCTTTACGCCCAGCAAACCCTTTTCGCCCAGACCGGGGGGCTGCACGCCGCCGCTTTGTTCGACCGAGAGGGCCGCCTCCTGGCCCTGCGCGAGGACGTGGGCCGCCACAACGCCCTAGACAAGCTGCTGGGCTGGGCCCTGCTGGAAAACCGCCTGCCCCTTTCCGAGCAGATCGTGCTGGTCAGCGGGCGGGCCAGCTACGAACTGGCGCAGAAAACCCTGGCCGCAGGGGCCCCGGTGCTCTGTGCCATCTCCGCCCCCAGCAGCCTGGCGGTGGAGCTGGCCCGGGCCTTTAACCTCACCCTGATCGGTTTTTTGCGGGGCAGCTTCAACGTGTACAGCGGCGCAGAGCGCCTGCGGCTCGAGGCCCCGGCACAGACTTAGCGAGGTGTGGCAGAATCTGGGGTATGAAAGCCTACCTGGGCCTCTACACCGCCCGCCTGGAGATGCCCTGGGTGAGAAGCCTCAAGGAAAAGCGGGCCCTGGTCAAGCCCACCATCGAGCGGCTGCGGGCGCGCTTTCCGGTCTCGGCGGCCCGGCTGGCCGGGCAGGACGAGCACGGCTGGGAGGTGGTGGGCTTCAGCCTGATCGGCTACGACAGCGTCTGGGTCGAGACCGTGCTGCGCCAGGCCGCCGAGTTCATCGAGGCCCAGGCCGAGTATAGGGTGACCGAAGCTAGCTGGAGCATCGAAGAGGTAAGCTTAGAAGATCTGCTCCCGGCCTGGGCCTGAACGGCTTTTACCCTCGCTTCTGGGCCGGCTCGATCCTTGGCCCTGAACCCAGCGGTATCCCACAGCCGTCGAGCTGCGAACCCAGACCTACCCGACGGCCTCCACCGCCATGGCCGTGGAACCGCCGGTGCCGTGGCAGATGGCCGCCAGGCCGCGCTCCTGGCGGTGGGTGTGCAGGGCGTGAACCAGGGTGGTCAGGATGCGCGCCCCCGAGGCCCCGATGGGGTGGCCCAGGGCGATGGCCCCGCCGTGCACGTTCAGGCGATCCATGGGCACCCCCAGCAGGCGACTGAAGAGCAGGTTGTTGAGGGCAAAGGCCTCGTTGTTTTCGAACAGGTGGAAGTCGGCAATACCCATATGAAGCTTCTCCAGCAGTTTTTTGACCGCCGGAACCGGGGCTTCGGGGAAGCGCCAGGGCTCGCCCGCCGCCCAACTGCTGCCCAGGATGCGGGCAATAGGCTTTAGGCCGTACTTCTGCACAGCTTCGGGGCTGGCCAAAAGCAGCGCCGAGGCCCCGTCGGAAATTTGCGAGGAGTTGCCCGCGGTCAGCACCCCGTCTTTTTTGAAGGCCGGGCGCAGGGCCGCCAGCGACTCGAGGGTGGTCTCGGGCCGCACCCCCTCGTCTTTTTCGACTTTTTCCACCCCCTTGCGGGTCTTGACCTCGAGGGGCACCATCTCCCGGCTAAAGTAGCAGGCCTCCTGGGCCCTGGCGGCCCGCCGGTGCGACTCCAGGGCCACCTCGTCCAGCTCGGCCCGGGTCACCCCAAACTCCGCCGCCAGGCGCTCGGTCTGGTCGCCCATGGCCTCGCCCGTAAAGGGGTCGGAGAGCCCGTCGCGCTGCAAAATGTCCTGCAGTTGCTCGGGCGCACCGGCCAGGTACTTGTAGCCCCAGCGGGCCCGGTGAGAAAGGTAAAAACCGGTCTGGGTCATGGACTCCATCCCACCGGCCAGCACCAGCTCGGCATCGCCATTTTTAATGGCCAGCGCAGCGTTGGCCACGGCCTGCATCCCCGAAGCGCACACCATGTCCACCGCGTAGCCGTCCACGCTGTTGGGAATCCCCGCCTTAAAAGCCGCCTGCCGGGGCGGTAGCTGGCCGTGTCCGGCCCGCAACACCTGCCCGAAGACAAATAGGTCGAGCTCGGCCCCGCTCAACCCGGCCTGCTCGAGCGCCGCCTTCATCACATGCGCCCCCAGGTCTACCGGTGAAAAGTCCTTGAGCGCGCCGCCAAACCGCCCAATCGGGGTGCGCACCGCCGAAACCACCCATACCTCACGCATAACTGCCTCCTGCCGATATATTACGCCATTTTGACCTGCTAACGTAAATCCGTAAGGTATTGGCCGCTGCGATCCGGGCCCAAACCACCTCCGGCGACCGGCCGGCGGTATGGCGCCAGCCCGCTACAAACATAAACCACCCCCACCGGGGTGGCCTTGCAAAGCACCCTCGACCTAGTGGTCTTTGTTGGGTAGCCCCTTGTCTTTGACCAAAAATATGAACATCAAGAGCAGCAGCACGATAACCACAGCCGCACCCACAGTGATGATCTCGTCCATGGTTCAATATCCTCCGTTACGAAGTTTAGCACGGCTTGTGGACATCTGAGATGTGCTCGGCCGGATACATGTGAGACTCTGAGCGAAAGAGAATAGGGGGAACCGACTCTGGAAAGGAGGTTCCCCCAGATGCAGCTTACTACAGTTGGAAAACCCCTGCTCAAAGCCGCCAACCAAGCCAGCCAGCTCGAACAAGCAGGCGCCGGCGACCCCGTCGTGGCCGAGCGCCTGCGGAAGCTCAAACTGGTAGAGACCCTCAGAAAAAAGAAAGTTCCCTGGGACGAAGTCCAAAAGCTGGTAGGCATCAGCAAGGCCACCTACCACCGCTGGAAAAAAAGACTCGAAGAACAAGACCTTGCCGGCCTCAAACCCAAAAGCCGCAAACCCAGGAA
>AXWR01000068.1 GCA_000482765.1 Meiothermus taiwanensis DSM 14542
GCAGCTAACTCCTCTTGGCCTGTTTGCTTTGCAGAAAAGGGTAGCCGAGTAGAGGGGTGAGAGGCAACTGCGTAACTCCTATCCGCTATAACAACAGCCCTTGGTAGATGGCCCAGCACCCCGCATAATCGCCCAAGACTTAACGTCCAAAACCCATAAAGAAAGGAGCCGAAGCACCCCAGATGGAAGACGCTGATAGTTACAGTCCCAAGCCAAGCCCCCATGGGGGTGCCGTGCCCCTGTTATAGGCCCGCCCGGCCAACCTCCTTGGGGATAACGCCGAACCCAAGGAGGTTTTTTCATGCTCAGCATCCTGAAGCGGCGCCTTCTGACCTATCCCCTTGGTACCTCCTTCCCAATCCCACCGTTTTGCCTGATGGTGGGCGGGGTGGGGAAATCCGCGCTTGCCGGGCAACTAGCCAAACGGCCCGGCGCCCATCTCGAGACCACCGAACACCTACGCGAAGCCCTGTGCACCAAGTATCCCGCGAAGTTTTACCCAGAGCTACACGCGCACGCCTACACTGCCTGGCGACTGCTCCTGCAAAATGGGCTCAGAACCGCTAAGGTCTTCCAGGGGCTACAAGCCCAGGCCTGCCTGCTGGAAAGGGAAGTGCAGGCCGTAGTCAGCCGGGTGGCCCGTGAGGGCCGGTCACCCGTGATCGAGGGCGCTCACCTGCTACTTGGCCGCTTCAGCCAGGTAAGGGCTTTGCAGGAGGCCCGCGAACGCCGGGTACGCTTCCATCACGTCCCCATCATCGCCACCAATGGACCGGGTGCCGAGGAGGCCGTGTTGGCCCTACTAAAACACCAGAGCCAAGGAGGGCACCCATGAAGCGGGTCTTCTCCTCCCCTGAGGTCTTGCGGCCCCGCGCTCCCTTCTCACGCTGGGATCTAGTGGTGATTCCGGGGATCTTGCTGCTCCTGCTCCTGCTCACCCTGGCCCTGCGGGGGGCCACCGCACCCTATGGCCCCAACACCCCTGATCTCACGGTGAGCCTGAATCCGGTCTACCTGCCCTACTACGGCCTGCGCACCCTGCTGCGGATGCTGGCCGCCCTCCTGCTCTCGCTGACCTTTACCCTGATCTACGCCACCATTGCTGCCAAGATACCACGCACTGAGCGGGTGCTCATCCCCATTCTGGACTTTTTGCAGTCGCTGCCCATTCTGGGCTTCCTTACCGCCACCACCGCCATCTTTTTGGGGCTGTTCCGGGGAAACCTGTTCGGCCTCGAGGCTGCCAGCATCTTCGCCATCTTCAGCTCCCAGGTCTGGAACATGACCTTCAGCTTTTATGCCTCGCTGCGCACAGTGCCCAGGGAGCTGCAAGAGGCTGCGGCCTTGCTCCGGCTTTCCTCCTGGCAGCGCTTCTGGAAGCTGGAAGTGCCCTTCGGCCTACCCAACCTGGTCTGGAACGCCATGATGTCAGTCTCGGGGGGCTGGTTTTTTGTGGTGGCCTCGGAGGTGATCAGGGTGGTGGGGCGCGACCATGATCAGTACCTGCCAGGGGTAGGGGCCTACATCGCCCTGGCCATCCAGCAGGCCGATGTCCAGGCCATGCTCTGGGCCGGGCTCACACTGTTCTTATTGGTGTTACTCTACGACCAGCTCCTCTTCCGCCCGGTGGTGGCCTGGGCCGAAAAGTTCAAGTTCGAGCAGTCCGAGTCCAGCGACACCGCACAGTCCTGGATGCTGACCCTTTTGCAGCGGGCCCGCCTCTCCCAGCACATTGCCCGGCTACCTCAACCCCTCTGGGAGTGGCTGTGGTTCAGAAGCGCCCGCGGCCACCGTCCTGGGGTGGCCCTCGAGCCGGCCCCAAGGCTACGGTTGCGTTCCCGCGTGGCCGACCTGGGGTTCAACCTGCTCATTGTCCTGGGCTCGCTGGCGCTGATGAGCGGGTTCCTGGGTTACTTGCTGGGCTCCGGCCTAGGCTTCAAGGGCGGGCAGATGCTACAGCCCAACCCCAACCTCAACACACAGCTATCGCCCGAGATCGCCCAGCGCTTCGCAGCCCTGGACATCGCCCCCGGTACTGACGGGAGCGTCTGGCTCTCCCAGTTATGCGCTGCCAGCAGGGGCGGACAGGCACTGAGCAGCAGCCTTAAGGCCCTTCTGGACACGCCTGGGGTTTGGGCCCCGGCCAACCTGGCGGCGGCCTGCCAGGCACCGCTGGCCCCGGCGGGCAAGGTCGCCTGGCCGGAAGTGCTCGAGGTGCTCAAGCTGGGCTTTTTCACAGCCCTGCGGGTAACCTTCTTCGTGCTCCTGGTCACACTGATCTGGCTGCCCATCGGGGTCTACGTGGGCCTGCGGCCCCGCCTCACCCAATGGGTGCAGCCCCTGGCGCAGTTTGGCGCGGCTTTCCCAGCCAACCTGCTCTTCCCCCTTTTTGTGGTAACCATCGTGCATTTCCGGCTCAACCCTGAGATCTGGGTTTCGCCCCTGATGGTGCTGGGAGGGCAGTGGTACATCCTGTTCAACGCCATCGCGGGCAGCGCGGCCATCCCCAACGACCTCAAAGAGGCCGCCCGCATCTACGGCCTGCGGGGTTGGAACCGCTGGCGACGGCTGATCCTGCCAGCTATTTTCCCCGCTTTCGTGACCGGGGGCATTACCGCGACCGGCGGTAGCTGGAACGCCAGTATCGTGGCCGAGGTGGTGAAGTGGGGCGATACCACCCTGGTCGCCACCGGCCTAGGGGCTTACATCGCCCGCTGGAGCACCGGCGAGTTCAACCCCCACGTGGGGCTGGGGATGCTGGTAATGGGCCTGCTGGTGCTGACCTACAACCGGCTGATCTGGCGGCGGCTCTACCAGTTGGCCGAGGAACGCTACCGGCTGGACTAATCCTGGAGGTGTTCATGCAAACCAACCACAAAACCTTGCTAGAGGCCAGAAATCTAACCAAAACCTTCACTGCCCCCGAGGGCAAGCCCTTCACCGTGCTCGAGGGCATCTACCTCGAGCTCCAAGAGGGCGAGATCGTGGCCCTGCTGGGCCGCAGCGGCTCGGGCAAGAGCACCCTCTTGCGCTGCCTGAGCGGGCTGTTGCGGCCCTCGGCGGGTGAGGTGCGCTACCGGGGCCAGCCGGTGCAGGGGCCCATGCCGGGCATGGCCATGGTCTTTCAAAGTTTCGCCCTCTTCCCCTGGCTCACTGTGCAGCAAAACGTGGAGCTAGGCCTGGAGGCAATGGGCATCCCCGCCCCCCGGCGCCGCCAAAAAGCCCTGGAGGCCATTGATCTGGTGGGGCTGGACGGCTTTGAGAAAGCCTTCCCCAAGGAGCTGTCCGGTGGCATGCGCCAGCGGGTGGGCTTTGCCCGGGCCCTGGTCACGGAGCCTGAGGTGCTCTTTATGGACGAGCCCATGAGCGCCCTGGATGTGCTCACCGCCGAGACCCTGCGCCTCGAGCTTTTGAACCTCTGGCAAAGTGGACGCCTCACCCTAAAGGGCATCCTGCTGGTTACCCACAACATCGAGGAGGCGGTGCTGCTGGCCGACCGCATCCTGGTACTCTCAAGCAACCCCGGCCGCATCCGGGCTGAGATAGCGATTACCCTAGGGTATCCGCGGCAACGCGAGGACCCTGCCTTCCAGGGGCTGGTAGAGGAGATCTACCGCATCCTGACCACCCGCCCGGCCCCTGAGCAGGTCACGCTCGAGCCCCTCACACTGGGTCACCGCCTACCCCAGGCCACAGTGGGGGCCCTCACCGGACTCTTAGAGCGGGTGGCCGAAGGCCCCGAATACGGCAAGGAAGACCTGCCCCGCCTGGCCGAGGAGATGCACCTGGAAGTAGACGACCTCTTTCCCCTACTGGATGCTGCCGAGTTGTTGGGCCTGGCCGTGCTGCAGGCCGGCGATATCCAGCTCACCGCCGAAGGCCAGCGCTTCGTAAAGGCCAGCCTGGAGGGGCGCAAGTGCATCTTCGCAGAGCGCCTGCTCCAGCAGGTTCCTCTGGTCAGACACATCCACCGGGTGCTGCACACCCGCCCCAATGGACGGGCCTCCGAGGAGCGCTTCCTGCGCGAGCTGGAAGACTACATGTCCACCGAGGATGCCGAAAAGGTGCTGGCCACAGCCATCGACTGGGGGCGCTACGCCGAGCTATTCGAGTACGACTACAACGCTGGTCTGCTCTTCAAAAGCGTAATCGGTCAATACATTTGAGACCTGACCTCTCATCACTTTTCCCCTTCCAGCTCCTGAAGCAGTTTCCTAAGCTCCTCCACCGCCTGCTCACGACAGTGAGGAGGCCCCTGCGCCAGCAAAAGCTCCACCTCCACCCCCTCCCGCTGAGGACGGATCACCTGTGGATACCGCTCCTGCAAGCAAAAACCCTCCCCCGCTTGGGTTTGTATTCTGCGATGCCCGCGCAAGCGGATAAGGAAGCCCATTCCCCAGGTCTTGAGCCGGCGCATCAGGGGCACCCGGTCAAAGCCGCGATCCAGGACGAAGAGGGGGGTGTAGCCCAGGGCCTGAACCTTGCGGCCCAGGCGGTAGAAGAAAGCCTCTTCAACGCGATTCTGGCTGGGCCAGGGGCTTGAGGGGTGGAGTTCGAAGGCGAGCTGCAGGGTTCTGCCATGGAGGGGCAGGGCAGCGACCAGGGCTTGGTGTTTTTGGTTTTCCCCGTCTGTCCAGTCTACGAGGGTGGGGAGGGGATGGTCTTTGGGGAAACACCAGAGCCGGTTGAGTCTGCTTTGAGCCTGGGTGGGGAGGGATGTTTGGCGGGCGAGGTTGGAGCGGACGGTTTTTCTGAGGGGAGCGAAGGCCGCGTGGACCCAAGGGGTGATAATCTGGAAGAGGGGAGTTGGGGTTTGCACAACATACAACTCCCCCTTTCTTCTTTCCTTTGTCAAGCCTAGACTCTAGGCTTTTATCACGAAGGGCACAACAACTGGTAGAGTTCGTTGGGGTTGGCAGAGAAGTAGCGAATGGAGCGCAGTGGGGATAGGTTGTGGAGATGTAAAAGGTTGATGAGCACATCACGGAAATACATCAACCCAGCGGCCCCCTTGCGGCTGCGGGAAGCGTCTTCACCAAAGACGGTATCGCGGGGGTGGTGCAGGCGGTTCTCTACCTGCCAGTGCCCGCGCCAAAGGGCATAGAA
>AXWR01000069.1 GCA_000482765.1 Meiothermus taiwanensis DSM 14542
CCTGGGTTTGCGGCTTTTGGGTTTGAGGCCGGCAAGGTCTTGTTCTTCGAGTCTTTTTTTCCAGCGGTGGTAGGTGGCCTTGCTGATGCCTACCAGCTTTTGGACTTCGTCCCAGGGAACTTTCTTTTTTCTGAGGGTCTCTACCAGTTTGAGCTTCCGCAGGCGCTCGGCCACGACGGGGTCGCCGGCGCCTGCTTGTTCGAGCTGGCTGGCTTGGTTGGCGGCTTTGAGCAGGGGTTTTCCAACTGTAGTAAGCTGCATCTGGGGGAACCTCCTTTCCAGAGTCGGTTCCCCCTATTCTCTTTCGCTCAGAGTCTCACATGTATCCGGCCGAGCACAGCCGACCAAAAACGCAGGGTAAGCCAAAAGCCTGGGTTGGGTTTGGTACAGTACGTGCATGCGAATAACCCCATTTGGCGCAGCGCAGACTGTGACCGGAAGCTGCCACTTGGTTGAGCACCAGAATTACCGATTGCTGCTGGATTGTGGCGCATATCAGGGCTCCGACGAAGAACGCAACGAAGAGCCTTTTGGTTTTGATCCCAGAACCGTTGACGCGGTGCTGATCTCCCATGCCCATAACGATCACATAGGCCGTCTACCTCTGCTGATACGGCAGGGATTCGCGGGCCGGGTGTACGTTACAGAACCAACCCGGCTGATACTGCCGGTGATCCTCGAGGACGCCCTAAAGCTCATGCAAGAAGAGCGTGAGCGACTGGAGCGCAAGGGCCGTGAGGTGCCTCCACTGCCTTGGAACGAAAGTGACCTGGCCGAACTTTATACCCGGCTGGAGGAAGTCGCCTATTACCAGACGCAAAGCCTCGGGCCGTTCAGATACCGCTTGCGCGATGCAGGACACCTCCCCGGCAGCGCCTTTATTCAGCTCGAGGCCGCCGGCCGATCCCTGATTTTTAGCGGTGACCTGGGCCACCGACGAAAGGATGTGTTGGTGGATCCCGACTATCCGGCCATGGTTGACCTGGTTTTGTGTGAAGGGACTTATGGAGACCGCTCGCACCGCCCATTTGCTGCAACGCTGGAAGAGTTTTCCGACATTTTGAGCAACGTACTGAGCCAGAACGGCAAGGTCTTCATTCCGTCGTTTGCCCTCGAGCGCACCCAGGAGGTGCTGTTTTACATCCGCGAGCTCGAGCAGCGCGAGGCCATTCCCAGTGTTCCGGTGTTTGTGGACTCACCCTTGGCCTGCAAAATCAGTGAGATTTATCCTAAGGTGCGGGACTTTTTCAGCAGCGAGGTGCAGCACCTTTATGCCCAGGGCCTCGACCCTTTCCGCCCCCGGCGGCTCGAGTACACCCATAGCGTGGAGGAGTCCAAGGCCCTTAATCTGATGCAGGGCCCTATGATTGTTATCGCTGGTAACGGGATGCTTTCCGGAGGGCGCATATTGCACCACCTGCGCCATGGTCTGCCCGATGGCAGAAACGCTGTGATTATCACGGGCTACCAGCCCCGGGGTGGCCTGGGAGAATTGCTGATCAACCAGGCTGAGACGGTGCGGATATTTGGCGAAACCGTACAAGTACGGGCCAGAACCCATACCCTGGGCGGTTTCTCGGGCCACGCGGGCCGCGATGAATTGCTCGACTGGTTGGAGAGCGAACAGCGCATCGTCTTGGTACACGGTGAGGCCGAAAAACTGCAGATGCTGGGGCAGGTCTTGCGGGAGCGAGGTAAGAACGCGTTTTTGGGAGAGTGGGGTAAGGCCGTCGAGGTTTAGAACGGTTGCTGGGGAGGAATTTATGCAAAAGGGACTTGTAGGGCTTGTGGTGCTGGGGGTGCTGATGGTAGCGGCGCAGGCCAGTGTGGGTGCGGTTCCCTGGGCTGTTGGAGGGGTACAGGAACCGGCACTTTTGCAAGTAGGCGAACTGAGGCGGCTGCTCGAGCCCAAAGGGGTGAGTTTCGCTGAAACTGGAATTTTAGGGCGTTATCTGCTCGAGGTAAAATTTCCGCAGACCACCAATGCCCTGTACCTGCGCATGGTTAGCCAGAACAACGTCTCCTATGCGGTTTTTGATGATTTGTTTATTAACCTGGCCCAGGTGGATTTGGGGATTAATACCCCCGTTAAGGTGGAAGGGTGGGCTAATCCTGTTATCGCCATCGGCCCGACCGTGTTTCGACTGGGCACCCAGCGCAATCCGGTAAACCCCTACCTGGGTTACATGTACCTGGTGCGTAAGCGGCTCATTGACCGCGATGATGCCCCCCCTTACCTGGCTAAACTGCTGGATGAAGACCCCAGGGCCCGGCGCTGTATACACGAGCTACCGGTGAACGACCCTGCTGGAACCGTATATGCCGTGGCTAGCCGGGTCTGGGCTGAGGCCAACCTGAAGGCCCCCTACGACAAAATCCCCGACTTTGCCAAGCCGGCTGCATTTCACGTGGGCGCTGTACAGAATGGGCGCATTCGCTTGTTGTTATCAAGGGAATCAGCCAATTACGCCAGCCATCTGGAAGAATGGGCCAAAGCTCGAGATAAAGAAACGCTCATTTTGATCAGGCTTACGGGATGGATTAAGGACTTGAATGCCGAGATTCAGGTGATCCGGCCGCCTCGAGGGCGTAGCCAGGCTGTGCGATGCGATTAGATTGCTGTTTGCGGAGTTGATGCTGTGGGACGGTTTTTTGAGCATTCTGACCGGTTGGTCAACGGGGCGCAATTTGTGTTATAGTTCGCACGTCATGGAACTTACGCTAAAGTCTGCACGACGCTTTGTTGACGAGATTCCTGCGCCGTTGGCTGTGGTGGGGGTCTGGGGCGGTGAGCTTGGCGAGGAAGGAAACCGACTGGACGCTAAATGCCAAAAAACACTCTCCAAAGTGATGGGAGAGCTGCACTTCAAAGGTGATTTTGGCGAGACCCTGCTGATAAATCTGGCGCAGAAAAAAGGCGAAGGCCCTGAGTTTGCACTGCTTTTTGGTTTGGGCAAGAAGCGGGGCGTGAGTCTGGAGATCGTTCGCAGGGCCGGGGCTAAACTGGTGCGGGAAATTGCCCGCTTGGGCTTCAAAGAGGCGGTAACGGAGGTTTTTCTCGCAGAAAAGTTTGGTAAAAAAGAAGCCAGCTATGCCCTGGCTGAAGGTGCGCTCCTAGGGGGGTACACCTGGAACAAGTACAAGACCGCTGGTGCATCTGGTAAGCGGGGTGAAAAGCTGCGCTTGTGGCTGGCTCGAGCCTCCGGCCCAGCGGTCGATCGGGCCAAGATTGTAAGCGAAGCAGTCAACTACGCCCGTGACCTGGTCAATGAGCCCCCCAATGTGCTGACCCCTTCTGAGCTGGCCCGTCGGGCTGCTGCGATGGCCGAAGAGCTTGGGCTCGAGGCGGAGGTCTGGGACGAGGAGAAGATCAGGCAAGCGGGTATGGGTGCTTTTTACGGGGTGGCTCAGGGCTCGGCCAACCCGCCTCGCTTTATTCAGCTGACCTACAAACCCCCTCAACCCGCCGATCGGGTGGTGGCTATGGTGGGTAAAGGCCTCACCTTTGATACGGGGGGGTACTCCTTGAAGCCATCCGAAAGCCAGATCACCATGAAGTGTGACATGGCCGGCGCGGCGGCCGTGCTGGGGGCTATGCGGGCTGTTGCCATGCTAAAGCCTGCAGTGGAGGTACGCGCCTATGTGGCCGCGGCCGAGAACATGATCTCTGGTGCGGCCTACCGGGTATCCGATGTGCTGACGAGCTTGTCGGGTAAGACCATCGAGGTATTGAACACCGATGCAGAGGGGCGGCTCACCCTGGTGGACGCCATAACCTACGCAGACCGACAGGGGGCCGAGCTGATCGTGGAGCTTTCTACCCTGACCGGGGCCTGCGTGGTTGCATTGGGTGAAAAGGTGGCAGGCCTGTTTGCCAATGATGCCCGCTGGGGCCGCCAGGTGCAGGAGGCCGCCGAGCGCGCAGGTGAGAAGGTGTGGCCCCTGCCGATGGAAGAGGAGTACCTCGAGACCCTCAAGTCCGATACCGCCGATATCAAGAACACCCACGGGCGCAGCCGTTCGGGGGGGGCCATTACGGCGGCGCTGTTCCTGGCTGAGTTTACCGACAAACCCTTGGTGCATCTTGATATCGCAGGCCCCGCCTATACCGAAAAAAGCCACCCGCTGGGCCCAGCCGGCGGTACGGGTTTTGGAGTACGGACGCTGGTGGAGTTGCTTTGTGGGGCCAAGAGCGACTAGCCGGAGCCCTGTTTCGCAGCGGGTGCAGCGGCGGACAAGGTCGCAGCCTCAAACCTAAGAGCGTTTCCACGAATACCCAGTACAGCAAAATACGCTGTGCTGGGTAGATTGCCTGCCACCCTTCGCCGAGGGGGGCGAGGCCACTGGAGGTCTTTGCTTTGGCTGGTTATCTTTTTTGCATCCGGTATTACTGGCATTCTGTACAAATGCCGCGAATCTCGAGGCGTGCTTCCTCTACGAACCAGCCCTTTTTAGAATCTACAAACCACCTTACCCAAATCAGGCACTGCAGTTATGTTTAGAGCATGAACCGCCGTGCTTACCCATCGGACGTCCGTGATGAGGAATGGGCTCTGGTGCTGCCCTATTTGACCCTCGCCCCGCTGGAAGCACCCCAGCGCAAGTACGACCTGCGCGAAGTGTTCAACGCCCTGCGCTGGATGGTTCGAACCGGTGCTCAGTGGGACTACCTGCCCCACGACTTCCC
>AXWR01000070.1 GCA_000482765.1 Meiothermus taiwanensis DSM 14542
CATGGCCCTGGGGGGGTTGGCGCCGGTGGAGTACCTGGCTAAGCTACAGGAGGTGTCGGTTCCCCTGGAGTCTCAAATGTATTGACCGATTACAGCCCCTTGATTAACTTTTTGCGCCCGTATATACTTCTAGGGTTGCGTCGCCTCAGGCCAGCCCCGGCCCTGGGGCAACATCGGTTGCGCTCACGGGAAGGCCGTCGCGCACAGCGATTCTTGAGAATCTAGGGGCGAAACGCAGGCTGCCGGCCTGGTTCGCTTCTCGACGGGAACCCCGCACCGAGCGCAGCGCAAGTACGCAGAACTCCGTGTGGGGTTTTCGGTTTTTGAAGAAATCGAGTCAAACGAAAGGATGTGATTACACTGCCAACCATCAACCAACTCCTCCGTAAGGGCCGTACGCCGGTGGTCAAGAAGAGCAAGGTGCCTGCCCTCAAAGGAAGCCCCTTCCGCAAAGGGGTCTGCACCGTGGTGCGCACCGTAACCCCCAAGAAGCCCAACTCGGCGCTGCGCAAGGTAGCCAAGGTGCGCCTGTCCAGCCAGTACGAGGTGACCGCCTACATCCCGGGTGAAGGCCACAACCTGCAGGAGCACTCGGTGGTGCTGATCCGGGGGGGCCGTGTGAAAGACCTGCCGGGTGTGCGCTACCACATCGTGCGCGGTATCTACGACACCCAGGGTGTGAAGGATCGCAAGAAGAGCCGCTCCAAATACGGCACCAAGCGCCCCAAAGCCGATGCCAAGGGTGCAGCGGCCAAGGGTAAGAAGTAACTCTTCCAAGTGCCGCCCTACAGGGCGGTGCGAGCGAGGTTAAAGTATGTCGCGGAGAAGACAAGCAGAAATTCGCCAACTCGAGCCCGACCACCTCTATGGCGATGTGGTGGTCACCGCCTTCATCAACCGGATGATGCGCGATGGCAAGAAGAACCTGGCGGCTCGCATCTTTAGACAGGCCTGTGAGATTATCCAGGAGAAAAGCGGACAGGAGCCCCTAAAGGTGTTTAAGGCGGCCCTGGACAATGTGCGCCCCCGTGTGGAGGTGCGCAGCCGCCGGGTGGGTGGGGCCAACTACCAGGTGCCCGTCGAGGTATCGCCCCGCCGCCAGCAGACCCTGGCCATCCGCTGGATCGTGAACGCCTTCAACAGCCGGGGCGAGCGCGAGGCCCATCAGCGCCTAGCGGCTGAGCTGCTGGAAGCCGCCGAGGGGAAGGGCGGAGCGGTCAAAAAGAAAGAAGACGTTGAGCGTATGGCCGAAGCCAACCGAGCCTACGCCCACTACCGGTGGTAAGTATGTCCGTCAAGACTGGTTTTGACCTAAAACTCTTCCGCAACATCGGGATTGCGGCCCACATCGACGCCGGTAAGACCACCACTACCGAGCGCATCCTGTACTACACCGGGCGCATCCACAAAATCGGTGAGGTGCACGAAGGTGCGGCCACCATGGACTGGATGGAGCAGGAGCGCGAGCGCGGTATCACCATTACCGCAGCCGTAACCACTGCCAACTGGAAGCACAGTGGCACCGGCATCGAGCACCGCATCAACATCATCGACACCCCCGGCCACGTGGACTTCACCATCGAAGTGGAACGTTCCATGCGAGTGCTGGACGGTGCGGTGGCGGTCTTCGACGCTTCCCAGGGGGTGGAGCCCCAGTCCGAAACGGTCTGGCGCCAGGCCGACAAATACCGGGTGCCCCGTATTGCCTTCGCTAACAAGATGGACAAGACCGGGGCCGATATCTGGTTGGTGGTCAACACCATGAAGGAGCGCCTAGGGGCCCGGCCGGTGGTGATGCAGCTGCCCATTGGTCGTGAGGATACCTTCAAGGGCATCGTGGATGTGCTGCGCCAGAAGGCCTACATCTATGGCAACGACCTGGGCACCGACATCAAGGTGGTTGAGATCCCCGAGGAGCTGAAGGCCCAGGCTGCGGAGTACTACGAGAAGCTCGTGGAAACCGCCGCCGACTATGACGAGAACATCATGATGAAGTTCCTCGAGGGTGAGAAGCCCACCGAAGAGGAGCTCGTCCGGGCCATCCGTAAGGGCACCATTGCCATGGAGATCTTCCCGGTGTTCCTGGGGTCGGCCCTCAAGAACAAGGGTGTGCAGCTCCTTCTGGACGCGGTGGTGGATTACCTGCCTTCGCCGCTGGATATTCCTCCCATTAAGGGCAAAACCGAGAACGGCGAGGAGATCGAGCGCCCGGCCGATCCCAACGGCCCCCTGGCGGCCCTGGCCTTCAAAATCATGGCCGACCCCTACGTGGGCCGACTGACCTTTGTGCGTGTGTACTCCGGCACTCTAAGGTCGGGCTCGTACGTGCAGAACACCACCAAGGGCAAGAAAGAGCGTGTGGCCCGCCTGCTCCAGATGCACGCCAACCACCGCGAAGAGGTGGAAGAGCTGCGCGCGGGCGAGCTGGGTGCGGTGGTGGGCCTCAAGGAAACCATCACCGGTGACTCGCTGGTAGGGGATGGAGACGAGGCGATTATCCTCGAGTCCATTGAAGTGCCCGAGCCCGTAATCGACCTGGCCATCGAGCCCAAGACTAAAGCCGACCAGGACAAGCTCGGCGTGGCCCTTGCGCGCCTGGGTGAGGAAGACCCCACCTTCCGCGTCTCTACCGATCCCGAGACCGGCCAGACCATCATCTCGGGGATGGGTGAGCTGCACCTGGAGATCATTGTGGATCGCCTCAAGCGCGAGTTTAAGGTCGATGCCAATGTGGGTAAGCCCCAGGTGGCCTACCGCGAGACCATCACCCGCCCGGTGGATGTTGAGGGCAAGTTTGTGCGCCAGTCCGGTGGGCGCGGGCAGTACGGCCACGTCAAGATCAAGGCCGAGCCGCTGGGCCGGGGTTCGGGCTTCGAGTTCGTCAACGCCATCGTGGGCGGTGTGATTCCCAAGGAGTACATTCCCGCGGTGCAAAAAGGCATCGAGGAGGCCATGCAGTCGGGGCCCCTCACCGGCTTCCCCATCGTGGACATCAAGGTCACCCTCTACGACGGTAGCTACCACGAGGTGGACTCCTCGGAAATGGCCTTCAAGATCGCTGGCTCGATGGCTATCAAAGAGGCCATGGAGAAGGGTGGTGCAGCCATCCTCGAGCCCATCATGCGCGTCGAGGTCATCACCCCTGAGGAATTCCTGGGCTCCATCATCGGCGACTTGAACTCCCGTCGTGGGCAGATTCAAGGCATGGAAGAACGGGGCAACGCTCGGTTGGTGCGGGCCTTCGTTCCTCTGGCCGAGATGTTCGGCTATGCCAACGATATGCGCTCGATGAGCCAGGGGCGGGCCCAGTTCTCGATGTTCTTCGACCACTATGAGCAAGTGCCCCAAAACATCGCACAGAAGCTGATTAAGGGGCAATGAACAACCGGGTTGGGGTCAACCCGTGACCCCAACCCCCGATCACCACAGAAGGAGTGAAACTGCTATGGCGAAAGGCGTATTTGAGCGCACCAAACCCCACGTGAACGTGGGCACCATTGGACACGTAGACCACGGGAAGACCACCCTGACGGCGGCGAT
>AXWR01000071.1 GCA_000482765.1 Meiothermus taiwanensis DSM 14542
GCAGCAGGTCTCACGGAACGCATTTGGACGATCCGAGAAATCCTTCTTCATCAGGTTTTCCCCAGGCCTGTCAGAGATAATCTCACCTAACTACCCCTTGCTTTGGCGACGATCTTTTTGCATCCGGTATGAGATTGACACCCCGGGGCTCTAAACCCTGAGAAAAATCTTTCGGGCGTAAAACCACCATAACACCAGCCACCAGGCCAGGATGTAGAGCAGTGTGTACGTCCACCCCCCCACCACCACCCCGCTGTGAGCCACGTGCCAGTTGAGCCAGGCCTGTTGCAGGCTAACCTGCACCCCGTTCAGTGAGACCGTCCAGCTCTGCAACACCCAGACCTTGAATAAAATTGGCAGGACATAGGCCAGCAGCGCATTCGACCCGAACACCAAGAGCGGAAAGGCTAACCACTTCTGTCTACCAAGATCGAGCAACACATAAAACACCCCGATCAAAAGCGTCGCCAGCCCAGCGCTGAACAGAATGTAGGGCGGTGTCCAGAAAGTTTTGGAGAAGGGTAGCTCGAGGCTCCAGCCATACCCCAGCCCGGTCATCGCGCTGCCCAGCAGGAGGAGCTGGAACAACAGACGGCAAGCAGCCAGGCCTTCCTGGGGGCCGCAGGCCAAGGCGGCAGGGCCCGGTCGTTCGACTTCCACCGGGTTCTTTCGCCAGGCTCTTAGCATCTGGGCCACCATCGCCCCCAGCAAGGCCAGCGCCGCCGTGGGGATGGTCGAAAGCAAGCCACGCAGACCGAGGGGCTCGAGGTAGGTCTTATTCAGGTGCAGCAACAGGTTGCGGTCTTCCTCAAAGATGCCTGGCCCTGCACCGGGGATGGGCACAAAACGGATGGCTGCCCAGTAGCCCACCAGGAGCACCGCTGCGACTGCGAGCAGAAAGGCGGGCCGGGGGGAGATCAGGTAAATAAGCACGGCCAGGCAGTAGGCCAGCGCGATGAGCTGCAAGACCCCCAGCGCGAAAACCGGGGTGCGGGCCAGGGCACTGGTCAGGAAGAGGCCCAGCAAAAAAATCAGGCTCGTGCGCCTGAGGATGCGAAGCAGCCTGCGCCACAACGAAAGCTTCTGTTTATCGAAGCTCGTGATCGCATATGGGATGGCCGCCCCCATGCAGAACAAAAACCACGGGAACACCAGATCGGCCAGCGTCACCCCCCCAAACGGGGCGTGCACGAGCTGGTCAGGTGTGGACTCCTGAAGCGCGAGGTTGTTCACCAAAAGCATCAAGAAAACCGTCAAACCCCGCAGCCCGTCCAAAGCCAGCAGCCGTTCCCCAGCCACCGCCGCTTTGTTGTTGGATTCCAGCGCTGTGGTGGTGCCCGCTCGGGCTACCATCATCGCCCCTTTCCCGCGTCCTACCCGCCTTTGCTCATCCACTGGAATACCCCTACCCTACCTCCGATCTACTCCCTGCACCAGCCCACCCACCGTGCCAAGCCGGTAACCCTGCTGCCCTGCCAAAGCCAGAAAGTGCGGCAGCACCGCGATGGTCTGGAGCACGTTATCGTGCAGCAGCACGATACCACCGGGGCGCAGCCGCCGCAGCAGCCGGGCCTCGAGGGGGCCCTGCCCGATGTTATCGAAGTCGCCAGGATTGTCCGTCCAGAAGACCAGGGTCATGTTCAGTCGTCGCATCACCTCGAGCACCGTGGGCGAGAAACGGCCTCCGGGTGGGCGAAAGTAGACGATGGGCTTACCGGTAATGGCCTGCAGCACCTGATTGGCCTGGACGATCTCGGCAGTCACACTGGCCTCGTCAAGCCCGTTGAGGCGGACATGGTGGTAGGTGTGGTTGGCGACCTCGTGACCCTGCTGCACCATATCCCGTACGAAGTAGGGGTAGGCCTCGGCGTTGCGGCCAATGCAGAAGAAGGTGGCCCGCACACCCGCCCGGCGCAGGGTATCGAGGAGCAGCGGCTCGAACAGGGGGTGGGGCGCATCGTCGAAGGTCAGGGCCACCACACGCTGCCTGGGATCGCCGTGAAAAAGGCGGTTACCAACCACCCCACCCTGCTGGCTGGCCGCGGTCTGCTCGAGCTGCTGGGCGCGGAGCTGGGCCCGGGTGCCCTGGAACTGAGGGGTGAGCTCGAGCTCATCGGTCACGGGCGCGGGCGGGCCATAAAAGGCATCCTGCGGCTTGATCCAGAGGTGGTCAAACTGCAAAAAGTTGCTCAGACTTAAGCGCAAAAACTCGTTGAGCCTGGCCCGCGGAACCGAAGCGGTAAAACGGGGCAGGGGGCCCCCAAAACCCGCGTACTCCCTGCGGCTGTAAATTGAGATATCCACATAGCTCAGGGAAGGCCGGGCTGCAAAGGTCTCAGCGACTACCCGCTGGGCCTTGGTGAGCATGAAGCTAGGGGTGGTGGAAGCCTCCGGAATCAACACCAGGGCCTCAGCGGCCTCCACGAAGCCGTTGGAGGCCCAGGCAATCCGCTCCACGAAGCGGATGGGTGGGTTGAGAACGATCTGGGGTAGCGTGGGAGCCGGCCGCTGACCGGGTGCCAGCGGCTGCATCTCGCTGGGCGGAATGGCCTGCACTGGAGGGAGCGGCGCCTGGTTGGTCGGCTGGGCCAGCGCCAGTCCCAATGCCCATGGTAGCAAGCATATCCAAGTCCAAGGCCTCATACCTTCTAGCATCACCCGCCAGATGAAGGGGGTCTGAAACAATCGAGGCCCCTGCTAAGCAGCACAAATGTCCTTCATCTCAGATTCACCCCTGCGATCTAGCCTTCTGCCCAGGGGTATCATGGAGTTTTCGCTTGGCTTGGGCATGCGAGCGGACACACCTGGGCTGGTTTGCAGCAAATACTTAGGAGTTACGCAGTTGCCCCTCACCCCTCTACTCGGCTACCCTTTTCTGCAAAGCAAACAGGCCAAGAGGAGTTAGCTGCTATGAACCCCCC
>AXWR01000072.1 GCA_000482765.1 Meiothermus taiwanensis DSM 14542
ATTATCCGCGAGGCGATACGAAGTTACCTGGCCAATCCCATACACATCCTTCACCCAACTGCGTAAGTCCTAATACTATAGAAGCCGGGCCTCCAACCCCCTGCGCACCTCCATCTGGCGATTTATGCAAACAACCACAACCTCGAGGAACCCCCCAGCCCTATGAACCTTCGCCTGCGCCTGGCCCTCATTACTTTCAGCCTGACCCTTCTGGGCCTGGGCCTGGGCCTGCTCCTGACGTACCAGATTTTGGAGCGCAGCCGCCTGGCCGATCTCGATCGGGAGCTTAGGCTCCAGGCCAGCATAGTATTGCAGGCAGCGCTCAGCGGCCGGCCCATACCCGACAGTCTGGCCGACGCGCTTTCACAGGACAACCGTGTCCAGTCGGCGCAGGTTTATCGTGGGCTACAAAAGATTTGGGAAGGCGGCACCTTCACCTCCGACCTACCCTTCGACGCAGCTATGCTGGGCCGGGAGGGCCCCAGCGAGGTGCGGGGGCTGCGAGTATACACCCTAAGCCAGGGGGACTTAAGCGTGCAGCTCAGCGAATCGTTATGGCTGTTGCGCGAGACCCTGGAGCGCTTCGTGGAGGTCGCTGTTCCCATTGCTTTGCTGCTGGCCCTGCTCTCGGCAGGGCTGGGCTATCTAGCTGCTGGGCTGGCGGTACGGCCCCTCGAGCGCCTCACCCGCGCCGCGGCTCGCTTTGAGCAGGGGGAGCCGGTACCGCAGATCTCCGGCCAGGACGAAGTAGCCAGCCTGGCCCGTTCCTTTGCCAGCCTGCTCGACCGGCTTAAGGATCAGCGTGAGCGGGAGCAGCAGTTTTTAGCCTACGCTGCACACGAGTTGCGCACCCCGCTCTCGGCCTTCCGGGCCAGCCTCGAGGCGGCCAGGCTCCGGGGCCAGATGGGCCCAGAGCAGCTCAGCCGCCTGCACCGCGAGGCTTTGCGGCTGGAGACTCTGGCCCAGAACCTGCTGGCCCTCTCGCGGGCCGAGAGCGGCGAGGTGCGGGGACAACCCCTGGATCTGGCTGACCTGGTCTCCGAGGCCTTCGACCGCTTCCAGCCTTTGGCCCTGGAACGGGGTCTGGAACTGGGCCTGGAGGCCCAGCCCGCCCCTGTCTATGCCGATCCACGCCTGCTCGAGCAAGCCCTCAACAACCTGGTACACAACGCCCTGCGCTACACCAGCAAAGGTAGCGTGCTGCTAAAAAGCGGCCTGGAAGAGGGCTGGGCCTGGCTCGAGGTGGCCGACACCGGCCCCGGCTTCCACAAGGACTTCCACGAGGGGCTGGGCCTGCGGGTGGCGCGGGCGGTGGCCCAGGCGCTGCAGGGAGAGTTACAAATCAAGCAGCACCAGGGGAGCCAGGTGCGGCTGCGCTTACCACAGCGCCAAGCGCACACGGGAGGGTAGAAAAAATGCAGCTCAAAGTTTTACCAGTACTAATACTGCTCGGCCTTGCATACCCAGCCTATGCCCGTCCACCCGAGGACGCCTACGCCTACGGCTCCGCGGCTTTCAACCAGTTGGTGGAGGAGTCCTACCGGCTGACCGACGCCAAAGGGCTGAAGCCTTTTTATCCTTGGTTCGAGCAAGCCTACGCACGTTACGCGAAGGAAGGCCTGCAGCAGAGCTTCGAGGCCCGCCGGCGGGCCTACAGCCGGCTACAGCCCTCCCAGAGGGCCGCCTACGAACAACAAAGCGCCATCTGGGCCTATCGCACGGTTAAAGCCCTGATCCCGAATTTCAGCCTCGAGCGCGGTTACGAGTTCGCCTTCGCGGTGCGCTATGGAGAGCGGCAGTGTCTGTTGCAGTCGGTGCTCATCGCTGGAATGCTCCAGCGCATCGGGCTGAGGGCAGGCGCGGTGATGGTCTGGAAGAACCTGCACGGGCAGGTGAGCAACCTCGGACACGTGAGCACTTTGCTGCGCCTTTCCAACGGCCACGACCTGTTGGTCGATGCCTCGGAGCCTGAACCCTTCCCCGAGCACCAGGGCCTCTTCACCTGGGACGCTGCTGTGGGCGATTACCGCTTTCTCGAGCCTCGCTTCGCGAACAACCACGAAATTCAGGCCTATCGCCTGGTGGGCAACGGTCACGAAGCACCGGTGAGCGAGATCGCACCGCTCGGCCTGCGCTATCTACAGTCGCAGTTCTACTACTACCGGGGCGAACGCGCCCCCGGTGGATTTATGGGTCCCTCTACACCCCAAGGCCTGGCAACCTCGGCCCGCTTTTTGCAGGAGGCGGTGCGCTTGGAGCCGGGCAACCCCTTAGCGGTGTATGTGCTGGGGCTGGTCTACCGCAAACAGGGGCAGCTCGAAGCTGCCCGCCAGCAAATCCGCACCGGCTACCAGCTTTATGCACGCTATGGCTTCATCCCCGATGGCCCCAAGGCCGCCCATACCTGGGCCGGTGAGTAATACCAGGTTCGGTTGGTTCAGTGTCGGAAGGCGGCGAACCAACCCGACTGAAGGAGGTGCTAAGGTCTCAGGGACAGGCCCTTACCCCACGGGGTGGGCTCGAGGGGCAGTTGAGGGTGCAGGCCCTTGGGTAAGGGCCACTCCAGCCCACCGTGCACCATCCAGAAGCGCAGCCGCTCGGCAGCGACCTCCTGCGGTGATCGGCATGGGCATCCCTGGGAGAAGGGGCCAGCACCTGCTCGAGCACCCACCGGAAGATGCCGCCCCGCCCTCACGAGGCCCTGCAGCGCGAGACGGCTTTACGCGAGCACGGGGTCAGCCGAACCGAACAGGTGGCCTCGGCTGTACTGGAGATTGACGGCACCATCTCGGTGGTGCCCTTCC
>AXWR01000073.1 GCA_000482765.1 Meiothermus taiwanensis DSM 14542
ATTATCCGCGAGGCGATACGAAGTTACCTGGCCAATCCCATACACATCCTTCACCCAACTGCGTAAGTCCTAACTCATTCAGATAGGGCCTCATCGCTGGATGAGCCTACCATTCAGGTACCTGAGCGATGGCCTTACACCGACCTGAGGTGGGCATGAAACAGCGGGTCGAAGATCTGGGGCTTTTCCATGTGGGGCGAGTGGCCGCTGTCCGGGATCACCTCTTCGCGGAAAGAGCCGCCGTTGGCAGCGTACTGCTCGAGCACATAACGGGTCTGCCCCACCATCGGCTGCGGCGGGTGCACCTCGTCGCCCGGCCAGCCGGGCACCACCCCCAGCTTGCCCAGGGTGCCCATATCAAAGAGGCTCATATCCCCCACGATCTGGTCGTCGGAACCGCGCACCCAGAGGATGGGGGGCTTAATAGGTGCCGAAAGCATTTTCTCCACGCTATCCCCCACGTACTTGGGCGAGATGGCGTTGGCCGGCCCCCACTTTCCAGGGGCCACCCCCGGCCAGTGCGGCGAAGGCACGGCGTCGCCGGGATACTTGTCGGGCCCAATTTTCTCCGAGAGCACGCCCGAGAGCAGGGCCTCCTCGCGGGGGTGGCGGAAGGGCGGCTTCCAGTAGAAGCTGTTCATAACGTTGCGGGGGGCGGCCTGGAACTCACTGCCCCGGTAGCCTTCGGCAATGAGCCGGGCAAACTCGGGATTCACGAGGCCGGCCCCCGAGCCGGCAAAATCGGGGGCGCAGGGGGTGCCCCGGATATCCTTGGTGCCGCCAAAGCCAAAAGGGGAGCCCGGTGCGATGACGGTAGCGGTGTAGATGCGCTCGGGGGCCGCTGCCAGCAGGGCCCAGACCACGCTGCCGCCCAGCGAGTGCCCAGCCACGTGAAAGCGGGCATAGCCCATCGAGTCCATTAAGCCCAAGAGGTCGTCTACCCAGTCCATGCAGCCGCGGGTGGCATCAATCAGCTTATCCTCGGTGTCGCCGTAGCCGCGCAGGTCGGGTGCGATGGCGCAAAAGCCTTCCGGCAGGGCCAGCATGGTTTCTTCCCAAAAAGTGCTGCTGCTGGCGTTGCCGTGAATCAGGAGCACCGGTACACCGTCGGAAGGGCCCCGCAGCAGCACGTGCATCTTGAGACGAGGGGTCTCGATCATGGTGGAAACCAGGCCTGACAAGTTTGGGATGGAACCCATAGCACGCTCCTTCTTTAGATACGCTGCTATGTTACCCAGTAGTTGTTACAAACCTGTTACCGGAACAATCGAGTCCAGCCAGGCTGGGTATTCTTTGGCGTATGTGGGATCTGGTGATTGTGGGGGCTGGGCCAGTGGGGCTGGCCGCTGCCATTGAGGCCAAGCGGGCTGGCTTGCGGGCGGTGGTGCTGGAGAAGGGCACCATCGTGCATACCCTGTACCGCTGGCCTAAGGAGACGGTTTTCTTCAGCGAGGCCAGGAACATCGAGATCGGGGGGCACCCTTTCCCTTCACTCTCGGCCAAGCCCACCCGCCGCGAGGCCTTGCAGTACTACCGCCGGGTGGCCGAGAACGAAGGCCTGGAGATCCGCACCTACACCGAGGTGACCGGGATCCACCCCGAGGTGGGGCATTTCAGGGTTGTCTACCGGAACCGCGATGGGGAGGGGGAGTTCAAGAGCCGCTTTGTGCTGGTGGCGACGGGCTACTACGACAACCCCAACCGCCTGGGGGTGCCGGGGGAGGATCTACCCCACGTGCGCTACGGCCTGGACGAGACCCTGCCCTACTGGAACCAGCGGGTGGTGGTGGTAGGGGGATCCAACAGCGCGGTGGAGGCGGCCCTCGAGCTCTACCGCGGGGGGGCCAGGGTTACGGTGGTTCACCACGGGCCGGAGATTCGGCCCAGTGTCAAGTACTGGCTCAAACCCGACTTCGAGAACCGGGTGAAGGAGGGTTCTATTGAGCTTTTGCTGAATGCCAGGGTGCGGGAGATTACCCCGCGCGAGGTGGTGGTGGAGACCGAGCAGGGCTTCCAGAGCATCCCCTGTGATTTTGTGCTCATCCACATCGGTTACAGAGCCGTAGATGGGCTATTGCGCCGGGCCGGGGTGGCCTACCAAGGTGATGCACCGGTGCTCAGCGAGGCCTACGAGACCAGCCTCGAGGGCCTCTTTGTGGCCGGGAGTGCGGGGTACGGGGCCGATACCCGCACGGTGTTTATCGAGAACGGTCGGGAGCATGCCAGAAAAGCTGTGCAGGAAATGGTCGCGCGCATGCAGAGAGCGAGCGGCGTAATTGTGTGAGCCTGTGCTCGGCCGGATACATGTGAGACTCTGAGCGAAAGAGAATAGGGGGAACCGACTCTGGAAAGGAGGTTCCCCCAGATGCAGCTTACTACA
>AXWR01000074.1 GCA_000482765.1 Meiothermus taiwanensis DSM 14542
ATGGCCCTGGGGGGGTTGGCGCCGGTGGAGTACCTGGCTAAGCTACAGGAGGTGTCGGTTCCCCTGGAGTCTCAAATGTATTGACCGATTACATCGGCTTGACAGTCTTTTGGCTGTGGTGTAACCTTACGACTTGGACGAGGTTCAACCCCTTTGTCCAAGCTGCCATCGGAATAAGAGCAAGCCGGGCCACCCTAGCTCAACTGGTAGAGCACCCGACTTGTAATCGGAAGGTTGTCGGTTCAATTCCGATGGGTGGCTCCACAAGGGCAGGTGGCCGAGTGGTTAAAGGCGACAGACTGTAAATCTGTTCTCTTCGGAGTACGGTGGTTCGAATCCACCCCTGCCCACCAAGCACCCATCGGGTTGCCCACAGCGGCGGGCTTCCAGCCCGCCTGCCATGCTCGGCGCGGCAGCGCCAAACGCGGGAATAGCTCAGTTGGTAGAGCATCTGCTTCCCAAGCAGAGGGTCGCGGGTTCGAGTCCCGTTTCCCGCTCCAAAGGTGTTTCGTTTGCAAATTATTCCGGTGCTCGGGTAGTTCGGCTATAAAGCACGCCCTTGGTAAGGGCGTGCTTGTCGTTTTTATCCCCGGATGTGCTCATAGTGACACCACTGGTGTGTTCATTCCATCCCGGCAGGGGGCCGAGATGGAAGAATCTTTCTCAATGATACCGCAACTACCGCTTCGCCCTGAACAAGCTCCTCGACTGCTGCGCCTCCCGCGAGGTCTACGCCTCCCAGATCAACGCGCGCTTCCTCCTCACCTTCGCGGCCTGAACCCGCCGGCAGCACAAGGAGAATTGAGGTAAAACCGTCCCCTTCATGAGGCTAGGAGCCTGGAGGGGGCCTTCTCTTGTGGGAGAGTGATTTTTTATAGAGAATATCTGTCAAGGATCAGATGCACAGTGAAGTGCCCAGCCTGAATTATGAAGCTAACAAACCGTTTTGCCGACGCACTGAACCTGGCCTACCAGCTCCACAAGACCCAGCTCCGCAAGGGCACCGAGATCCCCTACCTCTCCCACCTGCTGGCGGTGAGCGCCCTGGTGATGGAACACGGCGGCAGCGAGGACGAGGCCATTGCCGCCTTGCTCCACGACGCGGTGGAGGACGCGGGTAAGGTGCTACAGAGCGTACGGAAGGTGCTGGGCGACCCCACCATCCCTAGGGAGGAGGCTGGGGTGAGGGTGCTCCTGCACATCCGCGGGCGCTTCGGTGAGGCCGTGGCCCGCATCGTGCAGGAGTGCAGCGATGCCGAGACCGACCCCAAGCCGCCCTACCTCGAGCGCAAACAAGCCTACCTCGAGCACCTCGCCCACGCCTCGCCCTCCGCCCGCCTGGTCTCCGCCGCCGATAAACTGCACAACCTCCGCGCCATCGTGGCCGACCACCGCGCCCACGGGGACGCCCTGTGGCTGCGCTTCGTCAGCGAGGTGGACGACATGGAGGAGAAGCGCCGCCTGACCTTGTGGTACTACAGCCAGCTCGCCGAGGAGTTCTCAAGCGAGCGCGGCCCCCAGGTCATCGGCGCCCAGCTCAAGCGACTGCTGGAAGAACTGCAACCCTGAGAACCACTGCCACGAACTCCACCGCCCTGCACAAATAGGCCAGACCGAAAGAGGCCAACGGCTTTACCGCCCGCCCGTACAACCCCTACAAAAGCCGCGGCGGCCGGCGGTAGCTCGAACACACCGCCGAGAGGCTGGCCCCAGTATCCATTTGGGGCTGCGCATCACCGGGTGCAGGAAGCTGCTCCAGCGCGGATTGAGGCCGGTATAATCACTTCAGAGCTGCTGCCAACCGGCTGTGTCCCTTCAGGACACAGTGTTGGGTTGTTGACGGGATGGAGAATCCCCATTACTATAGTCGTTGCTGTGGATGGCTTGAAACACCTAAGTGTGTGCACAAAGCGAGTCACAAAGGTGGAAAAGTGCGTCCAGGACTGCTCGGGTAGCTCAGCTGGTAGAGCACACCCTTGGTAAGGGTGAGGTCGTCGGTTCAAGCCCGATCCCGAGCTCCAAACCCACACCGCCCGTCCACCGCTGCGGGCGGTGTGTTCCTGAAAGACCCTTAGCGGAAGCCAAAAGGAGGCAATACACATGGCGAAAGGCGTATTTGAGCGCACCAAACCCCACGTGAACGTGGGCACCATTGGACACGTAGACCACGGGAAGACCACCCTGACGGCGGCGAT
>AXWR01000075.1 GCA_000482765.1 Meiothermus taiwanensis DSM 14542
AGGGTCAAGCGGCTTTGCTTTTGGCCTTGGATTCAAGAGGCTTTATGTGTCACCTCGTCGTAGAGTTGGTATCAGTAGAAACCTTCGCCCTGGGCGGAACCCGCGGCCCCATCCCGCGCTGGCCCTTGCAGGATCTGTTCGATGGTCTGTAAAGCACTCAGGCTTTGGGCGCCTCGCGCCCGGAGTCCTCACCCCACGGCAGGGAACGGATCTCCTCCGGGGTGATCTGGTACTTCTCCGCGCACCAGTGGCACTGCACCTCAGCCCCCCCGTCCTGCTCGATCATTTCTTCACGTTCCTCCGGCGAAAAATAGACCAGGGCGCTGAGAGCCCGTTCCCGGCTGCAGCGGCAGCGGAACGCCAGGGGAATATATCCTTCACGGAAGCCCACCGCGCTCAGATCGGTAGGATCATAGCCCAGGCCCTCCAATAAGGTCTCGACGGCCCCATTCAACCCTTTTTCTAGAAGCAAATCGGTGATACCGGTACGACCCTGCAGGTTGCGCTCGAGCCTCTCAATCACCTCGTCGGGGCAGCCCGGCAATACCTGAATTGCCACACCCCCTGCGATCTGCACCTCACCCTGTCCATGCAACCGCACCCCCAGCAGCACCGCCGAGGGGATCTGCTCCGACTGCCACAAATAGCGAGCCAGGTCTTCAGCGATCTCGCCGCTTACCAGCTCCACGCTGGACTGGTATATCTCTTCATTGGATAAAAGCCGGTCAACCCTGAGTTCACCCTTACCAATGGCCGATCCCACATCAAGCTTGCCATCGAACCTTAGGGGTGGATTGGCCTGGGGATTCTTAACATAGCCCCGCACAAACCCATCCGGCGCAGCCTCCACCACCGCTCCACCCAGCGGCCCATCCCCCATAAACTGCAAACTTATCCGCTCCTTGGGGGTTTTAGAAAGCAGAAAAGTTAGAAGCAAGACCCCGCTCATGGCCCGGCCCAGCGCAGCGGTCGCGGTGGGCGAAAGCCGATGGCGTTCCCTGGCTTCCTCAGCAATATCGGTGGTTTCTACGGCCAGCACCCGCAGGTTTCCCTCTGCAGCCAGCCCACGAATCAAACGACCCATAACTTTCCGATTCTAACAGCAACATCCCCTGCAAAAGGGTGTTGGTTCAGGGTTTCGCGATTGCAAATCCATCACCAAACAATACCAGCCGTAGTTCATTGTGCCGTGTTGCTCTAGAATACTCTGACATGTTTCGAGTATCCTGGGCCATATGAACCTCGACTCCCCCCGTATTCTGGTGCTCAATGCCGGGTACGAACCCCTGGGCCTGGCCAGCGTCAAGCGCGCCGTCATCCTGGTTATGAACGGAACCGCCGAGGTGGTCGAGGAAAGCGGCGAATACCTACGAACTCCCAGTACCCCCTACCCCATCCCCAGCATTATCCGCCTCAAACGCCTTGTTCGCCGCCCTCCGGGGCGGCTTGCCCTTAACCGTCGGAATATTCTGCGCCGCGATGGCTACACCTGCCAGTACTGCGGTAAGCGCGGGGGCGATCTCACAGTAGACCACGTCTTCCCCAAAAGCCGGGGGGGGCGCAGCATCTGGGAAAACCTGGTTACCGCCTGCCGTCCTTGCAACCTTAAAAAGAAAAACCGCACCCCCGAGGAAGCCGGGATGCGTTTGGCTCGCCGCCCCATCGCGCCGCGTCATAGCCTGCTGCTGGTGGCCGACCTACCCCACCTGCCCGAGGCCTGGCGCACTTATCTGCCTGATATGGATCATCCCCGCTAAGCCAAACTCCTTTAGGGTGTTGAAAACAAAACCCCCTGCCATGCCAGCAGGGGGATATGGTGATTTGGAGCGGGAAACGGGACTCGAACCCGCGACCCCAACCTTGGCAAGGTTGTGCTCTACCAACTGAGCTATTCCCGCAAAGAAAAAAACCTCTGCG
>AXWR01000076.1 GCA_000482765.1 Meiothermus taiwanensis DSM 14542
TCCTCATCACGGACGTCCGATGGGTAAGCACGGCGGTTCATGCTCTAAACATAACTGCAGTGCCTGATTTGGGTAAGGTGGTTTGTAGATTCTAACCCTGGCCGCCGGCCTGGTGGCGCTGGGGCTGGGGACGGTTTCCTATCGCTTTCTGGCAGAGGCCCTACAAAACCTACTGCCCTTTGTACCCGTGCTGGCCGATGGCGACCTGGCTCGTGCCGCCTTAGCCATGCTTGTACTGGCGGTATTGCTGGGGGCCACCGGGGCCTACCTAGCCAGCCGGGCCCACCTGCGGGAGACCGATCTATGAGGCAAGCCCAAACAACCGGATCAGCGGCCCTGTGCTTCCGCCATGGCGCTGGGGGTATTGCCACAGTCTTGTGGCTTGCAGGTATTTTGCTAGTTCTCCAACCCTGGGCGCTGGGACAAACCACCCTCAACCAGCTGCAGCAGCAAGCTGAACAAAACCGGCGGCTTTTGCAGCTGCAACAACAGCGCATCGAACAGCTCAACCGCGACCTAGCCAACCTTGATGCAGCCACCAAGCAGCAAATCCAGGAATTGCGGCGTCTAGAGGCCGAGATGACCCGCCTCGAGCGCGAACGTGCCGAACTCACCCGCCAGATCACCCTGCTGGAAAGCCAAAAGCAGCAAGCCGAAGCCCGTATAGCCAGCTTACAAAAGGAGCTCGCGGGACTCCGCGAGCGGCTTTCGGCCTTGTTGCAGAGCCTGCACCGTGAGCGGGCCGGGCGCTATCTACCTCTCTTGCGAGCCGAATCTTTCACCGATTTATCGGTACGGAGCCGATGGGTGGGGGTGTTAGGACAGCACCAGACCGACCTGATGGATCGCATCAAAACCACCGTACGGCAGCTAGACGAAGAACGGGTGCGGCTCGAGCTGCTCGTCAATACCCTTAGCGAACGCCGGGCCGAACGGCAGCAGCGCATAACTGCCCTGGCGCAGAACCGACAGACGGTACAGCTCACCCTCGCCAACCTGCGGCGGCAGCAGGCCGGGCGGCAGATTATTCTGCGCGAAACCCTGCAGGCCCAAGCTCAGCTACGGGCCGAGCTGCAGGTATTGCAAGGTCGTATTGCCGCCGAGCTACGCCGCATCGCTGAAGAGCGCCGCCGCGCCGAGGAGGAGCGCCGCCGTCGGGAGGCCGAGGAACGCCGCCGTCGGGAGCTACAAGCCCAGCGGGAACGGGAGGCTGCGCTGGTACTTCCCTCGGTTCCGCGTGAGGTGGTGGGAGCATTGCAATTCCCCGTTCGCGGTGGCCGTGTAGCCGAGCCCTACGGATTCCAGGGCAACGACTGGCAAACCCTTCAAGGAAGCGAAGCGTCCAGTCCCATCGTAGCCGCCGCCGACGGTGTGGTGATTGATAGCCTTTTCATCGCCAATCTGGGCTACACCCTCACCATTCGCCACTCCGACCAGATGGCCACCCAGTATGTCAATGTGCTCGAGCCCCGCGTCTCGGTAGGCCAACGGGTCGCCCAGGGCCAGGTGATTGGTTTTACCGGAGGAGGTGTGCTAATCCCCAGCAACCAGATGTGGTTCCGGGTAATTGTAATCGACAGCGACGGTAGCTTTCGCTATGTAGACCCGTCTCGTTACTACTAGCCTGGTTTTTATACCGGATAGGAGTTACGCAGTTGCCCCTCACCCCTCTACTCGGCTACCCTTTTCTGCAAAGCAAACAGGCCAAGAGGAGTTAGCTGC